>NZ_CP042582.1:709166-1418333 GCF_008728835.1 Hypericibacter adhaerens
TGCGATGGCCCCAGCGTCCCTGCGGGATGAGGTAGGGCGCGCGGTCCATGTTCTCCATGCCGCCGGCGACGGCGCTGTCGATGGCCTCGAGCCAGATCTCCTGCGCCGCCGAGACGATGGCCTGGGCACCCGAGCCGCAGACGCGATTGACCGTCAGGGCGGGCACCGTCACCGGGAGCCCGGCATGGATCGCCGCCTGGCGCGCCGGGTTCATCTTGGCGCCGGCCTGCACCACCTGGCCCATCACGACGGTGTCGACGGCGCCGGGCTCGACCCGGGCCCGCTCGATCGCGGCCTTGATCGCGATGCTGCCCAGATCAGGGGCGGGGAGGCCCTTCAGGCTACCGCCGAAGCTGCCGATCGCGGTCCGGACGGGCTCGAGAAAAACGACGGAAGGACGGGTTGCCATGGCGATCATCTCCTTGTCGCGGGTCGAGGGGTTTCGTTCCGAATCAACCGGCTCTGGACCGTGACCGCCGCCATCGCGGCGCCCGGGTGCGGGCGGTCGATTGACTTAGGCGTATATGCGCCTATATTAGGCGCATATACGCATAAAGCAAGCGAGGGTTCCATGACCGCGATCCTGGTGGACGGGTATCCCAAGGCCGATCTCTGCAACTGCCTCGCCCTGCGCCAGGCGGCGCGGCATGTGACGCAGTTCTATGACCAGTTCCTGGTGCCGACCGGCCTGCGCATCAGCCAGTTCGGGATCCTCGCCAAGCTCCGGCGCATCGGCCCGATGACGATCAACGCGCTGGCGCGCGATCTGGTGCTGGATCGCACCACGCTCGGCCGCAACATCCTCCCGCTCGAGCGCGAGGGCCTGATCGAGATCAAGAAGAGCCGCACCGACCGGCGCAGCAAGGAGCTGCATCTGACCGAGCGCGGCCGCGAGCGGCTGCGCGCCGCGGTCGAGGGCTGGGTCAAGGCGCAGGAGCAGTTCGAGGCGAAGTTCGGCGATGCGCGCAGCGCGGAGCTGCGCGGGATGCTGCGCTCCATCACCGCCCAGGATCTCGGCGTCGACGGGGACGCCGAGGTCGAGATCTGACGGCTCCGGCCACGCAAACCCTCGCGGGAGACATCGTCATGACGACCGTTGTTGCCGATCGGGCCGTGGTCGCCACACCCGGCAAGGGAGGCCCGGCCAAGGGCGGGCTCAAGCGGCGGCTCCGGCGCGCTTTGCCGCTCGGCCTGGGGCTGCTGATCGCCGCCGGCGCTGCCTGGTACGGTTACGACTGGTGGCGCGAGGGTCGCTTCATCGAGACCACCGACGATGCCTATGTCGGCGGCGACGTGACGGTGATCGCGCCCAAGGTCTCGGGGCTCATCCAGCAGGTGGCGGTCACCGACAACCAGGTCGTGCATCAGGGCGACCTGCTGGTGAAGCTCGACGATCGCGACTATCGGGCGGCGCTGGCCAAGGCGGAGGCGGCCGTCGCGGCCGAGCAGGCGACGCTCGCCAATCTCGACGCCACCCGCCGCCTGCAGGAGGCGGTAATCGCGCAGACCGCGGCTGAGATCGCCGCGGTCGATGCCGAGATCGTGCGGGCCCGCGACGATCAGAGCCGCTATCAGAAACTGCTGGCCACCTCCGACGCCTCGACCCAGCGCTTCCAGCAGGCCGATGCGGATTACAAGTCGGCGGTCGCCAACGGCCAGAAGGCGCGCGCCGCCCTCGACGCCGCCCAGCGCCAGCTCGACGTGATCGAGACGCAGAAGCAGCAGGCCGAGGCGGCGCTGGCCGAGGCCGTCGCCGAGCGCGACCTCGCCGCCCTCGATGTCGGCTATACCGAGCTGCGCGCGCCCATCGACGGCGTGATCGGCAACCGCGCCGCGCGCGACGGCGCCTATGCCACGATCGGCGCGCGGCTGCTGGCCGTGGTGCCGGCGGAGGGCCTCTGGGTCGACGCCAATTTCAAGGAGAGCCAGCTCGCCCGGATGCAGCCGGGCCTGGAAGCGACCATCGAGGCGGACGTGCTGCCGGGCCGCCGGTTCCATGGCCATGTGGTGAGCCTGGCGCCGGCGACCGGCGCCACCTTCAGCGTGCTGCCGCCCGAGAACGCCACCGGCAACTTCACCAAGATCGTGCAGCGCGTGCCGGTGCGCATCCTGCTCGACGGCGACGCCTCGGTGCTGGGGCTGCTGCGCCCCGGCCTCTCGGTCACGGTCGCGGTCGATCTGCGACCCACAAACGGCAATCCGAACGACCGAGCCGCGCCGTGAGCGCCTTGTCGCGGGCGTTGGGCGGCTCCGTCACCGATCCGGCCCTTCTCCCGCTGCCGGCGAAGGTCTTCGCCTTCGCCACGATGGCCGTCGGCTTCTTCATCGCGCTTCTCGACATCCAGATCGTCTCGGCCTCGCTCGCCGATATCGGCGGCGGGCTCTCGGCCAGCCCCGACGAGGTCTCCTGGGTCCAGATCAGCTATCTGATCGCCGAGATCATCGTGATCCCGCTGTCGGGCTGGCTGTCGCGGGTGATGTCGACGCGCTGGCTCTTCAGCATCTCGGCCATCGGCTTCACGCTGACGAGCCTGCTCTGCGGCTGGGCCTGGAACATCGAGAGCATGATCGTCTTCCGCGCGGCTCAGGGTTTTCTCGGCGGCTCGATGATCCCGACGGTCTTCACCGTCGCCTTCATCTATTTCAGCGGCCATCAGCGCGTGATCGCGGCGGCCGTGATCGGTGCCTTGGCCTCGCTGGCGCCGACGCTGGGTCCCACGGTCGGCGGCTGGATCACGGACAGCTATTCCTGGCATTGGCTCTTCTTCGTCAACCTGCTGCCGGGCTTCTTCATCGCCGTGATGGTGCCGATCCTGGTCAAGGTCGACCGGCCGAACCTCTCGCTGCTCAAGGGCGCCGACTATCCGGGTATGGTGCTGATGGCGGTCTTCCTCGGCTGCATCGCCTATACGCTGGAGGAGGGGCCGCGCTGGAACTGGTTCGAGGACGACACCATCCGCACCACCGCCTGGACCGCGGCGATCTCGGGCATCGCCTTCATCTGGCGCAGCCTCGTCTTCGCCAACCCGGTCGTGGATCTGCGCGCGCTCAAGAGCCGGAACTTCGCGCTGGGCTGCTTCTTCTCCTTCGTGACCGGCGTCGGTATCTTCGCCACCATCTACCTGACGCCGATCTTCCTCGCCCATGTGCGGGGCTTCAGCGCGCTGCAGATCGGGCTCGCCGTGTTCTCGACCGGCATCTTCCAGATCCTGGGGATCCCGATCTATACCTTCTGCGCCCGGCGCTTCGACCTGCGCTGGCTCATGATGGTCGGGCTCGCCGGCTTCGCCCTCTCCATGTGGAACTTCACGCCCATCACCCATGACTGGGGCTGGCGCGAGCTCCTGCTGCCGCAGGCCTTCCGCGGCTTCGCCCAGCAGTTCGCCGTGGCGCCGACCGTGACGCTCACGCTGGGCTCGCTGGCGCCCGAGCGCCTCAAGCTCGCTTCGGGCCTCTTCAACCTGATGCGCAACCTGGGCGGCGCCATCGGCATCGCCGGCTGCGCCACCATCCTCAACGACCGCACCAACCTGCATTTCCTGCGGCTGGCGGATCACCTCAACGCCGCCAACGCGGCGCTCGGTGAGCTAACGGACCGGGTCGCCGTTCTCTATACGGATGCGATGGGCGGCGACGTGGTGAGCGGCCAGACGGCAGCGCTCAAGCAGCTCTGGGCGCTGACCTATCGCGAGGCGCAGGTGCAGACCTTCGCCGACGCCTTCTGGATCATCTTTATCTGCTTCGTGATCGCGACCGCGATGGTGCCGTTGATGCGCAAGGTGGCGCCCCCGAAGGCGCCGACGGCGGATGCGCATTGAAGGCGAGGTTGACCCCTTCCCCCGCACGGTGGGGGAAGGTCAGGAAGGGGGCTGCTCGGTTTCTGATAGCGCGCAGCCTCCTCCCTCACCCTCCCCCGTAAGACGGGGGAGGGGAGATTTCTAGTTACCTCATTGGCGCGAGGGCGCCTCACGCCCCGTAGCCGATGATGCCCTTCACTTCCAGGAAGTCGTGGATGCCCCAGTCGGCATATTCGCGGCCGTTGCCGGACTGCTTGTAGCCGCCGAAGGGGGCGAAGGTGTCCCAGGCGGGATAGTTGATCTTGACCTGCCCGGCCCGGATCTGGCGCGCCACCTTGCGGGCATGGTCGATGTTCTTCGATTCCACGTTGGCCGAGAGGCCGTAGACCGTGTCGTTGGCGATCTCGATCGCCTGCGCCTCGCTGTCATAAGGCATGATCGCGATCACCGGCCCGAAGATCTCCTCGCGCGCGATCGTCATCTCGTTCTTGACGTTGCCGAACACGGTCGGCCGCACGTAATAGCCGCGATTGAGGCCCTCCGGCCGGCCGGTGCCGCCCGTCACCAGCGTGGCGCCTTCCTTGATGCCCGCCTCGATCAGCTTCTGGATCTTGCTGAACTGGATCTCGCTGACCACGGGGCCGAGGATGGTGCCCGGAGCCTTGGGATCGCCGACCTTCTGCGTCTCGGCCGTCTTCTTCGCGACGGCGAGCGCCAGGTCATGGCGGTCGCGCGGCACCAGCATGCGGGTCGGCGCGTTGCAGGACTGGCCGCTGTTGGAGAAGCAATTCTCGACGCCGCTGCGCACGGCGGCCTCGAAATCCGCGTCCGCCAGCACGATGTTGGGCGACTTGCCGCCCAGCTCCTGGCTGATGCGCTTGACCGTGTCGGCACCGGTCTTGGCGACGATGATCCCGGCGCGGGTCGAGCCGGTGAAGGAGATCATGTCGATCCCGGGATGCGCCGCCATGACCTGGCCGACCGAGGGGCCGTCGCCGTTGATCATGTTGTAGACGCCGGCCGGGACGCCCGAGGCATGGACGATCTCGGAGAAGATGACGCCGCTGATGGGCGCGATCTCCGAGGGCTTCAGGATCATGGTGCAGCCGGCCGCGATCGCCGGCGCCACCTTGCAGACGATCTGGTTGAGCGGCCAGTTCCAGGGGGTGATCAGCCCGACCACGCCGATGCCTTCGCGCAGGATGCGGGTGTTGCCGCGCTGCTCCTCGAACTCGAATTCCTCGAGCGCCTTGATCGTCGAGAGCAGGTGAATCTCCCCCGCCGTGGCCTGGGCGTTCAGCGCCCAGTCCGAAGGCGCCCCCATCTCCTCGGAGACGGCGTCGGCGATCTCCTGCTTGCGCTTGCGGTAGTTCTCGAGGATCCGCTTCAGCAGTGCCAGCCGCTCGGCCTTGCCGGTCTGGCCGAAGGAGGCGAAGGCCTTCCGCGCCACCGCGACGGCCTTGTCGACATCGGCGGAAGAGCCGATTGAGATCTTCGTGTAGGCTTCCTCGGTCGCGGGGTTGATGACGTCGAGGGTCTTGGGCGTCACCGGATCGACCCAGGCGCCGCCGATATAGAATTTTAGATGGTTGGACATGGTGTTCCTTTTGACGTGATGCGTTCGAGAGGCGAAAGGGGGCGCGGGGAATCTCGTTTGTTGTCCCTTCTCCCGCTTTCCATTCATCCTTCCCCCCTTGAGGGGGAAGGTTAGGACTTGTCCTCCGTAGCCCGAAGGGCGAAGGAGGAAGGGGGACGACGCGATATTGGATACCGAGCAGCCCCCTCCCTCGCCCTCCCCCGCGCAGCGGGGGAGGGAACAATGCTGTCAGGCCGCGCCGTAGCCGATGATGCCCTTCACCTCGAGGAAGTCGTGAATGGCCCAGTCGGCATATTCGCGGCCGTTGCCGGACTGCTTGTAGCCGCCGAAGGGGGCGAAGGTATCCCAATCCGGATAATTGATGTTGACCTGCCCGGCGCGCAGGCGGCGCGCGATCTTGCGGGCATGGGCGATGTCCTTCGACTGCACATAGGCGGCGAGGCCATAGACGGTGTCGTTGGCGATCTCCACCGCCTGGTCCTCGTTGTCATAGGACATGATGGCGATGACGGGGCCGAAGATCTCCTCGCGCGCGATCGTCATCTCGTTCTTGACGTTGCCGAACACGGTCGGCCGCACGTAATAGCCGCGGTTGAGGTCTTCCGGCCGGCCGGGCCCGCCGGTCACGAGCGTGGCGCCTTCCTTGATGCCCGCCTCGATCAGCCGCTGGATCTTGTTGTACTGGATCTCGCTGACCACGGGGCCCAGGATCGTGCCCTCGGCCTTGGGGTCGCCCACTTTCTGCGCCTCGGCGGTGAGCTTGGCGATGGCAAGCGCCTCGTCATGGCGGCCGCGTGGCACCAGCATGCGGGTGGGCGCATCGCAGGACTGGCCGGTGTTGCTGAAGCAGGATTCGACGCCCTTGCGCACGGCGGTCTCGAAATCGGCATCCGGCAGGATGATGTTGGGCGACTTGCCGCCCAGCTCCTGCGCGACGCGCTTGACCGTGTCGGCGGCGGTCTTGGCGACGATGATGCCGGCGCGGGTCGAGCCGGTGAAGGAGACCATGTCGACGCCGGGATGGCCCGCCATCACCTGGCCGACCGAGGGGCCGTCGCCGCTGACGAGATTGTAGACGCCGGCCGGAACGCCGGCCTCCTCCATCACCTCGGTGAAGATGATGCCGCTGATAGGCGCGATCTCGCTGGGCTTCAGCACCATGGTGCAGCCGGCCGCGATCGCCGGCGCCACCTTGCAGACGATCTGGTTGAGCGGCCAGTTCCAGGGCGTGATCAGCGCCGCGACGCCGATGCCTTCATAGACGATGCGCGTGCCGCCGCGCTGCTTCTCGAACTCGAAGCCTTCCAGCGCATGGATGGTGGCCTCGAGATGGACCCGGCCGGCCCAGAGCTGGGCGTCGCGGGCCCAGGCCATGGGCGCGCCCATCTCGTCCGACACGGCGCGCGCGATATCCTCGCCGCGCTTGTTGTAGACCTCGAGGATGCGGCGCAGGAGGCGGAGCCGCTCGGCCTTGCTCGTGAGCGTGAAGGCGGGGAAGGCGGCGCGGGCGGCCGCCACGGCGCGATCGACATCGGCGGCCGAGCCGACCGAGATCCTCGTGTAGGCCTCCTCGGTCGCGGGGTTGATGACGTCGAGGGTCTTGGGCGTCGCCGGGTCGACCCAGGCGCCGTTGATGAAGAACTTCAGCTCGTGAGACATGACAGGATTTCCGTTGCTGGTTCGGGTTTCGGATGTGAGAGCGGCAAAGGGTTCCGGCGGGACGCGGCCGATCGTTCGCGCGGGCCTTCGGCACGCGGCCGTTCTTCCCTGCGGCGGGCCGGACCCCGAGCCTGCCGCAGCGGGGATTCTCAGGCGGCCTCGTAGCCGCGGGACTTGCCGCCGGCGGCCGTCTGGCCGCCGAGCTCGCGGAGGAATTCCTTGTGCGTCAGCGGCCGCGAGAACATCGGATAGTTCTTCTCGACCGCCATGCGCTGCTCCTCCTGGCTCAGGGTCGCGGTGCAGTCGGTCAGGGTGACGACGTTGTAGCCCTTCTCATAGCCGGTGCGCATGGTGGATTCGACGCAGCAATTGGTGAGGAAGCCGCCGAGCGCGATGTCCGTGATGCCGCGGCTGCGCAGGATGAAATCGAGATTGGTGCTGGAAAAGCCGCAGAGGCCGCGCTTGCCTTCGGCCACGATATCCCCGGGCTGCGGCTTCAGCGCGGCGACGATCTCGGCCCCCCAGCTTCCCTTGCGGAAGGACTTGGAATCGACGACGCCCTTGAGGATGCCGTAGGGCGTCGGGCTCAGCTCGTGATAATCGTCGGTGAAGGTGATCGGCACGTAGATGATCGTGGCGCCGAGCGCGCGCGCCTTCTCCACCGTCTCGACGGTATTCGCCAGCATGTTGCTGCTCTCCATCACCGGCTTCACCGCCTGGTGGAGTGTGCCTCCCTCGCTGGTGAAGTCGTTCTGATACTCGATCAGCACCAGGGCGGTCTTCTTCGGGTCCATCGTCGCCTCCTTTTGCGGGGACTATCGGGCCGTTCCGGCGGTCGGAAGGGCGGCCGCGGTGCCGCGCCATCGATATATTGGAATGAACATAACGCCGCCGGAAACCGGCTGGCAAGGCGGCCCTCCGCCCGTTCCCGGCCGCCTCACCGCCTGCCGGTGGCGACCCAGGCGGTGGCGGCCAGGGAGCGAAGGCCGTCGGGCCTGCCCGACAAATAGGCGTCCCGGATCTTGCCCCGGATCTCCGCCAGCAATGCCGGCGGGGTGGCACGGACATAGTCGCCGACCGGCCCGGTCGCCGCCGCGATCGGCTCCCAGTAATCGGCAAAATCCGCATAATCCATGCGGATTGTCATGCTGCTGCCATGAACCTCCGTGAAGCCGGCCGCGGCCAGCGCCGCCGCGAGCGCGCCCGGCGCCAGGAGCGGGGCCGAAAGCTGCTTTGCCCGGGCGCGGCTCGCGGCGGGATCGAGCGCCGCGGCCGTGTCCCAGAAGATACGCTGGTAGACGAGCCCGCCCGCGAAATCCCACACCGCGGCGGCGACCCGACCGCCGGGCCTGACGACGCGATGAATCTCGCTCATGGCTTGAGCCGGGTTCGAGACGAAATTGAGCGCCAGCAGCGAGAGCGCGTGATCGATGCTGGCATCGGCGAAGGGCAGGGCGCAGGCATCGCCCGTGACGAAGGCGACACGGCTCTCTTGTGCCGCGGCGAAACGGACGAAGGGGAAGGCGATGTCGACGCCGATGACGGCGCGTGGCTCCGCGCGCGCCGCCAGCGCGGTCGTCAGGCTGCCCGTGCCGCAGCCGATATCGAGCACCGTCTCGCCCGCGACAAGACCGGCATGATCGAGGAACGGCTCCGCCAGACGGGGGCTCCAGCGGCCCATCAAGCGCTCATAAGCGCCGGGATCGGAGGCGGTGTAGCGCGATGCCATCTTCGCGGGCCCTCTCCCCGCCGCTATAGTTGAAGGAATACAGCGAGCCCCGGGCAATGGCTGGTGACGATGGGCACTAGGATAAGACGGTACAAGCTGTCCGCCATCACGTTGCTTGCGCTCACCATGCTATGGCTGGCCCCGCCAGCCTGGGCCCGTACCATAACAGACGCGGCCGGGCGGACCGTCGAGATTCCCGATCTTATCGCGCGTGTCCTGCCGGCCGGGCCGCCGGCGGCGCTGCTGCTCTTCACGCTGGCGCCGCGGAAGATGCTGGGCTGGGCGCACAAGCCGCATGACGACGCGCTGGCGCTGCTCGATCCCGCGGCCGCGCAACTGCCGGAGCTGGGTGCCTTGACCCATGGCGACGAGATCGATTCCGGCCTCATCCGGCGCCAGAAGCCCGATCTCATCCTCGATATCGGCACCGTCTCGCCGCGCTATCGCGACCTGGCCGACCGCGTGCAGAAGGAGACGGGCGTGCCCTATCTCCTGCTGGATGGCAGCCTCGCCCGTACGCCCGGGCTCTATCGCCAGCTCGGGGAGATCCTCGACGAGACCGCGACGGCCGACCGGCTCGCGGCGGAAGCGGATCGCATTCTCGCGCAGACGCGGCAGGCCGTCGCCGCGTCTTCGGTGCCGCGCCCGAGCGCCTATTACGGGCGCAACGAGAACGGGCTCGCCGCCGTCGGCCCCGCTTCCATCAGCGCCGAGCCCCTGGCCCTGCTGGGCCTCGCCAATGTCGTGCCGGCCGATCAGCCGCGAGGCGATATCGAGGCCTCGACGCTGCTCGCCTGGAATCCGGCGCTGGTTCTCACCATGAGCGAGAGCTTCGCCCTGCGGCTGCGCACCGACGCGGCCTTCGCCTCGCTGGCGGCGGTCGAGGACCAGCGCGTCCTGCTGCTGCCCAAGCTGCCGTTCGGCTGGATCGACGAGCCGCCCTCGGTCAATCGCCTGCTGGGCCTGCTCTGGCTGGGCCACAAGCTCCACCCGGCGGGCTTCACCGACGATCTGCGGACGTCGGTGCGCTCGTTCTTCCACGATTTCTACCGCCGCGACCTGTCCGAAGCCGAACTCGACCGGATCCTGCAACCCTGACGCAAGAGGAGAGGCATCATGAAGATGAGTCCGCGTAACCGCTTCGCCGGCACGATCACCCAGCTCAAGAAGGGCGCCGTGATGGCGCAGGTCACGGTCGATATCGGCGGCGGCAACACCGTCACCTCCGCGATCTTCGTCGACAGCGCCGAGGATCTGGGGCTCAAGACCGGCGACAAGGTCCTGGCGGTGATCAAGTCGACCGACGTGATGATCTTCAAGGAATAGGGGCGGGCGGCCTGACGCGGGTCACGCGGGCGGCGCTTCGGCCTCGACCGGCAGCTCGCCGCGCAAACCCGCGACGAAGGAAGCGAGGCTGGCGCTGCGCAGCGGCCGGTAGGGCTTGGCCGCGTTGCGGCAGAGCCGCTTGATGGTCGCGACCGCGCCGTGGCTGACGCAGTCGACCGGGAACATCACCATGTCGGCGCGGCTGATCAGGCCCGCCAGCAGCGCGATCTGATCCTCGACGCCGCCGTCGTGATGCAGCAGCGTGGCGTGCCACTGCTCGGCGGCCCGCCGGAAATGCGGCGTCTGCACCGCACGGCCGCCGACATAGAGGATCGAGCGGCCGCCGAGATCGATCGGCTCGGGATCCTCCGCGCCATCGCCGCTGGCCGCGGCCAGGGCCGCTTCGGTCGCCCCGACCTCGGCCTGGAGCGCGCGTTCGCGGCGTTCCAGGTCGTGCCGGGCGGCGGTCGCCTCGGCGAGCGCCGTCTCGGCGACGCCGAGACGGGCCTCCGCCCGCTCGCGGCGCCGGGATTCGGCCGAGAGCCGATGCTCCAGATCGGCGAGGGTCCGGCCCAGCGTCGCCTGCTCCGACGCGCTGCCGGCCGATCCGCCGGCGGGCTCGGCCGTGCCCTTGGCGAGGGCCTCGACCAGGAGCTGGCGCAGGTTCCGGATCTCGGCGTCGCGGGCCAGGATCGCGTCGCGAAGCTGGTCCTGCTGGCGCGCCGCCTTGCTCTGGAGCGCGGCATTCTCGCTTTCGAGCTGGCGCAGCCGGCGGATATCGGCGCGGTTCGCGGCCCCCACCAGATGCGAGAGCATATGCACATCGCCGAAGACGCGGCGGATCAGCGTGTCCTTCGCCTGCGGATGGGTCAGGGCCGCCCAATAGGCACCCGGGATCTCGCCCTGTTCCACCGCCTGTTCCCAGAGCTGGTGCAGCTCCGGCTCCGTCTTGGCGCGGGCGAAGCGCTTGATGGCGAGGCCGTGGCGGCGGTCGAGCGCCTTGTTCAGCAACTTGGCGGCGCCGTCATGGCGACCGGCCGCATGGACCGCCTCGCTGTGAAGCTCGTGATCGGTGGCGGTCGAGACCGGCGTCATCTGCGCCTTGATCAGGATCTGGCGCAGCTCGGCGGTCGACAGGCAGGTGCCGATGATCGAGCAGTGAAGATAGCCCGAGAGCTCCCAGAGACGCCGACGACGCGGCGCCTGGTCCATGCCCAGCGCCTCGCGCAGGCCGGCGTGAGGGTCGGGTGTCCGCAGGATGAGATTGGATGCCGCCGCGCCGCCGAAGGCCGGCGAGCGCTGGAGGGGGCCGAAGACGGTGGCTTCTCGAAGGCGGCTCATGCAGGGGTGATGTCGTTGCCGGAAATGAAGCGGATATCCGTCACGCCGGCGGTCCGGATGCGGCGGCGGTCCGCCGCATCCGGTGCCGGGCGCCTGGGCGTCAGAGCTTGACGGTGATGGCCTTGGTCTCGGTGTAGTTGTTCAGTACTTCGCTGCCCATCTCGCGACCCCAGCCCGACTGCTTGTAGCCGCCGAAGGGGAGCGAGGCGTCGAACACGTTGTGGCAGTTCACCCACACGGTGCCCGAGCGGATCAGGCTCGCCATCTTGTGGGCTTTGCCGATGTCCTTGGTCCAGACGCTGGCGGCGAGGCCGTAGAGCGTGTCGTTGGCCTGCTTCGCCATCTTCTCGAGATCCTCGTCGCCGAAGGGCTCGGCGCAGACGACCGGTCCGAAGATCTCCTCCCGCACGATCTTCATGTCGCGGGTGGTGTTGGTGAAGACCGTCGGCTCGACGAAATAGCCGTTATTGTCGCCGGTCTTGTGGCCGCCGACCGCCGCCTTGGCCCCTTCCTTGAGCCCGGCATCCATATAGCCGGTGACGCGCTGGAACTGCTCCTCGGAGACCAGCGGGCCCATATTGGTCTTGGGATCGAGCCCTTCGCCGACCTTGATCTTCTTGGCTTCGTTCACGATACCGTCCAGCACCTTGTCGAACACCTTCTTGTGGGCGTAGAGGCGCGAGCCGGCGCAGCAGCATTGGCCGTGGTTGAAGAAGATGGCGCTGGCCGTGCCCGGGATCGCCGCGTCGATGTCGGCGTCGGGGAACACGATCGCCGGCGACTTGCCGCCGAGCTCGAGCGAGACCTTCTTGAGATTGCCGGCCGCCGCCTTGACGATCAGCTTGCCGACCTCGGTCGAGCCGGTGAAAGCCACCTTGTCGACGGCGTCATGCGCCGCGAGCGCGGCACCGGCGGTCTCGCCATAGCCGGCGAGGATATTGACGACGCCGTTGGGGAAGCCCGCCTCCTGGATCAGCTCGCCCAGGCGCAGCGCGCTGAGCGGGGTCTGCTCCGCGACCTTGAGCACGATCGTGCAGCCCGCCGCGAGCGCCGGCCCCAGCTTCCAGGCGGCCATCAGCAGCGGGAAGTTCCAGGGGATGATCTGCCCGACCACGCCGACCGGCTCGCGCTGCGTATAGGAGAGGTATTCGTTCGGCACCGACCAGGGCAGGGTGGAGCCGGGGATCTTGGTGGCCCAGCCGCCCATATAGCGGAACATGTCGACCGTGAGCGGCACGTCCGCCACGCGCGCGACCGTCACCGGCTTGCCGTTGTCGATGGATTCGAGCTCGGCGAACTCCTCGAGATGCTGCTCGATGAGATCGGCCAGCTTCCACATGAGGCGCCCGCGCTGCGAGCCCGTCATCTTGCGCCAGGGACCTTCGTCGAAGGCCTTGCGCGCGGCCTTCACCGCCTCGTCGACATCCGCCTTGTCGGCCTCGGCGACCTGCGCCAGGAGCGTGCCCGTCGCCGGGTTGTAGACCGGGAAGAGCTTGCCCGATTTGGCGGCCACCCATTCGCCGTTGATCAGGAGCTTGTGGCGGCGCGACAGGAAATCTGCAGTCGGCTTGCTCAGCCGATTGTCGAGCGCAATCGTATCCATCGTCTCCTCCGTTCAGGGTTTACGGTCAGCGATGTGGTCAATTGACTATATCGATGCGTTATAGTCGTCTGAATAGATCGCTTGGTCAATGCGGCGGAATCCTGCTATCCGAAGGGCCTCGCAAACCCGAGGAAGGCCCGGCGGAGAGGATGGCCAAACCCCGACAACCAAACGATTCCGTGCGGAGCCTGGCGGAGGCGCTGGCGCTTCTCCTGCCCGATGTCGAGGTGACGATCCGGTCCGAATGGGTGCCGCTCGCCCGCGCGCGCGACCGCATCCTGTCGACGCCGCTCCTGGCCCCCGCCGATCTGCCGCCTTGCGACAACGCCGCCATGGACGGCTATGCGGTGCGAACCGCCGATCTTGCTGCACATGCGAAGAGCGGCTTTCGGATCGTCGGGCGCGCCGCGGCCGGCCATCCCTTCGAGGGCGGGCCCGGTGAAGGCGAGGCTGTCCAGATTTTCACCGGTGCGCCGATGCCGGCCGGCACCGACATGGTCATCATGCAGGAGGCCTGCCTGTCCGACGGCCAGTCGCTGCGCCTCGTCGGCGAGGCCAAGCCCGGCGCGCATTGCCGGCGGCAGGGCGAGGATGTGCGGCGCGGATCGACCATATTCCCGGCCGGGCGGCGGCTGCGCGCGATCGATATCGCGCTCGCGGCGGCCTTGGGATTCCACGAGCTCACGGTGTTCAACCGGCTGCGGGTGGCGCTGTTCTCGACCGGCGACGAGCTGCGCGAGCCGGGGGCGCCGCTGGGCCCCGGCCAGATCTGGGATGCCAACCGCCCGCTGCTGCGCGCCCTTCTCGAGGAGCTGGGTTTCGAGACCGTCGATCTCGGCATCATCCCCGACGATCCGGTGGCGCTCGACCGGCGTCTCTCCGACGCGGCCCACAGCCACGATTTCATCGTGACCTCGGGCGGCATGTCCGTGGGCTCGGAGGACTATATGCGCCGCGTCATCCGGGAACGCGGCGCGCTGGAGATGTGGCGCCTGGCGATCAAGCCCGGCAAGCCGGTCGGGTTCGGCGACATCGACACCTGCCCGATCCTGGCGCTGCCGGGCAATCCGGTGGCGGCGCTGGTGACCTTCCTCATGTTCGGCCGGCCGATCCTGCTGCGCTTCGCCGGCGCCGGCGCCGAGACTTTGCCCGTGCTCCGCGTCGCGGCCGGCTTCGACTATCGCAAGAAGGCGGGCCGGCGCGATTTCCTCTTCGGCACCGTCACGCCCGATGGCGAGGGCATCAGCCGCGCCGTGCCGACGCCCAAGCAGGGTTCCGCCATGCTCTCGCCGCTTGTCGGCATGCAGGGCTTCATCGCGCTCGAGGAGGCGCGCGAAGAGGTGAAGCCGGGCGAGCCCGTGGACTTCATCCCGATCGGGCCGGTGGCGAGCTAGAGTCCGGACCGGTGATGCGGCCGCGACGCGATCGGCGTCATTTCGGTTTCGATGCGGGGTAGGGCAATCGCGAGACGTGGCGGTGGTAGAGCGTCGCGATGCCGAAGATGATCAGCGTTCCGGCCAGCACCGGCGCCAGCAGGAACGGCCAGGCGGCCTGGGTCGAGATGATGACGATGGGATCGGCGCCGGCCGGCGGATGAACGGTTTCGGACAGCACCATCAGCAGGATGGCCAGGGCCACCCCGAGGCCCAGCGCCCAGGGGCCGTCGCCGAGCGCGGCCAGGATCACGAGCCCCGCGAGGGACGAGAGCAGATGGCCGCCGATCAGGTTGCGCGGCTGGGCGAGCGGGCTTGCGGGCACGGCGAAGACCAGCACGCAGCTCGCGCCGAAGGGCGCGATCAGAAGAAGGGTATGAAGATGGTCGGTCAGCTGCGCCAGCGCCGCGATGGCGATGAACCCGCCGAGCGCCGCGAGGGCGGCCTGGCGCCAGGGCCGCGAGCGCAGGAGAGCCACGACAGGGGCCCGCCACAGATCGAGCCGGGTGCTGCGGGCCTGGTCTTCCGGCGACGGCATGGGAATTGGGAATGATGGGGATGAACGAGGGAACGGGCGGGAAGGCCGCGAGGCCGGACGGACAACCCGGCCTCGCGGTGCCTTGCGTCAGGCCTTGGTCTTGAACTTGGCCGCTTCCTCGGAGCCCGAGGTCGCGTTGCCGGCGCTGTAGGAATGGGCGCCGGTGCCGGCGAGCTTGCCGCCGGAGACGATCAGATACTCGTTGCGGATCGGCCGCTTCTCGAACCAGCATTCGAGGATCTCGCGCACGCCGGCCGCGTAACGCGTCTGCGCGGAGAGCGAGGTGCCGGAGATATGCGGCGTCATGCCGTGATGGGGCATGGTCCGCCAGGGATGATCCTTCGGCGCCGGCTGCGGGAACCAGACGTCGCCGGCATAGCCCGCGAGCTGTCCCGTCTCGAGCGCGCGCGCGACCGCATCGCGGTTGCAGATCTTGCCGCGTGCCGTGTTGATGAGGTAGGCGCCGCGCTTCATCTTGGCGATCAGCGTCTCGTTGAAGAGATTCTCGGTCTCCGGATGGAGCGGCGCGTTGATGGTGACCACGTCGCAGACCTTCACCATGGCCTCCGCGTTCGGATGCCAGGTGAGATTGAGTTCCCTTTCGACCTCGGCCGGCAGGCGATGGCGGTCGGTATAATGGAGCTTGACCTCGAAGGGCTTGAGCCGGCGCAGCACGGCGAGGCCGATGCGGCCGGCCGCGACGGTGCCGACATGCATTCCCTCGAGATCGTAGGAGCGGGCGGCGCAATCGGCGATGTTCCAGCCGCCCTTCACCACCCACTGGTAGGAGGGGATGTAGTTGCGGACCAACCCCAGGATCATCATCACCACATGCTCGGAGACGCTGATCGAGTTGCAGTAGGTGACCTCGGCGACCGTCATGCCGCGATCCATCGCCGCCTGCAGGTCGACATGGTCCGAGCCGATGCCGGCGGTGACGGCGAGCTTCAGGTTCTTCGCCTTGGCGATCCGCTCGGCCGTCAGATAGGCCGGCCAGAAGGGCTGGGAGATGACGATCTCGGCATCGGCCAGCTCACGCTCGAAGCGCGAATCCGGCCCGTCCTTGTCCGAGGTCACGACGAACTTGTGGCCCTGGCTTTCGAGATACTTCCGCAGGCCCAGCTCGCCCGAGACGCTGCCCAGGAGGGCGCCGGGCGCGAAGTCGATGGCCTTGGGCGTGGGGAGTGTCTGGCCGTCCGGATATTTCTCGATCTTGGGAAGGCCATCGCGGGGATAGGACTTCGGATATCCGTCGACCGGATCATCATAGAGAACGCAAACGACCTTCGACATGGGAGCGCTCCTTTCGGTGCAAGCGGCTGGTGGGGAGGACCGGGGTCGGTCCCGGGTGCCGTTGAAAAACGGCCGCCAGCTTTGCGTCGCGCTTCGTCCGCGATCAAATGAATGTGTTTAAAGGCCTCATAGAGAATCCCTATCAAGTCTCGCGGCCCATCGCCCGCGCCAGCTCGCGCTCGAAATCGACGCCGGTGACGGCCGCCACCAGCGCGCTCGTCATCGGCGACAGCGGATCGCGGTCGGACAGCACCAGCCCGATCGCCTGGCTGTGAACGGGCTCGACCAGGTCGAGCTTCAGCAGATCGGGCGTGTCGCCGATGATGAAGGAGAAGATATGCGGCACGATGCTCGACCAGCCGCCCTGGCGGAGATGGGAGAGGATGTTGAGGAACGAGTTGCCGGTGATGGTGGGATCGATCGGAACGCCGGTGGATTCGACAATCTTGTTGATGATGCGCCGGTTCTGCATGTCTTCGCTGAGGAGGCACAGGCGCTCGCCGGCGGCTTCCTTCCAGGTGATCGTCGATCTTCCCTCGTGGCGGCCGCCGCGGCGGGTCACGAAGATGTAGCGCTCGAGATAGAGCGGGACCGTGCGGGCATGCTCGAGCGGCTCGTTGTCGAGATAGGTCAGCCCGGCATCGATCTCGAAGGCGTTGAGCCCGCGCTGGATGTCGCGCGAGTTCATCGATTGCACGCTGACCTTGGCCGCGGGATGGGCGCTGCAGAAGGGCTCCGTCACGAACGCCACCGACGCCATGGCGGCCGGGATCACGCCCAGCCGCAAGGTTCCCTCGAGCCCCTTCTTGAGGCCGCCGAGATCGACACGCAGGCTGTCATAGTCGGCCAGGATCTGCTGCGCCCAGGCCAGCACATGCTCGCCTTCATGCGTCAGCCCCACATAGCGGTGGCTGCGCACCACCAGGCGGGCCTCGAGATCGGCCTCGAGCTTCTGGATCGCGACGGTCAGGGTCGGCTGCGTGACGTTGCAGACGGCCGCGGCCCGGGCGAAATGCCGCTCACGCGCCAGGGCCACGAAATAAGAGAGGTGCCGAATCATCATTGGGCATCACACCGTTCCCGATGAAGCTCATGCCTGGGCGGCGCGGGACCGCGCCTGAAGGATCGGCGATGCGCTCCGGATCGCCGGCCCGGTTCGATCCATCGGCAGGGAGAAGTTCTTTCTCCCGAGAACCTGCCAGCGGGGCCGGCCGGGCCGCTCACCATCTATCACGAATCCGTTATATCCTATTAAATATAACGGTCTACACCGGATCGTGAGCAACGTTCCGGCCGGTCCGAACCTACTTATCGAGGAGCCGCCGTTTCCCGCTCCGCCGGCGGCCGCTTGTTTGCCCCGAGGTGATGCCCGCTCATGTTTTTCGTCCTGTCCTATCTCGCCGGCGCCTTGACCATCGTCAGCCCCTGCATTCTCCCGGTCCTGCCTTTCGTCTTCGCCAGCGGTACGCGCCCGTTCCGCCGCGGCGGCCTGCCGCTGCTGATCGGGTTGGCCGCGACCTTCGCGCTGGTCGGCTCGGTCGCGACGCTGGGCGGCAACTGGCTTACCCAGGCGAACGAAGCGGGCCGGTGGCTGGCCCTGAGCCTGCTGGCGCTGTTCGGCCTGATGCTGCTGTCGAGCGGTCTCGCCGAGCGCGCGATGCAGCCGCTCGTGCGGCTGGGCGAGAAGCTGGCGGCGAAAGCGGGTGAGGGCGGCGGCTTCGCCGGCTCCTTCGTTCTCGGCATCGCCACGGGGCTGCTCTGGGCGCCCTGCGCGGGGCCGGTGCTGGGCCTGATCCTGACGGGTGCCGCGCTCAGCGGCGCCAATGCGCGAACCGTGCTCCTGCTGCTCGCCTATGCCGCCGGTGCCGCGACCTCACTGGCCGTGGCCCTTCTCGCCGGCAGCCGGGTCTTCACCTGGCTCAAGCGCTATCTGGGCGCCGATCGCTGGGTCAGGCGCGGTCTCGGTGTCGCCGTGCTGCTCGGTGTCGCCATCATCGCGACCGGCATGGATCGCGGCCTGCTCACCCGCTACTCGGCGGCCAATACCGACGCCATCGAGCAGTGGCTGATCGCCCGGCTCCCCACCGGCCAGGCGCCGGCCGCCATGACGGGATCGGGCAGCATGACCGGCAGCACCGGCATGACGGGCACGGGTATCGGTACGGGGGAGCCGACGGATTCCGATCTGCTCCAGTTCGCGGGCGCCGTGAGCTGGCTGAATTCGGCGCCGCTCGACGCCGCCGCGCTCAAGGGCAAGGTGGTGGTGGTCGATTTCTGGACCTATTCCTGCATCAACTGCCTGCGCTCGATCCCCTACACCGAGGCCTGGGCCCGGAAATATGCGGATCAGGGGCTGGTGGTGATCGGCGTCCATTCGCCCGAGTTCGCCTTCGAGCGCGATCCCGACAATGTGAAGCGCGCGATCCGGGATCTGGGCATCACCTATCCGGTCGCGATCGACAACGACTATGCGATCTGGCGGGCGTTCCAGAACCAGTATTGGCCGGCGCACTATTTCTTCGACGCGACCGGCCGGATTCGCTACCAGCATTTCGGCGAAGGCAAATACGAGCAGTCGGAAGGCGTGATCCAGGGTCTGCTTGCCGAGCGCAACGGCGCCAAGCCGGCCGTCGGCTTCGTCCAGGTGAACGCCACCGGCAGCCAGGCGGCTTCCGACGAAACCGACCTGCAATCGCCGGAGACTTATATCGGCTATCGCCGGACCAGCGATCAGTTCGCCTCGGCCGGCGGCCTGAAGCCCGATGAGGCGGTGCTCTATGCGGCGCCGGGCGATCTGCCGCTGAACGATTGGGCCTTGGCCGGCAACTGGACCGTCAAGCCCGAGCAGGCCACGCTGAACGAGCCTTCGGGCCGCCTCCTCTTCAAGTTCCATGCGCGCGATCTGCATCTGGTCCTGGGACCCTCGGTGCCGGGTCAGGCGATCCGGTTCCGCGTCACCATCGACGGCGCGCCGCCCGGCGAGGATCGCGGCGCCGACATCGCGGCCGACGGCACCGGCATGATCGACGGGCAGCGGCTTTATCAGCTCGTCCGGCAAAGCGGCGCGGTGCGTGACCGGCTGTTCGAGATCGAGTTCCTGGATCCCGGCGCCCAGGCCTATGCCTTCACCTTCGGTTGACGCGGGAGGAGCTTTCATGATCGACAGCGCGAAGAGAACGACCAGGCGCGGCGGTCGAGCCGCCCTCGGCCGGCGCCTGTTCCTGGCGGGAACGGCGGCCGCGGTCGGGCTTTCGGCCCTGCGCTTGCGGGCATCGCGGCCGGCCGCCGCTGCGGCTTCGCAGGCCGTCCTCATCGTGCCCGTCAGCAATGACGGGCAGCCGCAAGCACCCGTCCTGCAATCGAAGGTGATCAAGTCCGACGAGGACTGGCGCCGGCAGCTTTCGCCCGAGGCCTATGAGGTGACGCGCCGGGAGGGGACCGAAGCGCCCTTCTCGGGCGAGAACCTCAATATCCACGATAGAGGGATCTTCCGCTGCATCTGCTGCGACAATGCCCTGTTCGACTCCGCGACCAAGTTCGAATCCGGCACCGGCTGGCCGAGCTTCTGGCAGCCGATCGCCAAGCAGAATATCGTCGAGACCGTGGATCGCAGCTTCGGCATGACGCGGACCGCCGTCTCCTGCAGCTTGTGCGACGCGCATCTGGGCCATGTCTTCGACGACGGGCCGGCGCCGACGGGCCTGCGCTACTGCATGAACTCGGTCGCGCTGCGTTTCGCACCGATCGCCTGACCCCGCTCCTCGGGAGGAAACCCATGAGACATGCGCTGAAGATCATCGGATGTGCCGGCATCATGGCGCTCGCGGCCCTCTGGGCCTGGCCCCGTGCCAGCGCCGGCGTTCCCATTCCCGATCCCAAGCTCGATGCGCCGCTGGCTTCGGCACCGGCCAAGGCGACGGCGGTGCTCGCCGGTGGCTGCTTCTGGGGCCTGCAGCTCGTCTTCGAGCACCTCAAGGGCGTCAGCCATGTGACCGCGGGCTATGCCGGCGGCGAGGCCTCGACTGCCGAGTACGAGCTGGTGAGCTCGGGCACCACCGGCCATGCGGAATCGGTCCAGATCGAGTACGACCCCTCGCAGGTGACCTATGGCGAGATCCTGAAGGTCTATTTCTCGGTGGCGCACGACCCGACCGAGGTCAATCGCCAGGGCCCGGACGAGGGCACGCAATACCGCTCCTCGGTCTTCGCCGCCGATGCCGATCAGCAGAAGATCGCCGAGGCCTATATCGCGCAGCTCGACGCGGCCGGCAATTATCCGGCGCCGATCGCGACCCAGGTGGTACCGCTCAAGGGCTTCTATCCGGCCGAGGCCTATCACCAGGATTACGCGATCCACAATCCCTGGAACCCCTATATCCAGATCAACGACCTGCCCAAGGTTGCGGATTTCAAATCGACGCTGCCGGATCTCTATGTCGAGCGGTGAGCCTTTCGCTCACCAGTGCAGGGTCCAGGTGCCGTTGATTCGGACACCGTGGCCCTGCAGCGTGATGCGCTCGTCATCGTCGCGGATCTTCTCGACGCGGCCGAGGCGGTGCAGCAGCAGGCCCGAATGGAGCGAGAGCGTGCCCAGCTTGTAGGGGTGGAAGCTCTTGAACTTGGTCTCCTTGACCTTGTCGAGATCGGGCTCCTGGCCGAGCTGCACCATGCGGGTCACGTCGTTGGGCGTGACGTTCCAGCTGTCGAGCCCGCCGCCGGCCTTGGGCAGCACGATCGGCATGGTGAAGGAGAGCGGCGGCACGCCGTCGAGCTTCCGGCCCCAGGGGAGATACTGGTACTGCTGGTCGAAATGGACCGGCGCGCCCGAGGCGCGATAGATCGCCTGGCCGAGGAAGATGTGGAAGCCGGGCAGGGCGAAACGGTCGGTCAGCGTCACCGGCTCGCCGATCTCGGCCTCGATCCCGGCGCGAACCCGCTCGTACATGGCGCTCAAGGCCTTGCGCAGCGGCTTGTTCGCCTTGGGCGCGCCCTTGACGTAATCCTCGATCGGATTCTCCGAGCAGCAGAAATCGAGATAGGCGGCGGTGCCGAGCGAATAGAACTCGGTGACGCCCGTCGTGCCGCGCGGGATCCAGTGCGGACGCAAGGGGCCCGTCACCGTCTTGTAGAGGGCCCTGGTCTCGGACAGGCTGAAGAGCGGGATGTCCTTGATTACGGGCGAGATCTCAGCCGTTCGACCAACGAACGCGATATGGCGCCGTTCGCGCGCGTATCGTAGCCGTCGTAGCCCGGCATCGGGTTCGCTTCCAGACACCAGAACCTCCCTTTGTCGTCGAGCTTGAAATCCCATCCGGCGAAGACGAGGCCGGCCGCCTCGGTCGCACGCGCGAGCCGGCGCGCCAGGTCCGCCGGAACCGGAAATTCGCGAAAGCGGGCGACCTCGGTGCGGTAGTCGACCGCGTCGCTCTCGATCATCTCGCCATGGACGTCCGCGCCGACCACATGGATGCGCAGGTCGCGGCCCAGGATGCGGCGCTGCAGATGGACGGGGCCCCGCGCGGCGACGAAGCCGGTGAAGTCCTCGGGCGCGACCGCGCGCGTGTCGGCGCGGATACCCTGAACGGATTTGGCGATGGTGGGCCCTTGCCCCGCGAAGACCGACAGCCGCTCGGCGCTGCTGGAGGTGAGGCTCGCCGGCACGTCGAAGCCCTGCCGGCGCAGCCAGGCCTCGTGCAGCGGCTTCGAGCCGTTGTCGGCGGCATGGCCCGGGCGGTTGATGACGACACCTTCGCTCTGCTCGAGCCAGGCTGCGAGCCCGCCCACCAGCGAGCGCCAGCGCCGCCTCGCGTCGCGTTCCTCGAGCACCGGCGAGAGATCGATCAGCCGGCAATAGACGGCATCGCCGGGCGCCAGGGCCAGGCTTTCGCCGCCGAAGGCGAAGCGCGCCGGCTCGCCCGAGCCCAGCGGCAGCCGCCAGCTTCCCTCGACCGCGGCACGCAGGTTGAGCAGCTTGAGATCGGCGCCCATGCCGGCCGCGGTCTCGACGAAATGGACCAGCGTCGGGTCGCTGTCGATGCCGATCGCGGTCAGCATGCAAGCGCCTCGATCAGGGCCGGCGCCGCCTCCTGCCAGACCGGCAGGAGCTGGTCGACGCGCGGATAGGGATCGATGCGGGCGAGGCGGGCCTGCGCCAGCCTCGGATCGAGGCCCCAGGTCACGACCGCGAAGCCCAGCCCCAGCTCGCCGGCGATGGCGATGCTGCGTCCTTCCAGGTCGAAGCCGTCGAGGGCTGCCAGCGTCGAGCGCCAGGCCTGCCGGTTCACCACCACCACGCGCTCATAGGCTTCGTCCTCGATCACGGGCCTCGCCCGGTAGGGCGCATCGCCGGTATCGGGCCGGACCCAGCGCCGCGCGCGGCCCCGCACATCCTCCACCGCCCAGCTGCGATCGTCGGGCGGGCCGGCATCGGCCTCGTCGCGGGCATAGAGCTCGGGCGCCATCGCGGCCCGGGCGCGGCGCTCGGTGATGGCGGCGGAATAGCACCAGCCGGCCTCGAAGCCTTGCAGCGTCGGCCGGTTCAGCACGGGCGAGCGGGCGAGGGCCGCCGCCGCCCAGAGCGCCGCGTGGCTCTCGCCGCTGAGGAAGCGCGCACCGGCATCGCGGTTCGGGATCGGCGGCGATGTCGGGCGCAGCAGCATCGGCAGGTCGGGTTCGACGCGGGTCGCGTCGGCCTCGCCGACGATGGTGAACATGCGCCCCGCATCCTCATGCTCCATCACCACCAGCCGGCGGTCATGGCGCCGGGCTTCCGCGGCGATAAGGGTCGCCACCGGATCGCGCCGGTCGGCGATCAGGAGCAGATCGGCCGCGGCTTCGTTCGCGCAAGGGCGGGGCAAGAGCGTCCCTCCCGCCGGCCGGTCAGATGACCGGGCCGCTCTTCAGCAGGTTCTGCATCCGCTCGCCATGGACGCGGCCCACCTGGTCGATGAGGCTCCAGTTGAGCATGGCGGGAAGGCCGTAGCGGATCATGGGGTCGCCCTGGTTCTCGGCATTGCCGAGCTTGGTGTCGCTCTTCTCCTTGAAGTCCTTCCCTTCCTTGAAATCTTTTCCCTCCTTGAAGTCCTTGCCCTCTTTGAAATCCTTTCCTTCCTTGAAATCCTTGCCTTCCTTGAAGCCCTTGCCTTCGACCGGCGGCTTGCCGAGGCCGCCCAGCGAGCCGGCGAGGCCGCCGGCCTTCCAGCGGTCGATGCCGTCGACGGCGCCGTTCTTGCCGTCTGTCTTGCGGTCGGGGGAGGCGGCGATGGCGGCGCTGATCAGGTCCTGCACGGTCTTGGCGGTGACGCGCCGGTTCTCGCGCGCCATCTGCAGGAGGATGTCCCGGCGATGGCTGAGGGACAGGAACGCACCCGGCTTCTGGGATTTCGGTTTCGCACGGCGAGACATGGGCCCCTCCCTCAGCGGCCGGTGAGCTGCTTCAGCAGCTCGCCGACATTGATGCCGTCGATGACGAGGCCCTCGACATCGCAATTGCGCAGCTCGACGCCGCGCAAGCTCGCATTCTCCACGACGCAGCCGTCGAAGCCGCAACCCTGGAAGCTGCTGCCTTCGAAGTTGGTCTCGCTGAAGAGGCAGTTGAGATAGCGCGTCTCGGAGATGACCGAATGGTCGTGGCGGATCCGCGTCAGGGTCGAGCTCGCGATATCGGCATTGGCGACCAGCATGTTGGGCTGGAACAGCGGCTGCACGGTGGCGCCGTCCTTCGCCGCGCCGCGAGGCTTGGCCACGGCCCGCTTCGGCCGCAGCTTTCTGGCTGCATTCATCGGAAAACCTCCCCAAAGGGGCCGGCCGCCCACCCAAAGGGCACCGTCACCGGCCCGGAATACAATCTTATGTGCGCGCAGCCGTGTTACAACGGGAGCAGAGACGAAGGGCGCGGCACCGGAGCGCGATCGATGGTCGTCATCGGTGCACCATCATCGGCGGCGAGTCCGGTGGCGGCGAGCTGCGACATCGCGAAGATGGGCTTGATGGCGATTCAATCTCTGCCCGCGATGCTGTCCGCTTGTGGTTGCGCGGTGACGACCGCAATAGATATGGGAATGCGGTCCTTAGATGGCGCGCCAACCAAATCGCCGGCGATGTACGATCCGGAGCCCGCGGCGATGCGGGATTCATTCCGATCGCAGCCCCAAGACGGGGCTTCTCGATGCTGTGGTAAATCTGTGTTGGTGGCCGGCGCCAGGCGCCGACGGGCATCCGGCCTTCCCGCCGACCCACCCCTGCCGGGGTATTGCGCCGGTCCAGGGGGGCGGGTTTGGTGCTCCCGGATCACGATCTTCCTTCCGGATTCCGCAACCGACAGGCAAAGCGACTTATGGACCAGGCCCCCTTGATGCAAGGTTTCCCGCCCGCCCAAGACCGCCAGGTGACGCTGGCCAATTGGCGGCTGCCGCCCTTCAACCGCTGGGGCTTCCAGCATGTGCGCGAGATCCTGCCGACGGCCAGCATCGCGGGGGCCGGCCGGCGCCACGGCGCGCTGGGCCGTTCCGAGCGCCGGATCGCCAAGCTCGCCTTCCCGGGGCCGGACGGCAAGGAATGGACCGTCGGGCGGATGCTGCCGGAGACCTTCACCGACGGCTTCGTGCTGATGCAGCGCGGCCGGATCCTGGCCGAATGGTACGACGCCGGCATGACCCCCGAGACGCCGCATATCGTGTTCTCCGTCAGCAAGTCGCTCACGGGCGCGCTCGCGGGCATCCTGGTCGAGCGCGGCCAGCTCGATCCCGATCTGCCGGTGACGCGCTACATCCCCGAGGCCGCGGGCTCGGCCTATGGCGACTGCACGGTGCGCCATGTGCTCGACATGACCGTCTCGATCGAGTTCGAGGAGAACTATCTCGATCCGCACGGCGTGTTCGGCCGCTACCGCCTGGCCACGGGCTGGAACCCGCTGCCGGAAGGCATCAAGCCGACCGATCTGCGCAGCTTCCTCGTGACCCTCAAGCGCGACAAGCGCGCTCATGGCAGCCTGTTCCACTACGTCTCGCCCAACTCGGACCTGATGGGCTGGATCCTCGAGCGCGCCTCGGGCGTGCCCTATGCCGAGCTCCTGAGCGAGGCGATCTGGAAGCCGCTCGGCACCGAGCAGGATGGCTATGTCACGGTCGACCGGCTGGGCGCGCCGCGCTCGGCCGGCGGCATCTGCGTGACCACGCGCGATCTCGCGCGCTTCGGCGAGATGATGCGGCTGCGCGGCCTCGCCTCCGGCCGGCAGATCGTGCCGGGGCGCTGGATCGACGACATCACGGAAGCGGGCGATCCCAAGCCCTGGCAGATCTCGGAATCCGGCAAGCTCTTCGCGCCCGAGGGCCGCTACCGCAGCAAGTGGTACATCATGGGCTATCCCTCCGGCGCCTATTGCGCGGTGGGCATCCACGGGCAGTGGATCTATATCGATCCCGCGGCCGACATGGTGATCGCGAAACATTCCTCGCAGCCGCTGCCGGTGGACATGCCGACCGACAACCTGCTGCTGGCGGCGTTCGACGCGCTCGGGCGCTGGCTCGAGAAAAGCGCTTGAGCGAGGCCAAGCCGCAGGAAGTGACTCAGTTTGAATTTTTGTTCGCCCGCGCCCATAGGCCCGGCTCGGGTGACATTGGATGCCTATAATCGAAAAGCAACGTCGCCTCGATGGTGTAATCGCCACATTCGGGATCACAGAGGAAAACCGTATCTCCATCCTTAAGACCGAGGTCGTTCAATTGCTCCTGTAGCGGACGGTCGTTGTGATACAGCACAAAAAAGTAGCCGTCGCCGGGAGTGTCTTGAAAGCTGGTTTGGACTCGAAGCATCGGGGCGCCCGTTCCTCTGCCTGACCAGTAGCGATCCGCATGACCTTGACGGCGTTGCCGATCACGTCGGCGGGGCGCTTCTGGTCCCTGGGTTCCTTACGCATTCCTAATCCTCACCATCGCGAAGGAGTTCGTCCAGTTCCTCGGGGCACATATGTCTCACAGATTCAACCGTCTTCCGACTGCAGGAACGGCCATTTGGCTGATGCCGGCATGCTCGACGTGGTCGGCTTCGACACGGCCACGCCGGGGCTAATCGCCGACTTCATCCGGCAGTGAACGGAAGAGCCACGTCGAAGCTTCAGGCTTCGGCGTGGCGATTCCCGATATGATGGGGCCGGACCATGAATGGGGAACTGACAGCCACGCTCTACAGGCCCGTGGGTCCTGAAGAACTGGAGCTGATTCGGCAAAGCGGATTTCGCAAATTTCCGCCGCGTCTTCCAGAACAGCCGATTTTCTATCCAGTGCTGACAGAAACCTATGCGGCGAGGATCGCGAGCGACTGGAACGTCAAGGCGTCCGGCAAGGGTTACGTGACGCGTTTCCAGGTTCAAAAGTCGTTCCTCGATGGGTACGCGGTGCAGAATGCTGGCGGGTCCCAGTTCCAGGAATATTGGATACCTGCCGAAGATTTGGCCGTATTCAATGAGAACATCGTCGGCTTGATCGAGGTGACGGCCGAGTTCCCTTGACCCGGATCGCGACTCATTCCGAGTTCCGCCAGCTTTCCTGCGCCTTTCCGCCGCTCATAAAGCGAGTTGCGTCGGCCCCGGTGCCTCTCTAAATTCCCGCCATCCATTGGGGAGTAGCCGTCTCCGGCGTTTAGGGAGAGTTCGCGTCAACAGACTTGGCCGCTCGTTTCGGCGGGCCGCCATGGCGCGAATGGCGAAGCGGGGTTTCGATCCCGTTCCGACTGGCGAGACCTTTGGCATCGATCCCTTTCACCCGGGCCGGGCGAGGGGGCATCGAAGCCATCGGTCCTTTCACTCTCGCCTGGCCCCGTCGGATGCCGCTTTATGGAATCCCTGCTCGTCTCGACCGGTGCCGTCGCCATCTCCGAGATCGGCGACAAGACCCAGCTCCTGGCGCTGCTGCTGGCCACGCGCTTCCGCCAGCCGGTCCCGATCATCCTCGGCATCCTGGTCGCGACGGTGCTCAACCATGCAGTGGCGGCGCTGGCCGGAAGCTGGGTCGCGAGCGCCGTCGATCCCGAATGGCTGCGCTGGGGCGTGGCCATCCTCTTCCTCGCCATGGCGGCCTGGGCCCTCATCCCGGACAAGATCGACGAGGGGGAGGTCAAGAGCTTCGGCGCCCATGGCGCCTTCCTTGCCACCACGATCGCCTTCTTCCTCGCCGAGATGGGCGACAAGACCCAGATCGCGACCGCGGCGCTCGCTGCGCGCTTCGAGACCGTGATCCCGGTCGTGATCGGCACCACCGCCGGCATGCTGATCGCCGACGTCCCCGCCGTCCTTTGCGGCCACGCCTTCGCCCACAAGATCAACCCGCGCTATGTGCGCTACGTGGCGGCCGTGATCTTCGCGGGGCTCGGCATCACGATGCTGATGGAGGACGGCCTCTTCGCCTGAGGCGGCTTGGTCAGCGCTCGCCCTCGCCGCTCTCCCGCCAGGGCGCGATCCGGTCCTCGATCTGCTTCAGCCGCGGCTCGCGCCCGCCATAATCCTCGATTGCGATGAACTGCCCGATGCCGTCGCCGCCCCGGCTCAGCGGAAAGATGCCGAACTCGTAGCGGAACTCGTCGCCATGGAGCGTGGGCACCGTCACCTCGCCATAGACCGGGATCCGCCGGCGCCAGGCTTCCTCGTAGAATTCGAGCCAGTGGCCTTCCTCGTCGGCGGCGATGAGCTCGTCCAGGTAGCGACCGGTGAGGTCCATGCCGGACGCCGCGGCGATGCGGCTGCCGATCAGGCGGTAGCGCACACGGAAGGGCGGATCGCTGGCGTCGGCGATCAAGATGTTGGGGAGGAGCGGCTTGATCTCGGCGGGATCGATGTCCGTGCGGTCGGGGATATCGCGGCCCCGGCGCTTGGACTGCCAGTAGTCGTGAAGCTGTCTGACCATCGGCGCGGTCGTCCGGCCGATGTCGGTCCATCTGGGCATGCGGCCCCGAATCCACCTGGCGACGCGAGAACGAACGATCGGGCGCGGTTCCCGAATCGAGAACCACCCCTCAACCTAACATGACGGCGGCGCGACGGTCATCCCGAGGCCAGGCGCCCCCCGGGCGTGGGATCGGGCACCGCCGCGCGCCGCGATCAGACGCTACCGCTTCTCGCCCCAGGGTTTGAGCTGGTCCTCGAGCTGGCGCGTGCGCGGTTCGCGCCCGCCATAATCCTCGATGGCGATGAACTGCCGCACCGCCTCGCCGCCAAGCGTGAGCGGGAAGATGCCGAACTCGTAGCGGAACTGGTCGCCCTGGACCGTCGGCACCACCACGGCCCCCAGGATCGGCACGCGATCGTCGCGGGCCTCGCGGTAATCGTCATGCCAGCGGTTCTCGGAATCGGTCGGCAGCAGCTCGTCGAGATAGCGGCCGGTGAAATCGAAGCCGGTCACCTTGCAGATGCCGCCGCCGACCAGGCGGTAGCGGATGCGGAAGGGCGGCTCGCTCCACTCGCTGAGAAGGATGTTGGGCAGGAGCGGCTTGATCTCGGCGGGGTCGATGTCGGCCCGGTCGGGGACGTCGCGGCCGCGGCGCTTCGCTTGCCAATAGTCGTGGAGCTGGCGCACCAGCTTGGCCTCGGTCTTCTCGATCTCGCGCCAGCTGGACATGAGCGGCGGCGGCCTCCTTCCCGACCGTCCGCCCGAAGGCACAAGACGGCTCCCGGAGCCTAGCAAAATCGCGACCGGCTGCCAGTGGCGCCGGGGTGGCCGTGGGCTATCCGATGGCTAGCTGGCCGATGGCTAGCTGGCCGATGGCTAGTTGGGCCGGCTCGCCACCATGCTCGGGCGCTCGGCGAAGGCGCGCGACCAGCGGTCGAGCTTCGGGCAGCGCTGGCGCCAGCCGTCGTTGAACCGGAAATCGGTGTAGGCGAGGGCGCAGGCGGTCACGATCTGGTCCATGGCCAGCGGCTTGTCGATGATCCGGTCGGCAATGGTCTCCAGATGGTCGATCGAGCGGCCGATGCGGGCTTCCTGCTTCTGGATGAAGGCGGGGCTCTTCTCGCCCTCGGGCCGTACCACCTCCATGCGCCGCTGCAGCCCCGCCTCGGTGATGCCGATCGCGATCGAGATGCGGGTCTCGAGGCCCCAGTAATCGTCCTTGGGATAGAGCGTCGGGCGGCCGGAGATGCTGTCGAAATAGCGGCAGATGATGCGGCTGTCGGCGATGGCCGTGCCGTCGGCGAGCGCCAGCGTCGGGATCTGGCGCAGGGGGTTCAGCTTGTCGAGGAACTCGGCCGCGTAGACATCGACCACCTTCTCCTCGACCGGAAGCCCGAGCTCGAGCGCCGTCACCTTGACGCTGCGCCCGAACGGGCTCGTGGGGCCGCTATAGAGGATCATGGGCATGGGAGGTTCTTCCGGAGATGAATTGAATCCCCTCCCCCGTTCAGGGGGAGGGCAAGGGAGGGGGCTGCTCGGTTTATCAGGAGAGAGGAAGCAAGGCTCACGCGCGCCCCCGTATCCACGATCGCGTCGTCCCCCTCCCTGACCCTCCCCCTCGAGGGGGGAGGGGATCAATCACTCGATCTCGACCGCGAGCGCGCCGGCGTCGACGCCTTCCTGGCCCTCGGTGATATGGACGGCCTTGACCGTGCCGTCCGCTTCGGCCGCGTGCGGCACCTCGGTCTTCATCACCTCGAGGATGAAGAGCGTGTCCCCCGCCTTCACCTTGTCGCCGGGCTTCACCAGCACCTTCCAGACATTGCCCGGCACCATCGTCGAAACCTGCTCAGCCATGTGACTCGCTCCATCCCTGAAATGCACCGTCGGGTGCCGGATAAATCTCGCTCTGTCTTCTACCCCTCCCCCTACCCCCTCCCGCAAGGGGAGGGGAGAAGACGAATGAAAACCCAGCCCCCTCCCCTTGCGGGAGGGGGTAGGGGGAGGGGACTCTCGGTCTATGCGATACTGGCCGCCGTGCAGATGGCGTTGAGCTTCTTGCGCAGCTCCTGGGCCTGGTCGACGGTCACCGCCTTGAAGCGATAGATGTCGCCGGGCTTGGACTGGCCGAGCTTCCAGAAGGCGGCCGAGGGCACGGTATAGGGGTTGATGAAGCCGCCCATGCTGGGCCCGTCATTGACCAGGATGATCGGCGTCTGGCCGGCGAGGTTGATGGCGCCCAGGGGATAGCCGTGGTCGATGATGTTGGAGGGCTCGGAGCCGTGCTCCGGCGCCTTCTTGTAGGCCTTCTCGGTGAAGGTCCATTGCGGGCCCTCGAGGCGGAAGCCGGTGCGGTCGCTCTTGGAGGAGAGCTTCCAGTCGCTGGTGAGGAAGCGCTGCTGGCCGGCCTCGTCGATCCAGTCGTCGTTGGGACCGGGCACCACCTCGATCTCCCAGCGCTTGTCGGTCGAGAAATGCGGCCGCGCCTCGGGCTTGACCTTCTTGCCGACGGTGCCTTTGACGCCGGTTGCGACCGGCACCACCTGCTTGGGCTTGAGCGCGCGGCCTTCCATGCCGCCGACGCCGGCCTTGTGGAAGGTCGAGCGCGAGCCCAGCCAGGGCGGCGTATCGATGCCGCCGGCGATCGTGACATAGGCGCGCACGCCCGACTTGGCCGGGCCCATCGCCAGGGTCTGGCCCGATTTCACGGCGATGCTCTCCCAGAGCGGCACCGGTTGCCCGTCGAGCTTGGCCTGCATGTCGGCGCCGGTCACGGCGATCACGCCGTCGCGCTGAAACTTCAAGGTGGGGCCCATATACTGGCATTCGAGCCCGGCGGCCCCCGCCGGATTGCCGACCAGCAGGTTGCCCAGCCGGAAGGACCAGCTGTCCATGGGCCCCGACGGCGGGAAGCCCTGGTTCCAATAGCCGATGCGGCCGGGATAATCCTGGATCGAGGTCTCGAGACCGGGCTGGATCACTTCGAACATGGCGAGGCCTCCCCTCAGAACCGCTGCGTCTTATCGAGCGTCTTGATCCAGCTCTTGTAGTTCCGGACCGAGAAGCGCTGATACTCGACGACGTTGTAGACGTAGCTGCCGTCCTTCACCTGGGCCTCGACATGGAGGAACTCCTCGGGGCTCACCGGCACGAACTTCACCCGGTCGCCCGGGCGGAACAGGCAGATCGATTTCTCGAACTGCGGGAAGCGCTTCTCCGTGTCCCAGATCGGGATCGGGATGCGGGCGAAGATCTGATAGCCGCCCGGCGTGGCCACCGGATAGATCGCGGTCGAGGCACCGCCCATGCCGACCGTGCCCTGGGGCGTCCAGGTGCGGGGCGGGTTGTATTTGGGCGCGGTGATGACGCAGCGCGGATCGAGCGCCATCATGAAGGGCAGGCCCGGCCAGAAGCCCAGCGAGGCCACCCAGTATTCCGTGCCGGAATGGACGCGCACGAGCTGCTGCGCGTCCTTGAGGCCGTTGATCTCGGCGACGAAGTCGGGATCGTATTTCTTCTTCGTGATCTTGTTGCAGTAATCCTCGATGCATTCCTTGGTCCAGGGATCGAGGTAGCAGGTCGGGAAATAGAACAGCCGGCTGTCGAGCTCGATATCGTCCGAGGGCCCGAGCGAGCCGATCAGCGACTTCATCTCCTTGGTCAGGTCCTTGAAGGTGACCTGATCCGGATCGTAATGGATCAGCATCGAGGCGAAGCAGGGCGCCGTCTCGATCACGCCCTTGGTGCCGTTCTGGACGATGGCGCTGGCCAGCCCCTGGGCCATGAAGTTCAGCTCGAGATTCATCTCGTTGCCGAACTCGATCAGCATGTAGCGATCGCCGCCGGGCATGAATTTCGGTTCTTCGTAGATCATCGCGAAGGACCTCCCCCTTTTTCCCTGTTTCTCTCGCGTCAGCCCTGGAGCAGCTCGGCCGCGTGGGCCGGGATGAACCCGGTCCAGCAATCCCCGGCCCGGAAGGCCGGGTGCGACAGGAGCTTCCTCAGGAAGCCGATATTGGTCGCAACACCCTCGATCGACGTCTCGTCCAGCGCCTTCAGCATGCGGTCGATCGCGGCCAGGCGCGTGGGCCCATGCGCGATCATCTTGGCGATCATCGGATCGTAGTGGAAGCTGATCTGGTCGCCCTCGCGCACGCCGGTATCGACGCGAAGCCCGTCGCCCGCAGGCGGCAGGCGGAAGGTCTTGAGCGGTCCCGGCGAGGGCATGAAGTTCTTGGCCGGGTTCTCGGCATAGATCCGCAGCTCGACCGCATGGCCGGTGGCCGCGATCTTGTCCTGCGTCACCTCGCGCAGCGCGTCGCCGCCGGCGAGCTTGATCTGCAGCCCCACGAGATCGAGCCCGGTGATCGCTTCCGTCACCGGATGCTCGACCTGGATGCGGGTGTTCATCTCCAGGAAGTAGTATTTGCCGCTGGTCGCATCGACCACGAACTCGATCGTGCCGGCGCCGCGATAGCGTTCCTGGCGCACCAGGGCCACCGCGCTCTCGGCCATCTTCGAGAGCGTCTCGAGCGGCAGGTTGGGGGCGCGGCTCTCCTCGACGATCTTCTGGTAGCGGCGCTGGATCGAGCATTCGCGCTCGAACATATGAACGCCGCGCCCGTCGCCGAAGCCGAACACCTGGATCTCGATATGACGCGCCTTCTCGATCAGCTTCTCGAGATAGACCGAGCCGTCGCCGAAGGCCTTCTCGGCCAGGGTCTGGGTGCTCTCGACCACCGCCTTGAGGTCGCCCGGCCCGTCGACCCGGCGCATGCCGATGCCCCCGCCGCCGGCCGCGGCCTTCACCAGCAGCGGATAGCCCACCGCCTCGCCCGCGGCCGCAAGCCCGTCGGGATCGCCCGGCACGAAGCGGCCCGAACCCGGCAGGATCGGCACGCCCGCGGCCTTGGCCAGGAGCCGCGCGCGCTCTTTGTCGCCCATATCGTCGATGGTCTCGGGCGTGGGCCCGATCCAGACCATGCCGGCATGGGGGACGGCCTTGGCGAAATCGGAGTTCTCGGCCAGGAAGCCGTAGCCCGGATGGACCGCGTCGGCACCGGTCTCCTTCGCGGCCTTCAGGATGTTCTCGATGACGAGATAGCTCTGCTTGGCCGGCGCCGGCCCGATCGCCACCGCCTCGTCGGCGCTCGCCACATGCAGCGACTTGGCATCGGCCTCGGAATAGACCGCGACCGTCTTGAGACCCAGCCTCTTGCAGCTGCGGATCACCCGGCAGGCGATCTCCCCGCGATTGGCGATCAGGACCTTGGTGATGGGCACTCTCTGCTACTCCCGCGTTTGCCCCCTTCCTAGCCCTCCCCCTGGACGGGGGAGGGGACAGGTCGGAGCCTCAATCCCCTCCCCCGATTTCCGGGGGAGGGTCAGGGAGGGGGCCCCCCCCCCCTCGATCAGCCTACCCCATTAGTTCAACATCGGCTTCAACGCCTCATGCACCGCCTTGGCGAGCTCGACGGCGCCCGGCGTGTCGGAATGGACGCAGATGCAGTCGGCGCGCATCGGGATGTCCGGGCCCTCGACCGACTTCACCTTGCCCTCCTTGATCGCGCGTAGGGTGCGGGCGACCGCCTGCTTCGGATCGACCGCCGCATGCTCGCGGGTGATGATGAGCTTGCCGGTCTGGTCGTAATCGAGGTCGACATAGTATTCGGCGAGGAAGCTGTGGCCGCGCGCCTTGTAGATCTTCTCATGCAGCGTGCCGGCCATCCCCAGGAGCGTCACCTTGAAGGCGTCGGCCGCGTCGCAGATCGCGTTCGCGACCTCCTCGTTGCGTGCCGCCATGCCGTAGAGCGCGCCATGCGGCTTGATATGGTTGAGCTTCATGCCCTCGGCGTCGAGGAAGCCCTTGAGCGCGCCCACCTGGTAGATGATGCAGTCGGCGAGCTCGTCGCGGTTCATCTTCATCTCGCGCCGGCCGAAGCCCTGCAGGTCGGGCAGCGAGGGATGCGCGCCGACCTTGACGTTGTGCGCCTTGGCGAGCTTGACGGTCTTGTGCATCACGTTCGGGTCCGAGGCATGGAAGCCGCAGGCCACGTTGGCGATGCTGATATAGGGCATGATGGCCGCATCGTCGCCCATATGGTAGAGGCCGAACGCCTCGCCCATGTCGCAATTGATCGCCAGTCCCATCTCTCTCCTCCTTGATCCGATCCTTCGACGTCGTTGCCGGCTATCCGGCGGTCATTGTCTGAGCGGGGGCGCCGCAGGGCCCCGGTCAAAAGGCGGGCTTCACCGGCGCGCCATCCGCGGCGGCCGAGGCCACCATCGCCTCCATCACCGCCACGGTATGGATCGCGTCCTCGGGCGGCACCGGGAAGGCGGGGCCGCCGGCGACGGCGCGCGCGAAGGCCTCGAGCTCGGCATGGAGCGTATCGACCGGCGTCAATGCCACGGGTTCCGGCTTGACGGCACCGGCCCGCTGCAGGGTGAGCTCATTGTCGTCGACCCGCGCATAGGCGTTGGCGGCCGTCCCATAGAGATAGAAATAGTTCTGGCGCGGCGAGGCGGTGAGCGTGCCGAGATAGGCGGTCTGGCCCGAAGCGAACTCGAAGAGGGCGCTGGTGGTGTCGTCGATATCCACCTTCAGCGCCTGGCGCTTGGCGAGGCTGCGCACGCGCGCGATCGGCCCCAGCATCCATTGCAGCAGGTCGATCATATGGACGCCCATGCCGGCGATGCCGCCGCCCGGGCTCTCGGCGCGGCTCGCGCGCCAGCGCTCGGGCGTGTAGCTCAGGGCGCTGGGGTTCGAGAACTGCGCCTCGGCATGGAGGAGCTGGCCGAAGCCGCCTTCGCCGACCATCCTTTTGATCGCCAGGGCCGCCGGGGCGAAGCGCCGGTTATGGCCGACCGCCAGCACGACACCCGCCTTCCGGCAGGCCTCGGCCGCGCTCTGGGCGGCGCGGGCGCTCACGTCGAACGGCTTCTCGACGAAGACATGCTTGCCGGCCCGGGCCGCCTGCGTCACATGGGCGGCGTGGAGCGAATGGGGCGTGGTCAGGATCACCGCGTCGATCGCGGGATCGGCCAGCACCGCCTCGTAGGTCTCGCAGGGCTTGGCGCCGAACTTCTGCGCGAAGGCGGCGCGCTTGTCGGCGGAACGCGAGCTGCAGGCCGTGATCCGGAGCAGGGCGGACTTGCCCTGGATCGAGCCCGCCAGCTCGTCCGACCACCAGCCCAATCCGACCGAAGCCGCGCGCAGCATATCCTGGCCCTCAATCCTTGAGACTGGCGACGAAGCGCTGGCGCAGCTGGTCGGCCACCACCGCCAGGATCAGCAGCACGCCGATCACCACCGTCTGCAGGTAGGATTCGATCCGCGCCAGGTTCATGCCGTTCTGCACCAGCCCGATGAAGATGGCGCCCAGCACCACATTGAGCAAGCGGCCCGAGCCGCCGCGCAGAGAGACGCCGCCGATGACGCAGGCCGCGATCGATTCGAGCGGCATGGTGGCGCCGATATTGGCCTCGCCGGTCTCGAGCCGCGCCGTCAGCATGATGCCCGAGATCGCGGTCAGGAGCGCGCAGAGCACATAGGCCATGAACAGGTTGAGGCGCGTGTTGATGCCCGACAGCAGCGAGGCCTTGGCGTTGCCGCCGATGGCATAGAAATAGCGGCCCATCCGGGTCCAGTTCAGCAGCACATACATGAACAGGATCAGCGCGACCGTGACATAGATCGGCACCGGGATGCCGAACCACTGGCCGAAGCCGAACAGCTTGCCGAAGATGTCGGGCATGCCATAGACCGGCACGCCGCCGGTGAGGAAGAGGGCGATGCCGAAGCCGACCGAGGCCATGCCCAGCGTCATCATGAAGGGCGAGACGTTGAAGAGCGCCACGCCGATCCCGTTGACGACGCCGATGGCGGTGCCGGCGGCGACCCCGGCCAGCACGCCGGCGGCGATCGCCAGCAGGATCGCATCGGGGGAGACAGCGAAGACCGCCGCCATGGCCATCGCGCCCACGACCGAGGTCAGGGCGAGGATGGTGCCGACCGAGAGATCGAATCCGCCCGTCAGCAACGCCAGCATCTGCCCCATCGCCACCATGGTGAGGTAGGTCGACTGGCGGGCGACGTTGATGAGGTTCTGGCCCGACAGGAACTTGCCGGACATCAGCGTGAAGACGATGACGGCGATCACCAGCAGGAAGGGCAGGACGCCCAGGCGCACGAACGCCACCTGCAGCCATTCGACGAAGCTGCGCGTCCTCTTCGTGCCCTCCACGGCTTCGGCCATCACGCCGCCTCCCTCTCGAAGAAATATCTCAAGACCTTGTCCTCGGTAATATCGGCACCCTGCAGCTCCGCCCGCAAGCTGCCACGGTACATGACATAGGCCCGGTTGGTGAGATGCAGAATCTCCGGCAGGTCCGAGGAGATCAGCAGCACCCCGGCTCCCGCTTCGCACAGGCCGCGGATGAAATCGTAGATCGCCACGCGCGTGCCGACATCCACGCCCACCGTCGGCTCGTCGAAGACGAAGAGCTTGACCTCGCGCGTCAGGGCCTTGGCCAGCAGCACCTTCTGCTGGTTGCCGCCGGAGAAATGCTCGACCGGCCGCTCGATGTTGAAGGGATGGAGCTGGAGCTTCTGCGCCAGGCCCCGCGCGGTCGATTTCTCGACGCCGCGCTTGAGGAAGAGCGCTCCCGAGAAGGCGTCGTCATGGAGCGCCGGGAGCAGGATGTTCTCGCGGGCACCCCGCCCGATCACCAATCCCTCGGCGCGCCGGTCCGGCGGTACATAGAAGAAGCCCCGGTCGAGCATCTGCCGCGGCGTGGCGCCCGTCATGTCCCGGCCGAGGAACCGCACGCGGCCCGTCTCGATCGGCTCGATGCCGAAGCAGGCGCGCGCCACTTCCGACTTGCCGGAGCCGACGAGGCCGGCCAGGCCCACGATCTCGCCGGCCCGGACATGGATCGAGACGTCGCGCACCGTGCCGGTCGCGGTGGTGAGGTGCTCGATCTCGAGCAGCGTCTCGGCCGGCTTGTAGGCGACCTTGGGGAAGATCTGGCTGATGACGCGGCCGGTCATGAGCTCGACCAGCCGGGCCTCGCTCGCCTCGGCCACGGGCAGGGTCGCGACATGCTTGCCGTCGCGCAGGACCGTGATGCGGTCGGCGATGCGCTTGATCTCGGCCAGGCGGTGCGTGATGTAGATGATGCCCACCCCTTGCGCCTTGGCCTGGGCGATGAGCGCGAACAGGCGATCGGTCTCGCGCTCGGTGAGCGAGGCGGTCGGCTCGTCCAGGATCAGCACGGAGAGATCCGAGCGGAAGGCCTTGGCGATCTCCACCATCTGCTGCTGGGCGCGGCTCAGATGCGCCACGCGCGCGGTCGGCTTCAGCGGGAAGCCCAGCCGGTCGAGCATCTCGACGGCGCGCCGGTGCATCGCCCCCTTGTCGAGGAGAAGGCCGGCCCGGGTCTCGGCGCCGAGAAACAGGTTCTCCTCGACGGTCAGCTGCGGTACCAGCGAGAATTCCTGGAACACGGCGCTGATGCCCAGCCCGCGGGCCTGGTGCACGGAATGGAGCTCGACCGGTGCCCCCTTGAACAGGATATGGCCGTCGGTCGGCCGGTAGGCGCCTGCCACCATCGAGATCAGGGTGGATTTGCCGGCGCCGTTCTCGCCGAACAGGACATGCACCTCGCCCGCCCGCAGGTCGAAATCGACGCGGTCGAGCGCCAGCACGCCCGGAAACTGCTTGCTGACGGAGTCGAGCCGAAGCAGCGGGAGCCCGCCTGGGGGCGGGCTCCCGACCGGCTCCGCAAGTCCGGTGGACACTTGCGGCTAGCCCTTCATGCGTTCCTCAGGCGCCGTCATTCGACCGAGAAGGTCGGCTTGAAATCGTCCGGCGCCAGGGAGGAATCCTTGTCGAAGCTCTTCACGTTCGAGCTGTCGATGACATAGAGCTTGGGACCGACATGCTTCAGATAGTCCTTGCCCTCGAGGATGCGCACCACCTGGTCGATGGCGACGCGTCCCTGGATCACGGCGGAGTCGGTCGGCGCGGCCAGGATGCGGCCGGCCTTGATGCCTTCATAGACGCCCGGCGTGAAGTAGTAGGCGAGCACCTTGATCTTGTCCTCGAGCCCGCGGTCGCGCAGCAGGCCCATCGCCGCCTCGGCCGTCGGCGAGGTGCCGACGATGTATTTGATGTCCGGGTTGGCTTCGAGCGTGTCCTCGACCAGCTTCAGCTGCACTTCCTTGCCGGTGTCGCCGTATTTGGTGTCGACCACCTGGATGTCGCTGTCCTTGACCGCGTCGAGAAAGCCCTTGTTGCCGGCCTCGACCCAGCCCGCACCGGGAGGTCCCGGGAACCAGGCAACCTTCACGACGCCGCTGCCCTTCGGATGCATCTTGGCCAGATACTCGCCGGCCTTGTAGCCCATCTCGCCGAACGACACGAGCGACTTGGCCGAGATGTCGGGCGAGGAGATGCCGTTGATGACGTCGATGACGGGAATGTTCTTGGCCTTGAGCTCCGAGACCAGGTTGTTCAACCCGTCGAAGGAGATCGCGCCGATCACGACGCCCTGCGCGCCGGCCGCGACGCAATCCTCGATCTGCGAGATCTGCTTGTTGAGGTTGGTGTAACCGCCGGCCTCGACCAGGGTCATCTTCACGCCCTGGCGCTGCGACTCGGCGACCACGCCGTAATCGACGGCCATCCAGTAGGCGTCCTTCATATGCGGGAAGGAGACGCAGATGTCCCACTTCTTCGACGCCTTGTCCTGCGGCGTGTACTCGACGTCCTTGCGTGGGCTGTCCATGTTGAAGGGGGGATCCCAAACCTGGACCGGGAACGGATACCACTCCTTGGCCATCGCCCCTGTCGATAGAGTCAGTGCGACCGCACCCGCGGCGAGCACGGTTAAACCTTTGCGTGTCATGGTCTTCTAGCCTCCCTCTGCCTGCTATGGGCCGGCCTGTTTCTGCCGCCGGCCTCGGATTGCGGCTCGATCCTTACGCAGGGGTTAGATATTGTAAAATCACAAAAACCTCGTATTCATTATCGGAAAATCCGATGTCCATTTCACTGCGCCAGATCCGCTATTTCATCGCCACCGCCGAGGCCGGAAAGGTCTCCGCGGCCGCTTCGACCTTGGGCGTCTCGCAGTCCGCCGTGACCGAGGCCATCAAGGTGCTGGAGCGCGAGACCGGGGCGCGCCTCTTCCGCCGCTACACCAACGGCGTCGCCCTGACCTCGGAAGGGAACCAGTTCCTGCTCCATGCCCGCAACGTGACCTCGGCGGTGCAGGACGCGCTGCGCGCCCCGCGCCAGACCCGGGTCGATCTGACCGGCCGGGTCTCGGTCGGCATGACCTATACGGTCGCGGGCTATTTCGCCCCGGCGCCGCTGGCCCGCTTCCGGCGCAGCTTTCCCGGGGTGGAGCTCGAGCTGCACGAGATGGACCGGGGCGAGATCGAGGAGCGGCTGGTGGCCGGGAGCCTGGATCTCGCCATCATCCTCACCTCCAACCTGCGCAACGCCGACGAGATCGACACCGAGACGCTGATCCAGTCGAAGCGCCGCCTGTGGCTGCCGGCGAATCACCCCTTGAGCCATGCCGGCCACGTCACGCTCGCCGATGTGGCGCCCGAGCCCTACATCATGCTGCTTGTCGACGAGGCCGAGCAGACCGCGATCGGCTACTGGCACAAGCGCGGCTTCTCCCCCAACGTCGTCTTCCGCACCACCTCGGTCGAGGCCGTGCGCAGCATGGTGGCGACGGGGGCGGGCGTCGCCATCCTCTCCGACATGGTCTACCGCCCCTGGTCGCTCGAGGGCGACCGGATCGAGGCACGCCTGATGGACGACGACGTGCCGTCGATGGATGTGGGGCTGGCCTGGAAGCGCGGCGCCAAGCTCGACCCTTGCGCCAAGGCGCTGCGCGACTTCTGCCACATCACCTACAACGCCGCGGGGGCGGCGACGGTGTGAGCGGGCGCTCGCTCTCGTCCCCTCCCCCAACTTTTGGGGGAGGGCTAGGGAGGGGGCCGCTCGGTCGATGAAGCGGCGGCTATGCCGCTCTCGACCTGTTCCTCCCATCGCGTCTTCCCCCTCCCTGACCCTCCCCCTCGAGGGGGGAGGGGACAAGAGTCTGTAGCCTCCCCGCTTTGCCTTGCCGCGAAGCTTGCGATACAAGGGCTGCTGCCGCGCGTCGGCAGGGGACTAGCCGAGCCGCCGTCCGGCATCCGAGTTTCGTCAGGGAAGGAAAGATCCGATGCAGGCTGTTCAGACGCTGCAACCGACGCTGGCCAGCGCGTTGTGGCCGAGTTCGACCAAGACCGGCGCGCTGCGCGCCGCGGTGCTGATGGTGCTGGGCACCGTCGCCCTCTGGCTTTCGTCCAAGATCCAGGTGCCTTTGGTCCCCGTGCCGATCACGATGCAGACGCTGGTCGTGCTGGTGATCGGCGTCGCCTATGGCTGGAAGCTGGGCGGCGCCACGGTGCTGCTCTACCTGGCCGAAGGCGCGGTCGGCCTGCCGGTCTTCGCGGGCAGCTGGAGCGAGGGCGGCGGCATCGAGCTTCTCTATGGCCCGACCGGCGGCTATCTCGTCGGCTTCGCGGTGGCGGCCGCGATCTGCGGCGCGCTCGCCGAGCGCGGCTGGGATCGCTCGCTGGTGAAGGCGGGGGCCGCGATGGTGATCGGCAATCTCATCATCTACGCGCTGGGCCTGACCTGGCTCGCCCTCCAGATCGGCATCGCCGACGCCCTCAAATACGGGCTGCTGCCCTTCCTCTTCGGCGACGCGCTGAAGATCCTGCTGGGCGCCTGCCTGCTGCCGGGAACCTGGAGCCTGATCGGCCGCCGCAAGAGCTGAGCCGTCACGGGACGTGCCTGAAACGAAGCGCCGCCGGGGTTCCCCGGCGGCGTTTTTCATGGCCGCCGGGCCCGAGGCGGGCCGGCCGGCGGATCAGGAAAAGGCCTTGAAGGCGATCAGCGTGAAGGTATCGCGCACGCCCGGGAGGCGCTGGATTTTTTCGGTCACGAAATGGCCGATATCGGCGCCGTCGGCCAAGTAGCATTTGATCAGCAGGTCGTACTGGCCCGAGATCGAATGGACCTCCGAGACCTGGTCGACCGACTGCACGGCCGCGTCCGCCACCTCATAGGCGCGTCCGAGTTCCGATTTCACCATGACGAAAATGGTCTGCATCGATCGGGTCCTGCCGGCGGTTGAGGTCGGGCGCCCCTGCCTTGGCGGCGCGCGGACCCGAGCCTAGCAGATCGGCCCGCCTCAATGCGAGTTGGGGATCCCGCGCCGGATCAGGCCGAAGGCGAACAGCACCGCGAACAGGAACAGCAGCAGCCCGAAGAGATAGATGCCGGTGTCGCTGGCCCCGGAGGCCAGGAACAAGCCCAGGATCCCGAGCAGGGCGATGACGCCGCCGATGATCCAATTGAGACTGGTCTCCATGAAACGATCCTTCCTTCCCGCTCGAGGCGGCGTCAGTCTTCCCACGCGACCATGTCGCGATAGGCGTGCCAGGTGGCGTGGCCGACGATCGGCAGCGTCACCATCAATCCCAGGTAAAACGTCGCGATGCCGGCGCCCGCAAAGAGCGCGATCAGCCAGGCCCAGAGCGCCATCACCCAGAAATTGCGCTTGACGGCGGCAAAGCTGAGCCCGATCGCGGAGATCACGTTGATGTCGCGGTCCAGCATCGCGGGAATCGAGATCGCGCTGACGGCGAAGACGAGGGCCGCGAGCACGCCGCCGACGATGCACCCCACCAGCAGGAAGGGGATGCTCGCGGGCGACAGGAACAGATCCACGGCCTGGAGCGGGTCGGGGCGCGGCGGGTTGGCGCTGAAGAAGAGGGCGAAGATGATCTGCGCCAGGCGGAACCAGGCGAGCAGGAACAGCGTCAGCACCAGCCCCATCGGCGCCAGCCGGCGCAGATAGAGCCAGTCAGTGCGGAAGGCGTCGGCGGGTGTGACGCTTTCGCCCAGCATCAGCCGCCGGCTGGTCTCGTAGAGCCCGACCGACAGGACGGGCGCCACCAGCATGAAGCCCGCCGCCAACGGCAGGATCGACCAGAAGATGTCGAGCCACCAGAAGAGCAGGGTCAGGCCCGCGCCGCCGATCGTGAAGATCAGCCCGTAGAGGATGCCGAAGCCGGGAGCCGCGAGGAAATCGCGCCAGCCGTCGGCCAGCCAACTCCAGGGCCGCTCGGGCGCCAGCCGCCGGATCCGCGCGACGGCGCCGCCGGAGAGCCGGATCACATCCTCGGGCACGGGTCTGACGATGTCGGTCAAGGGCGCTTTCCGCTCCGAGGATTGGCCGCCAGTCCTGCGGCCTCCGATCTTGCCGCCGGACCGCCCGCTCTGTCGATGGCCGGGCGACACCCCTCTCTTGCGACAAGATAGCGGGTCCGCCTCTCCCATCCCCTTGATTCAGATCAAGGCAGCGGGCCTTCGGGAAGACCTAGTTTTTAGTGTCAAATCGGGCAAGATCAGAGGCGACGCGCGGGGAATGGCGCGGGGGCGTCCGTCCCGGCGCCCGGGGAGAGGGAAAAAGCGATGGATGGGAAGGCCTTGGCGTCGCCGGCGGCGCCTTACAATGACGACGTGATTCGCGCCTTCACCATCGCCACCATGTTCTGGGGCGTGGTCGCCTTCCTGGTCGGCGTGGTCATCGCGCTGCAGCTCGCCTTTCCGGTCTTCAATCTGGGCCTGGAATGGACCAGCTTCGGCCGGCTCCGCCCGGTCCATACCTCGGCCGCGATCTTCGCCTTCGGCGGCAACGCGCTGTTCGCGACCTCGCTCTATGTGGTGCAGCGCACCTGCCGGGCGAGCCTGTTCGGCGGGCCGGCGGTCGCGAGCTTCCTGTTCTGGGGCTACCAGCTCTTCATCGTCCTGGCGGCGTCGGGCTATGTGCTCGGCATCACCGAGGGCCGCGAATATGCCGAGCCCGAATGGTACACCGATCTCTGGCTGACGCTGGTCTGGGTGGTCTATCTCGTCGTCTTCGCCGGCACGATCCTGAAGCGGCGCGAGCCGCATATCTATGTCGCGAACTGGTTCTACCTGGCCTTCATCGTCACCATCGCGATCCTGCATATCGTCAACAACCTGTCGCTGCCGGTCTCGTTCTTCGGCACCAAGAGCTACTCGCTCTTCTCGGGCGTGCAGGACGCGCTGACGCAGTGGTGGTACGGCCATAACGCGGTGGGCTTCTTCCTGACCGCGGGCTTCCTCGGGATCATGTACTACTTCGTCCCGAAGCAGGCCGACCGGCCGGTCTATTCCTACCGGCTCTCGATCGTGCATTTCTGGTCGCTGATCTTCCTCTATATCTGGGCGGGTCCGCACCACCTGCACTACACCGCGCTGCCCGACTGGGCGCAGACGCTGGGCATGACCTTCTCGATCATGCTGTGGATGCCCTCCTGGGGCGGCATGATCAACGGCCTCATGACGCTCTCGGGCGCCTGGGACAAGCTCCGGACCGATCCGGTCCTGCGCTTCCTCGTCACCTCCGTCGCCTTCTACGGCATGAGCACCTTCGAGGGGCCGCTGATGTCGATCCGCCAGGTCAACGCGCTCAGCCACTACACCGACTGGACCATCGGCCATGTCCATTCGGGCGCGCTCGGCTGGGTCGCCTTCGTCTCCTTCGGCGCGGTCTATTTCCTGGTGCCGCGGCTCTGGCACCGCGAGGGGCTCTATTCGCTGAAGCTGGTCAGCTACCACTTCTGGATCGCGACCATCGGCATCCTGCTCTACATCACCGCCATGTGGGTGTCGGGCATCATGCAGGGCCTGATGTGGCGCTCCTATGACGAGCTGGGCTTCCTGCAGTACTCGTTCATCGAGACCGTCGCCGCGATGCATCCCTTCTACATCATCCGCATGCTGGGCGGCGCCCTGTTCCTGCTGGGCGCGCTCATCATGGTCTACAACCTGCGCATGACCGTGAAATACGGTCCGGCCGCCACGGGCCAGCCGGCCCTGGCCCCGGCGCGGGCGTGAGGAGGACAGGACCCATGATCTCCCACGCCAAGATCGAGACCAACTTCTTCCTGATGCTGGTGCTGGTGCTGATCACGGTGTCGATCGGCGGCATCGTCGAGATCGCGCCGCTCTTCACCATCGAGACCACGATCGAGAAGGTCCAGGGTGTCAGGCCCTACTCGCCGCTCGAGCTCGCGGGGCGCAACATCTATATCCGCGAGGGCTGCTATCTCTGCCACAGCCAGATGATCCGGCCGTTCCGCGACGAGGCCGAGCGCTACGGCCATTACAGCATCGCGGCCGAGAGCATGTACGACCATCCCTTCCAGTGGGGCTCGAAGCGCACCGGCCCGGATCTGGCGCGGGTCGGCGGCAAATATTCCGACGACTGGCACCGCGCGCATCTGATGGACCCGCGCAGCGTGGTGCCGGAATCGATCATGCCCTCCTACGCCTTCCTCGAGGAGCGCGAGCTCGATCCGAACTCGATCGCGGCGCATCTGCAGACGCTGCGCGAGTTGGGCGTCCCCTACACCGACGAGGACATCCAGGACGCGGCGGCGGACATGGCGGCCCAGGCCAATCCCGACGCCGACACCTCCGCCCTGCTGGCCCGCTATCCCAAGGCGGCGACGGGCGCCTTCGACGGCGACCCGACGCGGCTGACCGAGATGGATGCGCTGATCGCCTATCTCCAGGTGCTGGGCCGCATGGTCGATTTCGCCGACTACCGCACCGAAGACCTGACGCAGTGAGGGCCCCGCGATGAGCTGGCAGGAAATCCACGAGTTCTTCGCGCCGATCCGGGTCGTCTGGTTCGCGCTGATCTTCATCGGCATCGTCGTCTGGGCCTATTGGCCCCGGAATCGGTCGAAGTTCGACAAGATCGCACGCATCCCGCTCGAGGACGATCTGCCGGACGACCAGCGCTCGACGCCGGTCAGGGGGAGCTGAGCCATGGCCGTCAAGGAAGTCGACAGCATCACCGGCCAGGAGACCACCGGCCACGAGTGGGACGGCATCAAGGAGCTGAACCGCCCGCTGCCGATGTGGTGGCTCTATACCTTCTACGCCACGATCGTCATCTCGGTGATCCTCTGGGTGCTCTATCCGGCCATTCCCTGGATCAACGGCCACACCAACGGCATCCTGGGCTACAACCAGCGCGCCTCGCTGGACAAGGTCATGGAAGAGGCGAACGCCGCCCAGGCGCAGTACATCACGCGCATCTCGCAGGCGCCCTCGCTCGCCGCCATCCAGGCCGATCCCGATCTTCTCAATTTCGCCCAGGCCGGCGGGCGCGCCGTCTTCAACGAGAACTGCGCGGCCTGCCACGGGCTGGGCGGCTCCGGCCGGCCCGGCGGATTCCCGACCTTGGCCGACGACGACTGGCTCTGGGGCGGCAAGCTCGATGACATCGCGCAGACGGTGCATCACGGCATCCGCAACGCCGATCCCGATTCGCGCCAGTCGGTGATGCCGAATTTCGGCACCGACCAGATCCTGACCGCAGAGCAGATCGGCGACGTGGCGGAGTACGTGCTGTCGCTCTCGAGCCGCTCGACCGACGCGGCGGCGGCCGATCGCGGCAAGACGGTCTTCGCGGACAATTGCGCCTCCTGTCACGGCGACGACGGCCAGGGCAAGGCGGAGTTCGGCGCGCCCAACCTCGCCGATGCGATCTGGCTCCATGGCGACGGCAGCAAGCTCGCCATCGTCGCGCAGGTGACGAAGCCGAGAATGGGCGTGATGCCGGCCTGGGACGGACGGCTGAGCGAGGCCAATCAGCGCATGGTCACGATCTATGTGCACAGCCTCGGCGGCGGGCAGTAGGCTTGAGGCTCAACTCCTAGCAAGACGAGCGCCTTTCGAGGGGGACGGGCGGTCGTCGTTCGGGCGGGACGATGACGGATACGGTCCTTCGAGATTCCGGAAACGGCAAGCGGGTCACCCCTTCGCGCGAGCGGCAGGCGGGACCGGCAGCGGGAGGCCCTGAGGGGCCCGACAATGACGAGCGGGTCGCCTCGCGGCGCGAGCAGCGGGCGGAACCTCTCTATATCGGCCGCATCAAGGTCTATCCGCGCAAGGTGCGCGGCACCATGCGCCGTCTCAAGACGGCGATGCTGCTGCTGCTGCTCGCGGTCTACTATGCGGCGCCCTGGCTGCGCTGGGACCGAGGGCCGGGCGCGCCCGACCAGGCGCTGCTGATCGACCTGCCGGGGCGGCGCGGTTATTTCCTCTGGGTCGAGATCTGGCCGCAGGAGGTCTATTACCTCACCGGCATCCTGGTGCTGGCGGCGCTGGGGCTCTTCCTCGCCACCAGCCTGTTCGGCCGCGTCTGGTGCGGCTTCACCTGCCCGCAGACGGTCTGGACCGATCTCTTCATGTGGGTGGAGCGGGCGATCGAGGGCGACCGCAACGCGCGCATGCGCCTCGACAAGCAGCCGCTCAGCGTCGACAAGGCCGCGAGGAAGATCGCCAAGCACGGCGCCTGGCTGGTCATCGCACTCCTGACCGGCGGCGCCTGGGCGATGTATTTCACCGACGCCCCGACCCTGGTGCGCGAGTTCTTCACCGGCCAGGCCTCGCTCACGGTCTATTTCTTCGTGGGTCTCTTCACCTTCACGACCTATCTCCTCGCCGGCTGGGCGCGCGAGCAGGTCTGCACCTATATGTGCCCCTGGCCGCGCATCCAGGGCGCGATGCTCGACGAGGACAGCCTCAACGTCACCTACCGCACCTGGCGCGGCGAGCCCAGGGGCAAGCACAAGGCCGGCACGAGCTGGGAGGGGCATGGCGACTGCGTCGACTGCTTCTCCTGCGTGGCCGTCTGCCCCACCGGCATCGATATCCGCGACGGCGCGCAGCTCGAATGCATCGGCTGCGGGCTCTGCATCGATGCCTGCAACGAGGTGATGACGAAGGTCGGGCGCCCGCAGGGCCTGATCGCCTTCGACAGCGCCCGCAATCTGGCGCTGCAGAGCGCGGGCCAGCCGCGGGTGCCTTGGAAGCCCATCCGCCTGCGCACCATCGTCTATGTGGCGCTCTTGCTGCTGGTCGCGGCCGGGGTCGTGGCTGCGCTGGGCACGCGCTCGACCCTCGACATCAACGTGCTGCCCGAGCGCACGCCGCTCTTCGTGCTGCTCAAGGACGGCAGCATCCAGAACGCCTACACCCTCAAGATCCTGAACAAGCAGCGCCTCGCGCGCGAGTTCACCCTCACCGTGGCCTCGCCGGCGAATGCGCGGATCGAGATCGTGGGCGCCGAGCCCGACGGGACGCTCGCCGCCAAGCCCGATCATGTCGCGACCTATCGCGTGCTGGTGAGCCTGCCGCGCGCCGAGGTCAAGGACGAGCGCCAGGATCTGACCTTCGTGCTGACCGACAAGGCGGGCGACGACAGCGCCCGCCACCGGACCGTCTTCAGGGGACCCCACTCATGAGCGCCGTGATGGACAGGATGCGGAACGAGAGCGGCGGCGAGCCGCGGCGCAGCCGCTGGATCCCCTGGGCCTTCGTCGCGTTCTTCGTGGCGCTGGTCGTCATCCAGGGCGTGATGGCCTGGATCGCGGTCGAGAGCTTCGGCGGGCTCACCGCCGAGGACGCCTATCAGCGCGGCATCACCTATAACCGCACCCTTGCCGCCAAGGACGCCGAGACGGCGCTGGGCTGGCAGGTGGCGGTCGGCTGGACCGCCGACAAATCGGCGCCGGGCAAGGGACGGCTCGAGTTGCGCGTCATGGACGGGCTGGGCCAGCCCCTGCAGGGCGCGCAGGTCGCTGCCCGGCTGCGCCGCCCGGTCGGCCCGGAGAACACCCTCCAGGCGACCCTCGTTGCCGGCGATCCCGGCGTTTACAGCGCCGATCTGACCTTGCCGCTCAAGGGGCAGTGGGATGTCGATCTCGATATCGCCACGGCGCATTCGACCGATCACCTGACCGACCGGATCTTCGCGCCGTGAGCAGCGTCACGACGGGCCAGGTCGTCCGGCTGGCGGCCCCGGCGGCGGATCTGGCGACGGACGCGGTCCCGGTCGACTATTCCGCCTATGCCCGTCCCGACGGCGCGGATGGCCATGTGCTGCATCTGATGGCCGAGGGCGTTCATTGCGGCGCCTGCGTGCAGCGGATCGAGACGACGCTGAAGCGCCAGCCCGACGTGCGCCAGGCGCGGCTCAACCTGACGACGCGCCGCCTGGTGCTGGGCTGGGAGGGGCCGGTGGCGCGCGCCAACCCGCTGGTCGCGGCCGCGTCCGAGCTCGGCTATCGCTTCATGCCCTACGATCCGGCCGAGCTCGGCGACGCCGATGCCAAGGCCGAGCGCGAGCTCCTGCGCGCCATGGCGGTGGCGGGCTTCGCCGCCGGCAACATCATGCTGTTCTCGGTCTCGATCTGGGCGGGCCATGTCGAGGCGATGGGCGATGCGACGCGCACGCTGTTCCACTGGTTCTCGGCGCTGATCGCGCTGCCCACCATCGCCTATGCGATCCGGCCCTTCGCCCGATCGGCCTGGGAGGCGCTGAGCCACCGGCGCACCAACATGGACGTGCCGATCACGGTCGGCGTGCTGCTCACCGCCGGCATCAGCCTGTTCTCGACCATCACCCATGGCCAGCATGCCTATTTCGATTCCGCGGTCTCGCTGCTGTTCTTCCTGCTGCTCGGCCGCTATCTCGACCGGCGCGCCCGCGGCCAGGCGCGCTCGGCGGCACAGCGCCTGCTGGCCTTGGGCGCGCAGGCGGTGACGGTCATCACGGCCTCGGGCGACCGGCGGCTTCTGCCGGTGCGCGAGGTGGTGCCGGGCATGATGCTGCTGGTGGCGGCGGGCGAGCGGATCGCGGTCGATGGCCGGGTGCGCGAGGGCCAGTCGGAGCTCGACATGTCGCTCGTGACCGGCGAGACCCTGCCGGCCAAGGCGGGCCCTGGCGAGAAGGTCTTCGCCGGCACCGTCAATCTGGCGGCTCCCTTGCGGGTCGAGGTGGCGGAGGTGGGCGAGGACACGCTGCTCGCCGGCATCGTCCGGCTGCTCGAGGCCGCCGAGCAGCGCCGCGCGCGCTATGTGTCGCTGGCCGAGCGCATCGCGCGGGCCTATACGCCGGTGGTGCATCTGGCGGCGCTGCTGACCTTCCTCGGCTGGGTGTTCCTGATGCACCTCGGCTGGCAGCCGGCGCTCCTCATCGCCGCCTCGGTGCTGATCATCACCTGCCCCTGCGCACTGGGCCTGGCCGTGCCCGCCGTACAGGTCGTGGCGAGCGGAAGGCTGATGCGGCGCGGCATCCTGCTCAAATCGGCGACGGCACTGGAGCGGCTCGCCGAGGTCGACACCGTCGTCTTCGACAAGACCGGCACCTTGACCCTGGGGCGGCCGGAGCTGGTCGATGCGGCCGCGATCGATCCCGCGAGCCTGCGGCTGGCGACTTCGCTGGCCGCCAACAGCCGCCACCCGCTGGCGCGTGCGCTCTGCCGCGCGGCACCGGACGTGGTCGCGGCGAGCGGCGTCGAGGAGCGGCCGGGATTGGGCCTCAGGCTTGCCGGCAAAAGCGGCGAGATCAGGCTCGGCAGCCGGCGCTGGTGCGATGTCGCGGACAGCACGTCCGGCGAGGGCCCCGAGATCTGGCTCAAGGAACCCGGGCGGCCGCCCCTGCGTTTCGCCTTCACCGACCGGCTGCGCCCCGATGCGGTCGAGACCCTGGCGGCGCTTCGTGGCCGGGGCTTGGCGATCGAGCTCCTTTCGGGCGACCGCGAAGTCACGGTGCGGCAAGTGGCGGAAACCCTGGGCATCGCGCGCTGGCGCGCGGCCATGAGCCCGGCGGAGAAGACCCAGCGGCTGGAAGAGCTGGCGCGCGAGGGTCGCCGGGTGCTGATGGTGGGCGACGGCCTCAACGATGCGCCGGCGCTGGCGGCCGCTCTCGTGTCGCTCTCGCCCTCCACCGCGGCCGACATCACCCAGACCTCGGCCGACGCCGTGTTCCAGGGCGCCAGGCTGGGGGCGGTGACGGAGCTTCTGCAGGTGGCCCGCCGCTGCCGGGCCTTGGTGCGGCAGAATTTCCTGCTGGCGCTGGGCTATAATCTGCTGGCCGTGCCGCTGGCGATCGCGGGCTTCGTGACCCCGCTGGTGGCGGCGATCGCGATGTCCTCGTCCTCGCTGATCGTGACCGGCAATGCGCTCAGGCTCGGCATCGGAACCCGGCGGCCCGCGCGCCGTTGAAGGATCGCCACGGGACCACAACGCGGGAGATCGGCGATGGAAGCTCTCATCTATCTGATCCCGGTCGCCTTGTTCCTGGGACTGGTCGGGCTGGCCGCCTTCCTCTGGGCGCTCAAGACCGGACAGTTCGACGATCTCGACGGTGCCGCTGAACGGATCCTGTTCGACGATGACGAGGATGCCGGCCCGTCCCCAAAGAAGCCCGGCGGCGCGCGGATCGAGCCGTCGAAGCACGGCTGACGCGCCGCGAGTGAATCCCCTCCCCCCTTGAGGGGGAGGTTAGGGTGGGGGGTGATCGTAGAACGCGACTGAAGGCGGAGCTTTCATCGCAGCAAGACGGGCTTGCAACGAGTCCGCGGCTACCCCCTACCCCAGCCTCCCCCTCAAGGGGGAGGTGAAGAAAGCCTCAGATGCGATTTGCCCCTTCCTCGTGACACCGTCCGATCTCCCGGGCTAGTCTCCGCCCGCGTCCGCATGGGTGGCGGCCGCTTCCCAGCCTTTATCGGGCGAGCTTGCGTTTCCTGACGGGTCCCTCCCCACGTCGGTTCGTCGGCAATGGCCGTCGCGGGCGGATCCTTGACGCCGGTTCGGCCATGGCATGAGGAGGCGGCGCCCGCCAATCCCCGGGGTTTGCGGGCGCAGGTCCCCTCGAAGAGAGAAGCCGATGGCCCGCAATCCGCGTTACGACATCCTGTTCGAGCCCGTGAAGATCGGGCCGGTCACGGCGAGGAACCGCTTCTACCAGGTGCCGCATTGCACCGGCATGGGCGTGCAGATGCCCAAGACCCTGGCGGCGATGCGCGGCGTCAAGGCCGAGGGCGGCTGGGGCGTCGTCAACACCGAATATTGCTCGATCCATCCGACCGCCGACGACGCGCCCTACAAGTTCTGCAGCCTGTGGGACGATGACGACCGGAAGGTGATGGCGACCATCGCCGACGCCGTCCACGAGCATGGCGCGCTCGCCGGCTGCCAGCTCTGGCATGGCGGCGAATATGTGGTGAACCGCGCCAGCCGCCTGCCGCCGATCTCGGTCGACGGTTCGCCCGCCCATTATCTCTGGCCGCTCCAGACCCGCGCCATGGACCGCCAGGACATCCGCGAGCTCCGGCGCTGGCAGGGCGAGGCCGCCAGGCGCGCGGTCCAGGCCGGCTTCGACATCGTCTATGTCTATGCCGGCCACGCCTATCTGCCGTTCCAGTTCATCGCCAGGCGCTTCAACCACCGCAGCGACGAATATGGCGGGGCGCTCGAGAACCGCGTGCGGATGCTGCGCGAGATGATCGAAACGACGCGCGACGCGATCGGCCCGAACGTGGCGCTGGCCGTCCGCTTCGCGGTCGACGAGCTGATGGGCGACCACGGCGTGGCGGCGGGGGCGGAGGGCCGCGAGGTGGTGGAGATGCTGGCCGAGCTGCCCGATCTCTGGGACGTCAATATCAGCCAGGTCACCAACGATTCCATGAGCGCCCGCTTCTCGGAGGAGGGCTTCCAGGAGCGCTATGTCTCCTTCGTGAAGAAGGTCACGACCAAGCCGGTCGTGGGCGTAGGCCGCTTCACTTCGCCCGACACGATGGTGTCGCAGATCCGGCGCGGCGTGCTCGACCTGATCGGTGCGGCGCGGCCCTCGATCGCCGATCCCTTCCTGCCGAAGAAGGTGGAGGAGGGCCGCGAGGACGAGATCCGCGAATGCATCGGCTGCAACATCTGCCGCTCCTGCAACAACGAGGGCGTGCCGATCCGCTGCACCCAGAACCCGACCATGGGCGAGGAATGGCGCCGCGGGTGGCATCCCGAGCGCGTCCAGCCCAGGCGCTCCGACAAGCGCGTGCTGATCGTGGGCGCCGGTCCGGCCGGCCTCGAATGCGCGGTCACGCTGGGGAAGCGCGGCTATGAGGTGGCGCTGGCCGACGCCGCCGACGAACCGGGCGGGCGCATCAATGCCGAATGCCGGCTGCCGGGCCTCGGCTCCTATGCGCGGGTGCGCGACTGGCGCCTCGGGCAGATCGCGAAGCTCACCCAGGTCGAGCTCTATCCGGCGAGTCGCATGACCGCCGCCGACGTGCTCGAATTCGGCGCGCAGCATGTGGTGATCGCGACCGGGGCGCGCTGGCGGCGCGACGGGGTCGGGATGGCGAGCCACGACCCGACTGTGGCGGAAGGAGCGCCCCGCATCTTCACGCCCGAGGACATCATGGCCGGTGCCGTGCCGGCGGCCCCCGTCATCGTCTATGACGAGGATCAGTACTATATGGGCGGCTGCCTCGCCATGAAGCTGGTGCAGGCGGGATTGCCGGTGGCGCTGGTGACGCCGGGCGGCGAGGCCTCCTCCTACTGCCGCATGACCGACGAGCATGACAAGGTGCAGGCCCGGCTGATCGAGCTCGGCGTCGAGATCGTGTCCAACCGCCAGCTCCTGGGCTTCGACGGCGGGGGCGCGCGGCTGGCTTGCGTCTATACCGGCCGCGAGTTCCGGCAAGGCGCGGCGAGCCTGGTGCTCGTCACCATGCGCCGGCCCGAAGGCTCTCTTTATGAGGAGCTGGCCGCCGACCCGGCCGCGCTCACGGCCGCCGGGATCGCCGGCCTGGCGCGGATCGGCGACTGCCTGGCGCCGGGGGCCGTGGTGCATGCCGTTCATGCCGGTCATCTTCATGCGCGCGAGCTGGACGAGCCGGCCAAGGGCGACGTGCCCTATAAACGCGAACGCGCCATCATCTGACGGTAAATTCCGGGGCGGGGAGAAGGGACAACATGAGCGAAGTCGAGACGGTCGGCCCGGCGCGGCGCGAAGGGCGGGGGCGCGATGCCGGCGGCAAGGCGCGGCGCGAGCGCCGCTCCTCGGGCGGCGGCATCCACCAGCTGCCTTTCAAGACGCTGCGCAATCCGTTCAAGCCGGTCGAGATCCTGTCGGCCGACCAGATCGAGGCGATCCACGAGGCCTCGCTCGATCTGCTCGAGACCGTCGGGCTCGAGGTGCTTCATGGCGAGACCCTCGACATCTTCGAGCGCGCCGGCGCCAAGGTCGATCGCTCGACTTTAAGGATAAGGCCGGATCGCGGCCTGATCCTCGAAGCGGTGGCGAAGGCGCCGGCCGAGTTCTCCTTGCGCGCCCGCAATCCCGAGCGCGACCTCGTCATCGGCGGCGATCATCTCGTGTTCGATGCGACCGGCGGGCCCGCCTTCGTCAGCGACCTCGATCGCGGCCGGCGCGCCGGCAACGAAGCCGATATGAAGGACTATATCCGCCTGGTGCATATGCTGAACGTGCTGCATCAGGAGGGCGGCACCGGGGTCGAGCCGACCGACCTGCCGGCCGAGACGCGCCATCTCGATGTCTATGAATCGATCCTGACGCTCACCGACAAGAGCTGGCATTGCTGGGGCATCGGCGCCTTCCGCGTGCGCGACGCGATCGAGATGGCCTGCATCGCCTACCCGACGACGCGCGAGGAGCTGATGGAGCGCCCGGCCGTCATCACCATCATCAACTCGAACTCGCCCATGAAGTTCGACGGGCCGATGGGCGAGGGGCTCTGCGAGCTGGCGCGCAACGGCCAGGCGACGGTCGTGACGCCTTTCACGCTCTGCGGCGCCATGAGCCCGGTGACGCTGGCGGGGGCACTCGCCCAGCAGAACGCCGAGGCGCTCTTCATGGCGGCCCTGACGCAGCTGGTGCGGCCGGGCGCGCCGGTGGTCTATGGCGGCTTCACCTCGAATGTCGACATGCGCTCCGGGGCACCCGCCTTCGGCACGCCGGAATATACCAGGGCCGCCTTCGCCTCGGGCCAGCTCGCGCGGCGCTGCAAACTGCCCTACCGCTCGAGCAACGTGAACGCCTCCAACACGGTCGATGTCCAGGCGGCCTACGAGTCGAGCATGTCGCTCTGGGGCACGATCCTGGGCGGCGTCAATCTCCTCGCCCACGCGGCCGGCTGGCTCGAGGGCGGGCTCACGGCCTCCTACGAGAAGCTGATCCTCGATTGCGAGATGCTGCAGCTCATGCGCGAGACCCTGATGCCGATCCCGACCGACAAGGCGAGCCTCGGCCTCGACGCGATCGCCGAGGTCGGCCCCGGCGGTCATTTTTTCGGTGTCGGCCACACGCTGGAGCGCTTCGAGACGGCCTTCTACCGCCCCATGCTCTCCGATTGGCGCAATTTCGAGACCTGGACCGACGCCGGCGCCGTCGACGGGACGAGGCGCGCCAACGCCATCTGGAAGGAGCTCTTGCGCCAATATCAGGAGCCGGCCATGGATCCGGCCATCCGCGAGGAACTGGCGGCCTATGTGGCGCGGCGCAAGAAGGAGATCGAAAGCGGGAAATATTGACCGGTGCCGCTACCCCGGACTTGTGGCGGCGACGGATTTTTGATTCCCTGGAGACCGCCTGCGTCGCCGATGAGGGGATGCGTTCCACGATGTCGATGCGCCGCCTGATCAAGGCCAGCGAGCACCGCGTGATGCCTTGGAAGAACAGCCAGGGCATGACGGCCGAGATCGCGATCGATCCGCCGGAGACGCCGCTCGACAAATCCTTCCGCTGGCGCCTGTCGCTGGCGGAGGTCAAGGCCGACGGGCCGTTCTCGAAATTCCCGGGCTATGACCGCGTCATCATGCTGATGGGCGGCAACGGCATGGTGCTGCGTTTCGACAATGGGCGCTCGGAGCGGATCGACGAGCCCTATGTCCCGTTCCAGTTCAGCGGCGACGACGATGTGCGCTGCTGGCTGATCGACGGCTCGGTGCGCGACTTCAACCTGATCGTGCGCCGCGATTTTCAGATCTCGGCGGGCATCCTCACCCTCAACCGCCGCGACCGGATGCTGCCGGCGCTGGGCCGCGGCACCACGCTGATCCTCTATGTGATCGAGGGGGACACCGTCCTCGACGACGGCACGCTGCTCAACCCGGGCGACACGCTCATCATCAATGTCGAGCTCGCCGCCAAGCACGCGGTCGCCTTCCAGCGCAGCCAGTCGACGCTCTTCATGGCCCGGCTGACGCCGCGACAGTGGACGTGAACAGCAGAGCGAAGTCGACGCCGTAAGCCCTATCGTCACCCCCGCGAAAGCGGGGATCCATGGAGAGGCCAAAACGCGGTATCGACATGGGTCCCCCGCTGGAGTTTACGCTTGGGCCGACCAACGGTCGGACCCGGGCGCGGGGATGACGGCCGGAGCGCCTATTCCAGCGCCAGCCAGCGGTCGCTGACGGCTTCGGCGAAGCGGCGCGCGCTGGGGGCGTTGGCGGGCCATTCGGCGCGCAGGCGCTTGACCGTGGCCGGCACGTTCTCGCGCCCGATATGGCGGGTGAGGCCGGGCTCGCAGGCCTCGAACCAGGTCTCGGCGATGGCGGGCGTCGCCTCGAAATGGCACTGGAAGCCATAGGCGCGCTTGCCGAGGCGGAAGGCCTGGTTGCGGCAGCCCTCGCCCTGCATCAGGAGTTCCGCCTCCTGGGGCAGGTCGAACGTATCCTCGTGCCACTGCATGATCCTGGCCTTGGGCCCGAGTCCGGCCAGGACCGGGTCCTTCTGGCCTTCCGGCGTCAGGGTCAGCTCGGTGAAGCCGACCTCGAGATGGGTGTGGCGGCGCACCTTGCCGCCGAAGGCCCGCGCCATGAGCTGGGAGCCGAGGCAGATCCCCAGCAGCCCGCGCCCCTGCCGGTGGAAGTCGCGCATGCTGTCCAGGATGGCGGGAAAGGCCGGCCAGTTCGCATCGTCATTGGCATGCTGCACGCCGCCCAGCACCACCATCCCGTCATAGCCCTTGGGGCTCTCGGGCAGCGGATCGCCGTCATGGGGCCGGCGGATCTCCGCCTTGCCGCCCTTGGCCTCGATCCGCTCGGCGACGATGCCGGGCTGTCCCAGGGAGTCGTTCTGGATGATGAGAATCTTCATGGGTATGAATGGCTCGCGCGAGAAGGAATGAGAACCTGCCGGTCATCCGACCCGGATGACCCGGGGCATCAGGCGACCCCGGTATCATCTGGCTCCGGGCGGGCGCGATTATAAGGGCAGCCCCTTGCCGCGCCAGCCCGGCGGCGCCTCAACCCTGCCTTGCGCCGGGCGCAATCGAGGGAGCCGTCCTTCCGCCTTCCGAGGGGCGGAAAGCGGAAGGAAAGCGGCGGCTCGGCACTCCCGCACCTTCCCCGCCCGTGATATGAACAAGGTCTCATTTCGGCGAGACCCGCGCCTGACCCGAGTGCCCGCTTCCCTTCATGCCGACTGACATTCCCTCCGGCACCGGCCCGATGTGGCTGCGTGCGGTGAGCCGTCCGGGCGCGATCGTTTTCGCGATCATGTTCACGCTCGAGAGCTTCGCGCGCGGTCTGATCGCCACGATCATCCCGCTCCAGGCCTACGCCCTGCTGCAGCATGCGCGCGATGTCAGCATCCTCTATACGGCCGTGGGGCTCGTCGGCCTGGCCTCGAGCTTCGGCATCCCGTTCCTGATCCGCCGCTTCAAGCGCCGCTGGGTCTATACCGCCGGGGCCGCCGCCCTGCTGGTCGCGGCGCTGCTGCTCGCCACCGCCACCCTCACGGGCCAGATCGGCGCCATGCTGGCGCGCGCCTTCGGTGCCGCCGCGCTCAACATCACGCTCAGCCTTTATGTGATGGACTATATCCGGCGCAAGGATCTGGTGCGTTCCGAGCCGATCCGCCTGATGGTCAGCGCCGCCGCCTGGACGATCGGCCCGGCCTTCGGTGTCTGGCTCTATAGCGAGGTCGGCCACGGCGTCGCCGAGCTCCTGTCGGCGGCCTCCTGCGCGCTGCTCCTGCTCTATTTCTGGTATCTGCGGCTGACGGAGAACCCGGCCGTCGCGGCGGCGACGCGCCCGCCGCCCAACCCGATCGCCACCATCCGCCGCTTCGTCGCCCAGCCGAGGCTGAGGCTCGGCTGGTTCGTCCCCTTCGCGCGCTCCTGCTGGTGGGCGATGTATTTCGTCTATCCGCCGCTGTTCCTGGTGCAGGCCGGCAAGGGCGATTTCGCCGGCGCGCTCCTGGTCTCGCTCGGCAACGCGATGCTGTTCGTGACGCCGCTCTTCAGCCGCATGGCGGCGCGCAGCGGAATCCGCCGGCCGATCATCGTCGGCTTCATCGGGCTGGGCGTGCTCACCACGGCGGCGGGCTTCATGCACGGATGGCCCTGGATCGCCGCCGGCACGCTGCTGGCGGGCTCGGCCTTCTGCTGCCTGCTCGACGCCTTCGGCAACATTCCCTACATGCGCGCTGTCCGCCCGCTCGAGCGTCCGCAGATGACCACGGTGTTCCGCACCTATATCGATCTCTCCGACCTGATGCCCCAGGCCTTCTATTCGGTGCTGCTCAGCTTCTTCGACATCCGCGCCGTCTTCATCGCCTGCGGCCTCTTCATGTTCGTGGCCGCGGCGGTGGCGCTGAAGATTCCGAAAAGGATGTAGCACCGGGCTCCGTAAGCCGGCAAGGCGAGGCCCCCCTTCCCGGGGGCTCCGTCATCGCGTCGTGGCGGCCATGTCCCAATGCGTCGGCGGTTTCGGCCAAGGCCGGGCTTCCTCGATGGCGGCCCCGATTCGCAGTGCTGTCAGATCGTCATAGCGCCGGCCCACGATCTGGACGGCTGTCGGCATGCCACCGCCGGTCAGGCCCGAGGGAATCGAGACCACAGGGCACTGGCCGATGAAATTGAACTGCAGCGTGAGATCGAAGGCCCGGCAGCGGCCCTGGTCGTCATCGTAGTCGAACTCGAACTCGTTGCGGCCGATCTCCGGAGCCGCCATGCTCAAGGTCGGACACAAGAGCGCGTCATAGGTTCGGAACAGCTGGCGCAGCTTTTCCCACTGGGCCGTCCGCACCAGCTCCACGTTCTTTAGTGACAGGGCATCGATCGATCCCGCTCCCTCGATCAGCTTTACCACGAATGGGTCCATCCTGTCGCGCCATCGGTCGAGATGTTGGCCGAACAGCATCCCCATCATGACCGAGAAATGCAGGTAGCAAGCGTCGTTGATTCCGCGGTCCCAGGCGAGATCGACTTCCTCGACCACGGCGCCTCGGTCGCGCAGGGTCTCGGCCACGGCGAGCGAATGGGCGGCCACCTCAGGGTCGATCGCGTAATAGCCGAGATCGAGGCTCAAGGCGATCTTGAGCCCGCGGACATCGCGCGGGATTGGCACAGGCAGCGGCGGCAGCGCCGGCAGAGAGGTGATGTCGCGATCGTCGGGCCCCTGGGTGGCGTTGAGGAACAAGGCGGCATCCTCGACGGTCCTGGCCAGAGGCCCATGATGCCAGATGGTGAGGAACTGGCTCTTCAAGCTGTCGAAGGGAATGCGTCCGACGCTGGGTTTGAACCCGACGATGCCGCAGCAGGCAGCAGGCAGGCGGATGGAGCCGCCGGCGTCCGATCCTTCCGCCAGGGGCACGCAGCCGGTCGCCACGGCGACGGCGGATCCGCCTGATGAGCCGCCGGGGGTGCACTGCGGATTCCATGGATTCCGGGTGACGCCCCAGAGGGGGCTTTCGGTGAAGCTGGCATAGGCGAATTCCGGCGTGGTGGTCTTGCCGACCAGGATGGCGCCTGCTTCCCGCAAGCGCTCGGCGACCACCGCATCCTCCTCGGGAATCCAGTCTTCATAGACGCGGGAGCCGAGCGTGGTGCGTTTGCCGCGCGTCGGCGTGAAGTCCTTGATGGCGATGGGCACGCCATGAAGGGGTCCGAGCGGCCGGCCGGCGATAAGAGCCTCCTCGGCCATCCTGGCCTGGAGGAGCGCTTCTTCGGGATAGATGAAACAGAAGCAATTCAAGACGCGGTTGACCTCGTCGACCCGCGCCAGCGCGTTGCGGACCAGATCGATCGGGGACACCTCTTTGCGGCGGTAGAGGGCACCGATCTCGGCGGCGGATCTGTAGGCAAGCTCGAGATCGCTCATGGCTAGACCGAAAATGCTGCCAATTCAGGTCGATGTGCAGGAGTACCCCGTGGTGCACGGGCATGGCTGCCCACGGAATGGGCAGACCGGCGCGAAGCTTGTTTGATTTTAGTGCTTGTGATCACAAAAGCGAACACCATAGATTACACGACCTTGTTGACGCGGCGGTCAAATGGGGACGCTCGCGTCACAGCAACGATAAAACAACAATGCCCGAGGGAGTGAATGTCATGCCCGTGACGGTCGACAAACTGAAGCTGCTTAGCTTGCCCGCGGCGATCCTCGCCGCTTCCTTCCTGTGCGTGTCCTCGGGCATCGCCGCCGAGGTCGCCCCGCCGCAACGCTATGTCGATTCGGGCCGCATCGTCTTCTGCAGCGACTTCTCCTATCCGCCCTGGGTCTATGTCGATCCGCAGACGACGAAGTATGTCGGCGTCGAGGTCGATTTCTCCGACGCGCTGGCCGCGCTGATGGGCGTGAAGGCCGAGCACAAAAACATCCAGTTCGACGGCCTCATTCCGGCAATCCAGGCAGGCCAATGCGATGCCATTATCTCGACGCTGATCGACAAGCCCGCACGACGCGAGGTCCTGGATTTCGTAGACTACGCCTTGGTGGGCAACGTGGTCATCGTGCCGTTCGCCTCCGACATCTTCGTCCAGGATCTGACGGGCCTGTCCGGCAAGAAGGTGGTGGTGCAGACAGGCAGCCAGCTCGAGCAGGATCTCGTGAGCGCCAGCGACAAGCTGAAAGGCGATGGAAAGCCCGGGATCACCGTGGTGGCGATCCCCAACAACACCGACGCCATGCAGCAGCTCTTTGCCGGCCTGGTCGATGCCTACTACGCCGTGCCCGAGCAGGCGAGCTATCTCAACAGCCAGCGCCCGAATTCCGTTAAGCTCGGCAGCCCCACCTTGGGCGCCCGGCCGGTCGGCATCGCCACGGCGAAGAAGGATCACGATCTCTACGAGGCCATCGCCGCCGCCTTCAAGGTCTATCAGGCCAATGGCGGCTATGACGCCCTCTTCACAAAGGCCGGCCTGCAATCGCTCGAGGTTCCCCACTAAGCGAGACCGCGCCCCGCCATGACAACGATCCTCGGCCAGTTCAATCTGGATATACCCTTCTTCCTCACCTATCTCTTCGATCCGCCGGGGATCGTCTGGCGCGGCTTATGGGTCACCATCTATGTCGCGGTCATCGCCCAGATCCTGGGCGTGATCGTGGGGCTCGGCGTGGCGCTGGCCAGGATGTCGGGCTCGGCCGTTTTGCGGAGCTGGGCCGGCCTCTATATCTGGGCATGGCGGGGAACGCCGCTGCTGGTCCAACTCCTCATCGTCTATACCGGTGTGGCGGCCGCCGGTATCTACCGCTATCCCGATCTTCCGCTCGGCCCATTCACCCTCTCCGGCCCCATGCAGGCGGCGTTGTTCACGCTCGCCTTGAACGAGGGCGCCTACATGGCGGAGATCTTTCGCGCCGCGATCCAGTCGATCGACCGGGGGCAGCTCGATGCCGCCAAGGCGATCGGCATGCGCAAGGGCACGGCCTTGTGGTTCATCATCCTGCCGCAGGCCGCGCGGGTGGTGCTCCCGCCCCTGGGCAACGAATTCACATCGATGATCAAGGGTACTTCGCTGCTTAGTGTCATCGGCGTGCGCGAGCTGTTCGGCACGATGCAGAACCTCAATGCTGCGACCTTCCGCACGTTCGAGCTCTTCTTCGTCGCCGCGATCTGGTATCTGATCCTGACCAGCTTGATGAGTATAGTTCAGCGGCGGCTCGAGGCCCGCTTGAGCCGGCACGAGCTGCCGGCCGAGCGACGCTTCAAGGAGACGTTCCGCTCGCGCAAGCTCGTCACGACGCAGCGTTGACCGCGATGCCCCAGGACGCGCTGGTCCGGATCGAGGATGTGCGGAAGTCGTTTGGGCATCTCCAGGTGCTGCGCGGCGTTTGGTTGAACGTGATGCGCGGCGAGGTCGTGTGCCTCATCGGCCCGTCCGGTTCCGGCAAGACCACGCTGGTCCGCTGCATCAATCATCTCGAGACGATCGATTCGGGCCGGATCTACGTCGATGATGTCCTGGTCGGCTATCGTGAGCGGAAAGGCGGCTTGCATCCGGTTCGAGATGCTGTCGTTGCCGCGCAGCGGCGGAACATCGGCATGGTGTTCCAGCGCTTCAATCTGTTTCCGCATTTGACGGCCGTTCAGAACGTCAGCATCGGACCGGTCCGGGTGCTGGGTCGGAGCAAGCACGAGGTGCATGCGGAGGCGGTCGGGCTTCTCTCCCGCGTCGGTCTTGCGGACAAGATCGACAGCTACCCCTCCCAGCTTTCGGGTGGACAGCAGCAACGGGTCGCCATAGCGCGCGCTCTCGCCATGCATCCGGCGGTGATGCTGTTCGATGAGCCGACCAGCGCGCTCGATCCGGAAACCGTCGGCGACGTGCTGGGCGTCATGCGGGATCTTGCGGCCGGCGGCATGACCATGATTGTCGTGACGCACGAGATGGCCTTCGCCCGAGAAGTGGCCGATCGCGTGATCATGATGGACCAGGGGGCGATCGTCGAAGCGGGCAGTGCGGAGCAGATCTTCGCGCGACCGGACCAGGAACGTACGAAGGCGTTTCTCCGCGCCATTCTCTGAGGGCGACGTCGAACCGGCTCTTCGCCGCGCGCCCTCGCCGCTTTCTCCATCTTCCGGATACGAGGAAAACCGAATATGCGTCGACTGGAGATGACGGGCCGATCGCCAGCCCGGGGCTGCAATGGCATGGTGTCGAGCGCCAATCCCCTCGCATCGCTGGCCGGCGTCGATGTCTTGCGCGCTGGCGGCAATGCGATGGACGCGGCTATCGCCGCGATGGCCGTGTTGGGCGTCGTCGAATCCTTGAACCTGGGATTGGGCGGCGATTGCTTCGCGCTTTATGCGCCCGGCGGCGGCAGCGAGATCATCGCCTATAACGGCTCGGGGCGAGCGCCCGCCGCCGCTCAAGCCGATTGGTACCGGTCGCGGGGCTTTGCCGAGATTCCGGCCGCCGGACCGCACGGTGTGACGGTACCCGGCGCCGTGGAAGCGTGGGATCGCCTGGCCGCGGATCACGGGACGTGCGGGCTGGACGAGCTGCTGCGCCCCGCCATCCATTACGCCGACGAAGGCTATCCGGTTCACGACGTCATCGCGAGCTGGTGGCCCGCCGATGTCGAGAAGCTGCGGGCGGATCCCGAAGCGGCCCGCATCCTCCTCTGGGACGGACAACCGCCCGCGGCAGGCACCATTCACCGGCAGCCCGACCTGGCGCAGACCTTGCGCCGGATCGGCCGGGAGAGGAGCGCCGGCTTCTATACCGGGCCGGTCGCGGATTCCATCGTCCGGCATCTTCGCGCAAAAGGCGGCCTGCACACGCTCGAGGATTTCGCCGGCCACAAGGGTGAATATGTGACGCCCATCAGCCTCGATTATCGTGGCTACCGCGTGCATGAATGCCCGCCCAACGGACAAGGCATCGCCGCACTGATCATGCTGGGCATCTTGCGGGATTTCGATCTGTCGGCGTTCGATCCGCGCGGTGCCGATCGCTTTCATCTCGCGATCGAGGCCGGTCGCCTGGCCATTCGAGACCGGGACCGGCTGGTGGGCGATCCGGAAACCGCCGGCGACTGGCGCAAGCTGCTGGAGCCGGTCTATCTGTCCAGCCAGCGAGCGAAGATCGATCTGGCGTGCGCGGCGCCCCCGGTGCCTCCGGCATCCCTGCCGATGGGCCGCGACACATGCCACGTCGCCGTCGTCGATCGGGACTGCAACGCGGTGAGTCTGATCGCGTCCGTCTTCTACAATTTCGGCAGCGGCCTGGTTGCCCCCGGCACGGGCGTGGTGCTGCAGAATCGCGGATGCGGATTCGTCCTGACGCCCCATCACCCCAACGAGATCGGTCCGCGCAAGCGTCCGCTCCACACGATCATTCCCGCCCTCGTCTCGCACGCCGGACGGATCAGTCATTCGCTGGGTGTTGTGGGTGGCCACTATCAGGCCTGGGGTCATACCCAGGTCGTCACGAATCTGGTCGACTACGGTTATGACGTGCAGGAAGCGATCGACGCGCCGCGCGTCTTCCACAATGGCGCCAACGTGGAGCTCGAACCCGGGCTGGCTCCCGAGGTCCGCACCGAGCTGACGCGGCGCCAGCACCGGGTTGTCGATGTCTCCGAGACCAGCATGGGGCGGCTCGGCGGCGGGCAGCTCATCGCCATCGACTGGGAGAAGGGGACGCTCGCCGGTGCGGCGGACCGGCGGCTCGATGGCTGCGCGCTTGGCTATTGAGCGTCGGTCGCCGGGATCTTGGGGGAACATGACGCAGCGGTGAATCCGCGACCGCGAGAATCCATCACAGGAGACACTTCGCCCGCGACCCTTCGGGCGGGCCGGGATGTTGATTCGCCGTCCAGCGTCTTAGCGCAATATTAAGGGCTCCGGCGCAGGCTGACCGGACGGGCTGAGGGGTCTTTGTCCCCCGGTCGTCGATGCGCTGCGATCTTGTCGGGGCCTGCCGGTCCCGAGCCACAGAATGGACCCGCATGGCCATGGCGGCCGAACGCAAGCCCACTTCCGCTCCGACCGAGAGCTGGCCCGCCGACGAAGGCCGGGGGGAGGCCGGTGGCATTGCCGCCACGGTGAAGCGGGCGCAGGACGCCGTGGCGGAGCTCAGCGCCGATTACCAGAACTGGGCCTTGCTGGACCTGGGCAAGGCCGAGCAGGCCCTGGCCGAGGCGCGCGGCGACACCGGCGCGGCCGAACCGGCGCTGCAGCGCCTCTACGGCATCGCCCACGACATGAAGGGCCAGGGGGGCAGCTTCGGCTTCCCGCTGGTGACGCATGTGGCCCAATCGCTCTGCCGCCTGCTGGTGGCGCCGGGCAGCAGCAGCCGTCATATCGCCCCGCTCGCCGACGACGCGACCTATGGGCTGATCGAGGTCCATCTGAAGGCGCTGCGGCTGATCCTCGAGAAGTCCGTGCGCGGGGAGGGCGGCGAGGTCGGCCAGAAGCTGGTCGCCAAGCTGCAGGCGATGGCGGGCCAAAACTAGGACCGTATCGGTCCTATTTCGGCGGCTGCGGCTTCAGCGAGATTTTAACCCTGTTTCCAGACCATTGGAGGCCGTGCCACCCGCGAAAGCGCCCGGGGGCAGGGCTCGACCCATTGCGCGTGCGCCCCTCCAGCCGCTGCCGCCGTCCCGGGCGGCAGGCCTCATGATGGCCATGCCCAAGCCGATAGCCACCGACCGGATCGTTCAGCCGATCGCCTTCGGGTTTCTCTATTTCGCCCTGGCGGCGATCAGCATCGAGCTCTCGCGCGGCAGCAACGGAGTCGCCGCGATCTGGCTGCCCAATGCGATGGCGATGGGCTTCGTCATGCTGCGCTCGCCGCGCCTGATGCAACTGTCGGCGCTGGGTCTCGGCGTCCTCCTCGCCGATATCTTCGAAGGCAATCCGGCGCCGCTGTCGGCGGGGCTGGCCCTCGTGAGCATTGTCGAGATCGCGCTGGGCGCGTGGCTCATCCAGCACTGGCTCGGCTCCGGCGACCGGTTCGGTCGGGTCCAGGATGCCGTCCGCTTCATCGTGATCGCCGGCCTGATCGTGCCGGTCGTGGGTGCGGGGCTCGGCGCGCTCATCGTCCATCTCGGCCTCGACGTGCCGTTCCCGGCCGTGCTCGTCGGCTGGTTCTTCACCTCGGCCATCGGCTACATCGTCCTGACCCCGCTGCTGGTCCTCTGGTGGCCGCTCGGCCGGGCGATCGTCAACCGCAAGCTGCGGACCAATCGTTGGCTCGAAGGCTGGACGCGGCTACGGATGGCGGAGGCCGGCCTGCTCGGCCTGGCGCTGGGGCTGAGCGGCTTCTGGCTGTTCCGCATGGTCGATTGGGCCGAGGTGGCGGAGCTGCTGCCGACCTTCCTGGCGACGCCGCTGGTGCTCTGGGCGGTGATGCGCTTCGGCCGCCATGGCGGAAGCCTCGCGATCACGGTCGTGATCACCGCCGCGGTCGCCGGCCTTCTGGCCCATCAGCCGCCGGTCGACGACGCCTTTCCGATCGACGCGGGCGCTCTGCTCCTCCCGCCGCTGATGATGGGCGTGACCGCGCTCTCGGGCCTGCTGCTGGGGGCGGCGCTCGAGGAGCAGAACGCCATGCGCCGCGCGCTGGAGCGCAGCGAAGGGCATTTCCGCACGCTGGCCGAGGGCACGCCGGTCGGCATCTACCGCACCGACGCCGCCGGCCGCTGCGTCTATGTCAATGAGGGCTGGGCCGCGATCACCGGCCGCGACGTGCGCAGCGCCATGGGCGAGGACTGGTCGGCGGGTCTTCATCCCGACGACCGGCGGCGCGTCATCGCCAACTGGTACCAGGCCGCGCGCGACGGGATGCTGGACTATGACGAGGAATATCGCTGGCAGCGGCCGGACGGGACGGTCCGGCTGGTGCGCGACAGCGCCCATCCGATCAAGGAGGGCGAGAAGACGGTCGGCTATGTCGGCACCGTCATCGACATCACCGAGGAGCGCACGGTGCGCGCCGAGCTCGAGGAGAGCCGGCAGCGCTTCGACCTGGCGCTGCGCGGCACCTCCGACGCGATCTGGGACTGGCATCTGCCGACCGGCCGGCTCTGGTTCGCGCCGCGCCTGGCCGAGATGATCGGCTGCGATCCCGCCCGCCTGCCGCAGACGATCGAGGCGTTCGAGGACCTGGTCCATCCCGACGATCGGCCGGGACGGGCGGCCTTGCTGGCCGAGTATCTCGCCGGCGGCTTCAATGCGCGCGGCTACACGGTCGAGTACCGGTTGCGACGCGGCGACGGAAGCTATCACTGGATGCGTACCCGCGCGCGTGCGGTGCTCGACCGGGCGGGCCGTCCCTTCCGCATTGCCGGCGCGCTCATGGACATCGAGCCGGAGAAGCGGCGCGAGGCCGAGCTCAAGGAGGCGATGGTGGCGGCCGAGCAGGCCAACGCCGCCAAGTCCGAGTTCCTGGCGGTGATGAGCCACGAGATCCGCACGCCGATGAACGGCGTGCTCGGCATGACGTCGCTGCTGCTGGAAACCGAGCTGACCGAGGAGCAGCGCCGCCATGCCGAGGTGATCCGGCGCTCCGGCCAGTCGCTGATGGCGCTCCTCAACGACATCCTCGATCTCTCCAAGCTCGAGGCGGGCCGCCTCGAGCTCGAGGCGATCGAATTCGCGCCGGCGGAGATCCTGCGCGATGCGGTCGATCTCCATGCCGAGACCGCGCGCGCCAAGGGGCTCGCGCTCGAGGTCGACCTGGCGCCGGACCTGCCGGCGCGCGTCACCGGCGACCCGGCAAGGCTGCGTCAGATCCTGCTCAACCTGATCGGCAATGCCGTGAAGTTCACCGAGCGGGGCGAGGTGCGTGTGACGATGGCGGCGTTGCCGGCGCGCGGCGGCGGCGTCCGTTTCAGGTTCGGCGTCGCCGACACCGGGATCGGCATGGACCGCGCGCAGCTCGATCGCCTGTTCCGCAAGTTCACCCAGGGCGATTCCTCGATGGCACGCCGCTTCGGCGGCACCGGGCTCGGGCTCGCCATCTGCCGGCAGTTGGCCGAGCTGATGGGCGGCAGCATCGCGGTCGAAAGCCGTCTCGGCGAAGGCAGCCGTTTCACGCTCGATCTGCCCCTGCAGCCGGCCGAGGGGCCGGTCTCGGCCGAGGCCGCGCCGACGCAGCGGCGCGGGGCGCCGGTGGCCGGCGCGTCGCTGCTGCTGGTCGAGGACAATGCGGTCAATCAGGCCCTGGCGCTGGCCTTGCTGGCGCGCAGCGGCCACCGGGTCGATACCGTCGGCAGCGGCGCCGAAGCCGTCGCCGCCGTGCGCGACGGGGCTTACGATCTCGTCCTGATGGATGTGCAGATGCCGGTCATGGACGGCATCGAGGCGACCCAGAGGATCCGCGCGCTCGGCGGCCCCAAATCGCGCATTCCGATCGTCGCCATGACCGCCAACGCCATGAAGGGCGACCGCGAGCGCTTCATCGCGGCCGGCATGAACGACTATGTCTCGAAGCCGATCGATCCCGCGCTGCTCTACGCGGTCATCGCGCGCTGCCTCGATCGGGAGTCCGCGATGCCGGCCGATGGCCCGGGCAAGGCGCAGGCCGGCGAGGTGCCGGCGATCGATCCCGAGCAGTCCGCGGCCCTCGAAGGGCTGATGACCGATCTCGACCGGCGCGACGGCACCGCGGGCTGATCCGGCGCCTCCTCGAGGCTCTTCTTTCAACCGCCGAACTGGCGATCGCCGGCGTCGCCCAGGCCGGGACGGATATAGGCCCTTTCGTCGAGCCTCTCGTCCAAGGCCGCGGTGAGGATGCGCAGGTCCGGATAAGCCTGCGTCAGGGCCAGCACCCCCTCCGGCGCCGCCAGCAGGCAGAGCAGCGTCACCCGCGACGGCTCGATGCCATGCCGGGCGAGATCCGCCATCGCGGCGACCGCGGTGCCGCCGGTCGCCAGCATCGGATCCAGCAGCAACACCCGCCGCCCCCGATGGGCCGGCAGCCGGGCGTAATAGGCGACCGGCCGATGGCTCGCAGGGTCGCGATAATGGCCGAGATGGCCGACCGGCGCGTCCGGCAGCAGCTGGAGGAGCCCCTCCACCATGCCGAGGCCGGCGCACAGGATCGCCACCAGCAAGGGCGTGGGTTCGGCCAGCCGGGGCGCTTCCATGGGCATGAGCGGGGTCTCGATGCGGCGGGCGCCCAGCGCCAGATCGCGGGTGGCCTCGATACCGACGAACCAGGCCGCTTCCGCGACCAGGTGCCGGAACCGGGCCGGCTCGGTATGCCGATCGCGCAGCTGGGTCAGCCGGTCCAGCAGCAGCGGGTGATCGAGAATCTCGAGGGTGGGAAAGCGGGGGTCGCGCCGCGGCATGGCGAAAGTTCCGAAAGAGCCGCCCGCGTCGCTGGCGCGGATCGTCAGCGGCGGCGGCGAGAAACTCTAGCATGGCCCGGAAATCCAAAGGGCCGTGACGCGCTCGGCGTCACGGCCCTTTGGATTGTCCAGTCGAAGAGATCGGTGCGGCTTATCAGTTGGCTTGCGAGGCGACGTTGTCGAGATTGTCGCTGACGACGCCGAAGATGGTGGAAAGCGAGCCACCGAGGGCCTGCAGCGCCAGGATGGAAGCGACCGACACGAGGGCGGCGATGAGGCCGTATTCGATGGCGGTGGCGCCCGACTCGTTCTTGATGAAGGCAAGCAGCGCAGTTGCTGTCATGGCTGAATCTCCGCCTTCAAAGTCGCCGGCGCATCCGCCACGGGCGTCTTCGCAAAGACGTCCATGGCGGTGGCCGGAAGGAAGTCGAAGATTAGTTGCCGTTCGCCTTGGCCGCAGCGCTCGAGAGGTTCTCGCTGACGACGCCGAAGATGGTGGACAGCGAACCGCCCAGAGCCTGCAGGGCGACGATCGCGGCGACCGACACGAGAGCGGCGATCAGGCCGTACTCGATCGCGGTGGCGCCCGACTCGTCACGAACGAAGTTTTGGATCGTGGTCTTCAACATGGTTGGGTCTCCTTCCTGATGTAAACCCGCGGTCAGAATGCCGCCAACCCGTGAAGCAAAGGTTAATCGGCAGGCATAGTGGGGGCACTTCAAGAATATAGTCCGAACTACTTTCTGATCATTTAATGCGCAATCAAATAAAGTCTTATCGATCGACGGTTCCGTTACAGTGACTTACCGTCGTGACGCAGGCCCGATCGGCACGGGGCACCGCCGCCGGAACGGCGAAGCGCAAGGACGCTCAAAAATTTTTTGGGATCGAATTCAGAGATTGGCGGTCGCCGGCAGCCGCATCACCCGGCGCACGAACCAGCCCGACGCCCACCAGATCAGCAGCGCGAAAGGCACCGACACATAGCCGTCGAGCGCGTAGTGCCAGCCCAGATGGACCGAGCCCACCATGATCAGGACCAGGAAGCCGGTGAGCAGGATCCCCATGCGGCGCGAGGTCTGCCAGCCCAGGAGCGCGAACAGCGTGGCAATGGCGACATGCATGCTGGGCATCGCCGAGATGCCGGCGCCGAGATTGAGCTGGCCGAGGCTGTAGCCGTCCCACAGGGTCTGCTGCGTATCGAGCGCCCAGAGCGTGAAGCTTTCGCTGGCCTGGTGCAGATAGGTCATCAGGGGCGCATAGGGATCGACCCCGCCGACGATGCGGCCGAAATAGCAGGGCCCCGCCGAGGAGAACACCGTCGCGAGGAGGCTGCCGACCAGGATCCAGGCCAGCTGGACCGAGAGCAGGAACTGCATGCGCAGCTGCGGCTTGCGCAGCGTGAAGAACTGCCAGAACCAGGAGAACCAGAGCAGGAAGAACCAGACATTGTAGCCGAGATTGATCATCTGGCTGACGAAGGGATGGCCCAGCAGCGGTTGCAGCAGCTCCCAGGGGGCCGTGCCGCCATGCAGCCAGCGGTCCCAGTGCTCGAGCCGCAGATCCCAGGAGAAGGGATTCATCAGCGGGATCGCCGCCTTCACCACCGAGAAGCTGCCGCCCAGCAGGGGGACGAAGAGCAGCATCGGCATGCCCTGCGCCAGGCGCCGCGGCAGGGCGAGATTGTGGCGCAGGTCGGCCATCAGCATCGTGAACGGCCGCTTCGGCCGGACGACGAGCGCGAAATAGAGGGCGCGGCCGGCGAAGATCAGGAACAGCGTCATCGGCAGGATGAAGGAATAGACGCCGAAATAGAGGCCGACCGAGAGGATCGATCCGGCTTCGAAATGCACCGCGATCGCGGCGGCGCCGAGGGTATAGAGAACGATGATCGCCAGCAGCAGGCTGTCGCGGCGGAAGGCGCCCGGCAACTCGCGCCAGAATTCGCGGGCATAGATGGTCGCCGAGGCCCGGCTTCGGGCGAGGATCGCGGGCAGCGCCTGACGGAACGCCGCCATCTGCGCGAGCGGGCCGGGCCGCGCTTCCGGCAGTGCCACCGCCAGGGCTTCGGCTTGTGCCCTGGAGCGGTAGGAGCGGATCCGGTCGAAGGCTTGCTCGGTCATGGCCGAAACGACCTCGGGCAGATTCGAGAGGAGGGCCGGCCGCGGCAGCCGTCCGGCGTTCTCGCCGGCGACGCTTCCATGGAATTCGACGCAACCGGGAGCGGGCGCTCGCGCGGCGATCATCCTCCGGCAAGAGGTTGAAGGATCCCTTAATTGCGAACGGATGGTTAAGGGCGCGTCGCGCGGCCGCGCGGCCGCGCGGCCGCGCGACGCCGAAGCCGGAGAAGAATGGAGAAGGTGAGCGGAGATCAGGCGCTCTTGGCCTGGGCGGACTTCTGCTGGTCGATCTCGTCGATCAGGGCCGAGAGTTCCTCGCTGCCCGTGTCCGCGGCGCCGGCGTCAACGGCGGCTGGCGATGCCGCGGCCGGCGATGCCGCGGGCGGTGTGGCGTCGGCGGGCGTCTCGCCGTCCGGCGCGGCCTCGCCGCTTTCCTCGCCGCCGCAGAGCCGCGTCATCGCGCCCATGAGCTGGGCCATGTCGATCGGCTTGGAGACATAGTCGTCCATGCCGGCTTCGATATATTCCTCGCGCTGGCCCGCCATCGCGTTGGCGGTGAGCGCGATGATGGGGATGCGGCGCACGTCGCCCGGAAGCCGGCGGATCGCCTGCGAGGCGGCGATGCCGTCCATCTCCGGCATCTGCACATCCATCAGGATCAGGTCATAGGGGATGCGCTGCACCGCCGAGATCGCCTCGAGACCGTTGCAGACCAGATCGACCTGGCAGCCCAGACGGCGCAGCAGCGCGCTCACCAGCAGCTGGTTCACCTGGTTGTCCTCGGCGACCAGGATGCGCAGGCCGCGGCGCGGCCGCTGCAGGTCGGCGAGACCCAGCCCGTCGGCGGAGCGCTGCGGCTTGGCGGTCTGGCAGCGCACCGTGAACCAGAAGCGGCTGCCCTTGTCGGAACCGCTGTCGAGCCCGATCTCGCCGCCCATCAGATCGACGAGCTGCTTGCAGATGGCGAGCCCGAGGCCGGTGCCGCCATATTTGCGCGAGGTCGAGCTGTCGGCCTGGGTGAAGCGGGTGAAGAGATTGGCCTGCGCCGCGTCCGGGATGCCGATGCCGGTGTCGATCACTTCCGCATAGAGCTCGACATCGCCGCCGTCCAGGCGCTGCAGCCGGGTGGCGATCGTGACCGAGCCCTTCTCGGTGAACTTCACGGCGTTGCCGACCAGGTTGAAGAAGATCTGGCGCAGGCGGCCGGCATCGCCCCGGAGCCACTGCGCCTCCTTGGGCGAAGGCTGCGCCTTGAGGGCGATGCCCTTGGCGGCGGCGCGCGGCGAGAGCAGGGTGACCACGCTGTCGATCACGCGATCGAGCTCGAAATCCACCGGATCGATGCGCATGCGGCCGGCCTCGAGCTTCGAGAAGTCGAGGATGTCGTTGATGATGCTGAGCAGCGCCTCGGCCGATTCGCGCACGGTCTGCGCGTAGTGGCTCTGCTCGTCGGTGAGATCGGTGTCGAGCAGGAGGCCGGTCATGCCGATGAGCCCGTTCATCGGCGTGCGGATCTCGTGGCTCATCATGGCGAGGAACTCGGACTTGCTGCGGCTCGCCGCTTCCGCCTTGGTCTTGGCCAGCGCCAGGTCCTCGGCCAGGCTCGCCAGCTCCTTGCCCTGGGATTCGAGCCGGCTCTTGGCCTGCTCGAGCTCGATCACATAGTCCTGCAGCCGCGCCTCCTCGGCGCGCATCGCTTCCTGCTGCAGGCGGAAGGCGGTGACGTCCTGGGTGATGCCGACCGAGCGCACGGCGCGCCCGTTCTCGTCCGGGATGAACTCGCCGACCTCGCGCGCATAGACCAGCTCGCCGTCGCGCCGGTAGAGGCGGAACTCCATGTCGTAGGGCCGGCAGGCCGCGCGGCTGCTGTTGATGACGTCGACATAGCGCTGCCGGTCTTCGGGATGGACGCGCTGGGCGACGTTCACGTTGGTGCCGACGACGTTGTAATATTCCTCGACCGTCAGCCCGTGCAGGCGCGCCACCTCGTCGGTGCAATAGAGGCAGCGGTCGTCGGCCTCGTCCCAGGCCCAGTAGCCGAGCTTGGCCAGCTGCGCGCCGCGGCTCAGGAGCTTCTGCAGGTCGGTCAGCTCCTGCTCGCGCTGCTTGATCTCGGTGATGTCGGTGTTGGCGCCGACGATGCGCGTGACCCGGCCGGTCGCGTCGCGCTTGTTGATCGCGCGCGACAGGATGTAGCGGGTGGAGCCGTCCTTGTGGCGGTGGCGCAGCGTGGCGAGGAAGCGCTCGGTGCGGCCGGCATTGTAGTCGGCCACCAGCTTGAGAGCGACCTGCGCGTCGCCCGGATGCAGCACAGAATGCCAGGTCTCGAGATTGTCGGGCAGCTCGTCGGGCCCGTAGCCCAGCATCTCCTTCCAGCGCGGCGAAAACCAGATCTCGCCGGTGACGAAGTTCCAGTCCCAGATGCCGTCGTTCGAGCCCTGCACGGCGAGCGAGAAGCGCTCCTCGCTCTTGCGCAGCTCGTCCTCGAGCTCCTTCACCCGCGTGACGTCGACGCCGACGCTTCTGAACTCGAGCAGCTGGCCCGCATCGTTGAAGATGCCGCGGTCGCGCCAGAGCTGCCAGCCCACCCGGCCGTCCCTGAAGACGCTGCGCAGCATGTATTCGGCCAGAGGCCGCGCCGGCGTCACGACGCCGATCTCGCGCAGCACGTGGGCGCGCTGGTCCTGCGCGATGTAGTCGATGAAACGCTTGCCGATCAGGGCCTCGCGCGGCTTGCCGAAATAGCGGCAGTAGCGGTCGTTGACGTAGGTCACCGTCGTGTCGGGCAGGAAGCGCATCGCCAGCTCCATCTGGTCCTCGGCGCTGACGCGCGAGGCGCTGGCATTGAGGTCGATGCGCTCGAGGGGAGCGGCGACGGTCACCATCCGGTGCATGCCCATCACGCGCCGCGCGCTGCCGTCGGCCGCGAGCAGCGGCGTCAGCGTGGTGCGCGTGATCATGTCGTCGGCCACCAGACCGGCCAGATCGCGCTCGATGGCGTGCCGGCTCTTCAGGCATTCGCGATATTCGGCGATGAAGCGCTGGGCCTCTTCCGGCGCGAACAGCTCTTCGGGGCGCCGGCCGACGATATGGCCGTAGCGCGCGCCGCAGATCTCGAGCTCGAGCCTGTTGGCGGCGATATAGCGGAAATGGCCGTCAGGCTGTGCCTCGACGACGAATGTCGCGACACCGAGGGATTCGATCGCCGCGGTCAGTTCGGTCGCTGTCGCTTCTGCGAGCATCCTTGGAGGCGTTCCCAGGCGGGTCCGGTCGAGACGGAATCGGGGCCGCGGCCCCGGGGCCCTCCCGGAGGGAACCGGAGCGGCAGCCAATCCCTTTCTAGAAAGGCCGCCTTAAGACCGCGTTAGCAGCCTGGATAAGGCCGCCGCAGGCCAGTTTCGCCCCCTGCCGCCTAAATCCCATAATATTTACATGGTTATTAAGTTTTTTCTGGTTGTTGCCATGCAAACTGCGGCATGTGGCTTGCTTGATGGGGCTTTAAGCCTCAGATATATTGCGGCGCAACAAAGCGAATGGCCGGCGGGCGCCAGGTCCGACCGAGGCATCGCGCCAGCAGAGGGTGTGGGTCGATGAATGGAGTGAGCGGGCATTTCCTCGAGGATTTGTCGGTCGGACAGTCCGCGACCTATGCCAAGACCGTGACGGACGCCGATATCGTCCTGTTTGCCGGCGTTTCGGGCGACGTGAATCCGGTCCATCTGGACCAGGATTACGCGACCGGCACGCCCTTCAAGGGCCGCATCGCCCACGGCATGCTGACGGCGAGCTTCATCTCGGCCGTGCTGGGCAACAAGCTGCCGGGACCCGGTTGCATCTATATCAGCCAGAGCCTGAAATTTAAGGCGCCGGTGCGCATCGGCGACACGGTCCGGGCCACCGTGACCGTCTCGGCGATCGACCAGGCGCGCGGCCGGGTGACCGTGGCGACCGTCTGCAAGGTGGGCGAGACCGTCGTCATCGATGGCGAGGCCCAGCTCCTGGTGCCGCGCCGCCAGGCCCAGGCGGCCGAGTGACCGCCGCCGGCTAAGGTCGGCTAAGGCCCTGCGGAAACGGTGAATTTTGGCCATTTCGCCGCGGCTCGCGCGACGCCCTTCGGCCTATCCAGCCTGGGATTGACGCGCTATCTTCGCCCCCGCGTCCCCCTTTGGGGAGGCGACCGGCCCTGCCGGGAACATTGCCGCCCGCCCAGAGCCCCGATCCGATGCGACTGTTCCGCCACCACACCGAGATTCCCGTCGAAGCGCGCAACGCCGTCGTCGCGCTGGGCAATTTCGACGGTGTCCATCGCGGCCACCAGGCGGTGATCGGCACGGCCCAGGCGAAGGCCCGCGAGCTTGGCACCGGCGCGGCGGTGCTGACCTTCGAGCCCCATCCGCGCGAGTTCTTCAAGCCCGGCCAGCCCTCCTTTCGCCTGACGCCGCTGCGCATCAAGGTGCGCCAGCTCGAGGCCATGGGGGTCGACGATCTCTTCGTGCTGCCCTTCGGGCCGCGCCTGGCGCAGATGAGCGCCGAGGCCTTCGTGATCGAGGTGCTGGTCGAAGGGCTGGCGGCGCAGCATGTGGTGGTGGGCTACGACTTCGTCTTCGGCCGCGAGCGGCGCGGCAATGCGGCGCTGCTGGCCGATCTGGGCAAGCTGCACGGGCTGGGCGTGACCTCGGTCGCGGCCGCGGCGAGCGACCAGGGCGAGGTCTATTCCTCCACCAAGATCCGCGAGCATCTGCAGGCGGGCCGCCCGATGAGCGCCACCGCGCTGCTCGGCCGTCCCTGGGAGATCGAAGGCCGCGTCGAGCATGGCGATCGGCGCGGCCGGCAGCTGGGCTTTCCCACCGCCAATATCGCGATCGGCGATTATCTCGAACCGAGGCTGGGCGTCTATGCGGTCAAGGCCGGCATCGATATGGGTGCCGCCACCCGCTGGGTCGATGGCGTCGCCAATCTCGGCCGCCGGCCCACCGTGGGCGGCACCCGCGTGCAGCTCGAGGTTCATCTTTTCGACGTCGCGCTCGATCTCTATGGCCGGCATCTGCGCGTCGCCTTCATCGATTTCCTGCGGCCCGAGATGAAATTCGCGGGCCTCGACGCGCTCAAGGCCCAGATCGCCCAGGACAGCGCGCGGGCGCGCGAGATCCTGGCCGCCTATGCCGGGCCCGATCCCGGCGCCTCGCCGCGGCCGGCGCTCAAGGCGCCGGAGAACGAGGCGTCCCCGGGCGATGTCTATGACCGTGCCTTGCGGCCCAAGATCAGGCCGAAGATTTCCAGCAACCATTGAACTGACGTAAAAGGGCCGGGTGGTCCTCAAGGGGGCGTGGCCTCCCCCGAGGGGAACCCCGGACCGCCAGAAACGACGATCACGCGAGGGACCGTTGGACTACAAAGACACCGTGTTTCTGCCGCGCACCGAATTCGCGATGCGCGCCAACCTGCCGACCCGCGAGCCGGAGACGCTGAAGCGCTGGCAGGAGCTGGACCTGTTCCGGCGCCAGCGCGAGGCATCGCGCGGCCGGCCGCGCTTCCTGCTGCATGACGGCCCGCCCTACGCCAACGGCAACATCCATATCGGCCACGCCCTCAACAAGATCCTCAAGGACACCATCAATCGCACCCAGCAGATGCTGGGCAAGGATGCCAACTACGTCCCCGGCTGGGACTGCCACGGCCTGCCGATCGAATGGAAGATCGAGGAGAAATACCGCGCGGCGGGCAAGGACAAGGACGCGGTGCCGATCGTCGAGTTCCGGCGCGAATGCCGCGAGTTCGCCGAGCACTGGATCGGGGTGCAGCGCGAGGAGTTCAAGCGCCTGGGCGTGGTGGGCGACTGGGCCCACCCCTACACCACCATGGCCTATTTCGCCGAGGCGCAGATCGTGCGCGAGATCGGCAAGTTCCTGATGAATGGCGGGCTCTTCCGCGGCTCGAAGCCGGTGATGTGGTCGGTGGTCGAGAAGACCGCGCTGGCCGAGGCCGAGGTCGAGTATCACGACCATGTCTCGAACACGATCTATCTGCGCTTCCCGATCCTGCGCTCGAGCCTGCCCGAGCTGAAGGGCGCCGGCGCGGTGATCTGGACCACCACGCCCTGGACCATCCCGGCCAACCGCGCGATGGCCTATGGCAACGAGATCGACTATGTGCTGATCGAGGTGGTGGCGGTGGCCGAGGGCGCCGTCGCCAAGCCGGGCGACAGGCTGCTCGTGGCGGAAGCCCTGCGCGCCGAGTTCGAGAAGGCCGCGCGCATCACCGAGGCGAAGATCCTCTGGTCGGGCAAGGGCGAGGCGCTCGCCGGCACGGTCGCGCGCCATCCGCTGGCGGGGCATGGCTACGAGTTCGAGGTGCCGCTGCTGCCGGGCGGATTCGTCACCACCGAGCAGGGCACGGGCTTCGTCCATATCGCGCCCGGCCACGGCGCCGACGACTACGAGCTGGGCATGGCGTACGGTATCGAGGTGCCGCAGACGGTGGGCGAGGATGGCGGCTACTACCCGCATGTGCCGCTCTTCGCCGGCAAGTGCGTGCTGCGGCCCGACGGCAAGAAGGGCGATGCCGATCCCGCGGTGATGGCGGCCTTGACCGAGGCGGGCCATCTCCTCGCCAAGGACAAGCTGACCCACTCCTATCCGCACAGCTGGCGCTCGCGGGCCCCGCTCATCTTCCGCAACACGCCGCAATGGTTCATCTCGATGGAGCGCAACGAGCTGCGCCGCAAGTCGCTCGCCGCCATCGACGACACCCGCTTCGTGCCGCCGCAGGGCCGCAACCGCATCTATTCGATGATCGAGAGCCGGCCCGACTGGTGCATCTCGCGCCAGCGCGCCTGGGGCGTGCCGATCGCGATCTTCGTCGACAAGCGCACGGGCGAGCCGCTGCGCGACCAGAAGGTGGTGGACCGCGTCGCCGAGGCCTTCGAGAAGGAGGGCGCGGACGCCTGGTTCGCGAGCCCGCCTTCGCGCTTCCTGGGCAACGACCACAATCCCGATCATTTCGAGCAGATCACCGACATCGTCGATGTCTGGTTCGATTCCGGCTCGACCCACGCCTTCGTGCTCGAATCCGGCCATTGGGACCTGAGCTGGCCGGCCGACGTCTATCTCGAGGGCTCGGACCAGCATCGCGGCTGGTTCCATTCCTCGCTGCTGGAGAGCTGCGGCACGCGGGGGCGGGCGCCCTACAAGACCGTCATCACCCACGGCTTCACGCTCGACGAGCAGGGCCGCAAGATGTCGAAGTCGCTGGGCAACGTGCTGGCCCCCCAGGAGGTGATGAAGCAGTACGGCGCCGACATCCTCAGGCTCTGGGTCGCGATCGGCTGCGACTATTCCGAGGATCAGCGCATCGGCAACGAGGCGCTCAAGTTCGTCGCCGACCACTACCGCCGCCTGCGCAACACCTTCCGCTATCTTTTGGGCGCGCTCGACGGCTGGAGCGAAACGGAGCGCGTGGCGCCGGCCCGGATGCCGGAGCTCGAGCGCTGGATCCTGCATCGCCTGGCCGAGCTCGACCGGCAGGTGCGCGAGGCCGCCGACAATTTCGACCTCCATAACATCTACATGGAGCTGCACAACTTCTGCGCGGTCGATCTCAGCGCCTTCTATTTCGACATCCGCAAGGATGCGCTCTATTGCGACGCGCCGACCTCCCCGCGCCGGCGCGCCGTGCGCACGGTGCTGCAGGAGCTGTTCTCCTGCCTCAGCGCCTGGCTGGCGCCGGTGCTCTGCTTCACGGCCGAGGAGGCCTGGCAGCACCGTTCCTGGAAGGACGGGGCCGCGAGCCCCGACGAGGAGAGCGTGCATCTGCGGCTCTTCCCGGCGGTCCCGGCCGGCTGGCGCGACGAGGCCCTGGCCGGGCGCTGGGCGAAGCTGCGCGACCTCAGGCGCGTCGTCACCGGCGCCCTCGAGATCGAGCGCGCGGAGAAGCGCATCGGCTCCAGCCTCCAGGCCCATCCGACGGTCTATCTGACGCCCGAGCTGAAACGGCTCTGCGACGGGCTCGATCTGGCGGAGATCAGCATCACCTCCGAGGCCACGCTGGTCGAGGGTCCGGCGCCCGCCGGCGCCTTCACCCTGCCCGACGTCCCCGATGTCGGGGTCACGGTCGGGCTGGCCGGGGGCGAGAAATGCGACCGCTGCTGGCGCCAGGTGCCCGACCGCGGCGTCGACCCGCATCATCCCACCCTCTGCGGTCGCTGCGCCGACGCGGTGTCGGGCGGGACGGCCGCCTGACATGTGGCGTTGGGGGGTGGCGGCCGCGGTCCTGGTCCTGATTCTCGATCAATTATCCAAATGGGTCATCCTCACCCAGGTGATGGATCCGCCGGTCGCCATCACGGTCCTGCCCATCTTCGACCTGGTGCTGGCCTGGAACCGGGGCGTCAGCTTCAGCATGTTCTCCAGCGACGGCGCCCACGCGCCCTATCTCTTGTCCGGATTCGCCGTCCTGGTGGCGGCAGCGCTGGGATTCTGGCTTTCCCGGGTCAAGACGCTCCTGCCCGCCCTGGGGCTGGGGCTGGTCATCGGCGGTGCCCTGGGCAACGTGGTCGACCGATTGCGCTTTGGCGCGGTTGTGGATTTCCTGTATTTTCACTATGCGGGATGGGGATGGCCTGCATTTAACCTGGCGGACAGCGTCATTACGGTCGGCGTGGGCCTGTTGCTCATCGACGGCTTGTTTGGCAAAGTTCGGCCGGCAAAATGAGGGACCGCCCGGGACCGGGCGGTGATGGGTTCATGACGAAGACAAAGGCCCTTCGCGCCTGCGGCGCATTGCTCCTGCTGGCCAGCTTGGGGGCTTGCGATTCGGTGCGCGAGATCGCCGGTTACAACAAGCAGGCCCCGGACGAATTCCAGGTCTATGCCCGCGCGCCGCTCAGCCTGCCGCCGGACTACAACCTGCGTCCCCCCGCACCCGGCGCGCCGCGCCCCCAGGAGGGCACGCCGCGCGACCAGGCGGCCTCGGCCGTGTTCGGCGACTATGCCTTCGGCGGCAGCCTCGGCGCCGCCCTGGGCGAGCCGCAGGATACGAGCTCGACCGGCGAGAAGGCGTTCCTGCAGAGCGCGGGCGCCACGGGCATCGATCCTTCGATCCGCCAGACCATCGATGTCGAGACCGCGGCCCTGATCGAGCAGGACCAGTCCCTGATCGATCGGCTGATCTTCTGGCGCGAGCCTGGCGTGCCCGGCACCGTGGTCGATCCGGCCAAGGAGCAGCAGCGCCTGCAGGAGAACGCGGCGCTGGGGCTGCCGCCCACGACCGGCGAGACGCCGACCATCGAGCGCCGGAAGAAGGCGTTGCTCGAAGGAATCTTCTAAGGCGCCGGATCTTGGCGGTTCGGACGCGGCGCCTGCGCCGCGGCGCCGATCTACGTTTCCGTTTCTCTTGATGGCCAGGGATGGCCTGAGCGAGGCGCTTCATGTCGAACCGTTCCGGCCATGAGGCTCCGCGCCGCTGCCTGCGCCGCGCCCTGATCGGCCTGTTGCTGCTGGCCGGTCTCCTGATCGGGAGCGCGCGCCCGGGTGAGGCCAAGGTCTTCAGCCCCGAGACCTTCACCCTCGAGAACGGCCTCCAGGTCGTGGTGATCACCAGCCGGCGCGCCCCGGTCGTGACCCAGATGGTGTTCTACAAGGTCGGCGGCACCGACCTCACCCCCGGCAAGAGCGGGCTCGCCCATTTCCTCGAGCATCTGATGTTCCGCGGCACCAAGGAACACGGGCCCGGCGAGTTCTCGGCCATCGTGCAGCGGCTCGGCGGCAACGAGAACGCCTTCACCACCGCCGACTTCACCGCCTATCACCAGTCGATCGCGATCGAGGCGCTGCCGCAGGTGATGGAGCTCGAGGCCGACCGCATGGCCAATCTGGTGCTCGACAAGAAGACCGTCGATACCGAGCGCGACGTGATCATCGAGGAGCGCCGCCAGCGCATCGACAACGATCCGGGCGCGCAGCTCTCCGAGATGCTGAACGCGGTGCTCTATCTCAACCATCCCTATCGCGTGCCCGTCATCGGCTGGGAGCAGGAGATGCACACGCTCGACGCCGACGATGTGCAGGCCTTCTACGACCATTGGTACGCGCCCAACAACGCGATCCTGGTGCTGTCGGGCGACATCTCGGCGGCGGAAGCCAAGCCGCTGGTGGAGAAATATTACGGGCCCGTGGCGCGCCGCGACGTGCCGCAGCGGGTGCGCCCGACCGAGCCGCAGCAGTTCGCGCCGCGCCGCGTGACGCTCGAGAGTGCCGCCGTGCAGCAGCCCAACTGGATCCGCATCTACCAGGCGCCCTGCTATCCGGGGCCGGACAAGGAGAAGGCCTATGCGCTGGCGGTCCTCGCCCAGATCCTGGGCGGCGACAGCACCAGCCGGCTCTATCGCCATCTCACGGTCGAGCAGAAGCTCGCCGCCGGCGTCTGGGCCCGCTATGACGGCAACCGGGTCGATCTCGGCAGCTTCAGCTTCGCGGCGACGCCCAATCCCGGCGGCAAGCTCGATGCGATCGAAGCCGCCATCGACAAGGAGATCGCCGATCTCCTGGCCAAGGGGGTGACCGACGAGGAGGTCCAGCGGGCCAAGGCCTCGATGATCGACGATGCGGTCAAGGCGCGCGACAGCCTGATGGGCCCCGCCAACACGCTGGGCTCGGCGCTCGCCATCGGCCTCACCGTCGACGATGTCGAGAGCTGGCCCGACCGCATCGGCGCCGTCACCCGCGAGCAGGTGGACGCGGCCGCCAAGGCGGTATTCGACATCAACCAGTCCGCGACCGGCCTGTTGCTGCCGGCCGCGGGTGCCTCGGTGCCCGCCGCAGGCCCCGCGGTCCCGCTCGACACGGGAGTGACGCCATGAGGGGCGCGATGACGGTGGGCGGCAGAGCCGAACGCGCGAATGAAATCGCGCCCCCTCCCCTTGCGGGAGGGGGTAGGGGGAGGGGGGACGCACGCGCGTTCTGGAAAGGAATCGCGCAAACCCTCCTTCGCCGATATCACGCGATTCCTTCTCCGAATCGATTGCGGCCGGCAACCCCTACCCCCTCCCTCAAGGGGAGGGGGCTCGGATATGTCGGGGCTGCCCTGCTGCTGACAGCGCTGTGCCTGTTGTTCGCCCCCGCGCCGGCCTCGGCCGCGATGGAGATCAAGCGCGTCGTCAGCCCCGGCGGGATCGAGGCCTGGCTGGTCGAGGATCACTCGATGCCGCTCATCGCCATCAACCTGGCCTTCCGCGGCGGCAGCGCCGCCGACCCCGCCGACAAGGGCGGGCTCGCGGAGCTGGTCTCGGGCCTGCTCGACGAGGGCGCCGGCCCCTACGATTCGCAGGCCTTCCAGCGCAAGATCTCGGATCTCTCGATCGACCTGCGGTTCGATGCCGGCATGGACGAGTTCCGCGGCTCGATGCGGACCTTGACCGCCCACCGCGACGAGGCCTTCGACCTGCTGCATCTGTCGCTGACCCAGCCGCATTTCGACGCGGAGCCGGTCGAGCGCGTCAAGGGCCAGATCGCCACCATCATCGCCGGCGATGCCGAGGATCCCGGCGAGATCGCCGAGCGGACCTGGTGGCAGACCGTGTTCCCCGATCATGGCTATGGCCGCGATCCGATGGGCAGCCCCGAGAGCCTTGCCCGCATCGACCAGGCCGATCTCAAGGGCTTCGTCGCCGCCAACTTCGCGAAGGACCGGCTCCTGGTGGGTGTGGTCGGCGATATCGCGCCGGGCGAGCTGGGGCCGCTTCTCGACAAGACCTTCGCCGGCCTGCCGGCCAAGGGCACGGCGGTGCCGGTGCCGGATGCGGCGATGCAGGGCGCCGGCAAGACGATCGTGATCGAGAAGCCGGTGCCGCAGAGCGTGATCCTGCTGGGCGGTCCCGGCGTCAAGCGCAGCGATCCCGACTTCTATGCGGCCTCGATCCTGGTGGAGGTGCTGGGCGGCGGGTTCGGCTCGCGCCTCACCAAGCAGGTGCGCGAGGACCGCGGGCTCGCCTACTCGATCGGCGCCAGCCTCGCGACCTACGACCACGCGGCCCTGCTCGTGGCCCAGACCGCGACCAAGAACGAGCGCGCCAAGGAATCGATCGAGGTGATCCGCCAGGCCTGGGGGGAGCTCGGCAAGAACGGACCGACCCAGGCCGAGCTCGACGATGCGCGCGACTATATCCTGGGTTCCTATGCGCTCCACTTCACCAACAGCCTCGCCATCGCCGGCAACCTGGTCTCGCTCCAGCTCGACGATCTGGGGATCGACTATCCGCAGCGCCGCACCGAGCTGTTCCAGAAGGTGACGCTGGAGGATGTAAAGCGGGTCGCCAAGCGCCTGCTCGATCCGGCGGTCCTGACCTGGGTCGTGGTCGGAAAGCCGGCGGGGATGTCCGAAACGCCTTGAGCCGGCGACGGCTCGGCGCTCAGTGGCTCCGCAGCAGCGTCGTCAGCCGGCGCAGGGGAGCCGTGACACGCCATGAGCGGCTGGCCCGGATATCGCGCAACGCCGCTTCGCTCTGCGCCAGTCGTGCATTGGCGGTTTCGAGCCTCAGATATTCGAAGCTCTTCTGCTGCATCTTTTGCAGCCGCTCCGGCTCCCCCTCGCCGCCGTCATGGAGGTTCACCGTCGGCGAGTGATCGGCAATGCGGCCGCGCCGGCGTAGCGGATGCGGGCCGGGCTTGTGGAAGACCGCGACGAAATCGGCCCAGCCATGGCCCTGCGGTTCGCCGACGAAGGATTCGGCGATTTCCACGGGCTGGCCGCGCCGCGCCGCCCAGCGGGTGAGCGCGATGCTGGCATCGGGATAGAGGCGCCAGCAATCGAGCGGACAGCGATGGAAGGGCCCGTTGCTGGGCACGTTCAGGTAGAGGAAGCCGCCCGGCCGCAGAATCCGGACCAGCTCCACGAATGTCTCCCAGAAACAGATGTCGTGCTCGAACGCGGAGCTGGTGACCACCACGTCGGTGCTGCCATCCGGCAGCGGCAGCGGCAGCGGCGCATCCGGCGGGACCACGAGATCGACATCGCGCCCGGGGGCGAGGTCGAGCCCGAGATATCGGGCGCCCGCCGGCCTGTGGTCGCGCAGCGTGCCGTTGATGTTCATGCTGCCCAGCTCGACGATCTCGTGGAACGCCGGATCCCAATAGAGCTGGAAGAAGAGCCGTCCGTACTGGTAGGCGGTGTCGTGCACGGCTGGCCTCCCGTTCTGGCGGCGATATGCGCCCGGCTCCGGGTGCGCTCGACATCGCCGGGCGGTCCCGCGGGGACGCCGTCGGCCCCACGCGGAGCCACCATATCAGAGCCGGGTCCGGGAGCCCCACCGACCGTCCGGGTCAGGGAGCCGATCGATGGATCGGGTCGGTCCCCGGGACGAGGGCTGCAAGGACCGGTCGCCTGCCGGGCCCTCCGAATTCGGCGCGTTCGGCCTCTGGCAGGTCCGACGCGCATGTTATCGTCCGCCACCGGAATCGGGAGTCGTCGGAGGTGCCGCCATCCATGCCGCTGTTCGAAGTGGTCCACCGCACCCGCTACCATTATGGGCGGCCTGTCACCTTCGGCGAGCACCGGGCGATGCTGCGCCCCCGCGACAGCCACGACCTGCGCCTGCACCGGATCGAGATCAAGGTCCGGCCCGAGGGGCGCATCCGCTGGATGCAGGACGTCTTCTCCAACTCGATCGCGCTGATCGAGATCATGGGGGCCGCGACCGAGCTCGTGGTCGAAAGCCGGCTGGTGCTGGAACGGTTCGAGGACGGCTCGGTCCAGGAGCCGCCGCGCGGCGAGACGATCGCCACCTATCCCTTCACCTATCCCGAGGCGATCCGGCGCGATCTGGGCGGCACCGAGCGGCGCCACTACGAGGACCCCAAGGGCGACGTCGCGGCCTGGGCGCGCCAGTTCGAGGCGGGAGCGCCCGACAGCGCGGCGCTGCTCGACGCCATGATGCGCAGGATCAAGGCGCAGTTCCGCTACCGCGCCCGCTATGAGCGCGGCACCCAGTCGCCGGCGGAGACGCTGGCGCTGGGATCGGGGACCTGCCGCGACTTCGCGCTCCTGATGATGGAGGCGGCGCGTTCGCTGGGCTTCGCCGCGCGGTTCGTCACCGGCTATCTCTACGACCCGGCCGTGGACGGGCTCGCCTCCGGCATCCGCGGCGCCGGGGCTACCCATGCCTGGCTCCAGATCTTCCTGCCGCTCTCGGGCTGGATCGAATACGACCCGACCAACGGCATCGTCGGCGGCCGCAACCTCATCCGCGTCGGCGTGGCCCGCGACCCTTCCCAGGCGATCCCGCTCGCCGGCAGCTACAACGGCGCGGCCGAGGACGCGCTCGGCATGGATGTCGACGTGACGGTGCGGGCGCTGGGCCAGGGCGGGATCGAGCTGCTGGTCGATCCGTGACGCCGGGCTTAATCCCCTCCCCCGGAACGGGGGAGGGCGAGGGAGGGGGCTGCTCGGTGCGTGCAGCCCTCTCCCTGGCCCTCTCCCGCAAGCGGGAGAGGGGACATGCCCTCTAAGCCCGCCCGAAGAACTCCTGCGCCACCAGGTCGCTGGTCCGGTTGAGCTCGCGCTGGATCCAGTCCATCGTCTCGCCCATGCCGCGCGCCAGGACCTCGTCGATGTCGAGATCGAGCAGCGCCGACTGGAAGGCGCGCAGATGCTTCTGCGCGCGCAGGCCCGTGCCGAGGCCGCTGTCGCGCCGCAGCGCGTTCAGGGCCTCGCTCGCCTGGTTCACCGAGGAAAGCAGCGAGCGCGGGAAGAGCGGGTTGAGCAGCAGGAAATGCGCCACGCTCTGGGGCGACATCGCCGTCACCGGATGGCGCCGGCGATAGGCCTGGAAGCCTGCGGCGGCGCGCAAGAGCGCGTTCCATTGCGAGACGTCGGTGGCCGAGCCCATCTCGGCCGCCCCCGCCTGGAGCTGCGCGAACTTCACGTCGAGCAGCCGCGTGGTCTGGTCGGCGCGCTCGAGCTGCTGGCCCAGCAGATAGAAATGCCAGGCCTCGTCGCGATAGAAGGTCTCGAGCGTGATCCCGACATGGGTCTCGCAGCCTTCCTTGATCGTCGTCGCGAAGCTCGAGAGGTTCTTCGAGGTGACCGAGCTCGTCTTGAGCGGCTTGATCTTGCGGTGGAGCGCGTTGAGCTGCGACCACATCTCGGTCGAGATCAGCGGCCGGATGGTCCGCGCGTTCTCGCGCGCCTGGCGCAAGCAGGAGCGGATCGAGGAGGGGTTGCGCGGGTCGGTCGCGTAGAAGGCGATCACCGCCTCGGCGCTCACCTGCTTGTAGAGCTCGGCGAAGGCGGCTTCGTCGGCATAGAAGGTCAGGATCGATTGCCAGTTGCGGACGCCATGGGCGTCCTGGCTGTAGGCCTGGTTGACGTCGAGCACGCGGGCCAGCGAGTTGGCGCGCTCGGTATAGCGCGCCATCCAGAAGACGCAGTCGGCGAAGCGGGCGAGGAGCTTAGCCAAGGATCCAGGTGTCCTTCGAACCGCCGCCCTGCGAGGAATTGACGATGAGCGAGCCCTTGCGCAGCGCCACGCGGGTCAGGCCCCCCGGCAGCACCCAGCTCGACTTGCCGGTGACCGTGAAGGGCCGCAGGTCCACGTGGCGCGGCTCGATCGCCCGGCCGCAGAGGGTGGGGGAGACCGAGAGCTCGATCATGGGCTGGCTGATATAGTTGGCGGGGTTGGCCGTGAGCAGCTCCCGCGCCTCGGCCAGCTCCCGCTTGCTGACGCGCGGCCCGATCACCACGCCATAGCCGCCCGATTCCCCGACCGGCTTCACCACCAGGCTCTCCATCCGGTCGAGCGTGAATTTCAGCCCCTCCGGCTCGCGGCAGATATGGGTCTCGACATTGTCGATGATCGGCTCCTCGCTCAGGTAATAGCGGATGAGCCGCGGGATATAGGCATAGACCGCCTTGTCGTCGGCGACCCCGGTGCCGACCGCGTTGGCCAGCGCCACGTTGCCCTTGCGATAGGCGCGCATCAGGCCGGCCACGCCCAGCATCGAATCCGGCCGGAACACCTCGGGGTCGAGGAAATCGTCGTTGAGCCGGCGATAGATGACATGGACCGGCGCCAGCCCGCCCACGGTCTTCATGAAGACCCGGTCCTTCTCGACGGTGAGGTCGCGGCCCTCGACCAGCGGCACGCCCATCTCGCGGGCGAGGAAGATATGCTCGAAATAGGCCGAGTTGTAGGCGCCGGGCGAGAGCAGCACGATCTGCGGGTCGTCGACGCCCGCCGGCGCGATCTGGCTCAAGGCCTCGGCCAGCTTCTGGCCGTAGTTGGAGACGGGCCGGATCGGCAGGTCATGCACCAGGTCGGGGAAGGCCCGCTGCATCAGATGGCGGTTCTCGACCACGTAGGAGACGCCGGACGGCGTGCGGCCATTGTCCTCGAGCACACGGAACTTGCCGTCCTTGCCGCGCACGATGTCGGTGCCGCAGACATGGATATAGGTGCCGTGCGGCACCGGCAGGTCCTGCATCTCCTTGCGGTAGTTGGCGTTGCCCAGCACCAGCTCGGCCGGGATGATGCCGTCCTTGAGCGCCCGCTGCTTGCCGTAGATGTCGCCGAGGAAGGCGTTCATGGCGGCGACGCGCTGGATCACGCCCGCCTCGAGCCGCTCCCATTCGACGCCCGGGATCACCCGCGGGATCACGTCGAAGGGCAGGATCCGGTCGATCTGGTCGCGGTTGGAATAGACGGTGAAGGTAACGCCCAGCGTCATGAACTCGCGGGTCGCCGCGTTCGAGCGCTTCTTGAGCTCGGCGATCGAGAAGCCGTCGAGCCGGCGCTCGAGCTCGATGCAGGCCGGCAGCGCATGGTGGCTGTGGCCCTGCAGCTCGCACCAATAGCCGCCGGTGTCGTAGCCCGACAGCAGCCCCCCGGCTTCGCCGGCAGGCTTCGCGAATCGCGAGCGAAGCCCGCGGCCCGCAGCCCCTGCCTTGGGGGCCGCCCGTTTCTTGCTGGTCTTCTTCACGGTGGGTTTCGTCGCCCCTGAGAAGTCTCCCGCTCCCATCATGGCGGCGAAGGCGGCGGGCGGGGAAGAGGTTTTTGGGATGGAGAAAGAGCGGCTCGCTCCAGCCTTCCTGCTGTCATCGCCGGGCTTGACCCGGCGATCCAGGGCGACAGCTCGCTCTTGCGGCCCTGGATGCCCGGGTCGAGCCCACGGCTGTCCGGTTCGGGTTTCATGTCCACGGGAGGACCATTTGGCCCGGCTCGATCCGGGGTATGGGCTCCGGCTCGAGCAGACGGTCGATGCGCCGGCGGTGCATGAGGTTGGCCCGCACGAGGCGAGCGAAGGCCAAGGTGCCGAGCGGGCTCTCGATGGCCTTCTGAGCCAGCCGCAACAGCAGGAAGGCGATGAGCGCGACGGCGATCTGAATGCGCACGGCATTCTCGCAGGTACCGAGAAAGTGGCGGATTTTCAGGGTCTGCTTGACCCATCGGAAGAACAGCTCGATGGCCCAGCGGCGCTTGTAGAGATCGGCGATCTCCTGGGCGGATGCGTCGAGATCGTTGCAGAGGATGCGCAAGACCTTGCCGGCCTCGGTCTTGACCCGGACCTCGCGCACCGGGTCCTGGAACGGGTTGTGCTGGCTGGCCGCCTGCCGGGCGGGCAGATAGCCGACGCGGTCGGAAAGGATGGTGCTGTCTGCCGGCAGCGGGTTCCGGGCAACGACAGCCAGCGGCGTGTTGGATTTGAAGCGGGTGACGATCCGGCAGCCGGCGGCGTCCATCGCGGCCCACCAGGCGTAGTCGTAATAGCCGAGATCGAAGACATAGGTGGCGCCGGGCTCGATCGGCATGGCCTGGGCGGCGGTGATGTCGTTGACCCGAGCCGGGGTGACGGCGGCGTAGATCGGCCGGTCGGCATCGGGATCGTAGATCACATGCAGCTTGGCTCCACACACGCCGGCGCTGAAGCGGGCCCAGTCCCGGCTCAGGCTGTTGAGCGGCAGGCCGCTCGAATCGATCAGGTAGGTGACCTCGGCAAGCTGGCGGCGCAGCCCGCGATGGGCCTGCATCATCAGGGCGGCCAGCAGATCGGTGAACAAGGCGCTGGGCCGCAGCGCGTTGGCGTCGGCCAGGGTCGAACGACGGACCTTGTCCCCACCCAGGTGATAGAGCCGTCTCTCGTGGCTCTCCAGTCCCGTCACGATCTCACGCAGGCTACTCGCACCCGAGAGTTGGCCGTAGAGCAGCGCCATGAACTGGCTCTTGCTCGTCAACTGGCGAACCCGTGCGTCGCTGCCGTGCCGCTCGACCAGGCGCGCAAACTCGTCCCAGTTAATCAGCTTAAGAAGCGAATGAAATACGCTATTCTCGTGCGGCACGGCGTTGGTCCTTTCTCATGTCCCGGAACATTTGGCGATGTCCAGGACCGAGTAGAATCAACGCCGTGCGCCCAGTCCACTAAAACTCAACCGGACAGCCGTGGGTCGAGCCCGGGCATGACAGGAATATCGAGATCGAGGGGGAGGGAGAGACGATCGGAGCCGAGCGCAGAGGCCGGATCGCAAAACCAAAGGGCCGGCCCGGGATCGCCGGGCCGGCCCTGGTGGCCGCGTCGGGAACGCGCGTCCTGACTAGATGCAGTAGGCCTTGAGCGGCGCGAAGCCGTTGAAGCCGACCGAGGAGTAGGTCGTGGTGTAGGCGCCGCAGGCGAGGATCCGGATCTTGTCGCCGGGCTTGAGCGCCAGCGGCAGCTCGTAATTCGCCTTCTCATAGAGGATGTCGGCGGAATCGCAGGACGGACCCGCCAGGATCACCGGCCCGGTCGGGCCGCCGTCATGGGGCGTCTTGAGGCGGTATTTGATCGCCTCCTCCATGGTCTCGGCGAGACCGGAGAATTTGCCGATATCGAGATAGACCCAGCGCTGCGGGTCGGCCGCGTCCTTGACCGAGACCAGCACCACCTCGGATTCGATCACGCCCGCCTCGCCGACCAGCCCGCGGCCGGGCTCGGCGATGAGGCGCGGCATCTCCGGGAAGTGACGGTGCACGGCGGCGATCACCGCGCGGCCATATTCGCCGATCGAGGGCACTTCCTTCTGGTAGCGCGCCGGGAAACCGCCGCCCAGGTTGAGCAGCGTGGGCTTGAGGCCCGCCGCCGCCAGCTCGCCATAGAGCCCGGCGATCTGGCTCAGCACCTTGTCCCACTGGGAGAGGTCGCATTGCTGCGATCCGATATGGAAGGAGACGCCGGCGGCATCGAGCCCGAGCGCCCGCGCCCGCAGGAGCAGCGCCTTCGCCATCGCGAAGGAACAGCCGAACTTCCGCGAGAGCGGCCACTCGGCGCCGGCTCCGTCCACCAGAAGGCGGCAGAACACGGTCGCGCCAGGCGCGGCCACGGCCAGCTTCTCCAGCTCGCCTTCCGAATCGAAGGCGAAGAGACGCACGCCGCGGCCAAAGGCATAGGCGATATCGGACTGCTTCTTGATCGGGTTGCCGAAGGAGAGCCGGTCGGCGCGGATGCCGACCTCCAGGCACTGGTCGATCTCGCCGCGGCTGGCCACGTCGAAATGGCCGTTGTTGCGGGCGAGCAGGCGCAGGATCTCCGGCGCCGGGTTGGCCTTCACGGCATAGAAGAGCGAAGCGGGATCGAGGGCGGCGGCAAGGGCGCGGTAATTGCCCTCCACCACCTCGAGATCGACCACCAGGCAGGGGGTCGCCGGCTGGACGCGGTCCAGGAACTCGGCGATGCGGGGCGTGACGATGCCGCGGTCGGAGGGCTCCGGCGGCACGACGGCGAGATCGGCGCGGGCGCGTCGTCGCTGGCGCTTGGGCGCCGCGGCACCGGTCGGGATCAGGCCCGCCTGGCCGATATCGGCGCAGGCGGCTTCCGCGCGCAGGATGTCGGCGACCGACGGCTCGTTGGCCGGGGTCGGCAGCTTCTGCGGCGCTTCGGTGTTGCGGAGCGCGGTCGAGTTGCGAAGGCTGGAGCGGAGACGGGCGGTACGGCCGCCCTGAGGAGCAAGGAGCATCGTCGTTCCCTCTCGGAAACCCGTTCTTCTAAACGGGGGGTTACCAGAAGGACGCGATCCGCCGGTTGCGTAACCTGCAGTGGGCCAGTGGCTCGTGCGTTAGGCGTCTGACGCACACATATAGAAATCTCTTGACGCATCGCAAGAGAAAAACGCAGCGAGGAGAAAAAACCTCCGCGACTGTGGCGCGCAGGTGTCGCTCTCCACGCCCTCCTTATGCCGGGCGCCGCTTCACCACATGGAATCTTTATCTCTTGTTAGTGATGTTGGCGCGATTGCGGCGCCCGTCGCCGCAAATTTGCCGCGAAGGCCGTCGCATCCGTTGCCGATGCCACAAGCATTTCTCGCGCGGCCGCGGATTTGTTTCGAATATGACAGGTGGCGAGCGCGGCTCGCTCCTCTCCGCCCGCGCTCCTTTCCCCCTCTCCGCCCGCGTCAGCGGGGGAGAGGGATGCGAAGGCTTGGTCGGAGCGAGAGCGGAGACCTGGCCGAAGCTGGGAGAGGTGGCCTCTTCTTGCCGGCACACCCTCTCCCAGCTTCGGCTAAGGCTCGACTTCGTCTCGCCTAAGCCCGCGCAACCCTCCCCCTCCGAGATGAGGGGGAGGAAGAAGAGGCTCCGCCGCCGTCCGGCGCCCCGCCGGGACACCCCCGGGCGCTTCTGCTACCCTGGCGCCCATGACGATTCGCCTCCTGCCCCCCGACCTGGTCAACCGCATCGCCGCCGGCGAGGTGGTGGAGCGGCCGGCCTCGGCCGTGAAGGAGCTGGTCGAGAACGCGCTCGATGCCGGCGCCACGCGGATCGAGGTGATGCTGCGCGAGGGCGGCCGGAGCCTGATCCTGGTCGAGGATGACGGCGCCGGCATGACGCCCGGGGAGCTCGAGCTCGCGGTCGAGCGCCACGCCACCTCGAAGCTCCCCGACGACGACCTGGTCCATATCGCAACCCTGGGCTTCCGCGGCGAGGCGCTGCCCTCGATCGGCGCCGTCAGCCGGCTCACGCTCGCCAGCCGCAAGCGCGGGGCCGACAGCGCCTGGAGCCTCGCGCTCGAGGCGGGCGCCAAGGGCCGGCCCCAGCCGGCGGCCTTGGCCCAGGGCACGCGCGTCGAGGTGCGCGACCTCTTCTTCGCCACCCCGGCCCGCCTCAAGTTCCTCAAGGCGCCGCGCACCGAGCTCGGCCATGCCGAGGAGGTGGTGAAGCGCCTCGCCATGGCCCATCCCGAGGTGGCCTTCACGCTGCGCGACGAGACGCGGGTGCTGTTCCGCTACCCGGCACCCGGCGGCGATCTGGTCGGCGGGCCCGAGGCGGCGCGGCTCGCCCGGCTCGGTGCCATCATGGGCCGCGACTTCCAGGAGAACGCCCTGGCGCTTGCCGCCGAGCGTGAGGGCATCCGGCTCACCGGGCATGTCGGCCTGCCGACGCTCAACCGCGCCACCGCCGACCAGCAGTTCCTCTTCGTCAATGGCCGGCCGGTGCGCGACCGGCTGCTGCAAGGCGCGGTGCGCGGCGCCTATCAGGATTTCCTCGCCCGCGACCGCCATCCGCTGGTGGCGCTCTTCCTCGACCTGCCGCCCGAGGCGGTGGACGTGAACGTCCATCCCGCCAAGGCCGAGGTGCGGTTCCGCGATTCGGGGCTGGTGCGCGGCCTCATCGTCGGCGCCATCCGCCATGCGCTGGCCGAGGCGGGCCATCGCGCTGCCACCACGGTCGCCGGCGCGGCGCTGGGCGCCTTCCGCCCGGAGACGGGATGGGGCGGCGAGCCCGCGCTCGCCGGTGCCGGGCGGCCTTCGGGCTTCTTCCAGGGGAACTATGGCAATTGGTGCGGCGGCACCGTGCCGCATCGCCTGGCCGAGGCGGCGGTGCAGGCCTTCGCGCCGCTCGAGGGTTTCGACCGGCCGTCGGCCCGCGCGGACGCCGCCTCCGAGACGACGTCGCCCGACGCGCAGCGCTATCCGCTGGGCGTCGCCCGCGGCCAGCTCCACGAGACCTATATCGTGGCGCAGACGGCCGACGGGATCGTGATCGTCGACCAGCATGCGGCCCACGAGCGCCTCGTCTATGAGCGCATGAAGCAGGCGCTGGCCGAGACCGGCGTGGCACGGCAGGGGCTCCTGATCCCCGAGGTGGTGGAGCTGGAAGAGAGCGCGGTGGCGCGGCTGGTCAAGCGCGCGCCCGAGCTGGCCGAGCTCGGCCTCGTGCTCGAGGGCTTCGGGCCCGGCGCCGTCGTGGTGCGCGAGGTGCCGGCGATGCTGGGGCCGACCGACGTGAAGGGGCTGGTGCAGGATCTGGCCGACGAGCTGGCGGCGCTGGGCGAGGCGCTCTCGCTCAAGGAGCGGCTTGAGCATGTCTGCGGCACCATGGCCTGCCATGGCAGCGTGCGCGCCGGCCGCCGCCTGACCCAGCCCGAGATGGACGCGCTCCTGCGCCAGATGGAGGCGACACCCCATTCCGGCCAGTGCAACCACGGCCGCCCCACCTATGTGGAGCTCAAGCTCGCCGACATCGAGCGGCTGTTCGGGCGGCGGTAGAAACGGAAGCGCGCGGGCGCGCGCTTGTTCTCGGTCTCGTCACCGCCTCTCCACCCGTCTCCTAATCCCCTCCCCCCTTGAGGGGGAGGTTAGGGTGGGGGGTGATCATCGAACGCGATGCTGCAAGAGCCCTTCGATCGCGCGAACGCAACTGGCACCGAGCTTGCGGCCACCCCCACCCCAGCCTCCCCCTCAAGGGGGGAGGTGAAGAAAGAAAAAGGGGCGTCTCAAGAGAGAACGAGACCCCGATCGCCGATCTCGCTCGAAGCTTCAAAGTAGAGCGAAGCGATCAGATCGAGTTGGCGATCACATCTACTGCGTCAGCCCGCCCGTCCGCCCCACCGTGCGGCAGGTCCGGCTGGTGTCGGCGAGGTCGCAGAGCTCGGCGTCGCGCACCACCGCGACCCAGTCCTTGGCGTTGGCGGATTGCAGCGGATGCTGGGCCGGGTCGTCGCCATGCCAGGCGCGCTGGACGACATGAAGCCCCTTGAGCCCCTGGATCGCCTTGATGGCCAGGAACTCGACGCTCTTGAGCACGACGCCCGGCGCCGCTTTGGAAGGGTCGGGCTCGCGGCATTCGAGATAGGCGAGCGCCACGTCATAGCCGTTCTCGGTCGAGGCGCGCGGGCCCTCGTGGCGCGCGGCCTTGCAGCCGGCGCCGAAGGCGGCCGCGACCTTGTCCAGATATTGCAGCACGTCGACATGGGCGCCCGGGAATTCCTGGGTCGTGACCATGTCGGTCCAGTCGGTGACGGTCGTCCCCGGCGGCAGATATTCGACGATGACCTGCTGCGGCGTCTCGTGCCGCCAGGCCTCTTCCCAGTTGCCGGGCACCGCGACGAAGAGCTGCTCGCCGGCGAGCGCGGGCCCGGCCGGCAGGACGCCCAAGAAAGCGAGCAGCGCCCAGCCCCACCTTCCGGCGCCGAGCCCCCTGCAACCCCTGACCATCGTGATGACGTCCCCCAAACTCCGATCTCGCGAGGCGAGGCTAGAGTCGCCGCGGGGGCGGGGTCAAGGCGAGGGGGATTGAAATCGCTTCATGCAGCGTGGCGCCTGACCCATCCCTTACTTTTACCCCTCCCCCCTTGTGTACAGACCGGGGACATCGAGGACAGGTGTTCGGGGACATCGAGAACGCCCGCCGCCTGCCAAAGGGAGCCACCGACGCGGAACGCAAGCTGTGGTCGGCCTTGCGGCAAAGGCAGATCGGTGGGTTCAAGTTTCGTCGCCAAGTGCCCATCGGCGACTTCGTCGCTGATTTTGCCTGTCTCCACGCGCGGCTGGTTATCGAGGTCGATGGCGGGCAGCACGACGTGGAGCGGGAGAAGGATGCTGCCCGGACGGCGCGGCTGAACGCGCGTGGCTACCGCGTTATCCGGTTCTGGAACAATGATGTTTTGACCAATCTGGATGGTGTCGTCCGCACAATCGTCACCGCGCTCCACGATCACCCCCCACCCCAGCCTCCCCCTCAAGGGGGGAGGTGAAGTAAACGAGAATGGCGATCTTCGCCTTTCCATAACGCCGCTCGTCGAGCAGCGCGAAGCCTTCGGGCAGCGCGAGGTCCTCGCGGGTGGCGGTCTCGACCGTGACGATGGCGCCGGGTGCCAGCCAGCCTTCGCGGGCGAGCGCTGCCAGCGCCGCCGCGGCGAGGTCCTTGCCATAGGGCGGGTCGAGGAAGGCGAGGTTCGCCGCCGCCGGCGCCTTGCCCGGCCGGGTGGCGTCGAGCTGGCGCAGGGAGACCCGCGCGATCTCGCCCAGCGCCATCGCGTTCCTGCGCGCGAGCGTGATCGCGGCGGCGTCGCTGTCGATGAGGATCGCCTTGGCGGCGCCGCGCGACAGCGCCTCCAGCCCGAGCGCGCCCGTGCCGCAGAAGACGTCGAGCACGACCGCGTCGCGGAGGACGAGCCCCGCCTTGGCCGGCGCGCCATGCTCGAGCAGGTTGAAGAGCGACTGGCGCGCGCGGTCCGAGGTCGGGCGGATGGCGTCGCCCTCGGGGGCGGCGATCGCCCGGCCCCTATGACGGCCGGCGACGATGCGCATGGCCACGTCCCCCGGAGCCTTTGGGCGAAGAGGGGCCGCGCCCTCCGGAGCCCTTGGGCGAAGCCGGGCGGTGTCCCGGCTTGCCGCGCGAACCCGTCCTGTCCGGGCGGTCCGGTTGGTCGCGGCGGGAAGGCGGGCGTCCCTCGTCTCGCGCGGCGGTTCCCTTGGCACGCCCCTGCTGCCCGCGCCGGGTCTCGCCGGCACCCGGCCGGCCGCGGCGATCCTCGTGTTCGGGCTTGCCGAAGCGCCGCCCTTCCGGCTCGTCGCTGCGCCGGGCCTCGCGCGCCGCGAACGGCGTTCCCTCGCCCTTCCCGAAACCGGCCCGCCGTCCTTCGGCGTCCCGGCCCCGTTCGCCGAAGCCCTTGGACGCATGAGGGCCGCGTCCCTTGGAACCTTTCGGCGCAGCGGCACCCCGCCCGCCGGCACCCGGCGCCGAGGCGGAGCCCCGCCGCGCCTCGCGCTCGCGCTTGCCCGGCCGCAGCGTCTTGGGCTCGGCCGTGCGGCGCTCGTCGCGCTTCTCCTGGCGCCGGGCCTCGTGCGCCGCCTCGCGCAGGCGCCGCTTCTCGGCCGCGGTGGCCCCTTTCTTGTCGGTGGGCCCGCTTTCGCCGCTCACCTGCTCGCGCACCACGCGCGCCGAGACCTCCTCGACCGCGCCGGGCTCGAGATGGCCGAGCTGGAACGGCCCGTAGGCGACGCGGATGAGGCGGTTCACCCGCCAGCCCAGATGCTCGCAGATGCGCCGCACCTCGCGGTTCTTGCCCTCGGTCAGCGCCATGGTGAGCCAGGCATTGTCGCCCTGCTGCCGGTCGAGCTGTGCCCGGACCGCGCCGTACCGGACGCCCTCGATCGTGACGCCCTGGGCGAGGCCCGCCAGCGCTTCCGGCTCGACCTGGCCGTTGACCCGCACGCGGTAGCGCCGGATCCAGCCGGTGGCGGGCAATTCGAGCTTCCTCGCCAGCGCGCCGTCGTTGGTCAAGAGCAGCAGCCCCTCGGAATTGAGATCGAGCCGCCCGACCGTGATGACGCGCGGCAGTTCCTCCGGCAGCTCGTCGAAAATGGTGGGGCGGCCTTCGGGATCGCGGGTGGTGGTGAGGAGCCCGCGCGGCTTGTGGTAGCGCCAGAGCCGCGTCGGCGCCGTCTCCGGGATGGGATCGCCGTCGACCGTGATGCGCGAGGCGGCGGTCACGTTGAGGGCCGGGCTGGTGAGCGTCTTGCCGTCGACCGCGACGCGACCCTCCGCGATCCAGCGCTCCGCATCGCGCCGCGAGCAGAGCCCCGCCCGCGCCAGCCGCTTGGCGATCCGCTCGCCCTCGGGACGCGGGGGGATGGGATCGTCGGGCGGGACGTCGGGCTTGTCGGTGGGGTCGGACATGATGGCTCAAGATAAAATCATCCTCTCCCCCGCGTGAGCGAGGGGAGAGGGCAGGGTGAGGGGGGAGCATAGCGGCAGCGTCGCAGCAATGCGCGCTCAATCCTGCCGCAGGAAAGGGAGCCTTTGCCGATCACGCATTCTTTCGTCATCCCCGCGAAAGCGGGGATCCATGCCGAAGCTTACGTCCGCTTGGGCGGAGTATGCCATCACGGTGGATCCCCGCTTTCGCGGGGATGACGAATGGAGGGACGCCTCGCGCCTATCCCTTCGCCGCGTCCACGAAGGCCTTGAAGATCTTCTCGTCGCCCGTCGTGATCGAGAACTCGGGATGCCACTGCACGCCGAGCACGAAGCGGTGGCGCGGGTCCTCGATGCCTTCGATCACGCCGTCCTCGGCGGTGGCGTCGACGAGGATGCCGGGGCCGACCGACTTGGCGGCCTGGTGATGCGCGCTGTTGACCGCGAGCGAGGCGGCGCCGGTGATCTTGTGAAGCAGCGTGCCGCTCACGATCCGCACGCTGTGGCCGGGCTCGTCCCGGGGATTGGGCTGCTCATGGGCGAGCGGGCCCTCGACCTCGTCGGGGATATGCTGGATGAGCGTGCCGCCCAGCACGACATTGAGGAGCTGCTGCCCGCCGCAGATGCCGAGCACCGGCAGGTCACGCTCGACCGCGGCCTGGGTGATCTTCCATTCGAATTCGGTGCGCCTTCCCTTGAGCTTCACCGTCGGGTGCTTGTCCTTGGCGCCGAAGAGCGAAGGATCGATGTCGAAGGCGCCGCCCGTGACGACCAGCCCGTCGATGAGCGCCAGATAGTCCGCCACCTGGTCCGGCTCGTGCGGCAGGAAGAGCGGCAGCCCGCCCGCCTTCACCACCGCGTCGGCATAGTTCTGCCGCACGGCATACCAGGGGAATTTCGAGTAGCCGCCCGGCTCCTCGGAATCGAGCGTGACGCCGATGGTGGGGCGCCCGCCGTCCTGGGCCGCCTTCGTCGTCTTGCCGTTGCGGGCGCTCATGCGCCTGACTCCTTCGCGATCATCTGGCGCAGCCGCGCGATATGGGCCGGCCGCGTGCCGCAGCAGCCGCCGACGACCCTGGCGCCGGCCGCATGCCAATGCCCGGCATGGTGGGCATAGGACTCCGGATCGAGGTCGTCGCGCAAGGGGAGAAGCCCGCCCGCCTCGAGCGTCCAGTCGGCCGGCACCGGCCGGAAGGCGTTGGCATAGCCGCCGGCGATCCCGCCCGGAAGCCGCGCCAGCTCGGGCATCGCGGCGGTGATGCTCTCCGGGCTGCAGCAATTGACGAGGAAGGCCGAGACCGGGAGATGCGCGATCGCCTTGGCGGCCTCGGTCACGCTCTCGCCCGAGCGCAGCCGGCCCGAATTGTCCTCATGCAGCGTCCAGCTCACCCAGACGGGAAGGCCGGTGCGCGCCGCGGCCGTGGCGGCCGCGACCGCCTCGGTGGCGCTCGACATGGTCTCGCACAGCATCAGGTCGCAATAGGGGGCGAGCAGCGAGGCCTGCTCCTCATAGAGCGGCTCGATCTCGGCATGGCTGCCGACGAGGTCCGGCCGGTAGCTCCCGCGCAAGGGCGGCAAGGAGCCCGCGATGAAGGCCTTGCGGCCGGAGCGGTCGCGCGCCTCCCGGGCCAGCGCCCCCGCCATGCGGTTCAGCTCGGCGAAGCGGTGCTCGATCCCCTCCTTGGCGAGATCGGCGCGGATGACGCCGTAGGAGTTGGTGGTGACGATCTCGGCGCCGGCGGCGATGTAGTCCTGATGCACCTGGCGCACGACCTCGGGCGCCACCACCAGCGCGTTCGCCGACCAGATGGTCTCGAGGATCGGCACGCCGCGCATGCGCAGCTCGCGGCCCATGCCGCCATCGAGCAGCACGGTGCGGTCGGGGAGGGGGAGGGTGGGGGTCATGGCGGGGAGGTAGTGTCGGGGGGAAGGGTGGAGAAGGGGTTAGCGGGATGAATGAGTTGAGTAGAGTGAGTGGCTAGAGCATTCGGAGCGCGTGATTAGTCTTCATTTCCGTCGTCATCCTTATCGTATTCTAGCCTTCTCAGTGCCTGTCGTTGCTCTGCGCGACGTTGTTCATCCGCAATTTCGGTACCAAGATCAAGGGTATGGCGCTCTGCAAATGCCCTTATGTCTGGATTTGGGTCCGAAAGCCACGATGCAATCGCCGCCTTCTTCTGACGCATTGCTTCGACCCGCCCGTACTCACCGACAGTTGTGCCGGTGCTATCGATGCTAATACGGACACCAGCGAGCACTTCTTCATCGTTAGGATACTTGGCGACAATGCACTTCAAGACGTCGTGGATCGCGGCCTCCCCATGATAGTTCATCATTATTCCGATAGCATACTCTGCATCTGCTTTGCTCCCATTGGTTATCAATTCGCAGAGCCTGCGCGAGATCTCCGCTGAAAATTCAGGATATGTGATGTGAAAGAGCCGACCGCCCCGAAAGCGAAACGCTTCTGAGTCCACGGCATACATTGTGCGGGTAGTTTCAATCGCCAATGCTGGCTCTTTCGCAAGCTCTTTATGCAGTTTGTGGAACTGATATGGAATTGCGTCGTATCTGCCATCGATTGTCCGCTCCGCTGGATGTGCAATACGTTCGCTAAAGAAACCCCACACCATAGGGAGCCATTTCTCCGCTATTCGACAAAGTATTTCCTCCGCCCGGTAGTCTATTGCAGGGGCCTCGATCAGATTCGCTAAGAGCAAGCGCGCCTCTGCAATATCGATCTTATTAAAGAAAGGAGTTTCTTTGTGAGCCATCCAGGCTTGGCGGACCCAATGAGTGCTTTTCAAGCCCGTTAGAAAGGAGATTGCAGGAACAAAAAATTCGTTACTACTTGGGACGCCATCGCCAGAGGTACCTTCCAGTGCAAAGAGTAGACAGTGAGTTACCGTTGCTTCGTCCGCTGTGGCTATTGCCCTTTTTAAAACCGCAGTGATGAATTCCGGTCTACCTGGCTTAGATATGCGATAGTGACGGATCAGCGAGGGCAGATGTGTGCCTTCGTGGAGGTAATAATCAAGACAATTCAGGTAGAGTTCCTTTGCTTTAGATTCAAACAAACCAGAAAGAAAGGCCGGCAGAAACCTCAATAGATCATCGGTAGCTCGTGTTAGGTAGTTGTGAGCAATCTCGGGCTTCTGTTTAGCAAGCATAGTCAGAAACTGGCTGAAAATTGGAAAGGTAGCTGCGTCATTCGACTGGGTAGTCGCGCACCTTTCTATAAAGCCAAGCCATTCGCTCTCGTTGCCGGTATTAATCTCGTCAACAAATCGTTGGGCCTCATTCAACCGAAACTTCTCCACCTCGTCGTAGGGCCAGTCTTCATCGCTCCAATGCTCAGGAAGCACGGTGCGAAACCCTACTAAGGTTTTGTAACGCACATAGAGCTGGTCCTGATTGATACAATCGCGGAGTTGGATGATTGACGCCATCAGTTGGCGAGCATCCGACGCACATCCAAACTTGTCCTGAATGTCATCGGCGATTTGACGGGCTCGATGGTAATCAAAGAGATAGCCCTCTTCCATCCACTCTCGGATCTCGTACGACAAGCTACTCGCGTGTGTTGCGAGGAACTCGACAATGCGAATTGCGTCTAGAATGCATTGTCTAAGTAGTTGATTCGAGTGCTCGTGCGGTAGGCGAGTGGATCCTCGGAGCGCTGACAGGATGGTTCGCTTCTCTTCATCGGAGGTTGCTTTGGTGAAGAGGTCGAAGAGAGAAGCGATGGCCTTGCCGCGAATTACCAATACGTCAGGTAAAACGGGCATAGACGCTCTGGTCAATGTGACAGAGTCCGCCCTCCAAATCGTGCCCTCAATCTCTAAGCTCAAGAGTGCTCTATACGTCGCGATAAGCAACGGAGCGGTGGTTGGATTTTGATCAGCCCGGACACGGGCTGCTGCATCGACCAGAAGAACTTGTACTGCGGGCCCCACCTTTTCCCATACCGGTTGGTCATACCCTGCCAGACGCTCTGCCGCTTTTATGATTCGTTGACTAGCTTCCTCGCTTGGAGCGTGATCGAAAAGTTTGCATAAGACATCGAATGTTTTGGAGACGTCGATGTACCTGAGGGCGTCTATAATGTCGACTGCAGCGCTCGTTACGTCTGCTGCGGTCTTTCCTTCCAACTGACCAAATGGCGTTTCAATCGGTTTTGGTTTTGATTCTTTTGCTCCTTTGACGGCCGACACTAGCGAAGCCATGAGATCGTCATATATTGCTGAGACGTCGTCGTAGTTCGGGATTACCTCGTCTCGCAATGATATTAGTATCTCATGGCGTAGGTTATTGTCCGACGCCACCGTAATCGCTGTCAGTAAGTCACGATCGAAGAGTTTCTTGCCTTGCAATAAGCGCTCATAGTCATGTTGCACGCGTTGAAATTCATAGCCAGCCGGCATTAGGTACTGATCCATGATTCGATTGAGGCGATTCCTAATGGCCTCCATAGCATCGCGACCGAAGCCCTTTGGCAGTTTGTTCTTGTAAGCGATGTCATGAGATGTTTCGGACCAAGCGTGATTCAAAATTGTCTGCACTTGAATTTCACATCGCATTCCCGCGTAGCGAGAATACTCAGCTAGCTTGGTGCGGTTATTTTTGAGGTTAATTGTATAGTGGATGCCGCGATATCGACGCTCTTGATTCTCTTTAGTCGGGTGGTGAATACGAACAGTACCCTTTTCGACGTCAAAATTTTCGAAGATCAGGCGTGCGTTCAGGAACTTTTCTACATCAGAATTGGTATAGAAGATAATCCGAACACCGGCGAGATCTCGCCGGTGTTCTTCGATGTGTGGAGAGTCGAGTTTATCTGCTTCTTCCAGACGCTCCTTCAGGCTTTTGGGTGACTTCGCGCGATGCCGAATCGACTGTGGCTTTGGCAGGCCACTAGCATCAATCGCGTTGGAAAGAATCATGCCAACGACTTGTGCGAATTCCTCGTATTTGAAGAACTGCTCGCGCTCGTACTCTTCAAACTTCATCCGCCCACTGCCTTCCAGTGTTGAGTCGGTGGAATGATAGAGAGTATTAATTGTAGGATTTTATCGCGTAAGTCGCCACTCCCTTAGCAGACGATGCGCTACCAACTCGGCCGTTGGAAAGCTGGCATTTCTCTATACAGCAGCACTGGCACACTTAGGCCGCTATGACATGAAACACCGTTTCACTAACTTCTGGAGCCTAGGGTTCTGCTTCGTAGGCCTTTTGGCAGTGACTGCGGCTGTTGCAAATACAGCATCAGCCCCTGTTATGCCTTGCAGCGGCGCTTCGATCTCGCCTTCTCCCCCCTTTGCCAACCCACCCCACTTCCACACCTGGAGCGGCCACGAGCTCGAGCGCTGGCACCCGCCCGCCTGCTTCGGCTGGCCGCCGGGCGACTTCACGATCCTCACCGTCCTCTCCGGCGCGTTCGCCTTCGACGGCACGGGCGACGATCTGCTCGCGCGCTTCGGCGCGGTGTCGGCCTTCAAGGGCATCCAATACTGGTCGCGCTCCGACGATCGCTGGGAGACCTTCATCACCGACGCCGCGGCGCTCGAGGATGCGAGCCCGCGGGGGCGGCGCGCCGATTTCACGCTGGGTGAGCTCAAGGCCGGCGGCGATCTCTATTTCCTGCGCGCGGACGACCGCAGCTCGCGGCCCGTGGTCTACGACATGCACGTGGACGAAGCCACGCCCGACCGGATCGTGGTGCGCATCGGCAATGTCAGCCCGGTCATGGCCTTCATCGTCACCGCCTTCGATGCCGGCGCCATCCGCTCCACCTACATCCTCGAGAAGACGGCACCCGGCCGCTGGGGCTATTACGCGATGACCGAGCTCGACGAGGGCCTGATGGTGATCGGCAACTACGAGGAAGACTACCGCACGCGCAACCTCGCCATCTTCCGCCATCTCGCCGGCATCCCGACCGACCAGGCGCCGGCCGTCACGCAATAGGGCAGACGGCGGTTGCCGGGTGTTGGGTTGGCGCCGGCCGGGCGCCTAGAGCCCGAACTGCCGCTGGATCGCCTCGGCGCATTCCATCGCCGTCATCCGGCTCGTGTCGAGCTCGAGATCGTAGCGCATGTTCCGGTGCACCTGGCCGAACTGCCAGCGCGAGGTGCCGGGGAAGCGGTCGGCGCGCCGGCGCTCGCGTTCCTCCAGCAGCTCGAGCGGCGCGTGGATGCCGACCCTGAGGATCTCGAAGCCCGCGAGTGCCTTCGCGTAGGCATCCTTGGTTTCCTGGTCGATCATCACATCGTCGATGATGAGGTCGTTGCCGGCCGCGGCGAGCGCCACGATCGCGTCGCGCATGCCCTGCATCAGCCGCTCGCCCACGGGGCCGCCGGTGATCCGCACCGAGGGCTTGCCCTCCTCCATGATCGTCTCGTAGGCGAAGGCCTCGGGATGGTCCTGCCAGGCGAGGGGCAGCATCTCGAGGAACGTGTCCATCTGCACATGGAGCCAGGGCCCGGCCGCGATCTGCTGCAGCGCCTTGGCGATCGAGCTCTTGCCGGCGCTGCCGACGCCGTTGAGATGGATGATGCGGCCCTTGCGAATCATGGGTTCCCCTCGCGCCATCCTACGCGACCGGCGTGCCCTGGTGGAACTGGAGGCGCCAGCCCTTTTCCGTCCGGAGCCAGAGCGAGCTGCGGTTGGCGCGCTCGACCGTGCCATAGGCCACCTCGCTCACATAGGTCACGAGCGCGGCGTCGGCGCCGATCGGATGCACGGCGAAGCGAGCGAGGGGCAGGGTGGCCCGGATCGTGTCGCCGCTATGGGCCAGGATCTGCGCGCGGTCATACCGCCGGCCCGAGCGGCCGAACTCGAAGAAGTCCGGCGCCAGCACGCGCTCCATATAGGCGCGGTCGAAGCGCGTCTCGGCGCGCCAGAGGGATTCCTCCAGCCGCCGCAGCGTCTCGATATCGTCCGGCGTGAGGGGCATGGCGGGTCGGGCTCCGGCGCGGTCGCGTCCCTCTTTTATCCTCCCCTCGCGCAGGGAGCGGAAGGGGATCGCGGGTCCCGAGATAGCGGCGCGGGCGCCGCCGCCGCCGCGGCTCTTTCGCGGGCACGCCCGCCGCTACGCACCGCCGCATTGACTCCCGCCGGCCCCGGCTGATTTTCTTCCTTGCGGATCGAGGCGCCCGGGCCCATCTCCCGGGACAGGGTTTCGTCGGGGGGAGACATCCGCATGAAGATCATGGTGCCCGTGGACGGCTCGCAGCCTTCGCTGCGCGCGGTCAAGCTCGCGATCGCGATGACGCGGCAGGAGCCGAAGTCCGAGGTGGCGCTGGTCAATGTCCAGAACACCGGCACGCTCGAGTTCGGCGATCTCGGCGCCGCGACGCCGACGCTCCTGGAGCAGGCGGCGGCGGAGGAAGGCACGGCCGCGCTCAAGAAGGCGATCGCGCTCTGCAAGGCCGCCAAGGTCAAGTTCAGCACCGACATCGAGATGGGCCCGATCGCCCAGACCGCGATCCGCATCGGCAAGAAGCGCCGCGTCGATCACATCGTCATGGGCACGCGCGGCCTCGGCGGCGTGCGCGGCCTGCTCCTGGGCTCGGTCACGACCGCGCTCGTGCATCTCGCGACGGTGCCGGTGACGCTGGTGAAGTGAAGATTCGCGCGCTGCCTTCTGTTTTCTTCCCCTCCCCCCTCGAGGGGGAGGGCAGGGAGGGGGAAGACGCGCTCTGCGATCTCGTCGGGATGCGAAAGGGCCGATACCGAGCAGCCCCCTCCCCGACCCTCCCCCAAAAGTTGGGGGCGGGGATTCAGTAGACTGCTCTACTGCCCCTCCGAGAGCTGGTCGATCTGCGCGGCTTTACCGGGGCGGAGCTGGATGCTGTAGGTCGCGTTGCTGCAGGTGAGGATCCAGGCCTTCTGTCCCGGCAGGGAGAGGTCGGGATCGACATGGGCCTCGAGCGGCTTGTCGCAGTGATGGCCCTGGGCGCGCACCTGGTCGGCGAGGATCGAGGCGGCGCCCTGCGAGCCGCTGTCGCCTGAGGCGCTTTGCGCGAGGCCGCGCGTCGGATCGAGCGAGAGAAGAGCCAGCCCCAGGGCGAGCGTGACCGCAGGGCCGATCGCGGCGGGTCTGGTTCGTCCGTTCATGACGTTCCTCCCGGGATGAAACGGTGATCGCGCGGACTCGCCTGTCCGCGTCTTCAGAGATGGGGAAGGGTACTGTCCGATTCCAACTGAATTTCCGGACAGGCCCGTCCGTATTTCGCATTGCTGGCCAACTATTCAATGACCGCGCCGCCATCGCGGGCGATGCGCCCGGGCCCATGGCGTTCGTGGCTCACCGGCTTGTGTCAATCCGCCCCTTGGTGCGGCGCGCCGGCGCCCACATCTCTTTCCCTGGGGGCAAGCGATCCTCCGGTCCTGGTTCCGGAGGCGCCTGACGCAAGGAAGGAGTGCGCGGCCTGTGATGGCGAGCCGCAGACACCGCTATGCCCTGGTCCTGTCGTTGCCGCTGCTGCTGGCGGCCTGCGGCGGCCGCCCGCTGCCGGGCGAACGGTCGCCGCCGCCGAACTGGGTGGCGCTCCCGGGTCTCGTCCAATATGCGCAATACCAGCCGGGCCAGTTCCAGCCGAACCTGAGCACGCCCATCCAGCCCGGCCTCTCGCCCGCGCCCCGGACGCCGCCGGTGGCGCCGGCCCATCCGCCGACTTCGAACACCCAGAATTTCGGCAACTGGCAGCGCGAAGGGAACGGCTACCGCTGGGCGCCGGGCGACCATCCGGCCGCTTCCGGCAGCACGCCCTTCTGGGTCCCGGGCCACTGGACCACGGACAGCAGCGGCGCCCGCGTCTATGCGCCGGGCTATTGGCGGTAGCGGAGAGGCGCTCTCGTCCGCATCGAATTCCCGCACGGAATCCCCTAAATCCCCTCCCCCCTTGAGGGGGAGGTTAGGGTGGGGGTGATCGTAGAACGCGCTGTCGCAAGTGCCTTCGATCGAGCAAACGCGAGCCTGCAACGAGTCCGCGGCTACCCCCCACCCAGCCTCCCCCGCAAGGGGGGAGGTGAAGAAAGCGACGCACCGCGCTTGTTTCCGATGCTCTGACTGAGGCCGCCGTCTCTACCCCGCCACCAGCTTGCGATAGAGATGCCAGGTCGCGTGGCCCAGCACCGGCATCACCACGATGAGGCCGAGGAAGAGCGGGATCGAGCCCAGCACCAATCCGCCCGCGACGACGAGGCCCCAGGCCGCCATCGGGCCCGGATTCATTCTGACCGCACGGATCGAGGTGCGGACCGCCGTGCCGAGCCCGACATCCCGGTCGAGCAGGAGCGGGAAGGAGACCACGCTGATCGACATGGCCAGCAGCGCGAAGAGGAAGCCTACCCCGCAGCCGGCGACGATCAGGGTCCAGCCGGGGCCAGTGGTGAAGAGCGCGTCGATGAAGCTGCCCACGGAGGCGGGCGGCGTCGGGCCCAGGGTCAGCGCATAGAGCAGCCAGGCGACCGCGAGCCAGACCAGGAACAGCAGCACGAGGGCGGCGCCCAGGATCAGGATCGAGCCGATGCCGGGCGCCTTGAGCACGGCGAAGGCGTTCGCCCAGCTCGCCTTGTTGCCATGCTCGCGCTCGCGGCTCATCTCGTAGAGGCCCAAGGCGGCGAAGGGGCCGATCAGCGCGAAGCCCGAGGCCAGCGGGAAGAGCAGGGGCAGCAGGTCGCGGCCATAGACCGCGCGCCCGAGCAGCAGGCCCACCACCGGGTAGAACACGCAGAGCGCGATCACGTCGGTGCGGTAGACGCCGTAATCGGCGAAGCCCTTGCGGATCACGTCCTTGAGCTCGCGCGCCTGGATGCGATGGACGACGGGTGCCGGCTGGGCTCGCGCGGCGGGGCTGCGGCCCAGCGCATGGCCAACCTCGCCCAGCGCGTGGCCCATGCCGCGGAGCTGGTCCCAGCTCCATTCGACCGGATTGCGGATGGTCTCAGTCATGGCGTCCTCCCGAACGGTTGATCCGGGGGGTCGCGCGCCGAAGCGGCCTGACGATGGCGGTCGAGCGGTCTTGATGCGGCCGTCGGCGATAAGCCCGCGACCCACCATGGGGGAAGCATAGGCCGATCGGCGGGAGAGGCAAAGCGGGGGAAGCGGGCGCGCGGGTGCGCGACTCTTCGGTTCCCCTCCCCCTACCCCCTCCCGCAAGGGGAGGGGGCGAGATGTTCATTGTTCCAGCCCCCTCCCCTTGCGGGAGGGGGTAGGGGGAGGGACCTTCTGCTCCGTCATCGATCATGATTGCGAGGCGCCCCCGCTTGACAGCCTCCGCGTCGCCGGTCCCTTCTCCCGCCCGTCATGGCCTTCACCGACATCAAGCCCGAACCGATGACCCAGGCGCTCGCCGAGGCCGCCGCCGCGGCCGCGCGCGGGGAGGTGCCGGTGGGGGCGGTGCTGGTGAACAGCGCGACCGGCGCGGTGCTCGCCAAGGCCGGCAACCGCACCGAGGCCGATGCCGATCCGACCGCCCATGCCGAGATGCTGGTGATCCGCGCCGGCGCCCATATCCTGGGCTCGCCGCGGCTCGAGACCTGCGATCTCTATGTCACGCTCGAGCCCTGCGCCATGTGCGCCCAGGCGATCGCCTTCGCGCGGATCCGCCGCGTCTATTTCGGCGCCTACGATCCCAAGGGCGGCGGCGTCGAGCATGGGGCGCGCATCTTCGAGCAGCCCACCTGCCATCACCGCCCCGAGGTCTATGGCGGCATCGCCGAGCGCGAGGCGGGGGCGCTGCTGAAGCGGTTCTTCCAGGAGCGGCGGTGAGGGGGATGCGGACGCGCTGACGCGCGAATCATCGGTTTCCCTCCTCGATTCTTATCCCCTCCCCCTCTTGTCCTCCGTAGCCCAAAGGGCGAAGGAGGATGATGGGGGAGGGTGAGGGAGGGGGTGGGGCAACAGACGCGATCTACGATCACTCCCCTTCCTAACCTTCCCCCACAAGGGGGGAAGGGATGAAGAAGAACGGGGGAGGGGGGTGAAGGTTGCGAAGCCCCGCCTCTATCCGATCCCGAAGATCCGCCGCGGCGTCGCCAGCCCCGCGAGCTCGTGCGTGCCGAGCTCGCGCAGGCGGGGATGGTCGCCCAGCGCCGTGGCGAAGCTCTCCGACAGCAGCACCGGCCGCTCGAGGCGCTTGCAGAGGGTCTCGATGCGCGAGGCCTCGTTGACGGCGGGGCCGACGATGGTGAAATCGAGCCGCTCGGCGGTGCCGACATTGCCGTAGAGCACCTCGCCGTGATGGAGCGCCAGGTCGAGCCCCAGCACCGGCAGGCCTTCGGCCGCGCGCGCCTCGTTCAGGGCCGTCATCGCTTCCTGGCCGGCCTCGGCCGCGGCCAGCGCCCGCCGGCAGGCCTCGCCCGCGTCGGTGTCGGTCGGGAAGATCGCCATGAGGCCGTCGCCGAGGAACTTGAGGATATGGCCGCCCTCGCGCGTCACCGGCCCGCCCATCGCGTCGAAGGCGGCGTTGAGGAAGGTCAGCGTGCCTTCGATCGGCGTCGCGTCGGAGAAGCCGGTGAAGCCGCGCAGATCGGCGAACAGGATCGCGGCCTCGATGCGCTGCACGTCGCCGCGCGTGATCTCGCCCGCCAGCACCCGCTCGACCGAGTTGCCGCCGACATAGGTGTTGAGAAGGTTGCGCATGATCTGCTGCGTGGTGTCGGCCTTCACCACCACCGCGCAGGTGCCGATCAGCTCCTGCAGCAGCACCGCATCGTCCTCCGCGAAGCCGCCCGGGCGGGCCGTGGCCCAGCTCGTGATCATGCCGGTGAGCTTGCTCCAATGGAGATCGCTCTCGGGGCTGAAGCTGTGCAGGAAGGCGACCCAGTCGGTCAGGCCCTCGTCGCGGAACTCGGTCAGCACCGGAAAGTCGAGCTGCGCCCGGTTGCCGGCGAGGCGCCGCCGCAGGACCGTCTGCCGCTCCTCGAGCATGAATTTGAAGGGGCTTTCCTTCCAGCCCTGGGTCTCGTCCATGCCGTGGGTGAAGACCAGGCTGTCGAGCGCGCCGCTGCCGCGATGCCAGGTGTGGCTGAAGCCGCGCAGCGAGGGATGCAGCAGCGCCACCGAGAGATGCGCGCGCTCGATCGCGAGCGGCGTGCCGGCCAGCCGCTCGCAGAGCCCCTCGAACAGCCCCATCACCGGCCGGTTCTCGAGCCCGCTCATGATCATCCATTCGTGGATCGGCACGGAGTCGAACATCGAGGGACTCGGAGGTTGAAAAGACATTCTCGCCCCCTCCCCTTGCGGGAGGGGGTAGGGGGAGGGGACTCCTGGATCTTAGATAGTGAAGTCGACGGCAGTTGCTAGGGCGATCGTCGGGCGCGCCGATGCGCGACTCTCGATACCCATCCCCCAACCCCCTCCCGCAAGGGGGGGCTCAGTTTATCGTCACACCGGCAACCGATCGCGCATCCGGTAATAGAAGATCGAAGGCGCCAGGAACCAGGGATAGCCGGTGTAGAGCGGCCGGGTCGGGAAGGCGAGGCCGTCGAGGGGCGTGGCGCCTTCCTTCTGCCCCAGGATCTGCTGGCCGATGCGGGTGCCGAAATAGGTCGCGAGCGAGACGCCCGAGCCGCAATAGCCCATCGCGTACCAGAGCCCGTCCTGCCTGCCGATATGCGGCATGGTGTCGAAGGTATAGGCGACGAAGCCCAACCAGCTATGGCTGATCCTGGCGCTCTTGAGCTGCGGATAGATCGCGCACATCGCGTCATGGAGGCGCGGCGCGCTGACATTGGCGTCGGTCTCGTTATAGGCGACGCGCCCGCCGAACAGCATGCGCCGGCGGTCGGGCGAGAGCCGGTAATAGAAGACGAGCTTGCGCGTGTCGGAGAGCGAGCGCGCATGCGGCACGAGCTCGGTGGCGAGCTTGGGCTCGAGCGGCTCGGTCGCGATGATGTAGCTGCCGATCGGGATCACGCGCCGGCGGAACCAGGGCGTGCCCGGCCCCGTGTAGCCGTTGGACGCGATCAGCACGTCGCGCGCCTTGACGCTGCCCTTGGCCGTCCTGACCGAGAAGCCCTGGCCGTCGCGCTCGACCGCCTCGACCCGCGTGCGGTCGATGACGGCGGCGCCCGCCTCGCGCACCTTGGCCAGCAGCCCCGCATGGTATTTGCCGGGATGGAGCTGGGCATGGCGCGGATAGACCACGCCGCCGAAATAGCGGTCGGAGCCGATCTCGCGCCGCTGCTCGCTGCGCGGCACCATCTCGTAGGGCACTTCCTGCCCCTTGGCCTGGTGGCCCAGCGCCTGGGCCAGCGCCTCGTACTGCTGGGGATTGTGGGCGGCATGGAAGCGCCCGTTCACCTCCCAGTCGCAGTCGATGTTCTCTCGTTGGATGAGCTCGGCGATGAAGTCGAGCGCGCGGATGCCTTCGCGCCGGATCTCGAGCGCCTGGGCCGCGCCATGGCGTTGGCTCAGCGTCGCGTAATCGGGCTTGATCGAGGTCGAGACCTGGCCGCCATTGCGGGTCGAGCAGCCGTGGCCCGCGCGCTCGGCTTCGAGCACCAGCACCGAGCGCCCGCCGCGCGCCGCCACCAGCGCCGCGGCGAGGCCGGTATAGCCCGAGCCCACGATGACGAGATCGACCGCGGCCGGCGGCTTCGTCTCGGGCAGCGCAGCCAAGGGCGCCGCCTCCCACCAGTAGGATTCCTGCTTGTAGCCGGCCGCGAACAATTCATTCCCGTTCATGACACCCGTCGATCTTGATGGAGGATTATTTTTCGGCAAGGACCGTGACCGCCCGCCAGCCCGGCGGCGGCGGCTCGATCATGAAGGCTTTCGCCCGCTCAATGAAGAGGGCGGAAGGGGGATCGCCCTCGGGCCGCTCGCGCGCGGCCGCCCTGAAGGCCTCGATCGCCTCGGGGAAGCGCCGGGCGGCATAGAGGTCGAGACCGTGCTCATAGGCCTCGATCCAGCCCGGGGCCTCCGGCGCGGCGCTCTCGCCGGCCAGCCCGATCAGCTCGTAGATCGCGATGCCCTCCTCCTTGCCATAGACCGCGACCCGGTCGAGCCGGCGCACGAGGATCGCGTCGCCCGCCTGGCGGCGCGTCTCCTCGCCGATCAGGATCGCCGTGCCGTAGCGCTTGTTGAGAGCCTCGAGGCGCGAGGCGACGTTCACCGGGTCGCCGATCGCGGTGTAGTTGAGCCGCTCGGGCGAGCCGATATTGCCGACCAGGATGTTGCCGCTGTTGATGCCGACCCGCATCTTCAGGGGCACGCCGCCCGTGGCCTGGGCCTCGACCGCCAGCTGGGCCAGCGCCCGGTCGCAGGCCAGCGCCGTGCGGCAGGCGTCGAGCGCATGCGCTTCGTTGCGCTCGGGCGCGCCCCAGAGCGCCATGATCGCGTCGCCGATGAACTTGTCGATGGTGCCGCGCCCCTCGGCGATGATCGGCGACATGCGGCTCAGATAGTCCGCCAGGACCGGCACCACCGCATCGCCCAGCCGCTCCGAGAGCGCCGTGAAGCCGGCGAGGTCGGTGAACATCACCGTGACCGGCTGATGCGCGCCGCCGGGCTTGGCCTCGATGCCCTGCTTGAGGAGGCGGCGCACCAGCTCGGTCGGGACATATTTCTGGAAGGAGCTCAGCCCCGAGGCCATGCGCATGAGCGCATCGGACAGCCGGTCGATCTCGGCGAAGAAGGAATGCCGGCGCTGCAGGCGGTGCAGCTCGAAATTCTCGATATGGCTGAGCTCGGCGGTGACGCGGCGCAGCGGCCGGGCGATCGCGATACGCGCGAACCAGACGGCGCCCGCCGCCAGGACGAGGGTGAGGAATCCCACCATCCAGGCGACCCGGCGCGTGTTGCGCTCGACCTCGGCCAGGAAGTCCGAGGCGGGGATCACGGTCGCGATCAGCCAGCCCTTGAAGCCGAGCGGCGTGAAGGTGATGAAATAGTCGCCCTGGTCGAGCGTGGCCCGGTAGTTCCAGGACATGGTCCCGTGGATATCCCCGAGCGCCATGCCGAAATGGCCCACGGCCTCCATCGCCACCTTGTAGAGCTTGTCGCGGGCGAGGTCGTTGGTCACGACATTGCCGGCGCTGGCCGCGGCCGCCTCGTCGCCGCCTTCCGCCAGCTCGGGCGCCGCCATGATCTGGCCCTGCGGATCGACGATCGCGACCGTGCCGCTGCGCGCGACCTGGATGCCGGCCAGGAACTGCGACAGCCGCTCGCGCTCGATGGCGACGCAGATCACGCCCTGGAACTTGCCGTAGACCGCGAGCTGGCTCGAGATCGCGATGGCGGGCTTGGTCTCGGTGGGGAAGAGGGTGACGTCGCTCCAGACCGGCTGGTCCGAGGCCATCGCGCTCTTGTACCAGGGCTGCTCGGCGGCATCGAAGCCCGAGGGCGTGAAGGCGCGCTGCTCGAACTCGATGTCGCCGGTGATGATCTTGTAGCTGTCGACGCGCCGCTTGGCCTCGTGATGCGCCGCGTCCCAGATCACCTCGACCATCAGGATGCTGTCGTTGCCGAGCTTCTCGGCACCGAAGAAATGCCCGTCCGGCCAGCCGAAGGAGATCCAGGAGAGGCTCGGCTGCGATTGCAGCAGCGAGAGGAAGACGAACTCGCGCTTGGCCTCGTCCTCGACCGTGATGACGTTCTGGAAGAAGATCGTGCGCAGGGCCTCCTGCGCCGCGGTCGCGTTGGCGATGACGGAGGCCACCTCCTGGCGGATCGAGCCCGCGATCTTGTCGTTGAGCTGGCCGACCAGGTCCTTGAGGTTGGCCCGCATCACGGCCTGCCAGGAGACATGGACCAGGGCCGCCGTCAGCAGCACCGTCAGCAGCAGGGTGACGCTGAGCACGGCCCCCAGGCTCGGCCGCCAGCGCGGCGAGGGCCCGCCGGTGGTTGGCGCCGCGTCGTCCCCCTGCTCGGGCTTGGATTGAGCCGGCTCGGCCATGAAACCCAGGAAATCCCCAGCGCCGCCGCAGGCTTGCGACAGAACCGTGACAGGCTAGCCTTTGTGTGACCGCAGGGTCCATGCGCGTTGTCGCGACCACTTGTCCCCTCCCCCGGAACGGGGGGGGCGAGGGAGGGGGCTGCTCGGTCGCGCAGCCCTCACCCTAGCCCTCTCCCGCAAGCGGGAGAGGGGACAATGATGTTCGAGTCTTGATCTCATCGCTCGATTGGTCTCAAGCCGCGGGGTTGCAGTCGGGCGGCTTCCCGGGCCACCATGGCCGCCTTATCCATCTCGGGGAGAAGCATCATGGCCGGACCCACCATCCATCGTTTCGAGGCCAACGGACCGGGCGGCAAGGGGCTCGAGGATTGGGGCGACATTCCCGTGGCGTCGCTCGTCTCGGGCACGCCGCATCAGAACGGGCACAGCTACGTCAATGACGAGACGCTGGGCTTCAAGGCGGGCGTGTGGGACTGCACCGCCATGACCGGCAAGATGGAACCCTATCCCTGCCACGAGTTCATGGTCGTGCTCGAGGGCTCGGTCACCATGATCGAGGAGAACGGGCGCGAGACCACGGTCAAGGCCGGCGAGAGCTTCATCCTGCCCAAGGGTCTCGTCTGCCAGTGGAAGCAGCCGGGCTATATCCGCAAGTTCTACGTGATCTGGGACGATCCGGGCGGGGCGGCGCCGAAGGACGCGAAGGCGCTGAAGGTGCTGAAGCCCGATCCCAAGGGCAAGCTCGAGCCCGCGGCCGCCACGGCGCCCGAGCTGCTGCTCTCGGGCAATCCGGTGCAGCACAGCCACGATTGGTTCACCGACCCGACCGGCCAGTGGAGCGTCGGCGTGTGGGATTCGACCGCCTATCACCGCAAGGCGATGCCGTTCCCGCGCTACGAGCTGATGAGCCTGCTTGAGGGCGCGGTCACCATCACCGACGACAAGGGCCAGGTGCACCGCTTCAAGGCCGGCGACAGCTTCTTCATCGAGCAGGGCGCCGTCGCCGACTTCAAGACCGACGGCTATGTGCGGAAGTTCTATTGCATCTTCCAGCCGAAGAAGGCCGCGGCGAAGAGCGAAGCGGCGGAATAGCCCCTTCCTTCCGGCGTGAACCGACGAGGCCGCTTGCTGACGCAAGCGGCCTCGAGTCTTTTTACCCCTCCCCCGAACCCCCTCCCGCAAGGGGAGGGGGCGAGGTGTTTGTCATTTCCAGCCCCCTCCCCTTGCGGGAGGGGGTAGGGGGAGGGGTGCTTCAGGAAAGAGCGAGAACGTCGATCGCCAATCTCGCTCGAGCCTCCGACCGCAGAAGTGTTCAAGACCGGCCCTTTGTGCCCATGACAATTTTCCGTCGGAGCCGCGCTCCGGCGCGACGCTTTGTCCCGCGCACGGAGTTGTTACCGGCGCCGTCCCCGCTCCGCGGCTAGCCTTGGGCTCGCGGGGGTCGAGCCTGGCGGCAGCCACGAGGGTAGGAATCGATCCATGCCTGAAACGCCAACGCCGAAACGACCGAGAGACGACGAGCCACCGCCTTTGAGCCTGATCGCCGTCCTGTTGCGGCTGGGGATCATCGGGCTCGTCTCGCTCCTCGTCACCGCCGCCTTCCTCTATGCCGGCGGCTGGCTCTCGCCCGACCGGCTGACGCCGGTCAAGGTGGTCGACCGCTTCGAGCAGGTTGACGGCATCAGCGCCGGCTTCCGCCGCAACCATGCCAAGGGGCTCTGCTTCGCCGGCGTGTTCCAGAGCAACGGCCAGGGCCTGCGCGTCTCGCGCGCGAGCGTCTTCGACATGGGCGAGGTGCCCGTGGTCGGCCGCTTCGCGCTCGCGGGCGGCCAGCCCTACCTGCCGGACACGCCGCAGATGGTGCGCAGCATGGCGGTGCGCTTCATGCCGGCCGACGGCGAGGATTGGCGCACCGGCATGAACGACATTCCGGTCTTCCCGGTGAGCACGCCGGAGGCCTTCTACGAGCAGCTCGCCGTGTTCGCGCCCGATCCCGCGACCGGCAAGCCGGACCCCGCCCGGATGGCCGACTTCTTCGCCCGCCATCCCGAGAGCGCCCATGCGATCGAGCTGATCAAGGCGCGCGCGGTCTCCTCGGGCTTCCATAACGACACCTTCAACAGCCTCGATGCCTTCCGCTTCGTCGATGCCGAGGGCAAGTCGGTGGCGGTGCGCTGGTCGATGGTGCCCGATGCGCCGTTCGAGGCCGCGGCCGCGGCGCCCGGTGCGGACAAGAACTATCTCTTCGAGGATCTCATCGCCCGCATCGGGCAGCAGCCGGTACAGTTCCATCTCGTCGTGACGATCGGCCAGCCGGGCGATCCCACCAACGACGCCACCGTCGCCTGGCCGCCGGAACGCGAGCGGATCGATGTCGGCACGCTGTCGATCCACGCGGTCGAAGGCGAGGATGTCGGCGCCTGCCGCGACGTGAATTTCGATCCGCTGGTCCTGCCGGCCGGCATCGAGCCTTCCGACGATCCGCTCTTGAGCGCGCGCTCGGCCGTCTATTCGCGCTCCTTCTGGCGGCGCGCCGGCGAGAGCAAGGACCCCAGCGCCGTGACCACGCCGGCGGCAGACAAGGGCGCCTGATCGTGGCAGCGGCTCATCGGTTTCCGGCCTTCTCGCGCTTCCTGCATTGGCTGATGGCGGTCCTGGTGCTGGCGATGCTCTTCATCGGCGCCGGCATGACCGCCTCGATCGGCGATTACCACTGGCTTCTCACCATCCATCGTCCGCTCGGCCTCGCGATCCTGATCCTGGTCGCCATCCGCCTGATCAACCGGCTGCTGAACCCGCCCCCGCCGCTGCCGGCCGCCATGCCGGGCTGGCAGCGTTTCGCCGCCAAGGCCTCGCATTGGCTGCTCTATATCCTGATGTTCGCGCTCCCCATCGTCGGCTGGGCGATGCTCTCGGCCGGGCCCTATCCCGTGGTGGTGTGGGGCTCCTTCGTCCTGCCGCCGATCCTGCCGCAGGACGCCATGCTCTTCGCCACCTTGCGCGAGCTGCACCGCATCCTGGCCTATCTGCTGTTCCTCACCTTCCTCGCCCATCTGGGAGCGGCGCTCCTGCACGCCTTGATCTTTCGCGATAGCGTGTTTCAGAGCATGGCCTCCTGGCGCGCGACCCCTCCCTGGCGCTGACCCCTCCCTGGCGCTGACCCCTCCCTGGCGCTGATCCCTCCCCCTACCCCCTCCCGCAAGGGGAGGGGGCGAGATGTTTGTTGTGCCAGCCCCCTCCCCTTGCGGGAGGGGGTAGGGGGAGGGGGTGTTTCAGGTTAGATTGACGCCATCGATCTTCGGGCGCGGTCGGGGATGGCGGCAAGAATGGGTCGTCGGGCCTTCATGCTCGCTGTGGCGGGCGTTCTCTGGATTTGTCTTTTCTCCGGCCCGGCATCGGCGCAGACGCTCGACCGGATCGCGGCGGGCAACGCGGTCCATATCGGCTTCGTGCCGGGCCAGGCGCCCTTCGCCATCGAGAATGCCGGCGGCCCGCCCACCGGCTATGCGATCGATCTCTGCAATCATGTGGTCGCCAGGATCCGCGAGATCGTTCCCGGCATCGCCGTCCGCTACACCGAGATCAGCCTGGTCGATGCCTTCGACGCGGTGGCGTCGGGCAAGATCGATCTTCTCTGCGGCGCCATCACCCAGACGCTGGAGCGCCGGGAGAAGGTCGATTTCTCGCAGGCGATCTTCACGACCGGCATGACCGGCCTGCTGCGCCGCGATTCGCCGCGCGATCTCCATGAGCTGTTCCTGGGCGAGCGCAGCATCAGCCCGCCGCGCTCGCCGAGCCTCACGCCCTATCTCCGCAGCCGGATCGGGGTGCGCCAGGGCAGCACGGCCGAGACGGTGCTGCGCCAGGCCGTCGCGGAAGGCCAGTACAGCGTCGATCTCGTCGAGTTCGAAGGGCACGACCAGGGGCTGGCGGCGCTCGAAGCGCGCCGGATCGACGCCTATTGCGCCGACCAGGCGTTGCTCCTGGGCCTGCTGTCGCAGGCGCGCGATCCTGCTCGTCTGGTGGTTGGCAACCGGCTCCTGACGCGGGAGCCCTATGGGATCGCGCTCGCCAGGGGCGACAGCGATCTGCGGCTGCTGGTGGACCGCGCCCTGACCGATTTCTACGCAACCCCGGAATTCGCGGCGCTGCTCAAGACCTATTTCGGTGCGAGGGCCGGGGAGCTGCAGCCGCAGATCCGCGCCATGGCGGTTCCCGAATGAGCGGGCGGAAGAGGGAAGGCAAGCGATGAGCTCGAGCGCCCGGCAGATCGGCCTTTTCCCCGCGACCATGCTGGTGGCCGGCAACATGATCGGTGCCGGCATCTTCATGATGCCGACGGTGATGGCGAGCATCGGCGGCATCGCCTCGCTCGGCTGGCTGGTGACGGCGCCCGGCGCCTTCATCATGGGCTACATGTTCGCGAGGCTCGGGCGGGTGAGCCCCAAGGCCGGCGGACCTTACGCCTATGCGCGCGAGGCGCTCGGCGATTTCGCCGGCTTCCAGTGCAACCTGCTCTACTGGTTCTCGAACGTGGTCGCGAACATCGCGATCGCCACCTCCATGACCGGCTATATCGCCGTCTTCTTTCCGGCGCTCCGGGTGCCGCTCATCGGCGCTTGCGCCACCGTGGTCGTGGTCTGGCTCTCGGCCTTCCTCAACATGATCGGGCCGCGGCTGGTGACGCGGTTCGAGACCGTCACCACGCTGCTCGGCATCGGGCCGATCGCGCTGGTGGGGATCGGCGGCTGGCTCTTCTTCGATCCCGAGATCTTCCGCACGGGCTGGAATCCGGCGGGGCTCGGCGAGTTCCATGCGATCTCGGCCGCGGTCTCGATCATGTTCTGGTCCTTCATGGGGGTCGAGAGCGCCTCGGTCGCCGCCGCCGTCGTCAAGGACCCGGAGAAGAACATCGGCCGGGCGACGCTGCTGGGCGTGCTGATCGCGGCCCTCGTCTATGTGCTGAGCACCACCGCCATCATGGGCATCATCCCGAACGACGCGCTGCGCCATTCGACGGCGCCCTTCGCCGATGCGGCGATGCGCGCACTGGGGCCGGTCGGCGGCACGTTCATCACCCTCTGCGCCATCGTCAAGGCCTCGGGCTGCCTCGGCGGCTGGACCCTGATCAATGCCGAGACAGCGCTGGCGACCGCGAAGGACGGGCTCTTCCCCGCGATGTTCGCCCGGACCGATTCGCGCGGCGTGCCGGTGCTGGGCCTCGTCATCGTCTCCATCATCATGAGCGCCATCGTGTTCGCGACCGTGTCGCCCTCGATCGGCGAGACCTTCATGGTGCTGGCCGACATCGCCGTGCTGCTGGTGCTGACGCCCTACATCTTCGCGGCCGTCTCGATCGCCCATTACGTCCAGGCGAAGGTGGTCACGCGCTCCTTCATCTGGGTCGGCCTGATCACCATCGCCTACTGCCTCGCCGTGATCGTCGCCTCGGCCGGCACCGCCGTCGCCGTCAGCATGGCGCTGGGCCTGGCGACGGCACCGCTCTTCCGCGTCTTCCTCGCCTTCGGCGGCAACAACGGCAACGGTCCGGCGAAGCCCGTCGTGATCGATCAGGACCAGGCCCGCTCGGCGCTCTAGGTTGCAGCCGTGCCTTGCCCGATCATCGGCGGCGGCTGGGGCAGGCCGATGAGCTCTTCCGCCCAGCGCAGGCAGACCGCGAGCTGCATCCGCTGCACCCACCGGAGCCGCGGCAGGCCCGGGGGCGGCGGCAGCCAGGCCTTGTCGGCGAAATAGCCGGCGGCGAAGGCGAGGGCCACCTGCTGGTCGCGCAAGGGGAAGCGCAGATTCATCGCGCGCTCGAACAAGGCGACGGTCTCGCCGGCAGGCGGCCCGCCTTCGCCCTCGACGCTGGGGGCGAAGAAGACGGCGTCGAGCGCCACCGGTCCTGGGGTGAGATAGGACCAGTCGAGCAGCACCGGCGCGCCGTCCGGCCGGAACAGCAGATTGTCCGAGCGCAAGTCGAGGTGAATCAGCGAAACCGCGCGGTCCTCCTTCGGATGCAGCAGCGCCGGGGCGGCAGCCTGCAATTCGACCAAAGGCGGCAGGGCTCGCTCGAGCCAGGCTCTCGCCGCGGCGTGGTCCTGGAACAGCGAGAGCAGCCCTGCCTGCTCTTCGGGGGAGCGCGCCAGCAGGAGCCAGCCCGAGTCGGGATCGGTCAGATCGACGGCGAGCGAGCGGTAGGAATCGGGCCGCGACCAGCGGGCGGCTTCCGGCCGCGCGCGGTCGTAGAACGCGGCCAGCGCCGCCGCCAGCCGCGCGAGCTTGGCGCGGCTCCAGGGCAGGGCTTTTCCGGTTTCCGGGATGGCTTCGAGCAGCAGCATCGACCAGTCGCCTTCCTCGGCCGTGCCGATGAAATCCGGAGCGAGGCCGCCGAGAATGGGAAGGGCGCGGTAATTCTCGATCTCCTGCGCCAGCGACAGGCGGCCCTCGCGCGTCTGGCCCGGATGGGTCCCCTTGACGAAAAGGCGGCGTCCGTCGCCGAGCGTCAGATGGAACGAGGCCGAGGGCGAATAGCCGCCCCAGGCGATGTCGGCATTCGCGATCGGCGCCTTCGCGATGCGCTCGATCTCGGCGACCAGCGAGGCCGGCACCTCGCGCCAGCCGGGCTTGCTTTCGCGGATCGCCGGCGGCGGCTCGGTGAAGCGCCGGCTCACAAGCGCCGCCAGTCCTTCAGCACGCGCATCGCGGCGTTGCGGCCCGGCGCGCCCGAGACGCCGCCGCCGGGGTGCGCGCCGGCGCCACAGAGATAGAGCGCCTTGATCGGCGTGCGGTATTGCGCGGCGTCGGGATGGGGCCTGAGCGAGAAGATCTGACCGGGATCGAGCTGGCCGTGATAGACGTCGCCGCCGGTGAGGCCGAAGACGCGCTCGAGATCGGCGGGGCTGTAGGCGCGCCAGCCCAGCACCAGCTTGCGGAGGTTGGGGATGTAGCGCTCGGCCGTGGCGAGGATGCCCTCGACCGCCTCGGCGCGCGCGCTGTCCCAGGTGCGGCCGTTCGCCAGTTCGTAAGGATAGTGCTGCGCCAGGATCGAGAGGATATGGCAGCCCTCGGGCGCCAGGCTCGGATCGGTCGCGGTCGGGATCACCGCGTCGAGGATCGGGTCGGCCGGCAGTTCGCCGCGCTTGGCGGCGCGGAAGGCCTCGTCATAGGCGGCATAGTCCCGCACCATGCGGATGAAGGCCTTATGCTGCGGGCCGATGCCGGCGCCGGGGCGCGAGGCGAATTCCGGCACGCCCGAAAGCGCGAAATTCACGCGGAAGGAGCCCGAGGCCATGCGGTAGCTGCGGATGCCGGCGGCGAATGCCTCCGGCAGGCGCGCCTCGCCGACGAGGCCGAGAAAAGTGCGCTTGGGATCGGCGTTGGAAAGCAGGACCTTCGCGCGGATCGCCTCGCCGGTCTCGAGCGTCACGCCGATGGCGCGGCCGTCCTCGATCAGGACGGTCGCGACCGGCGCCTTCACCCGGATCTCGGCGCCGAAGGATTGGGCAGCCTTGGCCATGGCTTGCGTCACCGTGCCCATGCCGCCCTTCGGCAGGTGCCAGGCGCCGCGCTCGCCCTCGACCTCGCCGATGCCCAGATGCAGCAGGTTGATCGCCGAGCCCGGTTCGTCCAGCGCCACGAAGGCGCCGGCGGTCGCGGTCGCCGCATACATGGTCTTGACCGCGTCGCTGTCGAAATATTTCTCGAGGATCGTGCCGACTGGCGTCAGGAAGAGCTGCAGGAACTGGTGGCGCTCCTCGGGCGAGAGCCCCTTGAGGCCGCGTCCCAGCCGCCAGCCGCCGAGAAGATCGGCGAACCCGCCGCCGGAAAGCCGCGGCGGCTCGACCAGCATCTCGGCCCGCACCAGATCGCCCGCCTTGCGCAGCAGCGCGCCGAGCCGGCCCATCGCGTCCCAGTCGCGGTTGGAGAAGCGCGCCACCTCGGCGCGGTCGGCGGCCTCGCCGCCGCTCAAGAGCAGCGAGCGCCCGTCGCCGAAGGCGCCGAAGGAGCCGCCCATGCGCATCGTCTCGAAGCCGTGCTTCTTGAGCTCGAGCTCCCGGATCACCTCGGGGCGCAGCAGGCTCACCACATAGGCCGCGGCCGAGTTGCGGAAGCCCGGATGGAACTCCTCGGTCAGCACGGCGCCGCCGACCACCTCTCGGCGCTCCAGCACCAGCACGCGCCTGCCGGCCTTGGCGAGATAGCCCGCCGCGGCGAGCCCGTTATGCCCGGCCCCGATGACGATCGCGTCCCATGCTTCAGTCACGCGCGGTTCCCTTCCGAATGCGTCTCTGGCGACAATGCTCTCTTTCGTCATCCCCGCGAACGCGGGGATCCATCTTGATCCAGGTCACCAGGCTTTGACGTGGATCCCCGCGTTCGCGGGGATGACGGTAAGGGACAGCGCGAGAGAGCGTTCTCACTTCTCCCGCTCGATCTCCGCCTCGCCGCCGCGCGCGCCGATCGCGCGCCAGCCGATGTCGCGCCGGCAGAAGCCTTCCGGCCAGTCGATCTGGTCGACGGCGGCATAGGCGCGGGCCTGGGCCTCGGCCACGGACTTGCCGAGGGCGCTCACGCCCAGCACGCGGCCGCCAGTGGCCAGTACGCGCCCGTCCTTGCTGCGCTCGGTGCCGGCATGGAACACCACGACATCCTTGAGCGCAGCGGCGCGGTCGAGCCCGCGGATCTCGGTGCCCTTCTTGTAGGCGCCCGGATAGCCCTGCGCCGCCATCACCACGGTGAGCGCCGCTTCGGTCTTCCAGCGCAGATGGAACTTGGCCAGCATCCCGTCCGCGGCGGCGATCAGCGCCGGCAGGATGTCCGACATCAGCCGCAGGCAGAGCACCTGGCATTCGGGGTCGCCGAAGCGGACATTGTATTCGAGGAGCCGCGGCCCCTTGGGTCCGATCATCAGGCCGGCGAAGAGTACGCCGGTGAAAGGACGCCCCTCGGCCTCCATGGCCTTCACGGTTGGCAGGATGATCGTCCGCATCACCTGCTCGGCCATCGCGTCGGTGACGATGGGGGCCGGCGAATAGGCGCCCATGCCGCCGGTGTTGGGGCCGGTATCGCCTTCGCCCACCGTCTTGTGGTCCTGCGCCGAGGCCAGCGGCAGCGCGGTCTTGCCGTCCACCAGCGCGAAGAAGCTCGCCTCCTCGCCCGACAGGAACTCTTCCACCACGATCTCGGCGCCGGCCGTGCCGAACTCGCGCGCCACCAGCATCGACTCGATGGCCTTGTCGGCCTCCTCGAGGCTCTGCGCCACCACCACGCCCTTGCCCGCGGCGAGCCCGTCGGCCTTGACCACGATCGGCACGCCCCGCTCGCGGACATAGGCCTTGGCGGGGCCGGCCTCGGTGAAGCGCCGGAAGGCGGCGGTCGGGATGCCGTATTTGGCGCAGAGCTCCTTCATGAAGGATTTGGAGCCTTCGAGCGCCGCGGCGGGGCCGGACGGCCCGAAGGTCTTGATCCCGGCGGCGCGCAGCTTGTCGGCCAGGCCCGCCACCAGCGGCGCCTCGGGGCCGACCACGACGAAATCGATCTTCGAGTCGCGCGCGAAGCCGACCAGCTTGTCGAGCTCGTCCACCTTGATCGGCACGCATTCGGCCTCGGCCGCGATGCCGGCATTGCCCGGCGCGCAATAGAGCTTGTCGCAGAGCGGCGAGGCCGCGATCGCCCAGCACAGCGCATGCTCGCGTCCGCCCGACCCGACCACCAGGATCCGCATGCGTGTGTTCTCCTTTTCGTCGATCGCGCGCGGCTCACCCCTCCCCCTACCCCCTCCCGCAAGGGGAGGGGGCGAGATGTTTATCGTTCCAGCCCCTTCCCCTTGCGGGAGGGGGTAGGGGGAGGGGTGCCGCCGGCGCGGGTTCTTAGCATAGAATGGCCGCATGAGCGAAAGCCGGATCCCGGCGGGCGAGGCCCGCGGCCACAACCTGCCCGAATACAGCGTCTCCGAGATCAGCCGCGCCGTGAAGGCGACGCTGGAGGACAATTTCCAGCGCGTGCGCGTGCGCGGCGAGGTCTCCAAGCCCAACTATCACGGCTCGGGCCATCTCTATTTCAGCCTCAAGGACGAGGACGCCGTGATCGACGCGGTCTGCTGGCGCGGCACGGTCGGGCGCCTGCGGCTGCGAATCGAGCATGGCATGGAGGTGATCGCGACCGGGCGCATCAGTTCCTATCCCGGCAGCTCGAAATACCAGATCGTCATCGATTCGGTGGAGCTGGCGGGCGAGGGCGCGCTCTTGAAGCTCCTGGAGGAGCGGCGCAAGAAGCTCGCGGCCGAGGGGCTGTTCGACGAGGCGCGCAAGAAGAAGCTGCCGGTGCTGCCCGGCGTGATCGGCGTCATCACCTCGCCCACGGGCGCGGTCATCCGCGACATCCTCCATCGCCTCGCCGACCGCTTCCCGCGGCCGGTGCTGCTCTGGCCGGTGGCGGTGCAGGGCGAGGGGGCGGCCGAGCAGGTCGCGGCCGCGATCCGCGGCTTCAATGCGATGGCGCCCGGAGGCCCGGTGGCGCGGCCCGATCTCATCATCGTCGCGCGCGGCGGCGGCAGCCTCGAGGATCTCTGGGCCTTCAACGAGGAGATCGTGGTGCGCGCGGCCGCGGCCAGCGCCATCCCGCTGATCGCCGCGATCGGGCACGAGACCGACACCACGCTCATCGATTTCGCCGCCGACAAGCGGGCACCGACGCCCACGGCCGCGGCCGAGATGGCGGTGCCGGTGCGCGCCGAGCTCATGGCGGCCCTCGCCGAGAACGGCCATCGGCTCGCCCGTGCCATGGCGCGCGACCTGGCCCATCGCCGTACCGAGATCGAGGGCCTGGCGCGCGGCCTGCCCGAGCCGCGCCGGTTGATCGAGGACAAGACCCAGGCGCTCGACGGCTGGATCGAGCGGCTCAAGGTGGCCGAGCGCGGCTTCTTCGCCGAGCGCCAGCGCCAGGTGGCGACCTTGGCCGCGCGGCTGGTGACGCCGGCCGAGATGATCCGGCGCAAGCGCCAGGAGCTTGCGCATGGTGCCGAGGTGCTGAAGAAGGCGATGGAGGCCTTTGCCGTGAAGAAGGAGCGCGGGCTCGACCGCGTCGCGGCGGGCCTGCGGCCGGCACTGGTGGCGGCGCTGATCGAGCGGCGCAAGCTGGCGCTGGACGGGCTGGCGCGGCTGCTCGAGGGGCTCTCCTATGAAAGCGTGCTGCGGCGCGGCTTCGTGCTGGTGCGCGACATGGCGGAGCGCCCGGTGACCCAGGCGGCCGCGGTCACGGCCGGGATGAAGCTCAGCCTGACGTTCGGCGACGGCGTCATCCCCGCCATCGCCGAGGCGGCCGGCAAGCCGTCGCGCGCGGCCAAGCGTCCCGCATCGGACGACCCGGCGCCGCCGGCCCCAAAACCGAAGAAAGGCGGGCCCAAGGACGGCGGCCCGCAAGGCTCGCTGCTATGAGCGGCCGCTCCCGCCGCTTCTGGCTCAAGACGGGTGCCGCCCTCGGCGCGCTGCTGATGGCGCCATGGGCGCGCGCCCGGGCCGCGGCGCCCACGACGCTCGAAGGCCACAAGACCCAGGGCGGACTGCTGTTCGGCCATGTCGAGCCCGGAGCCCGCGTCTGGCTCGACGGCGCCGCCATCACGGTCTCGCCCGCCGGCGAATTCCTGCTCGGCTTCAATCGCGACGCGCCGCCCGATGCCAAGCTCCGCGTCGAGCATGCGGACGGCACGGTCGAGGAGCGGGTGCTCGCGATCGAGCCGCGGACCTACCAGGTGCAGAAGATCGACGGCCTGCCGCAGAACACGGTGACGCCCGACGCCGAGGAGGAGGCGAAGATCGCGGCCGACCAGGCCAAGATCAACGCCGCGCGGATTCCGCAGGCGACGGTCGCCTGGTATGCCGGCGGCTTCGACTGGCCGGCGCTGGGGCCGATCTCGGGCGTCTATGGCTCGGTCCGGATCCTGAACGGCGTGCCGCGGCAGCCGCATGTCGGGGTCGATATCGCGGCCCCCGAAGGCACGCCGATCAGGAGTCCCGCCGATGGCATCGTGCGGCTGGCGGAGACCGGCATGCTGCTCACCGGCGGCACCGTCATCATCGACCACGGCCAGGGCCTGACCTCGATCCTGATCCATATGTCGGCGGTGCTGGTCCATCCCGGCCTCTTCGTCTCCAAGGGGACCGTCATCGGCCGCATCGGCCATACCGGGCGCGCCACCGGCCCCCATGTCCATTGGGGCATGAACTGGCGCGATGTCCGCCTCGACCCGCAGCTCCTGGTGCCGCCCATGCCGGCGGAATACGCCACCGTGAAGAAACCGGCCGCGACGGGCGAGTGAGGCGCGGCGCTTGTGACGTCAGACATCGCGTGTGCGGCACCCCTCCCCCTACCCCCTCCCGCAAGGGGAGGGGGCGTGATGTGTGTTGTTCCGGCCCCCTCCCCTTAGGGGGTAGGGGGAGGGGCCGCGCGATCTATCGTCGAGACTCTCGATGCCTGCTACCGCGCCAGCAGCCGTTGCAGCAGCGCGTCGAACGCCGCCTCGTCCTCGAAGCGCAGGACGATGTCGAGCGGGGTGACGCCGCCGCGCTGATCGGGCTTGAGCCGCAGCCAGTCCTTGCGGGTCGTCAGCAGCCGCGCGTTCGCCCGCTCGGCCTCGGCGCGCAGTTCGGCGAGGTCCTTGTCGCTGTAGCGATGATGATCGGGGAAGGCCTTGCCGCCGGCGACATCGAGGCCGAGGCCGCGGATCGTGCGGCGGAACTTCTCGGGCGAGCCCAGCCCGCAGAAGGCGTACCAGCGCTTGCCCTTGAGCGTCTCGCCCTGGATCGGCTCGAGGGTCGCGGCGAAGCGCGGCAGCGCGGCGGGCAGGCGGCGCGCGGCCTCGGCTTCGTCGGCGCCGACGATGACGACGGCCTGGCAGCGCTGGGCGGCCCTCCCGACCGGTTCTCGCAGCGGTCCCGCCGGCAGGAGCCAGCCATTGCCGAAGCCGGTGATGCCGTCGACCGTGAGGATCGAGGCGGTCTTGGCGAGGGTCGGGTTCTGCAGCCCGTCATCGAGCAGCACCAGATCGGCCCCTTCCTGGGCGGCCGCCTCGATGCCGGCGAGGCGGTCGCGCGCGACCCAGACGGGGGCGGCCTGCGTCAGCAGCAGCGCCTCGTCGCCGACCTCGCTCGCCAGATGGCGGGCCGGATCGACGCGCAAGGGGCCGCGCTCGTTGCCGCCATACCCGCGGCTGACGATGTGAAGCTTGCGGCCCTGCTGGCGCAGCTGCCGGGCGATGGCGAAGGCGAGCGGCGTCTTGCCCGCCCCGCCCACGCTGGCGGCGCCGATGCAGAGGACGGGAACCGAGGCGCGGCGCGGCCGCGCCATCGCCGCCCGCAGCAGGAATCCCAGCCGGTAGAGCAGCGCCATCGGCGACAGCAGCAGCGCCATGATGCCGACGGAGCGGCGATTCCAGAATTCAGGTGCCCGCATGAAACCTCCCCGCGGCGGCGAGGGCCTCCGTGACCGGCGCCAGCGCCGCCAGCGTCCGGTCGAGGACGGCCGCCTCGCCCCGCGCAAAACGTTGAGCCGCCTGTCCCAGTTCCCCGCGCGCGGCGGGATCGGCCAGCAGGGCCATGGTGGCCCCGGCCAAGGACGGCGCGTCGGGCAGGAGGCGACAACCGCCGGCGGCGGCCAGGCGGGCATAGAGATCCGCGAAATTGTCGAGATGCGGTCCGGTCAGGATCGCGCGGCCGAGCCAGGCCGGCTCGATCGGGTTATGGCCGCCCTTCGGGGCGAGCGAGCCGCCCATGATCACGATGTCGGCCAGGCGGAACCAGAGCCCCATCTCGCCGAGGCTGTCGGCCAGATAGGCGCCGTCCTCCGATCCCGGCAGGTCGCCCTGCGAGCGGCGCTTGAGTGCGTGGCCCTCCGCCATTGCGGGACGCAGCGCCTCGGCGATCGCGTCGGCGCGCGCCGGATGGCGCGGCGCCAGCAGCAGCAGCGGGCGCTGCGCCTCGCTCAGAAGCGGCGCCAGCGCCAAGGTCAGGAGACGTTCCTCGGGTTCGTGGCTGCTGGCCAGCAGGACGACCTTGCGCCCCTGGCAGGCGGCCCTGAAGCGCGCCAGCTCGGCCTCGTCGCAGGCCGGCACGGGTGCCGCGGCCTTGAGATTGCCGGTCGCGACGGCATTGGCGGCACCCAGATCCACGAAGCGGTCGCGCTGCGTCTCGTCGATCGCGGCGATCACGGCGAAGGAGCGCAGGATCTCGCCGGCGAAGCCCGGCAGATGGCGCCAGCGCCGGAAGGATTTCTCGGAGAGCCTCCCGTTCACCAGCGCCAGCTTCAGATGCCGCTGCCGTGCCGCGAACAGGAGGTTGGGCCAGAGCTCGGAATCGGCGATGAGGCCGGCATCGGGACGCCAATGATCGAAGAACGCCTCGACCCAGGCCCGACGGTCGAGCGGCAGATATTGCTGGACGGCACCCTCGGGCAAGGTCTTCGCCAGCAGGATCGCGGCGGCGGAGGTGCCGCAGGTGACGAGGAGCTGCAATCCCGGGCATTGCCGGCGCAGCGGCGCGATCAGCGGCAGCAGCGAGCCCGTCTCGCCGATGCTGGCGCCATGCAGCCAGAGCAGCGCCCCCGGCGGCCGAGCGATCCGGCTTTGGCCGCGCCGTTCCGCGAGGCGGTCCGCATCCTCCTTGCCGCGCGCGGCGCGGCGCTCGAGATGGCGCTCGAGCCAGGGACCCGCCAGATCGGTGGCCAGCCCGTAGAGCCGTTTCATCATCGGACGGCGCCCTCGAGAGCGGCGGGCTCGATCGGGGCATGGCCCATGCGCCGGTCGCAATCGGCGGAAAGCTCGTTGAGGCTGCGCTCCAGCGCCATGCGCGACGCCTCGATGGCGCCCGCATCCGCCTCGCGGGGCACCGAGATCGGCGCGCCGATGCGATAGAGCCCGCGGCCGAAGGGCAGCGGCAGCAGGAAGCGGTCCCAGGATCCCAGCACGCGCCGGCGGCTGGTGGCCACGCTCGCGGGCAGGATCGGCACGCCGGTCAAGGCTGCGAGCTGGACGATGCCGGACGCCGCCCGCATGCGCGGTCCCTGCGGCCCATCCGGTGCCATCGCCACGATCCCGCCCGCATTGAGCTGCGTGCGGCAGCGCAAGCTGGCGGCCTCGCCGCCGCGCGTGCGGGAACCGTCGATGGCGGCCAGGCCCAGATGGCGCAGGGTGCGGGCGACCAGCCTGCCGTCGCGATGGGTCGAGACCAGCACGGAAGCCGAGCGCGCTTCGCGGTGGCAGAGCGGCATCATCGCGAGCCTTCCATGCCAGAAGCAGAAGATCAGCGGCTTGCCCTCGGCCCGAAGCGCCTCCAACGCCTCGAATCCTTCGCGCTGCCAGCGCGTCGTCCCGCCGACGATGCGCAGATAGAGGGCGATCAGGAACGCCAGCAGCGACTGGACGGGCCCCGAAGCCAGCAGCCGGCGCGACAGCCGCATCGCCTCAGGCCTGGCGCCGGCGCTCGGCAGGCGGGGCCTCGACCGGGATGTCGGCGCTCGCTTCGCCGTCGCCCGGGCCGTCCCGGAACTGGAGCGCATGCAGGCGGGCATAGGTGCCATTGAGCGCCAGCAATTCCGGATGCGGACCCCTCTCCACCACGCGGCCCTGCTCCAGCACATAGATGCAGTCCGCGGCCGCGACCGTGGCGAGGCGGTGGGCGATCACCAGCGTGGTCCGCCCGCGCATGAGGCGCGCCAGCGCGGTCTGCACCGCGCGCTCGCTCTCGGGATCGAGGTTCGAGGTCGCCTCGTCGAGCAGCAGGATCGGCGCGTTGCGCAGCATGGCGCGCGCGATGGCGATGCGCTGGCGCTGGCCGCCCGAGAGCTTGGCGCCGCGCGGACCCACCATCATGTCGAGCCCTTGCGGCAGCGCCTCGATGAAATCCCAGGCCTGGGCCGCCTTCGCCGCCTCGATCACCTCGGCCTCGGTGGCCTCGGGCCTTCCATAGAGGATGTTGGCGCGGATGCTGTCGTCGAACAGCAGCACGTCCTGGCTCACCAGCGCGATCGAGCGGCGCAGCGAGGCCAGCGTCAGCTCGCGGACATCCTGCCCGTCCACCAGCACGCGGCCCGATTGCGGATCGAAGAAACGCGGGATCAGGTTGAAGACGGTCGATTTGCCGGCGCCCGACGGCCCCACCAGCGCCACGGTGGCGCCGGCCGGCACGTCGATATCGACGCCGTCGAGCGCCGGCGCCGCGTCCGCCCCGCCATAGGCGAAGCTCACCCGCTCGAGCCGGATCGCACCGCCCCGCATCGCGAGCGCCTTGGCGCCCGGCCGGTCGGTGACGCCGGGCTCCATGTCGATCAGCGCGAAGATGCGGTCGGCGGCGCCCAGTCCCGCCTGCATCGCGGCATTGACGTTGGCGAGGCGCTTCAGCGGCTCGTAGGCCAGCAGCACGGCGGTGATGAAGGAGAAGAAGGCGCCGGGCGATCGGGCGCCTTCCACCACCTGATGGCCGCCATAGAGCATGACGGCGACGATGGCGGCCCCGCCCAGGAGCTCCATCACCGGCTGGAGCGCCGAACGGGTGCGCCCCGATTTGAGCTGCAGCCGGAACAGCCGGTCGACCGCGGCATCGGCGCGCGCGGTCTCGGCCGCCTCCATGCCATAGGCCTTCACCTGGCGGGCGCCGTGGAAGACCTCGTCGAGCAGCGTCGCGAGCCCGCCGGTCTCCTGCTGCGTGCCCTTGGCCAGCCGGCGCACGCGCCTTCCGACCCGCGCGATCGGCAACACGGCCACCGGAATGACGATGAAGGCGATCAGCGCCAGGAACCAGTCCTGATAGAACATGACCGCCACGAGCCCCACCAGCGTCAGGGCATCCTTGCCGATGTTGGTGAGCAGCGTGGAGAGCGCGTCGCGGAGCTGCGCACAGTCGTTGATCACGCGCGAGACGAGGTCGCCCGGCGCCCGGTCATGGAAGAAGACGAGGTCGGCGCCCACCACATGGCGGAACAGGCGCTTCTGCAGCCCGCAGACGATGGCGAGGCCCATGCGGATCATCAGCACCGACTGGCCGTAGGAGGCGAAGCCCTTGACCGCGAAGATCGCGAAGGTGCCGATCGCCACCGCCCGCAGCGCCGCGAGATCCCGCTCGCCGAAGACGCGGTCGAGGATGGGCTGCATCTGCCAGGCCAGCGCCGCGGTCGCGGCCGAGACGATCGCCATGCAGATCAGCGCCGCCGCCAGGCGCGGCAGCTCGGGCCTGACATGGTCGGCCAGGAGCCGGCGCATCGGCGGGACGCGGGTGCCGGGGCGCGGGGCTGGCGGTTGGGGCGGAGGGCTGCTCGTCATGCGGCCGGAAGGATAGCACGGCAGGCGCGAATCTACCGACAAGCCGTTGCCGGTCAAGGGCTTCGGCTGAAAGTGAAGGCGCGGCCGCCTTGCCCGGCTCTCTTTCCCTCCCCCTCGAGGGGGAGGGGAAAGGTTTCAGGCCGAGAGCTCCGGCTTGCCGCTTGCGGGCGATCCTTTGCCCGCACCGGATTTGATCGGCGCCAGCAGGGACAGGAACTCCTGCGCCGAGCGCTCCCAGGAGAAGCGCATCGCATAGTCGCGGCAATGGGCGGGGTCGATCTTCCGGGCGGCCGCGATGGCCTTGCCCAGATCCTCGTCGAGCACACCGGCGCCGCTGTCGCCGATCACCTCGTTCGGGCCCGTGACCGGATAGGCGGCGACGGGGAGGCCCGAGGCCATGGCCTCCATCATCACCAGCCCCAGCGTGTCGGTGCGGCTGGGGAAGACGAAGACATCCGACGCCGCGTAATGCTGCGCCAGTTCCTCGCCCTGCTTCGTCCCGACGAAATGGGCATCGGGGAACTGCTTCTGCAGCCGGGCGCGCTCCGGCCCGTCGCCGACCACGAGCTTGCTGCCCGGCAGGTCGAGCTTGAGGAAGGCCTCCAGATTCTTCTCGATTGTGACCCGTCCGACATTGAGATGGATCGGGCGCGGCAGGTCGAGGAAGCCCTTGTCGCGCGGCCGGAACAGCGCCGTGTCCGTTCCCACCTGCCAGAGCTTGAGGTTGCGGCCGACCTTGAGCGCCTTGAGCTCGGCGATGATGCCTTCGCTCGGCACCATCACGCAGCGCGAGACGGAATGAAACGCCCGCAGCGTCGCGTAGGTCGTCTCGAGCGGCACGCCGAAACGCGCCTTCAGATATTCCGGCGAGCGGGTCCAGAAGGCGGTGGTGAAGGGGATGCGCTTCGCGCCGAGAAGATTGCGGGCGGCGACGCCGACGGGCCCCGCGGTCGCGATATGGATCGCATTCGGCCGCGCATTCGCCATCAGCGGACCGATGGTCTTCTCCGGCTGCACCGCCACCCGCACCTCGGGATCGCCGGGAAAGGGTACCATCTTGAAATGCTTCGGTCCGATCACCCTGACCTTGTGGCCGAGCGGCACCAGATGACGGCTGACCTGATCGATCATCTGCACCGTGCCGTTGACGGTCGGATGCCAGAGGTCGGTCACGATCAGGATGCGCAAGATGACACTCTCGGGATGCGGGACGGCGGCATCATAGACGGGCAGGCCCGTGGCTGCCATGGCCGGGCCATCCTGCTATGCGAACCTTACTTGAAGCTTGCGGGCAGGTTGCGAAATCGTCAGGCGGGCCCGATGCGGGCCTGCGGCCTACAGCAGGGCGGGATCGAGGGTGAAAAGCTCGTCCGCCCGCCCGACGCCGCGCAGGGCGTAGCGGCCGACGCAGACGAGCTTGGCGCGGTCGGATTCGGGCGCCGCGGCGGTGAAGGCGGCCGACACCAGCATGCTGCGATCGGCCGAGCGGCACATCGAGGCGATGCGGCTGACCTCGTTGACGGCGGGCCCGACCACGGTGAAGTCCAGCCGGTTCTCGCTGCCGATATTGCCGTAGAACACGTCGCCGATATGAAGGCCGAGATAGACCGAGGTCACCGGGCGGTTCTCGGCGGTGCGGCGTCGGTTCAGCTCGGCGATCTTGCCCCGCAGGATCGCCTCGGCGCGAAGCGCGCTGCGGCAGGCCTCGGCCGGATCCGAGGCATTGAAGATGGCGAGCGTCCCGTCGCCGATCAGCTTCAGCACATCGCCGCCCGCCTCGTGGACCGCGGAGATGACGAGATCGGCATAGTCGTTGAGGAACGGGATGATCTGGTCGGGTTCGGCGCTGTCGGCGATCGAGGTGTAGTTGTGAAGGTCGGAATACCAGAGAACGGCGTTGATCCAGTCGGCGACCCCGCGCGAGATGCGCCCCCTCAAGACCCGCTGGCCGGCATCGCGGCCGAGATAGACCTCGACCAGCGTGCCGGCGATGCGCGCCAACGAGGCGGACTTGATCGCAAGCGCCAGCGCCGGAACCAGGCGGCGCAGGGCCGCGAGATCGCCGTCCGTGAAACCGTCGGGGCGGCGCGTCACCCAGGAGGAATAGACGCAGTCCATGCCGCCGATCTGGTGATCGCGGTCGAGCCGGTGAACCAGGGCGACATAGTCGGTATGCCCCTCCGCCTTGAGTTCATCGAGCATGGAGAAATCGATCGGATCGCCATGGCCGATCCGGCGGCGGATCTCGTTGGCGCCGACGGTCAGGAGATGATTGAACGGGGATCGCTGCCAGGTCTCGGCGGCCGGCCCCTCGTTGGTGGGCCCGTACTCGATGATGGGCTTCTCCTCCTGGCCGTCGTCGCGCCAGCGGAACCCCCGACCCTCATAGATCGGATGCAGCGTGTCGATGACCGCGATGCTGCGCGAGAGCGCGAGGCCGGCCGCCCGGCAGCGCTCGCAGAAACCCTCGAGCAGCTTGATCTCGGCCTTCCCGGCCAGGCCGGCGGCGACAAGCCAGGTTTCGATCTGATCGATGTCCTGCGGATTCATGCCCCCATTTTCCGCCATCGCCGCCGGACGGCCAGGGAAAATTCTGTTGCCCCGGTCTCTTTCCCTCAGGGCCGGTGGGGAAAGGGCGTCAGGAGCTCACGGAACCGCCGGGCCGATTCGGCCCAGGAGAAGGTCAGGGCATGGGCGCGAGCCCGTTCGCGGGGGACCGCGAGGGCGGCCTTGACGGCACGGCCCAGATCCTCGTCGAGCGCACCGGCGCCGCTGCCGGCGAGGATGTCCTTGGGGCCGGGCACCGGATAGGCTGCGACCGGCAGGCCCGAGGCCAGGGCCTCCAGGATGACCAGGCCGAAGGTATCGGTCCGGCCGGGAAAGACGAAGACATCGGCGTCGGCATAGAACCGGGCCAGCGCCTCGCCTTCCTGGGTCCCCGGAAACAGCACCCCCGGATAGGCGCGCTTGTATTCCTCGAGCAGGGGGCCGTCGCCGATCATGATCTTGCTGCCGGGCAGGTCGAGATCGAGGAAGGCCTCGAGGTTCTTCTCGGCCGAGATCCGGGCGACGCAGAGATGGATCGGCCGCTCCAGGTCGGACGCGCCGCGCCGGCCCGGATGGAACAGCTCGGTATCGACGCCGAAGGGCCAGACCTGGAGGTTCCGGAAGCCCTTCGCCCGCAGCTCTGCGGCGATGCTTTCGGCCGGAACGAGAACGCGGGCCGAAGGCACATGAAACTGGCGCAATTTGGCGTAGAGCGTCTCGGGCTCCGCGCCAGACCGTTCTTGCGCGAATTCGGGCAGCTTCGTCATGTAAGAGCTGGTGAAGGGGTGGCGCGTCTTGAGGCACCAGCCCCTTGCCGCGAAACCCACGGTCCCCTCGGTCGCAATATGGAGGGCTTCCGGTGCGAATCCGTCGATCATCGGCCCGATGCTGTCCACGGCATTGGCGGCGAGTGAAATCGAGGGGTCGAACGAGGACCGGGCCAGCTTGAAACGGTCGGGGCCTATCACCTCGACCTTGTCGCCTTGCCGGACGAGCTCCGCGGCCAGCTTGTGCAGCATCCGCTCGACGCCGTGGCGCAGCGGCAGCCAGAGATCCGTGGCGATGAGGATGCGCAAAGGGGCCAGCCGACTCGGTGCTGTGACGGTCGGCCGGATTATAGCAACAGGGCCTAACCGCCCGAGGTTCCCCGAATCAGGCCGCCAGATTGCCCAGGAACTGGCGCGCCGAGGCGGCCCAGGAAAATTCGAGGGCATGGGCGCGGCAGAGGCCCGGGTCGATGTCGCGGGCCGCCTCGATGGCGCTCTTCAGGTTCTCGTGGAGGGCGCCGACGCCGCTGCCATTGATCACGTCGAGCGGACCCGGCACCGGGTAGGCCGCGACCGGCAGGCCCGAGGCCAGCGCCTCGAGCAGCACCAGGCCGAAGGTGTCGGTGCGGCTGGGGAAGACGAAGATGTCGGCCGCGGCGTAGTGGCGGGCCAGCTCCTCGCCATGCTTCTCGCCGGCGAAGAAGGCGCCGGGATGGCGCTTCTTCAGTTCGGGCAGTTGCGGCCCGTCGCCCACGACGAGCTTGCTGCCCGGCAGGTCGAGCTCGAGGAAGGCCTCGATGTTCTTCTCGATCGCCACCCGCCCGACATAGAGATGGATCGGCCGCGGCAGGTTGAGGAAATCCTTGTCGTCGCGCGGGCGGAACAGCTCGGTATCGACCCCCCGCGACCAGCGCCGGATGTTGGTGAAACCATGCGCCAGGAGCTCGCTGGCGATGCTGTCGGTCGCGACCATCACGCTGGTCGAGGGCGCGTGGAACCGGCGCACCACGGCGTAGCTCCAGGCCAGCGGCACGGCGCAGCGTGCGCGGACATATTCCGGGAACTTGGTGTGATAGGCGGTGGTGAAGGCATGGCCATGCTTCAGGCACCAGGCCCGGGCGGCGCGGCCGATCGGCCCCTCGGTCGAGATATGGATGCAGTCCGGCTTGAAATTCTCGATCGTGCGCGCGACGCGGCGGCCGGGCAGCAGCGCCAGCCGGATCTCCGGATAGGTCGGGCAGGGGAGCGTGCGGAAACGGTCGGGGCCGACCACCTCCACCTGGTGGCCCTGCGCTTCCAGCTCATGGGTCACGCGGCCCAGCGTGCGCACCACGCCGTTGACCTGCGGGCGCCAGGCGTCGGTCGCGATCAGGATGCGCAAGGATCGGGCGAGGGGAGGGTGCAAATCGGCGATCCGGCGGATCATGCCAGCTCGAGCATCGAGGCCTGCCGGACCTCGGCCCAGTTGACGATCTCGAGCCGCCCGTCCCAATGCTCGACGAGCGCCGTGCAGCTTTCGACCCAGTCGCCGTCATTGCAATAGAGCACGCCCTCGATGGTGCGGATCTCGGCCTTGTGGATATGGCCGCAGACCACGCCGTCGACGCCGCGCCGGCGCGCCTCCTCGGCGACGGCATGCTCGTAATCGTCGATATATTTGACCGCGTCCTTGACGCGCTGCTTGAGATAGGCCGAGAGCGACCAGTAGGGATAGCCCATCTGGCGGCGCGCGATGTTGAACCAGTGATTGGCGCGCACCATCCAGTTGTAGGCCCAGTCGCCGAGATAGGCCAACCACCGGGCGTATTTCACGATGCCGTCGAAATCGTCGCCATGGACGACGAGGAGCTTCCGGCCGTCGGCGGTTTCATGCAGGGTCTCGTTCAGCACCGTGATGCCGCCGAACTGCATGTCGTTGTAGTCGCGCAAGGGCTCGTCGTGATTGCCGGGCACATAGACGACATGCGTCCCTTTGCGCGCCTTGCGCAGGATTTTCTGCACCACGTCATTGTGGCTCTGGCGCCAGTACCAGGAGCGCCGCAGCCGCCAGCAATCGATGATGTCGCCGACGAGGTAGAGGAATTCCGACTCGTTGTGCCGCAAAAAATCGAGCAGGAACTCGGCCTTACAACCGCGCGTGCCGAGATGGACGTCGGAAATGAAGATCGCGCGATACCGATGCGCCGCGCGCGCGTGGTTCATGGTCGGCTCTGAATCTCTGTTGCCAGGTCAGCGAATCAGCATTGCCTATCCGTTGCATGGCTCTACCGCTTTATCTTCTGGCCTTACAACAAAGAACCTGTATATTGCGCCGCTCTCCAATAAAAATTCACCATCGCGTCATAAATGGTGAATAGAAGTGACTCGGATCCGACATCAGTGACCTTTCCCGTGATCGACCGATGACATTGGCCGCCCCTCTCGCCGGTTCCGCCGCCACCAAGGACCGCTCCTTCCTGGTGATCTTCAATCCCACCGCCGGCGGGCGCCGGCGGCGCCGGCTCGACCATGCGCTGGCGGCCCTCGAGCATCGCGGCTGGGATTGCGAGATCCTGGAGACGCAGGCGCGCGGCGATGCCGAGGCGCTGGCGCGGACCGCCTCGGGCGAAGCGCGGGCTTCGCGTCTGCTGATCGCCGGCGGCGACGGCACCATCAACGAAGCCGTCAACGGGGCGCTCTCCGCGGGTGCCAAGCTGCCGCTGGGCATCATCCCGCTCGGCACCGCCAATGTGCTGGCGGCCGAGCTCGGCATGATGGATATGGGCGACGCGGTCGATGCCGCGGCTGCAGGGGCGATGTACACGATCTGGCCGGGCCGCGCCAACGAGCGGAATTTCGTCCTGATGGCCGGTGCCGGCTTCGACGCCCATGTGGTGGCCACCGTCGATCCCGCGCTCAAGCGCAAGATCGGCAAGCTCGCCTATGTCTGGACCATGCTCCGGCTCGCCTTCCGCTTCTCCTTCCCGCGCTACCGCGTGCGGGTGGACGGCGTCTGGCACGAGGCGGCCTCGGTGGTCGTGTCGAAGGGCCATTATTACGGCGGGCGCTTCGTGCTGGCGCCCCGCGCGCGGCTCGACCGGCCCGAGTTCCAGGTCTGCCTCTTCACCAAGGGCGGCCGCTGGAATCTCGTCCGCTATGCGCTGGCCCTGCCGCTGGGCCTGCTGCCGAAGATGAAGAGCATCACGCTCCTGCCGGCGCGCGAGGTCGTGATCGAGGGGCCCGAAGGCGACCCGGTCCAGGGCGACGGCGACGTGATCGCCCATCTGCCGGTGACGATCCGGCTGGCCGAGCGCCCGCTGACGATGGTGGCCCCGGCGCGGCGGGGGTGAGCCCCGCGGCCCCACCCCCTCCCTGACCCTCCCCCATCAAGGGGGAGGGGATAACTAAAAGCAGCGGTTCTATCGGATACAGGTGACGAGGGGCAGACCCCGTTGTTCCCATCCCTTCCCCCCTTGTGGGGGAAGGTAAGGAAGGGGGGTGACGCAGATGAGCTGTTGCCGCAGTCGACGCGCTACTTCCCCGCGATCGTCATCCCGTCGACGCGCGTGGTCGGCGCGTCGGTGCCGTATTTGAACTCGAGGTCGTTGGCGGGCTCGAGCTTCAGGAACATGTCCTTGAGGTTGCCGGCGATGGTGACCTCGCTCACCGGATAGGCGATCTCGCCCTTCTCGATCCAGAAGCCGGCGGCACCCCGGCTGTAATCGCCGGTGAGGCCGTTGACCCCGAAGCCCATCAGGTCGGTGACGTAGAAGCCCTTGTTGATGTCGCCGACGATCTCGCCCGGCGTGCGCTGGCCGGGGGTGAGATAGATATTCGTGGCCGAGGGCGAGGGCGGCGAGGAGGTGCCGCGCGAGCCATGGCCGGTGCTCTTCAATTTCAACTGACGCGCGGAGCGCAGATCGAGCACCCAGCTCTTGAGCACGCCGTCCTCGACCAGCTTGCGCTGCTGAGCGGCGATGCCCTCGCCGTCGAAGGGGCGCGAGCGCAGGCCCCGCCGGCGCAAGGGGTCGTCGACGATGTCGAGACCTTTGTGCAGCACCGGGGTCCCCATCTTGTCCTTGAGGAAACTGGTGCCGCGCGCGATCGCGGAGCCGTTGATGGCACCGACCAGATGGCCGACCAGGGAATTGGCCGTGCGGGTTTCGAAGACGACCGGCAGCCGCGCGGTCTCGGCCTTGCGCGGATTCAAGCGCCGCACGGCGCGCTCCCCGGCATTGCGCCCGATCTCGACCGGGTCCTTGAGATCGGCGCGATAGACCGCCGAGGTGAAGTCGTCGTCGCGCTCCATGGCGGTGCCTTCGCCCGCCAGCACCGAGACGCCGAGCCCGAAGCGCGAGGTCACATAGCCACCGGCAAAGCCGTTGGAGGCGACGAGGCTGACCTGGCTGCGGCCCCAGCTCGCCTCGGCGCCTTCGGAATTGGTGACGCCCTTGACGGCGCGCGCCGATTCCTCGGCAGCCTTCGCGAAGTCGAGCAGCCAGACCGGATCGGGCTCGGTCGGGTCGGCCATGTCGAGCGAGACCCAGCCCTGCGCGATCTCGTCGGGACCGGCGAGGCCGATGAAGGGATCCTCCGGCACGCTGCGCGCCATCGCCACCGCACGCTCGACCAGATCCTTGAGCAGGGCGGGGTTGAGATCGCTGGTGGAGACGATCGCCTGTCGCTTGCCGATCAGCACGCGCAGGCCCAGATCCTGGCCCTCCGAGCGCTCCAGCTTCTCGGGATTGCCGAGGCGCATCGCCTGCGACAGCGAGGTGCCGCGCACCAGGAGCGCGTCGGCGGCATCGGCCCCGGCGCGCTTCGCGTCCGCGATCAGGTCGGCCAGGATGTTGAGGTCGCCGGCCTGGCTCGGCGCGGCGGCGGCGCTGGGCTTGGTCTTCGCCGGGGCCTTGGGCGCCGGCCGCGGGCTCGCGGCCTCGCGTGGCAGCGGGCGGTGCATGGCCTTGCGCGCGGCCGCCTCGCGGCCCTGGGGGCTGCGCTTGGCGCTGGGCAGGCGGCGCGGCGCGGGGGCCGACGCGGCGCCGGCCTGGCTCGCGACCTTCGCCTTCGGGGCGGTCTTTGCTTTGGACGCGGTTTGGGGCTTTGGCGCCGTCTTGGTCTTCGGTGCCGCCTTCGCTTTCGGCGGGCGCTTGGCGGCGGGGGCCTTCTTCGCCGCACCCTTCTTCTTTGCTGCCGCCTTCTTTGCCGCCGGCTGCCGGACGGTCTTCTTCTTCACGGCCGCCTTCTTGCCGGCCGGCTTGCTCTTGGCGCTCGTTTTCTTCTTTGCGGCGGATTTTTTCTTCGGCTTCGCCGTTTTGGCGCGGGACTTGCGGGCAGAAGTCTTGCGGGCAGCCATTGGGGGGAGCACTCCGGTGAGGACGGCAGGAAAAGGTGGAATCGGGCGGGCGAGCTTACCGTGGCTCCAGCCCGTAGCGAAAGACGGGCAGGAACCGGGCGGGATCGATCTCAGATGGGACGGCACCGGCCGACCGGCAACCCATCCGCTGGTAGAAACCCGCGGCATTGGGGTCGCTCACCACCACCATCTCGCGATGGCCGAGCGCCCGCGCGGCCGCGACCGCATGGTCCCAGAGCGCGCGGCCGACGCCGCGGCCGATCGCCTCGGGCTCGACGAAGAACATGTCGAGCCCGACGCCGCCGCGCTCGGGCTCGAAGCTATAGAAGCCGAGCAGGATGCCGCCGGCGTCTTGCGCCACATAGAAAGGATGGGCGCGGAGCTTCTGCGGCGTCAGCGTCATGGCCGCACGGCAGCGCGCGAGGAAGCCCGGCTCATAGCCCCAGACCGCCTTGGAGCGCAGCGAGAGCTCGGTCAGGGCCTGCGCCTCGTCGGGCCGCGCGCGGCGGATGGCGAAGGCCGGTGCCGCGACGGGCTCGGCCGTCATTTCGGCTTCCAGATGCTCTTGCCGCTGCCGGGCAGCCCGAGGCTCGGCCAGAGCTTGTCGATCCTGTCGATGACGGCCTGGTCCATGCGGATCTTGCGGCCCCATTCGCGCCTGGTCTCAGGCGGCAGCTTGTTGGTGGCGTCCATCCCCACCTTGCCGCCGAGGCCCGATTCCGGGCTCGCGAAATCGAGATAGTCGATCGGCGTGTTCTCGACCAGCGTCAGGTCGCGGACCGGGTCCATGCGGGTCGAGATCGCCCACATCACGTCCTTCCAGTCGCGCACGTCGATATCGTCATCCACCACGATCACGAACTTGGTGTAGACGAACTGCCGGAGGAACGACCAGATCCCCATCATCACCCGCTTGGCGTGGCCCGGGTAGGCCTTGCGGATCGAGACCACGCCGATGCGGTAGGAGCAGCCCTCGGGCGGCAGCCAGAAATCGACGATCTCGGGGAACTGCTGCTTCAACAGCGGCACGAAGAGCTCGTTGAGGGCCACGCCCAGCACCGAGGGCTCGTCGGGCGGCCTTCCGGTGAAGGTCGAGAGGTAGACCGGGTCGCGCCGCATGGTGATGGCGCTGACCGTGAAGACGGGGAACGGCTCGACCGAATTGTAGTAGCCGGTATGGTCGCCGTAGGGGCCCTCGTCGCGATAATCCTCGAGGCTCACATGGCCCTCGAGCACGATCTCGGCCTCGGCCGGCACCTTGAGCGGCACGGTCTTGCAATCGACCAGCTCGACCTTCTCGCCGCGCAGTAGCCCCGCGAACTGGTATTCCGACAGGGTGTCGGGGACGGGCGTCACGGCGGCAAGGATCGTGCCGGGATCGGCGCCGATCACGGCCGCGACCGGCAGAGGCTCGCGCTTCGCTTCTTTCCAGCGCGCATGATGCTGCGCGCCGCCGCGATGCTTGAGCCAGCGCATCAGCGTCTGGTTCTTGCCCAGGAGCTGCATGCGGTAGATGCCGAGATTGAAATTGTCGGCGCGGTCCTCCTTGGGGCGCGGTCCCTGCGTCACCACCAGCGGCCAGGTGATGAGCGGCGCCGGCTCGCCCGGCCAGCAGGTCTGGACCGGCAGCCGCTCGAGATCGATCTCGCCGCCCTGGAGCAGGATCTCCTGGCAGGGCGCGCTGCCGACCGTCTTGGGCTTCATCGCCATGACGGTCTTGAGGAGCGGGAACATCTCCAGCGCCTCGCGCCAGCCCCCCGGCGGCTCGGGCTGCTTCAGGAAGGCGAGCTGCTCGCCCAGCGCCCGCAGCTCCGACGGCTCGCGATCCATGCCCCAGGCCACGCGCTCGACCGTGCCGAAGAGATTGACCAGCACCTTCATGTCCCAGCGCCGCGACCCGTCCTGCACGGTCTCGAACAGGATGGCGGGGCCTTCCTCGGCCAGGAGCCGGGTCTGGATCTCGGTCATCTCCAGGACCGGCGAGACCGGTGCGCGCACGCGCTTCAGCCGGCCCGCCGTCTCCAGCCGGGCCATGAAGTCGCGAAGCGAACGATAGGCCATGAACGAACTAGGCGCTGGCGCGGGCCGGATCGCCGACCGGATGCGGGTCGGGGTGCCGCTCGACGGCGGCTGCTTCCGCCTGGGCCTCCTTCAGCGCCCGCTCATAGGCGCGGTCGGAGCGGTAGGGACCGAATTTCGGCAGCCTCGCCGCCGGAATCGCGCGGATGCCCTTGCCATAGGGCCGCTCCTCGAAGAAGCCGCCCTCGCGGCCGATGAAGACGATCGGCTTCTTCCGGCGCGAGAAGACGCGGCGCATCGAGGCCGAGTGCGACTTGAAATTGTCATACTCCTCGGGGTCGCGCTGGAACAGGAACTCGAAGGCCTTCACGAAATCCGCGAGGAACGCGGCCTCGACCACCTGCATGTTGGAGATGACCCAGCAGCGATCCTCGAAATCCCAGTAATAGGCGAGGCCGATGAACTTTCCGGCCCGGTCGATATAGGGGAAGAAGGGGAAGGCGCGGCAGGCCAAGCTGCGGTTGTCGCGCTCGCAGAAGCGGGCTCCCTTGCATTCGACCGCGGCGCAGGAGGAGCCGATCTCCTTGACGATCTGGCGGGTGGCGCGGTCATAGGGCTTGAAGCGCCGCCACATGTCGGTGCGGCTCTTCAGCAGCTCCCATTCGACCTTCTGCACCACCGGGACCGCATGCTGGGTCGAGCAGCAGACCGGCTCGCCGCCGTTCAAGGGCGCGCATTTCCGGCCGCAGTCGAAGCGCGAGATCGAGGCCTGGAACAGGTCGTAGATTTGACGGAAGTCGTCGGGAGCGATTAATGATTTGTCAGCCATGGCGGTGGACTATAGCCCGCCCACCGTCTCGCGCAACGACGCTCGACGGCTCCGCCCTCTTTTTGGCATTCGAGCGCTATGATGGCGACCCGGCCCCTGGTCTCCCGTGAGGGGCGTTCATTCATGCAACCCGAGTCTCGAGCCATGACACGCTATTGGGTCGTTGGGGGAGAGTATCAGGACACGCAGTTCGACCAGCCGGCCCCCGGCACGGCGGTGCGGCGCTTCGGTCCCTATGACAGCCGCGAGGATGCCAAGGCCAAGTGGCAGGAGCTGGCCTGGAGCACGGTCGACAACGCCCATGCGCGCTTTCGCATCGAGGCGGAGAAGGACCAGTCGCCGCAGAGCTTCTGGGTCGTCGGCGGCAGCTACCGCGACACCAGCTTCCGCGAGCCGGCCAGCGGCAAGGAGCAGTGGTTCGGCCCCTTCGAGAGCTATGACGAGGCCAAGGCCGAATGGCAGAAGCGCGCCTGGGCCACGGTCGACGACGCGATGAGCCGGTTCCGCATCGAGATCCTGAACGGCACCGAGCGGCCGAAAGGCGCCTGAGCCGGATCCCCGTGAGAGCAGGCCCATGAGCGCCTGGAGCCTGCCGGCCGATCGCGCGGCACGGCTCGCGCTCGCGATGGGGTATCCCTTCCCGATCCCGGCGCACTCTTATCTCTTCGAGAACGGGAGGGCGCTGCCCTGGCCGGACGCGGTCGACTATCGCGACCGCCTGCCGGTGCTGGCCATCGGCTCCAACCGGTCGCCCGAGCAGCTCGCGCGCAAGTTCGATCCGGCCAGGTTCGATCCAGGTCGGGGTCCGCAGCGCATCCCCGTGACGTGCGCCTGGCTCGAGGACCATGACGTGGTCTTCGCGGCGCATGTGACGGGCTATGGCGCCATTCCCGCCAATCTGCGGAGGGTGCCGGGGATGCGCGTGCGCCTCGCCGTGACCTGGCTCGATCCGACCCAGCTCGAGGCCATGCACCGGACCGAGACCACGGGCGGCAATTACCGCTATGTCCGGCTCGACGGCATCAGGCTGGCGCTCGAGCAGCCGGGGCCGGGCGGCATCCGCTCGCTCGACAGCGTGACCGCCTATGTGAGCCCCTTCGGCTTCATGGCGCATGAAGGACAGCCGCTGGGGCTGGCCGCGCTCGAGGCCGAAGGACGGCCGCATCCGGCCGCGACCGTGGCCGAGGCGCTCGATCACGTGCGCCGGCGCGCCCGGGACGAGCGCAGCCTCGAGGATTTCATCTGCGGCGCCATCGGGGACGAGGCGTTGCGCCGCCGCCTGACCCTGCTGATCCGCGAGACGGCGCTGCCCTTCGCCCATCCCGGCGTCACGATTCTTCAAGGATGATCGGCGAGAATGAGGGCCCACGCGGCCGCTTGACCCGGAGACCGGGAGCGGCCTAAAGCCTGGGCCGCTTCAAGGGCGGGCAGGGCGCCCCGAGTCGAACCAACACATCATGCAAAGCAGCGGCTGGATCGAGGGGTTGGGGCTGGTGGCGGGCTCGCTCACCACGGTGTCCTATCTGCCCCAGGCCATGAAGGTCTGGCGCTCGCGCTCGACCCACGACATCTCGCTCCTGATGTTCAGCCTGATGGCGCTGGGCACCTTCCTCTGGCTGACCTACGGCATCCTCTTGGGCAGCCCGGCGCTGATCTTCGCCAACGGCACCTCGCTCACGCTGGTCACCTGGATCGGCTGGTTCAAGCTGCGCTACGGCTGACCGGCGCCACCAGCCGCAGCTCGTCGCCGACCCGCACGCGGCCCGGCACCGTCACCTTCGCATAGACGCCCGCCCGCCTCCCGTTGATCTCCGACGTCGTCTTGAGGATGCCGGGATCGAGCGGCAGGTCGCCCTGCGGCAAGGTGGTCAGGATGCAGCGGTCGCAATGTTCATGCACCTCGAGCCGGCTCTCGCCGAGGAAGAGCGCCGCGCCGATCCAGTCCTGCTCGATGAAGCCTTCCGTCTCGCCGCAATCGATCAGGATGTTGGGGCGGAAGCGCTGCGCCACGAAGCGGCCGGAAGGGTAGTGGCGCGTGAAGGCCTTCAGGCTGGCGCTGGTGAGGAGATGCAGCGGCGCATAGCCGTAGGTCTGGTTCTCTGCTGTGTGCGCGACGAGCCGGGTCTCGGCGCCGATCGCGGCCGAGATGAGCGTGTCGCGGTCGGCCGCCTCGCTATCGATCGTTCCCCCGTCGGGCAGGCGGATCATGACGGGCGGCAGCGGCTCGGCGGCCGAGGGCTCGCGCTTGAGCCGCGCCTGCCACTGGATCAGGTTGCGCCAGGGCGTCTTGCCGCGCGCGGCCGCCGCGGTCTTGTTCTCGGCCGGATTGAGCACGCCCCAGAGCCGGTCGCCGGGGATGCCGGTCTCGGTCAGCGTCGCCACCGACAGCGGCTCGCCCTGCATCGACTGCACCGGATAGCGCCAGAGCCCCGCCACGCGGCCGATCACCTGTTCCGTCATTCTCTGTCCTTTCACTCCGCCAGCAGCCGCCAGATCGCCGTCTCGCGCTCGGTGCGGTCCTCGAGCTCGAGCGAGGTCGGCACCTTGTGGCGCGTCACCAGCTCCAGGCCATTCTTAGGCAGGTAGCTGCGGCCCGGATCGCCCATCAGCACCTGCGCGCCCCGCGCGACCAGCCCGCGCAGCCAGGCCGTGACGCGCTCCGCCATCGGCCGCTCATAGCAGACATCGCCCGCCAGCACGAGGTCCCAGGGGCCCGCCTGGCCCACCTGGTCCTCGAGCGTGACCGGCACATGCACGCCGTTGAGCGCCGCATTGAGTGCGATCGCGGCTGCGGCGAAATCGTCGATCTCGGCGGCCGTGACCGACTGGGCGCCCGCCTTGGCGGCGGCGATGGCGACGAGGCCGGAGCCGGCGGCGAAATCGAGCACGCGCTTGCCCCGCACGATCGCGGGATCGTCCAGGATCGTGCGCGCCAGCGCCTGGCCGCCGGGCCAGGCGAAGGCCCAGTAGGGCGGCGGCAGGCCTTCATGCGCGAGCGTCGCCTCGGTCGCCTGCCAGATCGGCGTGATCTCGGTCGCGAGATGGAGCCGGATCTCCGGCACCAGCGGCGGGCTGGCGATCGCGGTCTCGCAGCGGATGAAGGCCTCGGGATCGGCGGCGGCAGCTCGCTTGAAGACAATGGGCGGCGGCTCGGTCATCGCGTGCGGCAGCCGCCTCGCTCTCAGCCGAGCCAGGGACTGAGCAGGATGCCCGCGAGCAGCATCCAGCCGAGCCAGCGATGCGCGTTGAACTTCGCCCTGCAGTCGGCGGGATCGTCGAGGTCGGTGCGCCGGACCTGGTCGGCGAGGAACAGCGCCGCGGCGGCGAGCCCGACATAGGCGGGCCAGCCGAGGCCGGCACCGACGAAGGCCAGCGCCCACAGCAGCACGGTGACGGTGCCGAACAGGATCAGCCAGGGCCGCGTCGCGGATCCCAGCTTGAGCGCGGTCGATTTCACGCCGATCAGCGCATCGTCCTCCTTGTCCTGATGCGCATAGATCGTGTCGTAGAAGAGCGTCCAGGCGATGCCGCCGGCATAGAGCAGGACCGGCGGCCAGGCGAGCGAGCCGGTCGCGGCCGCCCAGCCGAGGAGCGCACCCCAATTGAAGGTGAGGCCGAGGAAGGCCTGCGGCCAATAGGTGATGCGCTTCATGAAGGGGTAGGTCGCGACCAGCGCCAGCGAGGCGACGCCGAGGGCGATCGCGAAGCGGTCGAGCTGCAGCAGCACGATCAGGGCCAGCAGGAGCTGCAGGCCCAGGAAGATGACGGCGTTGTGCACGCTGACCGCGCCGCTCGGGATCGGCCGGGTCGCGGTGCGCGCGACCTTGGCGTCGAACTCGCGATCGACGATGTCGTTGACGGTGCAACCGGCGCCCCGCATGAGGAGCGCCCCCACCGCGAAGAGCGCCATCAACCAGAGATCGGGCTTGGCCGGGGAGGCGAGCGCCAACGACCACCAGCCGGGAAAGAGCAGCAGCCAGGTGCCGATCGGCCGGTCGAGCCGGGCGAGCCGCGCATAGGGCGCCACGGACGCGGGCAGCAGGCGATCGACCCAGTTGCCCCGATGGATGTCGGTGAAAGGTCCGGCCTGAGGCGGGGCGGTGTGAGGTTCGCTCGGCATGGGCTAATCTTGACGGCCTTGGGCCGCGGGCTCAAGCGACGCGGGGAAGGGGTGACGCCTCAGTCCGAAATGGCGATCGTCTTTGGCGAAGACGAGTAAAATCCCCTCCCCCAACTTTTGTACAGACCGGGGACATCGAGGACAGGTGTTCGGGGACATCGAGGACACCCTGATCCGACTGAGGTCGGAGAAGGGGAACCTGGATGCCGTGGGGGTCTGCCTTGGATCGTCGAGTGGAATTTGTCCGTCTGGCGCAAGCGCCGGGGTGCAATTTCAGCGAGCTGTGCCGTCGCTTTGGCGTAAGCCGGTCGGACGGTTACAAGTGGCTGAGGCGCTTCGAGGCGGAGGGAGCGCCTGGGCTCCAGGAGCGTTCGCGCCGGCCGCGGTCGAGCCCTGGCCGGACGCCGGGCGAGCTGGAGGCCGAGGTGCTGGCGGTGCGCGCGGAGCACCCGGCGTGGGGTGGGCGGAAGATCCGCAAGGTGCTGCAGCGCGAGGGCCGGGACGCGCCGGCCGCCTCGACGGTGACGGCGATCTTGCGCCGGCACGGCAAGCTGGATGGGCCTGGCGCCGGCGAGGCCAGGGACTGGGTGCGCTTCGAGCACGAAGCGCCCAACGATCTCTGGCAGATGGACTTCAAGGGCCACTTCGCCTTGGGGACCGGTCGCTGCCACCCGCTCACCGTGCTGGACGACCACTCCCGCTATGCGCTGGCGATCGGCGCCTGCGGCGACGAACGAGAGACGACCGTGCGCGAGCGTCTCACCGGGGTGTTCCGCCGCTACGGCCTGCCGCTGCGCCTGCTGGCCGACAACGGTGCACCCTGGGGCACAGCAGGCCCGGAGCGCCACACCCGGCTCACCGTCTGGCTCATGGATCTGGGCGTGGGCGTCTGCCATGGCCGGCCCTACCACCCTCAGACCCAGGGCAAGGACGAGCGCTTCCACCGCACGCTGAAGGCCGAACTGCTGGACAGATGGCCGCTCCAGGACCTGGCCGGCGCCCAGGCCGCCTTCGACCACTGGCGCGAGGTCTACAACGCCAAGCGTCCGCACGAGGCCCTCGGCCTGGAACCCCCGGCCTCGCGCTACCGGATGAGCCCCCGGCCCATGCCCGAGCGGATCGACCCGCCCGAATACGAGCCCCAGGCCCAGCTCCGCAAGGTGCACGACACCGGCTGGATCAGCTTCAAGGGCCGTCAGATCAACTGCTCGAAGGCCTTCGTCGGTCGGCGCCTGGCGTTGCGCGCCACTACCACCGACGGTGTCTTCGATCTCTGCTACCGAAGCCACGTGCTGTCGCAGGTCGACCTGCGACAGCACATCACTCATACTGTCCTCGATGTCCCCGAACGGGTGTCCTCGATGTCCCCGGTCTGAACAACTTTTGGGGGAGGGTAGGGAGGGGGCTGCTCGGTATCGGCCGCTTCGCACCTTGACGAGATCGCAGACCGAGTCATCCCCCTCCCTGCCCTCCCCCGAAGACGGGGGAGGGGATTCGAGTGTGGCCCCTATGCGATCGCCCTGCTCCCGCAAGGGAAGGGGGTGAAGAAAGCGGCGGGATTTCAAACCAGGACATCATGGGGGGAGTGCATGAATCGAAGCCGAAATCGGGACGAGGAGCGCGAGCCTGGCCAGGTCACGCGGCTCTTCGTCGCGCCGGCGCTCGCCGCGGATGCCGAGATCGAGCTCGACGAGGAGGCCACGCATTATCTGCGCCATGTGCTGCGGCTCGAGGCCGGCGACCGGGTCGGGCTCTTCAACGGGCGCGATGGCGAATGGTCGGCGGAGATCCTCGGCCTCTCCAAGCGCGCGACGCGGCTGGCTTTGCGCGAGCAGACGCGGGCGCAGAAAGCCGAGCCCGATCTCTGGCTGGTCTTCGCGCCGATCAAGCGCCAGCGCATCGACATCCTGGCGGAGAAGGCGACCGAGCTCGGGGTCACGGCGCTCCTGCCCGTCTTCACGCAGCGCACCGTCATGACGCGCGTCAATCTCGATCGCCTCGCGGCCCATGCGAAGGAAGCGGCCGAGCAGACCGAGCGGCTGACAGTGCCTGTCATTCGCGAGCCGCAATCGCTCGATAAGATGCTGCAAACATGGCCGCAGAAGCGCCGTCTTCTGCTTTGCGCCGAAGCGGGGCCGGCTCGCCCGCTGGTTGATGCGTTAGCAGAACTCACGCGCGGTCGCGATGTGAGAAACCGTAATGAAAGCTGGGCTATCATGACGGGCCCCGAGGGCGGTTTCACGCCATCGGAACTTGACGCGCTCGGGAAACTCCCCTTTGTTACGCCGGTCGGTCTGGGGCCTCGGATCTTGCGGGCCGACACGGCGGCGATCGCGGCCCTGGCCTGCTGGCAGGCCCTCGTCGGGGATGGACGAGACCGCCCGCCGTCGCGTTAGAGATCATGACCCATTCAAGCACGGAGCGTTCACGCCCCTATGTCGGCGCCTCCCACCACGCGCGGCGAGCCCATCACCTCCAAGCGCCAAATGATCGAGTACATCGCGCAGGGCTCGAAACCGCGCGAGCAATGGCGCATCGGGACCGAGCACGAGAAGTTCGGCTTCAACCAGCGCGACCTGCGCCCGCTGCCCTATGAGGGGCCGGCCGGCGTCAAGGCGCTGCTGAAGGGCCTGACCCGCTTCGGCTGGAAGCCGATCGAGGAAGACGGCAATGCGATCGCGCTGACGCTCGGCAAATGCAACATCACGCTCGAGCCCGGCGGGCAGTTCGAGCTGTCGGGCGCGCCGCTCGAATCGATCCACGAGACCTGTCGCGAGACCTGTACCCACTTGAATCAAGTGCGCGAGGTCTGCGACGAGCTCGGCCTCGGCATGCTGGGCATGGGCTTCCAGCCCAAATGGAAGCGCGAAGACGTGAGCTGGATGCCGAAGGGCCGCTACAAGATCATGCGCGACCAGATGAAGCGCAAAGGCAAGCTCGGCCTCGACATGATGCTCCGGACCTGCACCGTGCAGGTCAATCTCGATTACGGCTCCGAAGCCGACATGGTGAAGAAGATGCGGGTCGGCCTGGCGCTGCAGCCGGTCGCGACCGCGCTCTTCGCCGATTCGCCCTTCACCGAGGGCAAGCCCAACGGCTTCCAGTCCTTCCGCAGCCATGTCTGGACCGACACCGATCCCGATCGCTGCGGCACGCTGCCTTTCGCCTTCGAAGAGGGCTTCGGCTTCGAGCGCTATGTCGACTACATGCTCGATGTGCCGATGTATTTCGTCTATCGCGACGGCCGCTATATCGACGCGGCCGGGCAGTCCTTCCGCGATTTCCTGCAAGGCAGGCTGCCGGCCCTGCCGGGCGAGATCCCGGGCATGGGCGATTTCATGGATCACCTGACCACGGCCTTCCCGGAAGTTCGGCTCAAGCGCTTCCTCGAGATGCGCGGCGCCGACAGCGGGCCCTGGGACCGCATCTGCGCGCTGCCGGCGCTCTGGGTGGGTCTCCTCTATGACGATCAGGCGCTCGATGCCGCCTGGGACCTGGTCAAGAACTGGAGCGCCGAGGATCGCGACGCGATGCGCGCCGACGCGCCGAAGATCGCGCTCGACGCCAAGGTCAAGGGCCGCTCCCTGCGCGAGGTCGCGCGCGAGATGGTGGCGCTCTCCCGCGCCGGCCTGTCGCGCCGCAAGCGGCTCGATTCCACGGGCCAGGACGAGAGCCATTTCCTCAACGCGCTGACCGAGATCATCGACAGCGGCAAGACGCCCGCCCAGCTCAAGCTCGACGCCTATCACGGCCCCTGGAAAGGCTCGGTCGACCCGATCTTCCGCGAATACGCCTACTGGAAGGGTCCCGTGCCGGCGGAGTGACCCCTCCAACGTCATCCCCGCGAAAGCGGGGATCCATCCTTCAGCTTGCGACGCTGCGTAGAGTTGGATCCGCTGAGTTTTCAAACGAAGTGCAACACCAGATTAGGGTGTTGCACTTGGAGTGTGAATCCACCTCCCCGCTTTCGCGGGGATGACGAGTGGGGGGACGAAAAAAGGGCCGCGGCAGGGAACCGCGGCCCTTTCGTTTGGTGGGCCGTCCGGGCTTGGGAGGCCGGACGTGCCGCCCATTAGGCGGCGGGATGCTTAATCAAACCTTAACAAGCCGCCTAAGGGCCCGGAATCATGGCGAGAGTCGGGGCGGGCAACCGCCGGCCCGGGGCTCAATGCGCCGTGCCGCCCACCGTCATGGCGTCGATCTTGAGCGTGGGCTGGCCGACGCCGACGGGCACGCCCTGGCCGTCCTTGCCGCAGGTGCCGATGCCGCCGTCGAGCTTCAGGTCGTTGCCGATCATGCTCACCTTCCGCATCGATTCCGGGCCGTTGCCGATGAGGGTGGCGCCCTTGACCGCGGGGCCCACCTTGCCGTCCTCGATCAGGTAGGCCTCGGTGCAGGAGAAGACGAACTTGCCCGAGGTGATATCGACCTGGCCGCCGCCGAAATTGACCGCATAGAGGCCCTTCTTCACCGAGGCGAGGATCTCCTTGGGGTCGTGCTTGCCCGCCAGCATGTAGGTGTTGGTCATGCGCGGCATGGGGATATGGGCGAAGCTCTGCCGGCGCCCGTTGCCCGTGGGCTTCATGCCCATGAGCCGCGCGTTCTGGCGGTCCTGCATATAGCCTTTGAGGATGCCGTCCTCGATCAGCACGTTGTATTGCGAGGGCGTGCCCTCGTCGTCGATGGTGAGCGAGCCGCGCCGGTCCTGGATCGTGCCGTCATCGACGATGGTGACGCCGGGCGAGGCCACGCGCTGACCCAGGAGCCCGGCGAAGGTCGAGGTTTTCTTGCGGTTGAAGTCGCCCTCGAGCCCGTGGCCCACGGCCTCGTGCAGCATGACGCCGGGCCAGCCCGGCCCCAGCACGACCTCCATCTCGCCGGCCGGCGCCGACACCGAGCCCAGATTGACCAGCGCCTGGCGCAGCGCCTCGTCCACGCCCTCCTGCCAGTTCTGCTCGCGGATGAAGCGGCCATAGGCTTCGCGCCCGCCGGTGCCGAAGCTGCCGGTCTCCATGCGCTCGCCTTCGCCCACCACCACGGCGATGTTGAGCCGCACCAGCGGCCGGATGTCGGCCAAACGCTGCCCGTCGCCGCGGATGATCTGCACCGCCTGCCAACTGCCCGTGAGCGAGGCCATCACCTGGCGCACGCGCGGATCCTTGGCCCTGGCATAGGCGTCGATCTCGGCCAGGAGCTTCACCTTCTCCTCGAAGGGCACCTCGATCAGCGGGTTCGTATCGCCATAGAGCGAGCGGTTGGTGCCCTGGGGCGGGAGCGCCATGGTCCCGCCATAGCCGCGATGGACGGTCTTCACCGTCTCGCCCGCCCGCTTGATCGCCGCCTCCGAGAGCTCGCTCGCATGGGCGTAGCCCGCGCGCTCCCCCGCGATGGCCCTGAGCCCGAAGCCCTGGGTCGTGTCGTAGGACGCGCTCTTCAGCCGCCCGTCGTCGAAGGCAAGCGCCTCCGACTGGCTGTATTCGAGGAAGAGCTCGCCGTCATCGGCGCCCTTGAGGGCGTCGGCCACGCTGCTCTCGACGCGGCTGCGGTCGAGACCGGTGCGGGAGAAAAAGAGTTCGTCCGTCTTGCTGAGGTCGGCCATGGCGGTCCTTGGGGACTCCTTACACGTCACGCGATGCTGTCGGCGATGAGAGGGCGCGCGCCCGAATCGGGGTCTCCATCGCCACTCTCCGGCATATAGGGCCTCGGGCGCCCGCTGTCAGCCCGAGCGGCCGACCCGCTCCCTGAATCCCGTGACAGGTTCGACCGCTCACCCTCGACCGGTCTTTGCGCGACAGAACGTCGCATTTCTGACGCGCGACCGCAAAGGGTCCTGCGGCCGGCTCGAATCCCGCGCGCCGCCGGGCCCCAAACCGCCCCAAAGGCTTGAGAAGCCTCGGATAGGGGTGTAGCTTCCCCGCCTGCCGGCGCAAGGGATGGGCGGTCGCTGGAGGCCTTGGGACGGCAGTCCTTTTCGGCCTTTTGGCCAGGCCGCCCCAGTGGAGAGGAAGGCGCCGGCCATAAGAGGAAATCGCGCAATGCGTCTGAAGGCTTTGTCGATGCTTTGGGGGGCGCTCGCGGCGCTCGTCACGCTGGTTCCCGCCGCCTATGCGGAAAACGGGCCCAAGGACTGGGAAATGACCTTCCAGCCGGCGGTGTCCCCGATCGCGGAACAGATCCACTCGTTCCACCACGCCCTGCTGATCATCATCGCCTGCATCAGCGCCTTCGTCCTGCTGCTGCTGCTGATCGTGATCGTCCGCTTCAACGCGCGCGCCAACCCGGTCCCCTCCAAGACCTCCCACAACACCGTGATCGAGGTGATCTGGACGGTCGTGCCGGTGATGATCCTGGTGGCGATCGCGATTCCCTCCTTCAAGCTGATCTATGCCGCCGACCGGACCCAGAACCCCGACATGACCATCAAGGCGATCGGCCATCAGTGGTACTGGTCCTACGAATATCCGGACAACGGCAACTTCACCTTCGATTCGCTGATGGTGGCCGACAAGGACCTGAAACCCGGCCAGCCCCGCCTGCTCGAGGCCGACAACCATCTGGTGATCCCGGTCAACACCAAGATCCGCATCCTGATCACCGCCGCCGACGTGATCCACTCCTTCGCGGTCCCGGCCTTCGGGGTGAAGCTCGACGGCGAGCCCGGCCGGGTCAACGAGACCTGGACCGAGGTCACCCAGGAGGGCACCTATTACGGCCAGTGCTCCGAGCTCTGCGGCACCAATCACGCCTTCATGCCGATCACGGTCGATGTGGTGTCGAAGGAGAAGTACCAGGAGTGGGTCGCCGAGGCCCAGAAGAAGTTCGCCAGGATCGACACGCCCGCGATCGATGTCGCGGCCGCGGCGCCGGCGCCGGCCGCCAACTGAGGCGGACCGGGATCATTTGAGAGAGAGGAAATAGACGACCATGAGCAGCGCTTCTTCGCACGCCGCGGACCACGGCCATCATCCGACCGGGATCGCGCGCTACCTCTTCTCGACCAACCACAAGGACATCGGGACCATGTACCTGGTGTTCGCCGTGGTGGCCGGCCTGATCGGCGGCCTGGTGTCGGTGATCATGCGCCTCGAGCTGCAGGAGCCGGGCGTCCAGTATCTGCTGAACAACGGCGAGCCGGACGGCCATCTCTGGGCCGTGCTGGTCACCGCCCACGGCCTCATCATGGTGTTCTTCGTGGTGATGCCGGCCATGATCGGCGGCTTCGGCAACTGGTTCGTGCCGCTGATGATCGGGGCGCCCGACATGGCGTTCCCGCGCATGAACAACATCAGCTTCTGGCTGCTGATCCCCTCCTTCGGCCTGCTGCTGAGCTCGGCCTTCGTCGGCGGTGCCGGCACCGGATGGACGATCTATCCGCCGCTCTCGAGCGCGCTGGGCCATCCCGGACCCGCGGTCGATCTCGCGATCTTCTCGCTGCACCTGGCCGGCGCCTCCTCGATCCTGGGCGCCATCAACTTCATCACCACCATCTTCAACATGCGCGCGCCGGGCATGACGCTGCACAAGATGCCGCTCTTCGTCTGGTCGGTGCTGGTGACGGCCTTCCTGCTGCTGCTGTCGCTGCCGGTGCTGGGCGGCGCCATCACGATGCTGCTGACCGACCGCAATTTCGGCACCACCTTCTTCGATCCGGCCGGCGGCGGCGATCCGATCCTGTTCCAGCACCTGTTCTGGTTCTTCGGCCATCCCGAGGTGTACATCCTGATCCTGCCGGGCTTCGGCATGATCAGCCAGATCATCTCGACCTTCTCGCGCAAGCCGGTGTTCGGCTATCTCGGTATGGCCTACGCCATGGTCGCGATCGGCGTGGTCGGCTTCGTGGTCTGGGCGCACCACATGTATGTGGTCGGTCTCGATGTCGATACCCGCGCCTACTTCACCGCGGCGACGATGGTGATCGCGGTTCCGACCGGCGTGAAGATCTTCTCCTGGATCGCGACCATGTGGGGCGGCTCGATCCGCTTCACCACGCCCATGCTGTTCGCGGTCGGCTTCATCTTCCTCTTCACCATCGGCGGCGTGACCGGCGTGGTGCTGGCGAACGAGGGCATCGATATCGCCATGCACGACACTTATTACGTCGTGGCCCACTTCCACTACGTGCTGTCGCTGGGCGCCGTGTTCGCGATCTTCGCCGGCTACTACTACTGGATCGGCAAGATGTCGGGCCGGCAGTATCCCGAATGGCTCGGCAAGCTGCATTTCTGGCTGACCTTCATCGGCGTGAACCTGACCTTCTTCCCGATGCATTTCCTGGGTCTGGCCGGCATGCCGCGCCGCTATATCGACTATCCGGACGCGTTCGCCGGCTGGAACCACGTGGCCTCGATCGGTTCCTACATCTCCTACGCCGCGACCCTCCTCTTCGTGGTCGGCGCGATCTATACGCTCGTCGCCGGCCGCAAGGTGGGCGAGAACTACTGGGGCGAGGGCGCCACGACGCTGGAATGGACGGTCTCTTCGCCGCCGCCCTTCCATACCTTCGAAGAGCTGCCGCGGATCCGCTAGGACGGGCAGGGGCCTGGAGGAATATCTCCGGGCCCCTTCCGCCGCACCGGCACCGGGATTCGGGACGAGACCAGGTTTGAGACGAGGCTAGAGCCGGCATGAGCGATGCCAGCATCGGAATCGGGACAGGCGTGAAGGGTGCCCCGCAGGCAGCGGCGGCGTTCGATGCCGGCGCGCGCGTCTCCGACTATGTGGCGCTGCTCAAGCCGCGCGTCATGTCGCTCGTTGTCTTCAGCGGCTTCGCCGGCCTCGTGCTGGCGCCGGGCCATATCCACCCGGTGCTGGCGGCGGTGGCCGTGCTCTGCATCGCGGTGGCGGCGGGTGCGGCCGGCGCCATCAACATGTGGTACGACCGCGACATCGACGCCGTCATGCGCCGGACCTGCGCGCGGCCGATCCCGACCGGCAAGGTCAAGCCCGAGGAAGCGGTGGCTTTCGGCATCGTGCTCTCGCTGGGCTCGGTCATGCTGATGGCGCTGGCCCTCAACTGGGTCGCGGCGGCGCTCCTCGCCATCGCCAATCTCTTCTATGTCTTCGTCTACACGATATGGCTCAAGCGCCGCACGCCGCAGAACATCGTGATCGGCGGGGCCGCCGGCGCCTTTCCGCCGATGATCGGCTGGGCCGCCGTCACGGGCGATGTCAGCCTCGCCTCGATCGCGCTCTTCGCGCTGATCTTCATGTGGACGCCGCCGCATTTCTGGGCGCTGGCGCTGTTCCGGCGCGGCGACTACGAGAAGGCCGGCGTGCCGATGCTGCCGGTGGTGGCGGGCGACCGCGCCACCAAGCTGCAGATGCTGCTCTATACCGTGATCCTGCTGCCGCTGGGCCTGGTGCCCTGGTGGCTCGGTGTCTCGGGCGTTCTCTATGCCGTGGCCGCCTCGGTGCTGGGCCTGGCCTTCCTCGGCTTCGCCGTCTGGGTCTGGTTCGACCGGGACGAGCGGGAAGGGGGTGGGCGCGCCGCCCGGCGCATGTTCGCCTTCTCCATCCTCTATCTCTTCCTGATGTTCACCGCGATGATGATCGACCGGGCGCCGGGGCTGCTGCCCCTCCTCGAAAGGTGGGCGGGGTGAGCGCCGTGGAACGCGACGACGAAACCAAGCGGCGCCAGCGCGCCCGCAACTGGGCGGTGTTCGCGGCGCTGCTGGGCTTCGTCGTGCTCGTCTACGTCGTGTCGATCCTGCGCATGGGAGGCCACTGACATGGCATCCTTGCGTCACCGCAACCGGTGGGTCGTTCTGGGCCTGTGTCTCGTCCTGGGCGCGATGGTGGTGCTCGTCTCGAACTCGGTGTCGATCTACAACCTGGTCTGCCGCGTGACGGGCCTCGGCGGCACGACCCAGGTGGCGACGCAGGCCAAGGCCGACGCGATCGCGGCCGAGGGCAAGACCTTCCCGCTCGTCACCGTGCGCTTCAACGCCGACGTCAATGGCGACATTCCCTGGAGCTTCTACCCGGTGCAGCGCCAGGTGAGGGTGCAGATCGGTGTGCCGCAGACGATCTATTTCCGCGCCGTCAATCATTCGAGCCAGCGCGTCACCGGCACCGCGACCTTCAACGTGACGCCGTTCCAGGTCGGTCCCTACTTCGACAAGATCGAGTGCTTCTGCTTCACCGAGCAGACGCTGGAGCCGGGCCAGTCGGTCGAGATGCCGGTGCGCTTCTTCGTCGATCCGTCGATCCTCAAGGATCCGGACGGCCGCGACTTCAAGACCATCACGCTGTCCTACACGTTCTTCCGCGCCAAGGATCAGGCCGGCGGCACGCCGCAAGCCTCGAACAACGGCGCGAGCAGCACCTCACTCAATTGACCGCCCACGGGGATGGGCGAACCACATGAAGGGCCGAGCAGGGAAATCCGAAACATGACCACGAGCCACGCCGCCTCGCACAAGCCAAATCATCCTTACCATCTGGTCGATCCCAGCCCCTGGCCGGTGGTGGGAGCCCTCGCCGCCGGCGTGCTGGCCGTGGGCGGCGTGCTCTTCATGCACGGCGTCACGGCCTGGCTGCTGCCGGTGGGATTCCTCATGGTGCTGGCCACCATGTTCTTCTGGTTCCGCGACGTGGTGCGGGAGGCCACCTACCAGGGCCATCATTCGCCGGTGGTCCAGATCGGCCTGCGCTACGGCATGCTGCTCTTCATCGCCTCCGAGGTGATGTTCTTCGCGGCCTTCTTCTGGGCCTTCTTCGATTCCTCGCTGTTCCCGAAGGAGGCGACTGGCGGGGTCTGGCCGCCCAAGGGCGTCCTGCCCTTCGATCCGCTCTCGCTGCCGCTCCTCAACACGCTGATCCTGCTGACCTCGGGCGTCACCGTGACCTGGGCGCATCACGCGCTGCGCGAGGGCGACCGCCAGGGCCTGCTGCAGGGGCTGGGTCTCACCGTCTTCCTGGGCCTCTGCTTCACCGGCGTGCAGGCCTACGAATACAGCCATGCCGCCTTCGGCTTCCGCGAAGGCATCTATCCCTCGACCTTCTTCATGGCGACCGGCTTCCACGGCTTCCATGTCATCGTCGGCACGATCTTCCTGATCGTCTGCTGGTTCCGCGCCTATCGCGGCGACTTCAAGCCGGACCATCATTTCGGCTTCGAGGCGGCTGCCTGGTACTGGCATTTCGTCGACGTGGTGTGGCTGTTCCTCTTCATCTGCGTCTATCTCTGGGGCGGCGGCGGCGGTCCATATGCGGTCCACTGAGCACCGGTTGACGACGCTTCGGATCCGCGGATGAGCGCGGGCGGTTTCTACCCGCGCCTTTCGCCCTTCAAGACCGGCCTCGCCTGCCGCTGTCCACGCTGCGGGCGGGGCCGAATCTTTTCGGGATTCCTCAAGATCGCGGAAACCTGCCCGGTCTGCGGCCTCGATCTCGGCGGCGAGGATGCCGGCGACGGGCCGGCGGTCTTCATCATCCTCTTCATGGGCGCGCTCGTCGTGCTGCTGGCGCTCCTGACCGAGGCCTGGTTCTCGCCGCCCTACTGGGTCCATATGGTGCTGTGGGGGCCGCTGGTCCTGATCGGCTCGCTGCTGCTGATGCGCCCCTTCAAGGGCATTATGGTCGCATTGCAATACCGGCATAAGGCGGGCGAAGGTGGCGGCCGCCTCGGCTGAGCGCCCTCCTGCGCGCCGCCGAGCCCTTTTCCGGAGTGCTGATCCCATGAGCGAGCCGTTCTACGCCGGTCGCCTGTTCCGTCCCAAGCCCGGTGCCACCGTCGCCGCCGGCATCGTGTTCGTGATCCTGGTCGCGCTCGGCGTCTGGCAGCTGCAGCGCCTGGCCTGGAAGGAGGGGCTGATCGCCGAGCGCCATGAGCGCTCGACGGCAGAAGCGATCGACATCCCGGGGCCGGGCGGCGATCTGGCCGGGCTCGATTTCCGCCATGCCAAGGCCTTGGGCCGCTTCGACCATGCGCACGAGATGTATCTCGCCGCGCGCTCGATGAACGGCAATCCCGGCTATCACGTGGTGACGCCCTTCAAGCTCGACGACGGGCGTACGCTCCTGGTCGATCGCGGCTGGATCCCGCTCGAGCGCAAGGATCCCGCCAAGCGCGCCGAGGGGCAGGTCGAGGGCGAGATCGCGATCGACGGGCTGCTGCGCCTGCAGCGCGCCAAGACCTGGCTCGAGCCCGACAACCAGCCCAAGGACAATCTCTGGTTCTGGGTCGACCTGCCGGCGATGACGGCCTATGTCGGGCTGGGCCCCGACCAGGTGGCGCCCTTCTTCCTCGAGGCGGGGCCGGCGCCCAATCCCGGCGGCTTCCCGATCGGCGGGCAGAGCCGCACCGAGCTCCCCAACGATCATCTGCAATATGCGATCACCTGGTTCAGCTTCGCCGTCATCCTCGCCGTGATCTGGTTCCTCTATCACTGGAAGAAGCCGGAAGAGGAGAATGCGGGCCGGAGCGCCGCGAGCCCTCCCGCCGGGAGCAGGCCCGCCCGCTGACGCAAATCCCCTCGAGGCAGCCATGACCGCCACCCACAACGAGACCGCCGCGGGCCTGCGCCCCTACAAGCTGCTCGAAGGGCGCTTCCATCGCCTGGCGGCCCTCAACGAGGCGGCCGGCATGCTGCATTGGGACATGGCGGCGATGATGCCGCCTGGCGGCGCCGAAACCCGCGCCGAGCAGCTGGCGCAGCTCCGCCTCGTCTGCCACGAGATCCTGGCCGATCCCGCCATGGCCGGGCTCTTGGGCGAGGCCGAGAGCCGGCGCGAGGAGCTCGATCCCTGGGCCGCCTCCAACCTGCATGAGATGCGCCGGCAATGGATCCATGCCACGGCCCTCGAGCCGCGGCTGGTCGAGGCCCTGTCGCGCGCGTCGAGCCGCTGCGAGGGGATCTGGCGCGAGGCGCGGCCCGCCTCCGATTTCGCCAAGGTGGCGCCGGCGCTGGGCGAGCTGCTGGCGCTCGTGCGCGAGGCGGCGGCGGCCAAGGCCGCGCGGCTGGGCGGCGGCCTCTATGAGGCGCTGCTCGACGAATACGAGCCCGGCGGCAAGACCGCGTCGATCGACGCCGTCTTCGACGACCTGGCCGGCTTCCTTCCCGAATTGCGCGCGAAGGCGCTGGAGGCCCAGATGCGCCGCCCGGCGCCGCTGGCGGCCAAGGGTCCGTTCCCGACCGCGCGGCAGAAGGCGCTGGGCGAGCGGCTGATGGCCACGGTCGGCTTCGATTTCGACCATGGCAGGCTCGACACCAGCCTCCATCCCTTCTGCGGCGGCACGCCCGACGATGTGCGCATCACCACGCGCTATGACGAGAGCGATTTCGCCTCGGCGCTCATGGGCGTGCTGCACGAGACGGGCCATGCCCTCTATGAGCGCGGCCTGCCGCAGCCCTGGCGCTACCAGCCGGTGGGGCAGGCGCGCGGCATGGGAATCCACGAGAGCCAGTCCCTGCTGATGGAGATGCAGGCCTGCCGCTCGAAGCCCTTCCTCGCCCATCTGGCGCCGCTCCTGGCCGAGGCCTTCGGTCACGACGATCCGGCCTTCACGGCGGAGAACCTGCTGGCGCTCTATTGGCGCGTGAAGCCGGGCTTCATCCGCGTCGATGCCGACGAGGTGACCTATCCCTCGCATGTGATCCTGCGCTACCGCCTCGAGCGCGCCTTGATCGAAGGCCGCATGGAGATCGCCGACCTGCCGGCCGCCTGGAACGAGGGCATGGAATCACTGCTCGGCATCCGCCCGCCGTCGGATCGCGAAGGCTGCCTCCAGGACATCCACTGGTATGACGGCGCCTTCGGCTATTTCCCGACCTATACGCTGGGGGCCATGACCGCGGCCCAGCTCTTCGACGCGGCGGGCCGCGCCGATCCGGAGATCCCCGCGCGTCTCGGCCATGGCGACTTCAAGCCGCTGCTGGGTTGGCTGCGCACGCATGTGCATGGCCTCGCCTCCTCGCTGCCGGCGAGCGAGATCCTGACCCGGGCCACCGGCCGGCCGCTCGATGCCGGCGTCTTCAAGCGCCATCTCGAGCGGCGTTACCTGCATCAGGCATAGGCGGTCCCGGCGCGTCCGGAATGCCGGACCGCGATCCGGGATGGCCGGCGCGTTGCGACTTCGTTACGCTGCCGTTCCGTCCGGGCCTCCCTGGTCCGGGCCCCGCCCGTTTCGTTTTCCTCCCGCCAAGACCGAGACGTCATGCTGACGATATCGCCGCAGATCGCCGGGCCCGCGCCCAGGCTCAAGATCACCGGGATCGAATGCCGGGTGCTGCTGGCGCCCGACTACGATCCGCGCTTCACCTCCTCGGCCCAGGACAGCCTGCTGGTCGCGATCCATACCGATGGCGGCGTCACCGGCATCGGCGAGTGCGACGCCAATCCCTGGATGTGCAAGACCTGCATCGAGGCGCCCGGCACCCACACCATGGGGCTCTCGATCAAGGAGATGCTGATCGGCAGCGATCCCTTCGAGATCGGCGCCATCTGGCAGAAGCTCTATCTCGGCACGGCGATGAACGGGCGTCGCGGCGTGGTGCTCCATGCCATGAGCGCCGTCGACATGGCGCTCTGGGATCTCTGCGGCAAGGCGCTGGGCAAGCCGGTCCATGCGCTCCTGGGCGGCCGCCCCCGCGACCACATCACGCCCTATGCCTCGCTGCAGCCGGCGGGCCACCGCTTCGAGGAATATCGCGACGCGCTGGTGGAATCGGCGCTCAAGGCCAAGGCGCTGGGCTTCAAGGCGGTCAAGAGCGAAGTCACCATGAACGGGCCCTATGCCCATGGCGGCATGCACGAGAGCTACGACCGCCATGCCGAGGTGGTGGCGGCCGTGCGCAAGGCGATTGGCCCTGAGATCGCGCTCATGGTCGATGTGCAATATCTCTGGGACGACGCGGCGACCTGCCTCTCGGTGGTGAAGGACTGGGCCGAGTTCGATCTCTATTTCCTCGAAACGCCGGTCTGGTCCGATAATGTCGAGGAGATGGCGAAGCTCGTGGAGAAGGCGCCGATGAAGATCGCCTTCGGCGAATGGCTCGCCACGCGCCACGAGTTCCGCGAGCTCATGGATATCGGCAAGGTGCAGGTGGCGCAGCCCGATGTCGGGCGCTGCGGCGGCATCGGCGAGGCCAGGATCGTCTGCGACATGGCGGCCGAGCGCGGCCGGATCATCGTGCCCCATTGCTGGAAGACGGGAGTCTCGATCTCGGCCACGGCGCATCTGGCCTTCGTCACCCCGCATTGCGCCTTCATCGAATATCTGCCGGCCCAGCTCTGCCATGAGCGGCTGCGCCGCGAGCTGGCGCATGAGGAGCTCGTGCTGCAGGACGGCCGCATTCCGCTGCCGGTGAAGCCCGGTCTCGGTGTCGAGGTCGATTGGGAGGTCGCGCGGCGCTACACGGTGGCGTGAGCCGATAAGGGCGTCGAGAAGGGGGAAGGGGCTTTGTCGAATTCACGAGGCTACGACTACATCATCGTCGGTGCCGGCTCGGCCGGCTGCGTGCTCGCCAACCGGCTCTCGGCCGACGAGACCGCGCGCGTCCTCCTGATCGAGGCCGGACCGGGCGACCGCGACTGGCATCTCCAGATGCCGGCCTCGCTCGCCTGGGCGCTGCAGAACAAGACCTACAACTGGGCCTACCAGACCGAGCCCGAGCCGTTCCTCGACGGACGCCGGATGGATCATCCGCGCGGCAAGGTGATCGGCGGCTCCTCCTCGATCAACGGCATGATGTATGTGCGCGGCCACCGCCGCGATTTCGACCGCTGGGCCCAGTCCGGCTGCCGCGGCTGGAGCTACGACGATGTGCTGCCCTATTTCCGCAAGGCGGAAACCTACAGCGGCGGCGGGGACGAGTATCGCGGCGATTCCGGCCCGCTCAACGTGACCGAGGGCGTGATCACCAACCCGCTCAGCAAGGCCTGGATCGAGGCCGCGGTCCAGGCGGGCTATCCCTACAACCCCGATATCAACGGCGCCGAGCAGGAGGGGGTGGGGCCGATCGGCCGCACCACCCACCGTGGCCGGCGCTGGAGCACGGCCAGCGCCTATCTCCACCCGGTCCGCCACCGTCCCAATCTCGCGGTCATGACGCGCGCGCTGACCACCGCGATCCGGTTCGAGGGCGACCGCGCCGTCGCCGTCGAGGTCTCGGTCGAGGGCCGTTCGCAACGGATCAGCGCCAGCCGCGAGATCATCCTCAGCGGCGGCGCCTTCAACTCGCCCCAGCTCCTGCTGCTTTCGGGCGTGGGGCCGGTGGAGCATTTGCGCGAGATCGGCATTCCCGTCGTCGCCGACCGTCCCGGCGTCGGGCAGAACCTGCACGACCATGTCGATGTCATCGTCAAGCAGCGCTGCACCCAGCCGGTCACGCTCTACCGCAAGCTCTCGCTCGCCGGAAAGGCCAAGATCGGCCTGCGCTGGTTCCTGTTCCGTGACGGGGACGGCGCCACCAACCACTACGAGACGGGCGGCTTCGTGCGCTCCGGATCGCATGTGGAGCATCCGGATCTCGAGCTCATGTTCCTGGCCATGGCGACTTCGGTCGATGCGAACCAGAGCTTCGACAGCATGCCCTTCGACGGATTCCAGACCCATTGCGACCTGTTGCGCCCGACCAGCCGCGGCTGGCTCAAGCTCGCCGACGCCAACCCGCGCACGCCGCCGCGCATCCTCTTCAACTACCTGCAGACGCCCGAGGACCGTGCCGCGATGCGCACCGCCGTGCGCCTCATCCGCGATATCCATGAGCGCCCGGCGCTCGGCCCCTATCGCGGCGGCGAGCTCTTTCCGGGCGAGAACGTCAGCAGCGATGCCGAGATCGACGCCTATCTGCGCAAGACCGTCGATACCGGCTATCACCCGGTCAGCACCTGCAAGATGGGTCCGGATTCGGACCCGACCGCGGTGGTGGATCCGGCCTGTCGTGTTCACGGGCTCCGGGGCCTGCGCGTGGTCGACGCCTCGATCATGCCCTCGATTGTCAGCGGCAACACCAACGCCTCGACCATCATGATCGCGGAGAAGGCGGCCGACATGATCCGGGGCGCGCCGGCAAACCCGGCCTCCTAAGCACTTCGACCCCTCTCCTTCACATCCCCGTCAACACCACCGATCCGGTCGGGTAGGACTGCAATCTGCGATAGCAGCGGTGCGGGTCATCCGCTAGCCTTCCAGCCAGGCGCTTTTGCCGGACAGGGGGCCATGGCAACCGATCGCTGGGAGCAGCGCGCCGGATTGTGGGTGCGCCGACGCGACGATGGCGACTGGGACTGGTTCCCGTCGCTCGTCGAGCGCGCTTCCGGTTTCCGGCTCAAGGAATCGTTCTTCGCGCGCCTGGAGCAGTCCGAGCTCATCGGCAAGGCGCTCGCCTTCGGGCTGGGCGCGCCGGTGATGATCGCCGCCCTGGTCGTTCTCGCAATCCGTCCGGCCTGGGGATTCCTCGGTGACGGCGGCATTCGCGGCTTTGCGTTTCTGCTGGGCCTCCTGATCGTCGCTGGGACGCTCGTCGCTCGTTCCTATGTTCGCCGTTCGACGCTCTCCCGCGCCGCGACCAGCGACACCGAGCTCTCGCCCGGAGAATTACGTGACCTGAGGGCGCGAATCGGCTCGGAGATTCCGAGCGCGATGCGCCCCGGCTTGTCGAACGGCGCTCGCGCCGCGCTGATCTTTGCCCTGGGCACGATGTCGGTCTTGGCGGTGGCCGTGTTCCTGATCGCCTTCGCGCTCGGGCTGCAGACCCTGATGCTGGTCGCGGGCATCGTCGCGACGCTCTGTCTGCTGATAACGCTCAGGCTCTGGCATCTGGCTCACAGTCGGAACGCCGGTCAGGTATGAGCTTTCGTTCTTTCTGGCGCGGCATGTTGCTCGAGTCCGAGTTCAAGCCCCTGCGCGATTCCACCTACGTATTCGGAACGCCCAATCGCTTTGTGTGGCCCTATATCGTGACGGCTGGCCAAAAAGCCGCGATAGAGGAGGTGGGTGCTTCGTCCCTATTGGTTTGCCCTGGTAGCCACGCCCGCACTCGGGGTCTCGTTAACCGCGCTAACGAAGAGCCCCGCCGCATTGCTGGCGGCTGCCGTGGTTCTTGTTCTCGTTCTCCAGTGGCCGCGCATCTGGGTGCTGTTGCGGCTACGGCAGAACAATCGCATCGGCGCGCCTTTCCTGCTGTGGAACCCGGAAAGTGATCGCGACAAGTTTGAGTTCGCAATCTATGGAAGATGGCCCCGCGCCTCGCTCATCGCTGTTCTCATACTCTCGGGCCTCTTCGCCGCAGGTTGCCTCTGGTTGCTGCTTCACGGGTTTGCTCATGATGCTGTTGATTCCGCAGAGGAGGTGCGGGCCGGGAGTCTCGGCCTTGTGGCGTGCAGCTACCTTCTGCTTGCCGCCGGCCTGCTCTGGATGGGGCGGCCTGATCCGAGCCGGATTGTTTCCGGTGCTTCGGTGTCAACATTTAACACATTGAAATAAATACATAAAATTGGCAGACCCTGTGTGCTTGCGGCCATGGCCGGGGCGGCGATAGGGTAGCCGACGAACCCCACTCAGACGGCAGGACCGGGCCGCCCGCAGAGGCCTCTCCTCGGTCTGGGCGTCTCCCTTTCGATCCAGGAATCCCGCTCTTGCGCTATATCTCGACCCGCGGCGCCGCCCCCATGCTGTCTTTCGACGAGGTCCTGCTGGCGGGCCTCGCCAGCGATGGCGGGCTCTACGTGCCGGAGAGCTGGCCGCAGATCTCGGCCGCCGAGATGCGGCGCTGGCGCGGGCTCTCCTATGCCGATCTCGCGGTGCGCGTGATGGCGCCCTTCCTCGGCGACGCGGTGCCGCTCCCCGCCTTCGAGCGCATGGTGCGCGACGCCTACGGCACCTTCGATCATCCGGCGATCGTGCCGATGAAGCAGCTGGGCGAGCGGCTCTGGTCGATGGAGCTGTTCCACGGGCCCACGCTCGCCTTCAAGGACCTGGCGCTGCAGCTCGTCGGCCGGCTCTACGATCATGTGCTGGCCTCGCACAATGCGCGCGTCACCATCGTCGGTGCCACCTCGGGCGACACCGGCTCGGCCGCGATCGAGGCCTGCCGCGATCGCAAGAGCATCGAGATCTTCATCCTCCATCCCGAGGGTCGCGTCTCGCCGGTGCAGCGCCGGCAGATGACGACGGTGCCTTCGAAGAACGTCCATAACCTCGCGGTCCAGGGCTCGTTCGACGATTGCCAGGATCTCGTCAAGGCGATGTTCAACGACCGGGCGTTTCGCGAGACCTACAAGCTCGGCGCGGTCAACTCGATCAACTGGGCCCGCATCATGGCCCAGATCGTCTACTACGTCCGCGCCGGCCTCGAGCTGGGAGCGCCCGACCGTGCGCTCCGCTTCGCCGTGCCCACGGGCAATTTCGGCAATGTCTATGCCGGCTATGTCGCACGCCAGATGGGGCTGCCGATCGAGAAATTCGTGGTGGCCTCCAACCGCAACGACATCCTGACGCGCCTGTTCGAGACGGGAACGATGGAGATCCACGGCGTCGAGCCGAGCCTCAGCCCCTCGATGGACATTCAGGTCTCGAGCAATCTCGAGCGGCTGCTGTTCGATCTCTATGGCCGCGACGGCAAGGCGCTCGCCGCCGAGATGGAGGGCTTCCGCAAGGGCAAGTCGATGAGCCTGTCGCCGGCGCGCCACAAGGCGGCGCTCGAATGGTTCCAGGGCTTCCGGCTGTCGGACGAAGGCACGCTGGCCGAGATCGGCCGGCTCCATCGCCTGACCGGCGAGCTGATCGACCCGCACAGCGCCATCGGCATCGCCGCCGCGGCCGAGGCCGCCAAGGCGGGCGATACGCCGGTCGTGGCTTTGGCCACCGCGCATCCGGCCAAGTTCGCGGAGGCGGTCAAGCGCGCCACCGGCATCGAGCCGGCCCTGCCGCCGGCCCTGGCCGACCTGATGACGCGGCCGGAGCGGCTGGAACGCCTGCCCAACGATCTGAACGCGATCGAGGCCCATATCAAGCAACGCCTGGCCGAAGAGGTGCACGCATGAGCGAGAGCGGCGTTCGGATCACGAAGCTCGAGAACGGCTTCACCATCGCCTCCGATCCCATGACCAGCGTCGAGACCGTGTCGCTGGGCGTCTGGAGCGCGGTGGGCACGCGCCACGAGCCGGCCGAGCTCAACGGCGTCTCGCACATGCTGGAGCACATGGCCTTCAAGGGCACGGAGCGGCGCAGCGCCAAGGACATCGCGGTCGAGGTGGAATCGGTCGGCGGCTCGATCAACGCCTATACCACGCGCGAGCGCACGGCCTATTACGCCAAGCTGCTCGCCGACGATCTGCCGCTGGGCCTCGATATCCTCGCCGACATCCTGCAGCACTCGACCTTCGATCCGGGCGAGCTCGAGCGCGAGCGCACTGTGATCCTGCAGGAGATCGGCCAGGCCGAGGACACGCCCGACGACATCGTGTTCGATCACTTCCAGGCCGCGGCCTATCCCGAGCAGCCGCTGGGCCGCCCGGTGCTGGGCACCGAGGAAACGGTGAAACGGCTCAATCGCGGCGACCTGCAGGGCTATCTGCGCGGCAGCTACGGACCAGAGCGGCTGGTGCTGGCGGCGGCGGGACGGGTCGATCACGAGCAGCTGGTCGAGCGCGCCAAGACGCTCTTCACCGACCTGCCGCAGGGCCGTCCCGCGACGGCGGCGGCGGCGCGCTATGTCGGCGGCGACATCCGCGCCGAGCGCGATCTCGAGCAGGTGCATCTGGTGCTGGGCTTCGAGGGCGTGGGCTATCTGCACGAGGACTACTACCTGCAATCCGTGCTCTCGACCCTCTATGGCGGCGGCATGTCCTCGCGCCTGTTCCAGGAGGTGCGCGAGAATCGCGGCCTGGTCTATTCGATCTATTCCTTCGCCTCGCCCTACGAGGATGACGGGCTCTTCGCCGTCTATGCCGGCACCGGCGAGGAGGAGGCGGGCGAGGTGCTGCCGATCATCGCCGAGGAGCTGCGGCGTCTGCCCGCGGACCTGACCGAGGAGGAGATCCGCCGCGCCAAGGCCCAGATCCGCGCCGACCTGCTGATGGCGCGCGAGAGCAGCGGCGCCCGGGCCGAGACCCTGGCGCAACAGCTCCAAGCCTATGGCAGGCCGCTGGCGACGGCCGAGCTCCTGCAGCGCATCGAGGCAGTGGACCGCGAGGGCCTCGCCCGTTTCGCGCGCCGGCTGGCGGCGAGCCCCCCCACCCTGGCGGCGCTGGGGCCGGTCGGCAAGCTGCCGAGCCCCCGGCATGTCGCCGAGGCTTTCGCGGCCTAGAAGCGGCGCGCTAGAGTCCCCCCAGAGAATCGGCTGGACCGGGCAGAGACCGACGGGGGAAGGGGAACGGGCGATGCTGTGGGGTCGTCGCGCCCTTTTGCCATCGGGCTATGGTGCCCGGCTCGAGGGACGGCTTGTCTATCTGCGGCCGCCGGCGCGGGTCGATTACGCGCCCTGGCGCGCGCTGCGCGAGGCCTCGCGCGAGTTCCTGGTGCGATGGGAGCCGACCTGGACCGCGGAGGCGCATAGCCGCGGCACCTTCCTGCGCCGCGTCAAATATGCGGGCGAGGAATGGCGCACCGACCAGAGCTACAGCTTCCTGATCTTCCGGCGCGAGGATGACGCGCTTCTGGGCGGCATCACGCTGGGCCAGATCCGCCGCGGCGTGGCCCAGACCGGCAGCCTCGGCTACTGGATCGGAGCGCCCCACGCGCGCCATGGCTATATGAGCGACGCGCTCGGCTGCGTCGTCTCCTACGGCTTCGGCGAGCTCGGCCTGCATCGCATCGAAGCCGCCTGCCTGCCCCACAACGAGGCGAGCCGCGGGCTCCTGCTCAAGCTGGGCTTCAGGGAGGAAGGCCGCGCGCGCGAATATCTGCGCATCGACGGCCGCTGGCAGGACCACCTGCTGTTCGGCCTGCTCGCGGGCGACAACTGGCGGCGGCGGGTGTAGCGATTCTCTTCCTCTCCGCCCGCGTGAGCGGGGGGAGAGGGATGCGAAGGGTTAGTGCAAGCGAAGCTTGCGCTTACCCGAAGCTGGGAGAGGTGGGCCCTTTCTTGCAGCAGCACCCTCGCCCAGCTCCGAGTAAGTCTCCGCTTCGCTCCGACTAACTCTACGCATCCCTCTCCCTCACTTCGTGAAGGCGAGGAAAGACAGAGACGAGGCGAGGCGATCGCCTAAGCGTGCCCGGCTTGGCCGGAGAGCCTCGACGCGCTGATGCCGATCTTGCCGATCGCGCGTTCCCATTTGTCGTCGAGATCGGCGTCGAAGATGAGCCCGTCGTCGGCCGCGACCGAGAGCCAGCCATTGGCCTGGATCTCGGCATCGAGCTGGCCGGGGCCCCAGCCGGCATAGCCCAGCGCCAACAGGCTGCGGCGCGGGCCGCTGCCGGCGGCGATGTCCTTGAGGATATCGAGGCTCGCGGTCAGCGCCACCTGGTCGCTGACCTGCATGGTACCGGACGCGTTGTATTCGGAGGAATGCAGCACGAAGCCGCGGCCGGTCTCGACCGGCCCGCCGAAATGCACGCGGATGGATTCGACGCCGGGGCCGGGCTCGATCCCGAGCTGCGCCAGAAGGTCGGGGAAGGTGAGCGACCCCACCAGCCGGTTCAGCACCAGGCCCATGGCGCCTTCGGCGGTGTGGGCGCAGAGATAGATCACGGTGCGGGTGAAGCGCGGGTCGCGCATCGTCGGCATGGCGATCAGCAGATGGCCGGTCAGATAGCCCGGAAGGGCCGGGGCCTGATCATTGTCCATGAGCATCTAGCTAGGGAGCCCCCGCCGGGCTGGCAAGCGGCCTTCGGCCGCGCCGGAAAACACCGAATCGTGAGGTATTATCAATCATCTGATCATTATAATCCCGCCGGCCCGAATGAAAACAGACGCTATCCCCATGGACCGAGGCTGCCGGACCCGGACCGCCTGCCCATTAAGGCAGCGGCGGAACGGCGTTTGGCGGACAGCCCCTTTGCTGGCGGGGCTCCTCCTGGTCCTCCTGGGGCTCGCGGCAACCACACCGGCGCTGGCGGCCGGCGCCAGCGCGACGCAACCGCAGGTGTCGGTCGAGCTGATCTCGGCGCAGCAGGCGGTGGGGCAGGGGCAGCAGATTCGCGTCGGGTTGCATTTCACCCTGGTCCCCGGCTGGAAAACCTATTGGCGCTCGCCGGGCGATGCCGGCTATCCGATCGCGGTCGACTGGTCGGGATCGGAGAATCTCGCCAAGGCCGATCTGCTCTGGCCCGTGCCGCATCGTTTCACCCTCTTCGGTCTCGACACCTTCGGCTATGCCGAGGAGGTCGTGCTGCCGGTGATCGCCACCCTCAATGAGCCCGGCAAGCCGCTCTCGCTGCGCGCGCATCTGCGCTATCTCGTCTGCGAGACCGTCTGCATTCCCTATGAGGCGGATCTGGCGCTCGCGATTCCGGCGGGCGACGGCCTGCCGAGCGCGCAGGCGCAGCTCATCGATCGCTATTACGCGCAAGTCCCCGGCGACGGCCGTGCGCAAGGGCTGACGCTGGAGCGGATTTCGCTCGCCGGCAGCGAGGGGAAGCCGCGGCTCGAGATCCTCGCGCGCTCGAGCCTCACCCCGTTCGCCGATCCCGACCTGATCGTGGAGGCGCCGCCCGGTCTCTATTTCGGCAAGCCCGAGCTGCGGCTCAGCGGGAACGGCGCTGTGGCGCGCTTGAGCCTCCCGGTCGGCCACGAGGCCGGTGCGCCGGCGCTGCCGGGTGCCGCCGTCACGCTGACGCTGGTCGACGGCATTCGCGGCCTCGAGCGTCATGTCGTGCTGAGCGCGGCCACGCAATCCGGCGAAGGCGTCGCCGGCCTGCTGGCGATGATCGGCGTGGCGCTGTTGGGCGGGCTGCTGCTCAACCTGATGCCCTGCGTGCTGCCGGTGCTGTCCTTGAAGCTGCTCGGCGTGGCGGGCCATGGCGGCGGCGAGAAGGCGCATGTGCGGCTCTCCTTCCTGGTCTCGGCCGCGGGCGTCCTCACGGCCTTCCTGCTGCTGGCCGCGGCGCTGGCCGGCCTTTCGGCCGCGGGCCTCGCCATCGGCTGGGGCATCCAGTTCCAGCAGCCCCTGTTCCTGGCGGTGATGGCGCTCATCGTCACGCTCTTCGCCGCCAACCTGATGGGCTGGTTCGAGATCACCCTGCCGGGCTGGCTCGGCAGCCTCGCGAGCGATGCGGGCGAGATCGCGGGCCGCGCCGCCGACCGGCGCAGCCTGCCCGGCTATTTCCTCACCGGCATGCTGGCGACCCTGCTGGCGACACCCTGCTCGGCGCCCTTCGTCGGCACCGCCGTGAGCTTCGCGTTGTCGCGCGGCGCCAGCGAGATCTTCGTCATCTTCGTGGCGATGGGATTGGGGCTGGCGCTGCCCTACCTGACCGTGGCCGCCTTTCCGGCTGCCGCTGTCGCGCTGCCACGCCCCGGCCGCTGGATGATCCATCTGCGCCGGCTGCTGGGGCTGGCGCTCGCCGGCACCGCGATCTGGCTGCTGTCGATCCTGGCCGGCGATATCGGGCTCTGGGCCGTGGCGATCCTGGGCGCGCTGCTCCTGGCGATCGCGCTGGTGCTGGCGCTGCTGCATCGGCTGCCCGAACGGCAGCGGCCGCTGCTCTGGAGCGGCGCCGCGCTCCTGGGCGTCGCGGTCCTGGCGCTGCCGGTCTTCGTCTCCAGCGGTCCCTCCGCGCAGGCGCGCACCCAGGCCCAGAGCGCGGTCGCCGACGGCTGGATCCCCTTCGAGGAAGCCCGCATCGGCGATCTGGTGGCGCAGGGCCGCACCGTCATGGTCGACGTGACCGCCGACTGGTGCATCACCTGCCTCGCCAACAAGACGCTGGTGCTCGACCGGCCCGAGATAAGGACGGCGTTCGAGACCCGCCAGGTCGCGGCCATGCGCGCCGACTGGACCCGCCCCGACGAGGCGATCTCGCGCTACCTGGCACGCTTCGGGCGCTATGGGATTCCCTTCAACGCGGTCTATGGCCCCAAGGCGCCTGAGGGCATTCTCCTGCCCGAGCTCCTGACCCGCGAGGCGGTGCTGGACGCGCTGGCGCGGGCCGGCGGCTGAAATTCGCGCGCTCACCGGCTGGGGGCTGGACAGGGTCGGGCCTCAGCCTATCTTAGGGGCAATATCTGTCACGGGAGATCGCGCTCCCCCATCCCTTTGCCCGATATCCCCCAGGAAGAGAGGACTGACCATGACCATCAAGATCGGCGACAAGATTCCGGCGGTGCAGCTCAAGACCATGGCGTCCGACGGCATGAAGACCGTGAGCACGGACGAGCTGTTCAAGGGCAAGAAGGTCGTGCTGTTCGCGCTGCCCGGCGCCTTCACCCCCACCTGCTCGGCCAAGCATCTGCCCGGCTTCGTGCAGCATGCGGAGAAGATCAAGGCGAAGGGCATCGACACCATCGCCTGCCTCTCGGTCAACGACGCCTTCGTCATGGATGCCTGGGGCAAGTCGCAGAGCACCGGCGACAAGGTGCTGATGCTGGCCGACGGCAATGCCGACTTCTCGAAGGCGGTGGGGCTGACGATGGACGGCAGCAGCTACGGCATGGGCCTGCGCGCCTCGCGCTACGCCATGCTGGTCGAGGACGGCACCGTCAAGGCGCTCAACGTCGAAGCCCCCGGCGCCTTCGAGGTCTCGAGCGCCGAAGCGATGATGAAGCTGCTGTAGGCGGGTCTTTGTCCCTTCCCCCGGAACGGGGGAAGGTTAGGAAGGGGGCTGCGCGATATCGGACACCGAGCAGCCCCCTCCCTGACCCTCCCCCGTAAAGACGGGGGAGGGGATATGTTTTCAGAGCACCATCCCTTCCCTGACCGCCCGGATCGCGTCGCGCGCGAGCTGGTCGGCGCGCTCGTTCTCGGGGTGGCCGGCATGGCCGCGCACCCATTCCCATGTCACCTCATGCGGGGCGGCCGCTTCCTCGAGACGCTGCCAGAGATCGACATTCTTGACCGGCTTCTTGTCGGCGGTCTTCCAGCCGCGGCGCTTCCAATCCACGATCCAGCGCGTGATGCCGTCCCTGACATAGATGCTGTCGGTCGAGAGCGTCACCTTGCAGGGCCGGCGCAGGTTTTCGAGCGCCGCGATCGCCGCCATCAGCTCCATGCGGTTGTTGGTGGTCTGGGTCTCCCCGCCCGAGAGCTCCTTCTCGGTCTCGCCATAGCGCAGCACGGCACCCCAGCCGCCGGGCCCCGGATTGCCGCTGCAGGCGCCGTCGGTGAAGATCTCGACCTGCGGCTTGGCCTTGCCCTTCGCGGCCGGCGCCTTGGCATTCACGGTTCGAATCCGTAGGCGCTGACGCTGCGGATACCGGCGTGGAAGCGAAGCTTGTCCAGATATTCGAGCGGGTCCTTCGGCTTGACGAAGGCGCCGGGCGGATGGTTGAGCCAGTCATAGAGCCGCGTCAGCAGGAAGCGCAGCGCGCTGCCGCGCGCCAGCATCGGCAGGGCCTCGAGCTCGGCCTTCGAGACGGGGCGCGTTTTCACGTAAGAGGCCAGGAACAGGCGCGCCTTGGTCACGTTGAAGGCGCCGTCATGCTCGAAACACCAGGCGTTGAGGCAGACCGCGATGTCGTAGGCATAGGCGTCGGTGCAGGCGAAGTAGAAATCGATGATGCCGGAGAGCCGGTCGCCCAGATAGAAGACGTTGTCGGGAAAGAGGTCGGCATGGATCACACCCGTGGGCAGATCGCGCGGCCAATGCGCCTCGAAGCCCTCGACCTCGCGGCGTATCTCCTCGGCGAGCCCGGCGCTCACCTCGTCCGCGCGCTCCTTGGTCGCCTCGTAGAGCCGCCGCCAGCCCGTGACCGAGAGATCGTTGGCGCGGCGCATCGCGAAATCGGCGCCGGCCAGATGCATCTGGGCCAGCGCCGTACCGAGCAGCTGGCAATGGCGCGCGGTGGGGCGGCGCGGCCACATGCCGTCGAGGAAGGTGACGATCGCCGCCGGCCGCTTGCAGAGCTCGCCCAGCGCCGTGCCGTCGCGCGCCTTGACCGGCGTGGGGCAGGCGATGCCGCGCGCGGCCAGATGCTCCATCAGGCCGATGAAGAAGGGCAAGTCCTCGGGGCGCACCCGCTTCTCGTACAGCGTCAGAATGTAGCTGGCGCGCTCGGTGGTGAGGAGGAAGTTGCTGTTCTCGACACCCTCGGCGATGCCCTTGCAGGAAACCGGGCGCCCGATGTCGTAGCGGGCGACGAAGGCTTCCAGCTCTCCGTCGGGGACTTCGGTATAGACCGCCATGGGATGTTTCTTCGGGACCGGCCGCGCGTTTTTCGGGAGCTGCCGCCGGTGCCGCTCAAGCCTGGAGCGGGGCGGGCGGAAGGATCGGCGCGCTCGAATCGGGCGGGGCTGCGGGCGTGATTCTCGACGGCATCATGGCAACCCCGAAATCCGGTAACGAGCGGAAAAAACTGGCCAATCCGGGCCTTGTGCGGGGCGGGAGCGTTCTTTAAAGTCCCCCCTGATCCGGCGCGGCGGCGGCAAAAAATAGGCCAGCAAGCCACCCGATGGGAAGGGGAACATGGCGGAACCGATACCGGCGCAGAAATCGCCCTACGCGGTGGATGTCACGGCCGGAAAGAAATATTTCTGGTGCGCCTGCGGGCGCTCCAAGGGGCAGCCCTTCTGCGACGGCTCGCACAAAGGCACCGGCCTGGCGCCGATCGCCTGGGATGCGAAGGTCAGCGAGCAGGTCTATTTCTGCGGCTGCAAATCCACCCACACCAAACCGCTTTGCGACGGAACACATAATGCTCTCTAGGCGGACTGCAGCCGCCCTGGCCGTAACGGGGATCCTTTCGGCCGGGCTGATGTCGTGCGGCTCCACGGACAATGCCGGCCCGCCGCCGCCTTGCCCGCGCATCGTCACGATCTCCGACGCTTCGCACCTGACCCGCTTCCAGGGCCCGGGCCGCGACGTGAAGGACGTGCAGTTCGAAGCCCAGGTCGGTCAGGTCAGCTCGGCCTGCGTCTATGTCGTCGAGCCCGACACCAACAAGACGCGCATCGAGACCACCATGCAGGTGCAGACCATCGCGTCGCGCGGTCCCGCCATGACCGGGGACAATGCGCAGTTCCAGTATTTCATCGCCATCTCGCGCATCGGCGCCGGGCCGCTCACGCGCCGGGCGTTCGATGTCGAGATTCCGCTCGAAGGCAACAACACGCGCGCCCAGTCGGTCGACGAGCTGACGCAGATGATCCCGCTGCAATCGGGCGAGAGCGGCGACAACTATGTCATCTATGTCGGCCTCGTGCTGACGCCGGACGAGCTCAAGTTCAATCGCGCCGACAGCTCGAACACCATCGTCGCGCCGGCATCGCCCTGATCGCGGGCGGACGAATTCGCGTCTCTTCGCTGTCGCAGCACAATTCCGTCGCGGTAATTCCCGTCCGCCCGGTGCGGGCGCTCGTTCGTTTTCGCGCTTGACCCATCGGGGTCACGGGGAGGATGCTGGCGCCCGATCGGACTATCCCCTTGCGGGAGAGACCGTCCCGGGCGATCGCGCGCAACAGCCAATGCCGCACGCGATGATCGGGAACGGCGCCGAAGGAGCAACCGCCCCGGAAACTCTCAGGCAAAAGGACCGCAAGGGGGACGAGAACTCTGGAAAGCAGACGATCGCGCGGTTGATGATCTGCGCGCCCGTCTCACCGAAGAGGTAGACCGGCACCCCGGTTTTCGGGTCGTCCACGCCGGCAAATCTTTCAGGTTCCAGGACAGAGGGGGCTTTTCGGCTGCGCGACGTTCGTGGCGCGGCCGGCAGCCTGCAATCTGTCCCTGTGAAGAGCCTGACATGACCTCATCCGCCCCTTCCGCCGACCTCAAGACCACGCCGCTTCACGCGCTGCATCGGGCGCTCGGCGCCAAGATGGTGCCTTTCGCCGGCTATGACATGCCGGTGCAATATCCAGCCGGCATCCTGGCCGAGCATCTCCACACCCGCGCGGCGGTGGGGCTGTTCGACGTCTCGCATATGGGCCAGCTGCGTCTCTCGGGGGCCAACCCGGCGCGGGCGCTCGAAACGCTGGTGCCGGCCGATATCGTCTCGCTGGCGCCGATGCGCCAGCGTTACACGCAATTCACCGACGAGAACGGCGGCATCCTGGACGATCTGATGGTGACCAATGCCGGCGATCATCTGTTCCTGGTGGTGAATGCCGATTGCAAGGACGCGGATCTGGCGCATCTCAAGGCGAAGCTGCCGGCGGGCGTGACGATGACGCCGCTGCCGGACCAGGCGTTGCTGGCGCTGCAGGGGCCGAAGGCAGCCGCTGTGCTCGCGCGTTTCGCGCCCGAGGCGGCGGCCATGACGTTCATGTCGGCCGCCACGCTGACGCTCGACGGGGTCGCCTGCTTCGTCACGCGCTCGGGCTATACCGGCGAGGACGGTTACGAGATCTCCATCCCGGCGGAGAAGGTCGAAGCCTTCGCCCGGCGCCTGCTCGATCAGCCGGAGGTGAAGCCGATCGGTCTCGGTGCCCGCGATTCGCTGCGGCTTGAGGCGGGCTTGTGCCTCTATGGCCATGACATCGATACCACCACCTCGCCGGTCGAGGCCGACCTGGTCTGGAGCATCGGCAAGCGCCGGCGCGCCGAGGGCGGCTTCCCGGGTGCGGCCCGCATCCAGCGCGAATTGAAGGAAGGCACCGGCCGCAAGCGCGTCGGCATCCTGCCCGAGGGCCGTGCGCCGGTGCGCGACGGCACCGAGCTGATCGCGGGCGGCCGCGCGATCGGCAAGGTCACCAGCGGCGGCTTCGGTCCCAGCCTCGGCGGCCCCGTCGCCATGGGCTATGTCGAGACCGGCATGGCGAAGATCGGCCAGAGCCTGGAGGCGATGGTGCGCGGCAAGGCCCTGCCGGCCCGCGTCGCGGCGCTTCCCTTCGTCAAGACCAACTATTACCGCGGATGAGGAGACGGAAACCCCATGAGCACGCTGCGCTACACCGAAGAGCATGAATGGATCCGCGTCGATGGCGATACCGCGACCATCGGCATCAGCCCCTATGCCCAGGAGCAGCTGGGCGACGTGGTGTTCGTCGACCTGCCGCAGCCCGGCAAGAAGGTCGAGAAGGGCAAGGAGGTGGCGGTGGTGGAATCGGTCAAGGCCGCGAGCGAGGTCTATGCGCCGGCCTCGGGCGAGGTGGTCGCGGTCAATGGCGATCTCTCGACCGAGCCCGCCAAGGTCAACAGCGATCCGCTCGGTGCCGGCTGGTTCGTCAAGATGAAGCTCGCCAACAAGGCCGAGCTCGACGGGCTGATGGACCAGGCGGCCTACGACGCCTATGTGAAGGGTCTGCACTGATGCGCTATCTGCCGCTCACGCAGGCCGACCGCCAGGCCATGCTGGCCCGGATCGGCGTGCGCTCCATCGACGACCTCTATCGCGACGTGCCGCCCAAGGCGCGCCGGGACAAGCCGGTCGATCTGCCGCCACACCAGGGCGAGCTCGAGGTCGAGCGCGCGATCGGGGCGATGGCGGCGAAGAATCTGGGTCCCTCGCGGGCGCCGAGCTTCCTCGGCGCCGGCGCCTACCGTCACCATGTGCCGGCCGCGGTCGATCACCTGATCCAGCGCGGCGAGTTCCTCACCTCCTACACGCCCTATCAGCCGGAGGTGACGCAGGGCACGCTCGAATATCTGTTCGAGTTCCAGACGCAAGTTGCGCTCCTGACCGGCATGGAGGTCGCCAACGCCTCCATGTATGACGGCGGCACCGCCTGCGCCGAGGCGGTGATGATGGCCAACCGGGTCACGCGCCGCTCGAAGGCCGTGCTCTCGGGCGGGCTCCATCCGCATTATGCCGAGATCACCCGCACCCATGCGCATTTCCTGGGCTTCCGCGTCGAGCAGCCGGCGCCCGATCCCGAGGGCCGGGAGGATCTGGCCAGGCTCGTCGACGGCGAGACCTCCTGCGTGGTGGTGCAGAACCCCAGCGTCTTCGGCCATCTCCAGGATCTGACGGCGCTGGCCGAGGCCTGCCACAAGGCGGGCGCGCTCCTGATCGTGGCGATCACCGAGGTGGTGTCGCTGGGCGCGGTCGAGCCGCCGGGCGCCATGGGCGCCGACATCGTCATCGCCGAGGGCCAGGCGCTGGGCAACGCGCTGGGCTTCGGCGGCCCCTATCTCGGACTCTTCGCGACCCGCGAGAAATATGTGCGCCAGATGCCGGGCCGCCTGGTCGGCGAGACCCGCGACGTCGACGGGCGGCGCGGCTGGGTGCTGACGCTCTCGACGCGCGAGCAACATATCCGCCGCGAGAAGGCGACCAGCAACATCTGCACCAATTCGGGCCTCTGCGCGCTGGCCTTCACCATCCACCTGACGCTCCTGGGCGAGGCCGGCTTCCAGCGGCTCGCGGCCCTCAACCATGCCGCCGCCTGTGCTCTCGCCGACAGGCTGGCGAAGCCGCCGGGCGTCTCGCTGCTCACCAAGAGCTTCTTCAACGAGTTCACGGTGAAGCTGCCGAAGCCCGCCGGTCCCGCCGTCGAGGCGCTGGCCAGGCGCGGCATCCTCGGCGGCGTACCGGCCTCGCGGCTCTGGCCCACGGAGAAATCGCTCGAGAATCTGCTGCTGGTCGCGGCGACCGAAGTGAACACCGCCGCGGAGATGGAGGCCCTGGCCTCCGCGCTGAAAGAGGTGCTGGCATGAATACCGATCCGATCACCGGCACCTATAGCGGCAATCGCGGGCTCCAGATCGAGGAACCGTTGATCTTCGAGCAGGGCGAGGAGGGACGCTGCGGCGTCGATCTTCCCGAACCGCCGAAGGTCTCGAGCCGTCTCGGCGGTCTCGGCCGCAAGAAGCCGGTCGGCCTGCCGGGCCTGTCGGAACCGCAGGTGGTGCGGCACTACACGCGGCTTTCGCAGAAGAACTATGCGATCGATATGGGGCTCTATCCCTTGGGCTCCTGCACGATGAAGCACAATCCGCGCCTCAACGAGAAGGTGGTGCGGCTGCCGGGCCTGGGCGATCTCCATCCGCTGCAGCCGGTCTCGACCGTGCAGGGCGCGCTCGAGTTGATCGACACGCTGGCCCATTGGCTCAAGACGCTCACCGGCATGCCGGCGGTGGCGATGTCGCCCGGTGCCGGCGCCCATGGCGAGCTCTGCGGCATCATGGCCATCCGCGCCGCGCTCGAGCATCGCGGCGATGCCCGCAAGCGCATCCTGGTGCCGGAGTCTGCGCACGGCACCAACCCCGCGACGGCGGCGGCCTGCGGCTACGAGGTCGATCCGATCCCGGCCAACGCCAAGGGCCGCGTCGATCTCGAGGCCTTCCGCGCCAAGCTCGGGCCCGACGTGGCGGGGATCATGATCACCAACCCCAACACCTGCGGCCTGTTCGAGCCCGACATCGTCGAGATCGCCGAGGCGATCCACGGCGCCGGCGGCTTCTTCTATTGCGACGGCGCCAATTTCAACGCCATCGTGGGCCGCGTGCGCCCGGGCGATCTCGGCATCGACTGCATGCATATCAACCTGCACAAGACCTTCTCGACGCCCCATGGCGGCGGCGGGCCGGGGGCGGGGCCGGTCGTGCTCTCCGAGGCGCTGGCGCCTTTCGCGCCGGTGCCCTGGGTGGTGCACGGTGCCGCCGGCTTCGATCTGGTGGAGCGCGATCCCAAGCAGCAATCCTTCGGCCGGCTCAAGGGCTTCCATGGCCAGATGGGCATGTTCGTCCGGGCGCTCGCCTACATGATGAGCCATGGCAGCGACGGGCTGAAGCAGGTGGCGGAGGATGCGGTCCTCAATGCCAACTACATCCTGGCCTCGCTCCGGGACGTGATGTCGCCGGCCTTCCCCGGTACCTGCATGCACGAGGCGCTGTTCGACGATCACTTCCTCAAGGATACCGGCGTCACCACGCTCGATTTCGCCAAGGCCCTGATCGACGAGGGCTATCACCCCATGACCATGTATTTCCCGCTGGTGGTCCATGGGGCGCTGCTGGTCGAGCCGACCGAGACCGAGAGCAAGGATTCGCTCGACCGTTTCATCGAGGTGATGAAGGGCTTGGCGCAGCGCGCCAAGTCGGGCGACGCCGCCCATTTCGAGGCGGCGCCGAAGCTGACGCCGCGCCGGCGCCTCGACGAGACCGCGGCCGCGCGCAAGCCCGTGCTGCGCTGGGTCCCGGGCTCGAACAGCGCCAAGGCGGCGGAGTAGGCGGTCCCTGTAGCCCTCTAGGAGGGCATGGCCTTCTTCAGCCGGTAGCGCTTCGCGTCCGGCAGATAGAGCCGGCCCTTGACCTGGAACGGCACGATGTCGCCGAACACCTGGCGCAGGTCGGCGCGCACCCGCGTGTTGACGCGATAGTACTGGTGGTTGGTGGCGTCGTCGTCGCCCGACAGGGCTTCCGAGACGTCCACCACCGAGACCTTGTCGTTGAGGCTGCGGGTGTTGTCCGGGCCGCCGGCGCCGAGCCGGTCGGGATTGCCCTTGGTCAGGTCGCTGACGATGAGCGCCCGGTCGCGGGGCGTGTGATAGACCAGGACCTGCTGGGCCAGCTGCGCCAACGGCTTCAGCTTGGCGTCGAACTCGAAGGTGTCCGCATCCTCGTCGGCGGCGGCCAGGATCACCTTGTCGAAGAGCCGCGGCAGGGTGCTGTGATAGCGCCGCAAAAGCCCTTGCACGCCATACCGTAGCGCGTAGTTGCCCATGCTGTGCGCCAGGATATTGAGGCGCTGCTCGCAGCGGTCGTCGGTGGCGATCTTCTGCAGATAGCGCGCCGCGATCTCGATGGCGCGGGCCATGGCGTCGCCCGACCGCTCCACGTCGGCGCGATCCTTGGGATAGGACATCAGCGGCACCATCTTGCCGTCGGACGGCCAGGTGAAGACGAAGATGTTCATCTGCACCGCCAGCCATTTCTTGAACTCGGCCGCCCGGACCAGCGCCTCGGTGAAGCTGTAGCCGAAGCCGTGCACATAGATCAGCGTGTCGCGCGCATGGTCGATCATCTTGGCCTTGAGCGCGTCGAACACCTGCTGGCTGCCGAGCACCAGCGTCTTGTCGGTGGGGTCGTCGAAGACGAGCTTCTCGGGTGCCACCTCGAGCTTGCGGAGCTTGAGGGTCTTCTCGTCGATCTCGGCGGTGCCGAAGCGGATCGCCGTGCCGTCGATGGGGCCGAGCAGCGGTCCGAAATCGGTCGGCGGGTCGCCGATCGGGTTGCGGTTGGTGGCGAAGAAGACGGTGATGGTGGAGGCAGGCATGGCCCTTCCTTCCGAGAGGATATCGGTTCACGAACTGGGCCTGATAGGAAGTCTATCTTATCGGTGCCGGAAGACCAGCGTCCGATGGGCCGACGCCGCCATCGACTCGTCGCGAGACTCGGCTATTGCCATAGATTGACCGTCCAATATCCTTGGACCCTTCCGGATCGTCGGCTGCTCAATTCCCCGGGCGCCGGCACCCACGACAGGCGAATGGATCGGGATCATGACAGGATCAGGGCGCCCGCGCCTCAGACCGGCGCGGCCCGAGGATGCGGCCGAGATCGTCGCCATGGTGCGCGAGCTGGCCGAATACGAGAAGGAACCGCCCTCGACCGTCGAGGCGAGCGCCGAAGATTTCCGGCGCGACTGCTTCGGCCCCAACCCCCGCGCCGAGGTGCTGATCCTGGAGGAGGGGGCGGCGATCCTGGGCTTCGCGCTCTACTATCACAACTACTCGACCTGGCTGGGCCAAGCCGGGCTTTATGTGGAGGATTTCTACCTGCGGCCTCCGGCGCGGGGCCGCGGACTGGGCCGGATGGTCATGGCCGGCATCGCCCAGATCGCGCGGGCGCGCGGCTGCCGGCGCCTCGAGCTGCAGGTGCTCGACTGGAACCCGGCGCGCCAATTCTACGAACGCATCGGGATGGAGCATCGGGACGACTGGTGCTCCTACCGGATCGCCGAAGAGGGCCTGGAACGGCTGGCATCGGAGGTTGACGATGGATCTTGGTCTGAAAGGCCGTAAGGCGCTGGTCTGCGCGGCCAGCAAGGGCATGGGGCGCGGCTGCGCCGAGGCCCTGGCCCGCGAGGGCTGCGAAGTCTGGATCACCGCGCGCCACGCGGATGTGCTGGAGGCGACCGCGGCCTCGATCCGGAAAGCCACCGGTGCGCGCGTGACCGCGGTTACGGGCGACATCGCGACCGAAGCGGGGCGCCAGGCGGCGCTCGCCGCCTGCCCCGAACCCGACATTTTGGTGAACAATGCCGGCGGCCCGCCCACCGGCGATTTCCGCAATTTCACCCGCCAAGACTGGGACGCGGCGCTCGAGGCCAACATGCTGGCGCCGATCTTCCTCATCAAGGCCACGATCGACGCCATGACGCGCCGCGGCTTCGGGCGCATCGTCAACATCACCTCCGTGACGGTGAAGCAGCCTTTCGCCTCGCTGGCGCTCTCCAACGGCGCGCGCAGCGGTCTCACCGGTTTCATCGCCGGCCTCGCCCGCGAGGTGGCCCGGCACAACGTCACTGTCAACAACCTGCTGCCGGGCTCGATCGCGACCGATCGCAGCGAGGTGTTCGTCGCCAGCCACGCCAAGGCGCGCGGCATCAGCCGCGAGGCGGCGCTGGCGGAGCTCGAGAAGGAGATTCCCGCCGGCCGCTTCGGTACGCCCGAGGAGTTCGGCGAGGCCTGTGCCTTTCTCTGCTCGGTCCAGGCCGGCTACATCACCGGCCAGAATATTCTGATCGACGGCGGCGCCTATCCGGGGACGTTCTGAAGGACGGCAGCGGGCATCCTGCGCGGCTTGCGCATCGCCATGTAGGCTTGATCCCCTGTCAGTCTGAGCGAGCGCGAAGAGTGCGGTCGCCGTTCAGCCGGTTTTGCGGCGCGCGCCGCCAGCGGGTCTCGCCTTGACGAGCGCTTCGAGATTCTCGGCGAAAGCGGCGCGGAACCGCTCCACCGGCAGGGCCAGCTTGCCCAGCATCGGCAGATGCACGATCCAGCCATGGATCGCCTCGGGCAGGCCCGCCACCCGCAGGACGGTGAGCTCGTCGCGATAAGCGCTACGCTCGATCGTCCAGGGTGGCACGATCGCCAGGCCGATGCCGCGCGCGGCCAGCGACAGCTTGAGTTCGGTCCCTTGGGCTTCCACCGCGACCTGAAACGGCAGGCCCGCCGCCGCGAAGAGCGCCGCGATGCCGGCTCGCGTGCCACAGCCTTCCTGATTGACGATCCAGGGATGGGCCGACACCGCCTTGAGATCGGCGCGCCGCGGCAGGCCGAGCTGCCGCGCGGCGACGACGGCGAGCTCCAGCTTGCCCAACGGCGTCGCCTGCAGCGGCGCCGGGATCTCCGTTTCCTGCATGACCATGACCGCGGCGGCGTCGAGCGAGCCGGCCAGGATCAGCCGGATCAAGGTGGGGGACCAGGAGGAGGTGATGCGCAGGGACAGCCGCGGGAAGCTGGCGCGCACCTCGTCGATCGGACCCGCCAGCGCCACATCGCCGACGTTGGGCGTGATGCCGAGGCGCAATTCGCCGGTGGGTGTCCCGTCGGGCGCCACGCCGGCCACGAGATCGCCGACCGAGCGCAGCACGCGGCGGCCGAGCTGATAGGCCTCGCGCCCCGCGCCCGTCGGCTTCAGCGGCTTGCCGGCGCGGTCGAGCAGGCTCGTGCCCAGCGCCTGCTCCAGGTTCTGGATGCGCCGCGTGATGGCCGGCTGGGTGAGGTTGAGCTGCGCGGCGGCGGCGCTGATCGAGCCGGTATCGATCACGGCCACGAAGGCCTCGATATCGTGCGTGTTCATGCGTATCTCGCATAAAGATGATAAAGATTATCGAATTGTATCATGATGAGGCCTCTTCTTAAAGTCCCCGGTCCCGACGCCATGGCGTCGCTCACCCCCCCGCGACCAGGGAGCCCAGCATGGACAGCGGTCTCGACAAGGCGTGCCTCGAAGAAACCCCGCAGCGCTCGCCGGCTTGCGCTTCGCCGCGGATGGGGACGGGTCTGACGGTCCTGTTCGCGACCGCGGTCGGCGTCCTGGTCATGTGCCTGTCGGCCAGCCAGGCCTTGATCGGGGAGTTCGGGCCGTCGCTCGGGCTCAGCACCGCCGCCGCGAGCCTGGTGGTCACCTTCACGCTTCTCGGCTACGCCGCGGGCCTGTTCCTGCTGGTGCCGCTGGTCGATGTCGTCGAGAACCGGCGATTGATCCTCGGCACGATGGCGGCCTGCATCGCCGCCCTGGGCGGTGCTGCGCTGGCGCCGGGGGCGACGCTCTTCATCGCGCTCTCCTTCATCGTCGGCATGACCTCGACCGTGGTCCAGATGCTGGTGCCGACCGCGGCTTTCCTCACGCCGGAAGCGAGGCGGGGACGGGTGGTCGGCAACATCATGAGCGGCATCATGCTGGGACTTCTGCTCGGCCGGCCGCTCGCCTGCCTGGTCGCGGAATGGTTCGGCTGGCGCGCCTATTACGGCATGAGCGCCGTTCTCGTCGCCGTCATGGCGCTCGCGCTCGCGCGCGTCCTGCCGCGGCAACGTCCGGCGGCCGGTCCGCGCTACGGCGCCCTGATCGCGTCGCTCCTGGCGCTGCTTCGCGAAGAGCCGGTCCTTCGCCGTCGCGCGAGCTACCAGGCACTGCTGATGGGGAGCTTCAGCGTGTTCTGGACCGCCATCGCTCTGCGGCTGCAGGCGCCGCCCTACAATCTCGGCCATGACGGCGTTGCCCTCTATGCGCTGGCGGGCGCCGCCGGGGCGGTCGTGGCGCCGCTGGCGGGGCGCGCCGGCGATCGCGGCCTGACGCGGCGCATCACCTTCCTCGGCCATGGCACGGCCATCGTCGCCATGCTGCTGGGGGGTGCGGTGGCGGGAGGAAGCTGGTCCCTGGATCTCATGGGCCTGCATCTGCTGCCGATGCTCTCGCTGGGCTTCCTGGTCGCGACCGCGCTGCTGCTGGACAGCGGCGTCGTCGCCGATCAGGCGGTCGGGCGGCGCGCGATCAATCTGCTGCGGCCGGAGGCGCGGGGCCGGCTCAACGGCCTCTTCACCGGCATCTTCTTCCTCGGCGCTTCGGCCGGCGCCCTGCTCGAGGGGCCGGCCTGGTCCTGGGGCGGCTGGGCCGCGGTCTGCTGGGTGGGATTGGGTTTCGCGCTCGCGGCCCTGCTGCTGCATGCCGTCGAGCCGCGCCATGCCCGCGTCGACTGAGGCGACCGCTCGCGCATGAAAAAGGCCCCATCCTTCTCGGGCGGGGCCTTTCGATTCCTGGCTCGGGAGAGCCGGCGTCTAATGCAGGCGGCGCTCCAGGTCGGCCACCGACTGGTCGATCAGGCTCGAGGCGCGGCTCTGGTCGAGCCCGGAGGCCAGCGCCTTCTGCGCGCCCTGGACGGCCAGATTGACCGCCTGGTTGCGGACCTCGGCCACGGCCTGGCTCTCGGCCTGGGCGATCTTCTCCATGGCCTGGCGCTCGCGGCGCTTCAGCGCGGCTTCGATCGTGGCCGCCGATTCCTTGCGGATGCGCTCCGCCTCGGACTTGGCATGGGCCAGGATCTCCTCGGCGTCCTTCAGCGCCTGGCGCTGGCGGCGCTGATAGTCGGCGAGGAGCTTCTCGGCCTCGGCCCGCAGCCGCTCGGCCTCGGCCAGCTCGCTGCGGATCTTGGCAGAGCGGTCGTCCAGCATCTTGTTGAGCGCGCGCAGGACCGGGCGCGCCGCCAGCACGAGGAAGATGACGGTGGCGATCGCAACCCAGGTTTCGGGATCCTGGAAGATTTCCATCAGCGGCGCTCCTTCGCGGCGGCTTCGACCCATTCCTTCGCGGCCGAGGGCGACAGCTCGACGCCCGCCACCTTGCGCACGATGCTCTGGGTCAGCTCCACCGCGACATTGCGAGTCTCGGCGAGCGCCGCGTCCTTGGTCGCGTTGATGCGCTTCTCGGCTTCCTCGGTCCGGGCATTGAGCTCGGTCGCGAAGGCCGCCTCGCGCTTGGCGAGCTCGGCGGCGACATCGGCCGCCGCCTGGCCGGTGAGGGCCTGGGCCTTCACCCGCGCGTCGGTCATCGCCTTCTCGTAGGCCGACAGCACGCTCTCGGCCTCGGTCTTCACGCGCTCGGCGCGCGCCAGATCGCCTTCGAGCTTCTGCTGCCGGTTGGCCAGGGTTGCTGCGATCTTGGGCAGCGCCAGGCGCGACATCAGCAGATAGAGGACGACGAAGGTGATGGCGAGCCAGATCAACTGCGGCGCGAACACCGCCGGGTCGAGCTGGGGCAGGCCGGCCTTTTCGCCTTCGGCGGCCAAAGCCGGCGCAGCCGCGACCGACCCCAGAGCGAGGGCGGCCAGGAGCTGCATCTTGCGGGTCAGGCCGTTGCGCATGACGAGGCGGGGCCTTTCTTCAGGTCCGATGGCGCCGATCAGCCGAACAGGATCAGCATCGCGATGCCGAGCGCGAAGATCGCGGTCGCTTCGGACAGCGCCATGCCGACGAACAGGTTGCCGGTCTGGGTCTTGGCCGCGGCCGGGTTGCGGATGCCCGCGCCCACGAACTGGCCGAACAGCATGCCGATGCCGATACCCGCGCCCGCGACGCCGATGGTGGCGAGGCCCGCGCCCAGCATCTTTGCAGCTTCGATTTCCATGTCTCGATCCTTTCAGGTTTGGAAGAAGTGAGGTTGTTGGGTTTTGTGTCGATCAGTGCTGCGGATGCAGCGCGTCGTGCAGATAGAGGCAGCTCAGCACGGCGAAGATGTAGGCCTGCAGCGTCGCCACGAAGAGCTCGAAGCCGACGAAGACCGCGATGAAGATCAGCGGTGCGACGCCGAAGATGCCCAGGAGCGTCACGAAGCCGGCGAACACCTTCAGCATGGTGTGGCCGACCATCATGTTGAGAAAGAGACGCACCGACAGGGTCACCGGCCGGATGAAGTAGGAGATGATCTCGATCGGGATCAGCAGGGGCAGCACGAAGATCGGCACGCCCGAGGGGCAGAACAGGCGCAGGAACTTGGGCCCGTTCTTGATGATCCCGATCGCCGTCACGCCGATGAAGACCAGCAGCGCCAGGGCCAGCGTCACGATGATGTGGCTGGTGACGGTGAAGGCGTAGGGGATCAGGCCGAAGACGTTGCAGAACAGCACGAACATGAAGAGCGTGAAGATGAACGGAAAATACTTCCGCCCTTCGCCGCCGACATTGTCGCGCACCAGATTGGCGATGAACTCGTAGAACATCTCCGCCAGCGACTGCCAGCGGCCCGGCACCAGGGCGCGGCTGCGCATCGAGAGCGTGAGGAAGAGGGTGATGGCCAGGATGGCGATCACCATCCAGAGCGCGGAGTTGGTGAAGGAGGCGTTGATGCCACCGATCTTGAGCGGGATCAGCTCGTGGATCGTAAATTGCTCGAGCGGGCTATGGGCCTCGGTCGCCACGTTTCCTCAGTCCTTCTTCCGTCCGTCGCCACCCGGCCCTTGAGGCCGGTCCTTGTCCTGCTCGCTGCGGTCCGCCTGCGTCATCGCCCGATAGGCGTTGAGCAGTCCGCCGGCCGCGCCGAGGAGGAAAAGCAGCACCATGAGCCAGGGCTTCGTGCCCAGCTCCTGATCAAGCCACCATCCCAGTCCCGCGCCGAACAGCATGCCGCCGATCAACTCGACCGCGACCCGATAGCCAGCACCCGCTCCGCGTTCGGCGGGAAGCGCCGGCCCGCGGCCGTCGCTCTTCCCTTCATTCTGACGCGCGCGCGCGGCTTTCAGCCGGGCGTCGAGATCGTTCAACGGTGGCGGGGGACCCCCTTCGGTCATCGGCCCAAATGACACGCAAAACCGCCGCAGCAGAAGGCTCCGGCGGCCCAAGCGGAGCGCACCATACGGGCGACCCCCACCCCTGTCAAGCCTGGGCGGCCGTTCGACAAACGCTTGCGGCGCAAGGAAAAACCGGGCCTGCGGCGTTACGCGCTCTGACGCAATTCCGCCGCGCGCTGCAAGTCGACCGAGACCAGCTGCGACACCCCGCGCTCGGCCATGGTGACGCCGAAGAGCCGGTCCATCCGGGCCATCGTCAGCCGGTGGTGGGTGATGACGAGGAAGCGGGTCGTGGTGTTGCGGGCCAGCTCCTCCACCAGGTCGCAGAAGCGGTCCACATTGGCGTCGTCGAGCGGGGCGTCCACCTCGTCCAGCACGCAGATCGGCGCCGGATTGGTCAGGAACACGCCGAAGAGCAGCGCCAGCGCCGTCAGGGCCTGCTCGCCGCCCGAGAGCAGCGACATGACCTGGAGCTTCTTGCCGGGCGGGCTCGCCATGATCTCGAGCCCCGCCTCGAGCGGATCCTCGGCCTCGGTCAGGGCCAGATGGGCGCGCCCGCCGCCGAAAAGCCGGGTGAAAAGCTGCTGGAAATGGCCGTTCACCACCTCGAAGGCGGCGAGCAGCCGCTCGCGGCCCTCGCGGTTGAGGCTGGCGATGCCCTGGCGCAGCCGGGCGATGGCGGAAACCAGGTCGTTGCGCTCGTTCTGCATCCCGCCGATCTGCTGCTCCAGCTCCTCGGCCTCGGCCTCGGCGCGCAGATTGACCGGCCCGATATTCTCGCGCTCGCGGGTCAGGCGCTGGATGCGGGCCTCGATGGACTCGCGGTCCGGCAGCTCCTCGCCGTCTTTCTGCTCGGCCAGCGCGAGGGCTTCCGACGGCGCCACCTCGAGCCGCTCCCGGGAGCGCTCGACCACCAGGGCCCCCGCCTGCTCGGCCTGGGCCACCAGCCCTTCGGCGCGCACCCGGTTCTCGCGGGCCTGGCCCAGCTCATGCTCGGCCACCTTCAGCGCGCGATCGAACTCGGCCAGCCGCGTTTCCGCTTCGGCCAGCCGGTCGGCCGCTTCCTGGCGCCTGGCGGTGGCGCCGTCGATCTCGTCCAGCAGGCGCTGGCGCTGCTCGGCCAGCTCGGCCGGCCGGCGGGCCAGCCGCTCGATCTCCTCGCCGATCTCGGCCAGGCGCTGTTGATAAGTTTCGAGCTGGCGCTGCGCCGCCTCGCTGCGCTGGGTCCAGGAATTGCGCTCGCGGGCGACCGAAGCCTGGCGCTCGGCTCGGATCGCCGCTTCGCGCTTGAGGCGCTCGACCGCGGCGCGGCGCTCGATCAGCTGGCCGCGTTCCTCGGCCAGCCGCGGCTTGAGCTCCGCCACCCGCTCGCGGGCACCGCCCAGATCGGGCAGGGCCGCGCGGTCGGCTTCGGCCTGCTGGCGCTGCGCGTCGGTCTCGGCACGCTCGCCCGCCACGTCCTCGGCGGTGCGCTTCAGGACGGTCAGCCGCGAAACCGCATCGGACAACCGCTGCTGCACCTGGGCCAGCGCCGAGCGGGCCTGATCGACCGCCTGGTAGGACTGGCGGCCGGCGTTGCGCGCCGCTTCGGCCTGCGCGTGGGCGGCGCTGCGCGCCTCGCTGGCCTGGGCCAGCGTTGCTTCGGCCCGGGTCAGCGTCTCGGTCGCGGATTCGAGCTCGCGCTTCACTTCGTTCAGGCGGTTGCGCTGGCGCAGGCGCACCGCGGCGGGGCTGGGCGCGCCGATCGCGACCGTGTAGCCGTCCCAGCGCCACATGGCGCCGTCCTTCGAGACCAGCCGCTGGCCCTGGCTGAGCTGGCTCGCGAGCGCGCGGACCTCGGCTTCGCTCCCGACCACGCCGATCTGATGCAGGCGGCGCAGCAGCACGGGCGAGCCGGTGACGAAGCGCGACAGCGGCTCGGCGCCCGCCGGCAGAAGCGGCGAATCGGAGGGATCGCCCGGCGATTGCCAGTGGACGGGGGCGGCCAGATCGGTCGAGGCGGTGAGATCGTCGCCCAGGGCGGCACCCAGCGCCGCCTCATAGCCGGGCTCGACCTGCAGCTTGTCGATCAAAGGCGGCTGGCTCGCCGATTCGGTGCCGGCGAAGAGCTCGCTCAAGGTCGAGACCTCGGCCGCGAGCTTGGCATGCGCGCTCTGCGCCGTCTGCTGGCCGGCCCGGGCCTCGGTCTCGGCGGCCTCGGCCGCGCTCAGGGCCTGCTCGGCCTCGCCGCGCCGCGCCTCGGCCGCGGCCAGCTCACCCTCGACCTCGGCCAGGCGGTGCTTGGCCGCCACCAGCTCCAGATCCTGCTCGGTCTCGGCGGTCAGGCGCTCGCGCTCGATCCGCGCGGATTCGGCGCGCTGGTCGAGACGGCGCAGCCGCTCCTCGAGCTCGGCCAGCCGGCGGGTCAGCGCCGCCTGGCGTGCCTCGCCTTCGGCGATCGATTGGGTGAGCTGCGCCAGCTCGGTCTCGGTGGTCTCGACCTGGGCCTGGCTTTCGTTGGCGAGCCGCCCGGCTTCGTCGAGCGCATCGCCTTCGCGGGCACCGGCCTCGGCGAGCTGGGTTTCCTCCTCGGCGAGCCGCGCCTGGGCCGCGGCGGCGTCTTCGAGCAACGCCCGCTCGCGGCCGATATCGCCTTCGACCTGCTGGCGCCGGCGCTCGGCCTCGGCCTGCTGCTGCTGGACACGCTGCTCTTCCTGCTCGAGGGCGCCGCGCGCCAGGGTCAAGCGCTGCAGCACGGCGGCCGCTTCGGCCTCGCCCTGGCGCAAGCCGGGCAGCAAGGAAGCGCCATCGGCCTGCTCGCGCGCGGCGACCGCGGCCGCTTCGGTGGCGCCGGCGACGGCGGACTCCGCTTCGGCCAGGGCCTGGCGCGCCGCCTCGACGCGGGCCTGGGCCTCGGTCCATTGCAGATGGATCAGCACCGCCTCGGCCTTGCGCAGCTGGTCGGCGATGGTGCGATAGCGCTGCGCCTGGCGGGCCTGCTTCTTCAGCGTCTGGAACTGCGCCTCGAGCGTGACGATCACGTCCTCGAGCCGCGCCAGATTGGCCTCAGCGGCGCGCAAGCGGAGCTCGGCCTCGTGGCGGCGGGAATGAAGGCCGGTGATGCCGGCGGCTTCCTCGAGCAGCGCGCGGCGCTCGGTCGGCTTGGCGCTGATGATGGCGCCGACGCGGCCCTGGCTCACCATCGCGGTCGAGTGGGCGCCGGTCGCGGCATCGGCGAAGAGGAGCTGCACGTCGCGCGCGCGCACTTCCGAGCCGTTGACGCGGTAATGCGAGCCCACGCCGCGATCGATGCGCCGGCTGATCTCGAGCGCCTCGGCGCCGTTGAACTGCGAGGGCACGTTGCGGTCGGCATTGTCGAGCGACAGCACGACCTCGGCGACATTGCGCGCCGGTCGGCCGGTATTGCCGGCGAAGATCACGTCGTCCATCTCCCCGCCGCGCATGCGCTTGGCGGAGGTCTCGCCCATCACCCAGCGCAGCGCCTCGACGAGGTTGGACTTGCCGCAGCCATTGGGGCCGACGATGCCGGTCATGCCGGGCTCGATCGGCATCTCCGTGCTATCGACGAAGGACTTGAAGCCGACGAGCCTGAGTTTGGTGAAATGAACCAAGCCGAACTCCGGGAAATCAATCGAGCGGATGCGGGAGGGATCGCGCGGACCGAGGCGCGAGGACGACCGTCATCAGGGCTGCAGCTCCTTGAATACCTTCTCGAAGTCCTCGAACGGCACGGCGCCCTGGATCTTGCGGCCATTGACGAAGAAGGTCGGGGTCGATTCGACGCCGAACTTGTCCTGGCCCTCCTGGGCGCGCGCGATGATGCGATCAGAGATCGCCTTGTCGTCGAGGCATTGCTGGAACTTGGTCTGGTCGATCCCGGCGCCGGCCGCGATCTTGGCCAGCCCTTCGACCGGCTTGTCGCCATGGGCCCAGTCGCCCTGCTCCTTGAAGAGCAGCGACACCATCGGGAAGAAGGTCACGGGCGAGACGCATTCGGCGAGCTCGGCGGCCTTGAGCGCGGCCTGATCGAGCGGATAGCTGCGGAACACCAGCCTCACCTTGCCGGTGTCGACATAGGCGCTCTTGATCTGCGGCAGGATGTCGTTGTGGAAATGGGCGCAGTGCGGGCAGGTGAGGGAGGCATACTCGATCATGGTGATCGGCGCGTCCTTCGAACCCAGCACATGGTCGTCGTCATAGAGCGGCATGTCCGCCGTGGCGGCGGCGGTGGCAGCGGCGGCGCTCGGATCGGCCGCGGCGGCGGGCGCCGCCTTCTGGCGATCCAGATACTCGTAGATGCCGACTCCGGCGACGGCGATCACGACAACAATAAGCGCGGCAATCCCGTATTTGCGCAATTCCCTGGTCCTTCCTGCGGGGCCTTGTTGCTCTCGACCCTTGGCGGGCGGCCCTTTGTCATCGGCCCGTCATCATGACCGGCCGCGGCCAAGTTAGACCGAAGCCGTTCGGGCGCTCAAGCGAACGTCCCTGTGGAAAGAAGGCATGAGCGGCGGCCATGGCGCGGGCCGCGTTAGATGGCAGGATTCTCGTGGCCGCGCAATCCCTTCGCGAGACTGTGACAAGGCGCGGCAATCGGCGCCGGAGGGCGGGTTATTTCCCGGGCGCGCGCTCGCAGCGCCTGATTCGGCATTCAACCGTGCGCGATCAGGAGAGACTCGGGAGGCTGCCACCATAGCTCGGGCTCGCGACGGTATCGCGCCGGCCCCGATGACAAGTTTCCTCTCGTTTCGATGAAAGCCGTTCAGCGGCCTGCCGGCTTCTTGGCTTCGCGGGCCAGCGTGGCGCCGAGTCGAGCGAGCGACTGGCGCAGCGCCTCGTCGGCGATGCCCTCGACGCTGCGGTCGATGGCGGCCGATTCGGCCGGCGCCAGCGGCGCGGTCGACGGCTCGGCGAGACGCCGTCGACGGGCAAGCTGCGGCAACGGCCCTCGCTCCAGCCTCAGCCGCGCCACGGCGCCATAGCCCAGATAGGCGTTGATCCGCTCGATCAGCTGCGGCTCCAGATGCTGCAGCTCGAGCGCAATGGCGCCGGCGACCCGCAGATGCAGCGTTCCGTCGCGCCGCTCGCGGCCGGCGAAAGCGAGCTTGAGCGGCAGGGTGGAGCGGGCAAGCTGCTCGCCCACGATCGCGGTCCAATCGGTCACCAGCCCGCCTTCCGCGAGCCCCCGCTTGCCCAAGGCCTTGCCGGCGATTCCCGGCAGCGACGCGGCCAGCGCCTGCATCCGCCCCTTGCGCGGCGCCTCTTCGGCAACGGACTTGTCGGCGTCGGGTTTATCGGCCATGGCGCCTGCTCTTGGGGAATGCGGCAAGGAACAGGCCCGCTCTTGCGCGATACCCGACCCGGTCCCAGTCTAGCCTCCGCCATGCCCCGCGACCATGCTCCCTCACGCTCCGCGGCCGATGCCGGTGACGCGCGCACCCGCCAGACGGCGCCGGCGCTCCTCGCCTGGTACGACCGTCATCGCCGCGACCTGCCCTGGCGGGCGCGGCCGGGGGAGCGGCCCGATCCGTACCATGTCTGGCTCAGCGAGATCATGCTGCAGCAGACCACGGTCGCGACGGTCGGGCCTTATTACGCGCGGTTCCTGCAACGCTGGCCGACGGTCGCGGCGCTGGCGGCGGCCGATCTCGACGCGGTGCTGCATGCCTGGCAAGGGCTGGGTTATTACGCGCGGGCGCGCAATCTCCATCGCTGCGCGAAGGCGGTCGCGGGCGAGCATGGCGGCCGTTTCCCCGAGACCGAGGAAGGATTGCTGACGCTGCCCGGAATCGGCGGCTATACGGCGGCGGCGGTGGCGGCGATCGCCTTCGGCGCCAAGGCCACGCCGGTGGACGGCAATATCGAGCGGGTGGTGGCGCGGCTCTTCGCGCTCGAGACGCCCTTGCCCGCTTCCAAGCCCGAATTGCGGCGGCTGGCGGGCCTCCTCACGCCCGAGACCCGGGCCGGCGATTTCGCGCAAGCGATGATGGATCTGGGCGCCACCCTCTGCCGGCCCAAGGCGCCGCTCTGCCTCGCCTGCCCGTTGACCGCGTTCTGCGCGGCACGCGCGGCCGGCATCGCCGAGACCCTGCCGCGCCGCAGCCCGAAACGGGCCCGGCCGCAGAAACACGGCGTGGTGTTCTGGATCCGGTGTCCCGACGGCGCCGTGCTGCTGCGCCGGCGCGCGGAGGAGGGGCTGCTGGGCGGGCTGATGGAATTCCCCTCGACCGATTGGCGCGAGGAAAGCTGGAGCGTTTCCGCTGCCATCAAGGCGGCACCGGTCAAGGCCGACTGGCAGGCGCTGCCGGGCGTGGTCGAGCATGGCTTCACCCATTTCGACATCGATCTGACGTTGCTGACGGGCGAGGTGCCGGCGCGCACGAAGCTCGAGGGCGTCTGGGTGAAACCTGAGGATTTCGCCGGCCAGGCGCTGCCGACCCTGATGAAGAAGGTCGCGCGTCACGCGTTGGCGGCCCTGCAGGACGCGCCGGCCGCGCCGCCTGAGACGGGCCGCAGAAAGAAAAAGGCCTCATCCTGACCTGTCGGCAGGATGAGGCCCCGAGTTAACACCCCTAGTCACTTTTTACAGTCCTAGACTTAGTCCTTCGCCGCTTTGGCGGGGCGGCGATCCTGCCGGACGGGAGGGCGTTGGCGCAGCACCTCCCGCCGGATCAGCTCATGACAGCTCCGCGCGCAGGCGCTGGCGCAGGAAGTCGATCGGCACCAGCTTGCCTTCCATCGGCACGCACCAGAACTGCCAGCCATTGCAGGCGGGGGCACCCTGGACGGCCGCCCCCACCTGGTGGATCGAGCCGCGATGGTCGGCCGAGATGACGGTGCCGTCGGCCCTGACCTTCGCGGTCCATTGATTGTTGGGGCTGACCAGCACGGTGCCCGGATGCAGCAGGCCGCGCTCGACCAGCCAGCCGAAGGGGATGCGCGGCTCTTCGCGCTTCGAGGGGGTCGCCAGCAGCGATTCGTCCTCCACCGGGCGGACCTTGGCGAGGCGCTTGCGCGCGACATCCACATAGCTGTGCTCGCGTTCGATGCCGATGAAATGCCGGCCCAGCCGCTTGGCCACCACGCCGGTCGTGCCGGTGCCGAAGAACGGATCGAGCACCACGGCGCCGGGCTTGGTCGCGGCCAGGATCACGCGATGGAGCAGCGCCTCGGGCTTCTGGGTCGGGTGGGCCTTCTTGCCGTTCTCGTCCTTGAGCCGCTCGCCGCCGTTGCAGATCGGCAGGAGCCAGTCGCTGCGCATCTGCAGATCGTCGTTCAGCGACTTCATCGCCTCGTAATTGAAGCAGTAGCGCGCGTCGGCATCCTTGGCGCACCAGATCATGGTCTCGTGCGCGTTGGTGAAGCGCCGGCCGCGGAAGTTCGGCATTGGGTTGGTCTTGCGCCAGACCACGTCGTTCAGGATCCAGAAGCCCAGATCCTGGAGCGTGGCGCCGACGCGGAAGATGTTGTGATAACTGCCGATGACCCAGATGGTGCCGTCGGGCTTGAGGATCCGGCGCGCCGCCTTGAGCCAGTCGGCGGTGAAGCGGTCATAGCTCGCGAAGTCCGCGAACTTGTCCCAGGCCTCCTCGACGCCGTCGACCTTGCTGTGGTTGGGGCGGTGCAGGTCGCCCTGGAGCTGCAGGTTGTAGGGCGGATCGGCGAAGATCATGTCGACGCTCTCGGGCGGCAGCGAGGCCATCACCCGGATCGAATCGCCCTCGACGATGCGGTCGAACGGCGGCTTGGCGTCCTGATGGACGGGCGTCGGCTCCGCCTCGGCCGCGTCGTTCTCTCCGGCACGGCGCTTCACCGTGCGGCCCGTCTTGGTCATCGACATCCCCCAGACCCTTCCCAAAACTTGGGCCGAGCATGGAGTCGCCGAGTCCGCCGGTCAAGAGTCTTTCTTTTGATTCAATCGGTTAAAAGAGAAAGCTGAGAAATTGGACTAAAGCTGCGACGATGCTCGGGGGTAGCCCCAAGATGTAGTAGGGCGGCCCGATGCTCCGGGGTGCCGTAGCCCGCATTGTGGGACCAGCCGTAGCCCGGATAGCGCTGGTCGAGCTCGGTCATGTGCCGGTCGCGGGCGACCTTGGCCAGGATCGAGGCGGCGGCGATGGAGAGCGAAAGCCCGTCGCCGCCGACCACGGCGCGGGCCGGGCAGGCGAGCTGGCGGGGCAGCTTGTCGCCGTCGACCAGCGCGAAGGCGGGCGCCACCGCCAGCGCCGTGACCGCGCGCGTCATGGCGAGGAGGCTCGCCTGCAGGATGTTGAAGCGGTCGATCTCCTCGACGCTGGCCTGGGCGATCGCGGTCACGGCGTTGGCGAGAATCCAGACCGACAGCTCCTCGCGCGTCTCGGCCGTCAGCTTCTTCGAATCGTCGATGGCCCGCGCGATCTTCCGCGGCGTGCGATCCATGTCGAGAATGACGGCGGCCGCGTAGACCGGACCCGCCAGCGGCCCGCGTCCTGCCTCGTCGATGCCGGCGACCGGCGACAGGGCCGCCTCGCGCTCCAGCTTGAAATTGGGCATCGCTCTCGAATCGCTCCCCGGTGACCGATTGCGGGTGCCAGAATGTCGCCATGAGCGAGGACGCGCAACGGGATCGGTTTCTCAATCTCGTCAGGGCGGACGAGGCCGCGATGGCGGCGCTCCGGCTCGCGCGCTCGCTCGACCTGCCGGACTGGGCGATCGGCGCCGGTTTCCTGCGCAACCGGCTGTGGGATGCGCTGACGGGCGAACGCACCGGCTCGGCCGCCGACGATGTGGACCTGCTCTATTTCGATCCCGGCGATCCGGAAGGCCGGCGCGAACCCGAGATCGAAGCGCGGCTGACGGCGGCGCGCCCCGACCTCGTCTGGCAGGCCCGCAACCAGGCCCGCATGCATCTGAAGAACGGCGATCCGCCCTACGCCGATACGGTCGACGCCATCGGCCATTGGCTCGAGACCTGTACGGCCGTCGCGGTGCGGCTCGAGGGCGACGACGGCCTGACCCTGCTGGCGCCTTTCGGGCTCGAGGATCTCTTCGGCCTGATCTGCCGTCCGACGCCGGCGGGCTTGCGGCGCCTGCCGGCCTACCTTGCGCGCATGAAGAGCAAGGGCTGGGACCGCCGCTGGAAGGCTTGCCGCGTGCTGGAGGGCTGACCGGCGTTCCGGCCTCGATCCTCCGTCACATCACCGGCGTCACCGTCAGCTCGGGCGGGCCCGGCGGGGATTGCAGCGGCAGCACCGCCGCCAGCATGCCCTGGGCGATCTCGCGCTCGCCCATGATGATCAGGTCGGCGCCATGCTTCTGCAGATGCTCGACCTCGGCATCGGAATGGGCGCGGGCGATGATCTTGAGGTGGGGATTGGCGCCGCGTGCCTGGGCCACGATCTGACCGGCCTCGAAGGCCTGCGGAATCGCCACGAACAGGACGCGGGCCTGAGCCGGATTGGCGGCATTCAGGAGCTCGGGATCGGCGGCATTGCCGAGGATCGTCTCGGCGCCATGCTGGCGCGCCGCTTCGGCCAGTTCCGGGATTTCCTCGAGAACCAGAAACGGCCAGCCGGCCTGGCCGAGGCCCGCGCCCACCAGGCTGCCGACGCGGCCATAGCCGATCACGATGGCGTGGCCGGTGAGCGCGGTGACGGGAACGGGTTCCCGCGTTCCGCCGTCGCTGCCTTCCTCGCCTTCGGCCCGATGCGGCGAGATCCGTTCCATCAGCCAGAAGGCCAGCGGGTTGAGCAGGATCGTGATGATCGCCCCGGCGAGAATGAGATCGCGGCCCTCCTCGGTGAGGAGCCCCAGCGTCACGCCCAGCCCGGCGAGGATGAAGGAGAACTCGCCGATCTGCGCCAGGCTGGCCGAGATGGTGAGGGCGGTCGAGCGCGGATGGCCGAACAGCCGGACGATGAGATAGGCGGCGGTCGATTTGCCGATCAGGATGATGGCGATCGTGGCCAGCAGCACCAGCGGCGCGTCGATCACGATCTTCGGATCGAACAGCATGCCGACCGAGACGAAGAAGAGGACGGCGAAGGCGTCGCGCAGCGGCAGGGTCTCGTTGGTCGCCTGCCGGCTGAGCTCGGATTCCGCGAGGATCATGCCGGCGAAGAAGGCGCCCAGCGCGAAGGAAACGTCGAAGAGCGTGGTGGCGCCATAAGCGGTGCCGAGCGCCACGGCGAGGACGGCCAGCCGGAACAGCTCGCGCGATCCGGTATGGGCGATGTAATGCAGGATCCAGGGGATCACGCGCCGCCCGACGACCAGCATCAGGGCGATGAAGGCCGCGACCTTGCCGAGCGCGATGCCCAGCACCTTCAGGATCTCGATGGGATCGGCGCCGCCTGCCGGCGCACCGCCATTGCCGCCCACCGCATCGGCCAGCGCCGGCAGCAGCACCAGCGCGGCCACCATCGCGATATCCTCGACGATGAGCCAGCCGACGGCGATCTTGCCGCGCTCGGTCTCGAGCAGTCGGCGTTCCTGGAGGGCGCGGAGCAGCACCACGGTGCTCGCGACCGAGAGCGCCAGGCCGAAGACAAAGCCCTGCGCCCAGGGCCAGCTGAGCAGCAGCGCCAGCCCCATTCCCATGAGGGTGGCGACGGCGATCTGGACGATGGCGCCGGGGATCGCGATCGCCCGGACCGACAGCAGATCCTTGAGCGAGAAATGCAGCCCCACGCCGAACATCAGCAGGATGACGCCGATCTCGGCCAGCTCGTTGGCGAGCCCCTGATCGGCGATGAAGCCCGGCGTGTGGGGGCCGGCGATGACGCCCGCCAGCAGATAGCCCACCAGGGGCGAGATCCGCAGGCGCTGGGCGACGGCGCCCAGGATGAAGGCCAGGACCAGGCCGATGACGATGGTGGCGATGAGGGGCGTGTGATGGGGCATCGGGCTCCTTGGCGGGGTCCGGTGGAGGAACGCCCATGATTGTCCGCAATCGCGAGCCCCAGCCGCAACCTTCAATCGTCGGGCCGCCCGATCTTATTGATGCCGCAATGCCGATTTTCCTCGGTCCCCGTCAGAAAACGGACACCGCCGGCGCCCGTCAGAACAGCTCGAACTGCGCCCGCTCGGCCTGCGGCACGGCGAAGAGATCGTTGCGCAGGCCCTGGGCGCCGCCGCCACGCTTGGCGAGGCCGAGCTTGCGCATCGCGATGCGGTAGCGCTGGCGCAGCAGCTCGGCATAGGGGCCGGTGCCACGCATGCGCGTGCCGAATCCGGAACGGTAGAGCTTGCCGTCGCGCGTGTCGCGCATCAGCGACAGCACATGCTCGGCCCGGTCCGGCACATGCGCCTGGAGCCATTCGCGAAAGAGATCCGCGATCTCCAACGGCAGGCGCAGCAGCACATAGCCGGCGCGCACGACCCCGCGCGCCGCGGCGGCGGCGAGGATCGCCTCCATCTCCTGGTCGTTGAGCGCCGGGATCATCGGCGCCGCCAGCACGCCGGTCGGGATCCCGGCCGCGGCCAGGGCCTCGATCGTGGCGAGCCGGCGCGGCGGGGTGGGGGCTCGCGGCTCGAGCTTGCGGGCGAGGTCGGGATCGAGCGTCGTGACCGAGACGGTCGCCTGGACCAGCTCGCGCTGCGCCATGCGGGAGAGGATGTCGAGGTCGCGCAGGATCAGCGCCGATTTGGTGACGATGGTGACCGGATGGTTGAAGCGGTCGAGCACCTCGAGCACCTGGCGCGTGATGCGCAGCTCGCGCTCGATCGGCTGGTAGGGATCGGTGTTGGTGCCGATGCCGATGGGGGCCGGCTTGTAGCCGGGCTTGGCCAGCTCGCGCGCCAGGATCGCCGCCGCATCATGCTTGGCGAAGAGCCTGGTCTCGAAATCGAGCCCGGGGGAGAGGCCGAGATAGGCGTGGGTCGGGCGCGCGAAGCAATAGATGCAGCCATGCTCGCAGCCGCGATAGGGATTGATCGAGCGGTCGAAGCCCACATCCGGCGATTCGTTCCAGGCGATGACGGTCTTGCTCTTGTCAGGCTGGACCGTCGTCCGCAGCGGCGGGGCCTCGGCCTCGTCCTTCTGGACCGAGTCCCAGCCATCGTCCTCCAGGGGCCGTTCGCCGGGCTCGTAGCGGCCCGGGCGGTGGCTGACGGCGCCCCGGCCCTTGCGGGCCTGGGGCGCCAGGACCGTGGGATCGGGGCCGTCGGGGGCTTCGCGCTCGGTTCGCATGGGCAAATCCTAGCCGTGCGATGAGAACAAATAAAGAACAAACGACTCGCGGGCAGAATTGATCAACCAGATGGTTGAATGAAGGGGTGCTTCTCGGTATATTCAACTCTATGGTTGAGCAACAGACTGCCCAGCTCGATACCCTTTTCCGCGCGCTCGCCGATCCGACGCGCCGCGCCATGCTGCGGTCCTTGTCGGAGGGAGAGCGGAGCGTGGGGGCGCTGGCGGCGCCCTTCGCCATGTCCTTCGCCGCCGCCTCGAAGCACATCAAGGTGCTCGAGCATGCGGGGCTGGTGCAGCGGCGGGTGAAGGGCCGCACCCATCTGTGCCGGCTCGATCCCCAGCCGCTGGCGGCCGCCGAGGAATGGCTGCGCTTCTACGAGCAGTTCTGGCGCGGCAGTCTCGACGCGCTGGCCGAGGCCTTGAGCCGGCCCGATCCCGAAATTCCAGGAGGCACGCATGAATGACCATGGCGTCGTGACGGCCAAGGACACGATCCGTTTCGAGCGGCTGCTGCCGGGCCCGATCGAGCGGGTCTGGGCCTACCTGACGGAGTCCGAGAAGCGCGGCAAATGGCTGGCCTCGGGTCCGATGGAGCTCAAGCCCGGCGGCAAGGCCGAGTTCCGCTTCGACCATTCCTCGCTCTCGCCCACCAAGGAGCCGGTGCCGGAGCGCTACAAGGCGAAGACGGGCGGCGTCACGATGCAGATCCGCGTCCTCGAATGCGACCCGCCGCGCCGGCTGGTCATGACCTGGCTGGGCGGCACCAAGGAAGGGACGATGCGGCAGGATTCCGAAGTCACCTTCGAGCTCGAGCCCGCGGGCGACAAGGTGCGGCTCCGGGTGATCCATCGCCGGCTCGCGGACCGCGCGCTGCTGCTCGGCGTCGCCGGCGGCTGGCACACCCATCTCGCGATCCTCGCCGACAATCTCGAAGGCCGCGTGCCGCGACCCTTCTGGTCGACGCACGAGAAGCACAATCGGGATTACGAGGAGCGGCTGAAGGGGGTGTGAGGGGGCGCAGGAAGCGAGGAGACTCGTTCTGTCCCTTCCCCCGTTCAGGGGGAAGGTTAGGAAGGGGGCTGCGCGGTTTTAGACAGCAAGCGGCCCCCTCCTTAATCCTCCCCCGCGAAGCGGGGGAGGAGACAAAATACGAGAGTTACCCCACCCGCTTCAGATGTTCCTGCAGCCGCGGCATCAGTTCCGTCAGGTTGCAGGGGCGGTGGCGGTTGTCGAGCTGGTGCTTGAGAATCTCCTCCCAGCCGTCGCGGCAGGCGCTGGGGGAGCCGGGGAGCGCGAAGAGATAGGTGCCGCCGGCGACGCCGCCGACCGCGCGCGACTGGATGGTGGAGGTGCCGACCTTCTGGAAGCTGATCCAGCGGAACAGCTCGCCGAAACCCTCGATCTTCTTCTCCAGCACCTGCTCGAAGGCCTCGGGCGTCACGTCCCGGCCCGTCACGCCGGTGCCGCCGGTCGTGATCACCACATCGACCTCGGGATCGGCGATCCAGCGCTTGAGCTGCCCCACGATCAGCGCGATCTCGTCCTTCACGATCTCGCGGCGCACGACCTTGTGGCCGTCGCGCGCGATCATGTCGTTGAGGGCTTGTCCGGAGGTGTCGTTCGCCAGTGTGCGGCTGTCGGATATCGTCAGGATGGCGATATTGACCGAGAGGAACGGGCGAGATTCATCAATTCGAGGCATTGCTGGCCGCCGCCACGGCCTCGTCGTCCTGCGGGCGATATTGGGGCCAGGCACCAGCCGCCAGCGCGTCGAGCGACGGCGAGTCCTGACCCAGACGTTGTTGGTAGATCCACATGCTCGCCAGCACCCGCTCCGCGAAGTCGCGCGTCTCGCGCGACGGCATGCTCTCCAGGAACAGCAGCGGATCGTCGTCGTAGGCGAACTTCTCGCGCCACTTGGCGAGGTTGCCCGGACCGGCGTTGTAGGCCGCCGCCATGAGCAACAGATCGCCATTCACGTTGGCATCGTCAAGGAGGTAGAGCACATAACCCTGGCCCAGCGTCATGTTGACGACGGGGTCGCGCCAGTCGGGCTTGCTGGTGCCGAGCTGGTCGGCCAGTTCGCCGCCGATATATTTGACGGTCCCCGGCATGAGCTGCATCAGGCCCAGGGCGCCCATCGGGCTCTTGGCGTCGGGATTGAAGCCGGATTCGGTGCGCGCCAGGGCGAAGAGCAGGGCGCGGTTGACCTTGAAGCCGCCCTTGGGCGTCCAGTCCGGGGTCGGGAACAGGGCGTTGTCGAGGCGGAAGCCCGACTTGCCCTCGAGCGAGGCGCCGAGGCCCAGCGTCAGGGACGGCATCCCGATCTCGTTGGCGATGGCGAGCATGCCCTGGGTCAGCTCGGGGCCGGCCTGCGGGGGCAAGAGGTGGAATTCGTCGGAGGCGCGCTGGCGCTGGCCGACCTGGATGAGGGCCAATGCGCGCTGGCCGGCACGGGTCGCCATCAGCGCCTCGGCGCCGTCGGCGGTCAGGGTCGGATCGGCCCAGGCGAAGGCGGTGTCGACGCCGAGCGCGCGCCGGGCGAGCTGGCCATAGAAGGTGCGGGGCTCGCCCGCCGCCAGGCGCAGCCATTCGCTGACCTTCTGCGGGGCCTTGTTCCGGATGTTGGCCCGCGCGGCCCAATAGGCGGCGGCGGACTGGACCCAGGGATTGCCGTTGCTGGCCTTGGCGGCCTTCTCGAACAGGCTGGCGGCCAGCTTGCTGTTGCCGTCCCGCCAGGCATCGAGGCCTTGGGCCCATTCCGCCGGCTCCGGGCCCTTGTTGCCGCCATCGGGCGTGCCGCCGCGGAAGCTCGAGACGTTGGGCTCGACCGGCGCCGCGGCATTGGCGGGCTTCTTCTTCAGGGCCAGCGCATAGACGGCCGGGGCGTCGGGATGGTCGCCATACTTGCCGAGCCATTGGGAAAGCTCGGCATAACGGGTCTTGTAGGTCGGGGACAGATAGCGCTGGGCCAGGACATGGCCCATCAGCCGCAGATCGGTCAGGGTGCCGATGATCTCGTCGGCGCCCTTCCAGTCGCCCTTGTTCTGGAGGCGGAAAATCTGGCGGTAGCGCGCCGCATCCGTCTCTTCCAGGGGCTTGGGAACTTCGATTTCGGGGCCCGCCGTCGGCTGGCTGGCGGGCGGCAGGGCCGCCGTCAATGGCAGCGCCCCGCCAGCCGCGAGGGCCGGGTGGGTACCGAACGCAAGGCCGGCGACCAGGACCAGAGTGGGTCCGATGGCGCGTCGGGCACTGCGGCCGGTCGGGCCGGAAGGGGTGCTTGCCATCTGCATGGGAGGCTACCTAATCGAAGCCCCGCGGGGCTGGCAAGGAAGTTTTAGGGATTGACAGCCCATATTTTGTAGCTGTGGAAAATTCACCTACTACAAATAGGTTAACCACGAAATTTTCCTCAAATGCCACGGATTGTTAAGGGCCAGATTCTGACCAATTAACCATAAAGGAACGTAAATAGGCCTTAAGGGAGTAGGGGCAAATTTGAGGCCTGCCGCGGCGGCCGCGGGTCAGGCCCGGCCGTCGAGCCGGTCGCGGATCAGGAGCAGGTCGCGCCAGGCATCGCGCTTCTGCCCGGCGGAGCGCAGCAGATAGGCGGGATGGTAGATCGGCATGGTCGGCACCGGCCGGGACATGCCGGCGCTCTGGTAATCGAACCAGCGGCCATGGATCCGGGTGATGCCCTCGTTGCGGAGCAGCAGCGTCTTGGCGGCTGCATTTCCTGCCAGAACAAGGACTTCAGGTGCCACCAGCTCGATATGGCGCTCGACAAAGGGCAGGCAGGCCGCCGTCTCGGCCGGGGTCGGGGTGCGGTTGCCGGGCGGCCGCCAGAATATGGTGTTGGTGATATAGACGCTGGTGCGGTCGAGGCCGATCGCCGCCAGCATCCGGTCGAGAAGCTGGCCGCTGACGCCGACGAAGGGCCGGCCGATCCGGTCCTCATCCGCGCCCGGCGCTTCCCCCACCAGCATGACCCGGGCCCGGGGATTGCCATCGGCAAAGACCAAGTTGGTGGCGGTCGCCTTGAGCGGGCAGCCATCGAAGCTTTCCAAGGCCGCCCGCAGCTCGGATAGCGATTGTGCCGCCTGGGCGGCCCGGTAGGCGTTGCCGTCGCCATTGGCGCCGGCCGGGCCGGCGGCCGGCGTCATGATCGGCGAGACGAGCGGCGCCGGAGCCCGCAAGGGTGCCATGGCCGGCTCGGCCGCCGAGGGGGCCTTGCGGGCGGGGGCTGGTTCGGGGGCGGTGGCAAAACGGTCGATCGCGGCGGCCTCGATCGCCTCGTCGGCGCCGGCTTCGATCTGCCAGACCAGGAGCGCCAGCGCCTCGGCCGGATCCAGATCGGCTGCCGCAGCAGAGGGGATATCGATCGGGGGAACCATGGGCCGACGCTAGCCTGGAACCGCTGTGGAAGTCCGCCGGTTTCTTGGCGGGGCAGGCGCGGCCCCAAGCCCCTGCCGCGGCTGGCCGATTCCGTTGCCGCTGTGCTACATCCCGGGCGCAAAAAACCGCAGCGCCGCCAGGGGAGGTCGCTGCGACTCAAATTTGTCACCCCGGCTTCTTCTAGAAATCGAGGGCGACGGGGCCGTCTGCGCCGGCCCGGTCGGGTTTGCTTATATATAAGACGCGCGCGAGGGAGAGAGAGCGGGCATGGAACGCGAGTCGATGCAGTATGACGTGGTGATCGTGGGGGCGGGCCCGGCGGGCCTCGCGGCTGCGATCCGCCTGAAGCAGCTGGCGGCGGAGAAGGGCCGGGAGCTGGGTGTCTGCGTCATCGAGAAGGGTTCCGAGGTGGGCGCCCATATCCTCTCGGGCGCTGTGCTCGAGCCGCGATCCTTGAACGAGCTCATTCCCGACTGGAAGGAGAAGGGAGCGCCGCTCAACACCCCGGCGACCGAGGACCGGTTCCAGTTCCTGACGGCGACCAGGGCCATCCGCCTGCCCACCCCGCCGCAGATGAACAATCACGGCAACTACATCATCAGCCTGGGCCTGCTCTGCCGCTGGCTGGCGAGCCAGGCCGAGGGGCTGGGCGTGGAGATCTATCCCGGCTTCGCCGCGGCCGAGGTGCTCTATGACGAAGCCGGCCGGGTCAAGGGCGTGGCCACCGGCAATATGGGCGTCGGCAAGGACGGGCAGCCGACCGCCAACTTCACGCCGGGCGTCGAGCTTCACGGTCGCTATACCCTCTTCGCCGAGGGCTGCCGCGGCTCGCTGACCAAGACCCTGTTCGAGCGCTTCGATCTGCGCGACGGCGTCGATCCGCAGACCTTCGGCATCGGTCTCAAGGAGATCTGGGAGATCGATCCGGCCAAGCACAGGAAGGGCCTGATCTCGCACTCGGTCGGCTGGCCGGTGGACAATGCCACCTATGGCGGCTCGTTCCTCTATCACTTCGACGAGAATCTGGTGTCGGTCGGCTTCGTGATCGGGCTCGATTACCGGAACCCGCATCTTTCGCCCTTCGACGAGTTCCAGCGCTTCAAGACCCATCCGGCGATCCGGCCCACCTTCGAGGGCGGCAAGCGGCTGGTCTATGGCGCGCGCGCCATCAACGAGGGCGGGTTCCAGTCGATCCCGAAGCTGGTCTTCCCGGGCGGTGCCCTCATCGGCTGCGCCGCCGGCTTCGTCAATGTGCCCAAGATCAAGGGCAGCCATACGGCGATGAAGTCCGGCATGACCGCCGCCGAGGCTGTCATGGCGGCCTTCGAGAAAGGCGAAAGCGGGGAGCTCGAGGAATATCCGGCCCGGCTCCGGGCGAGCTGGCTTTGGGACGAACTTTATCGGGTTCGTAACATTCGCCCGAGCTTCCATAAGGGCCTGTTCGCCGGCATTGCCTACTCGGCGCTCGACACCTATTTGTTCCGGGGGAAGGCGCCCTGGACCTTCCATCACAAGCCGGACCATGGCCAGCTTCTGCCGGCGGCCGAAGCGCCGAAGATCGCCTATCCCAAGCCCGACGGCGTGGTCAGTTTCGACAAGACCTCCTCGGTTTACCTGTCGAATACCAACCATGAGGAGAATCAGCCGGCACACCTCACCTTGAGGGATGCGAGCGTCCCGATCCGGATCAATCTTGCGGTTTATGACGCACCGGAGCAGCGCTATTGTCCCGCTGGCGTTTACGAGATCGTGCGCGGCAGCGACAGCCAACCGAAACTGCAGATCAACGCCCAGAACTGTGTCCACTGCAAGACATGCGATATCAAGGACCCGACCCAGAACATCAACTGGGTGGTGCCGGAAGGCGGCGGCGGTCCCAATTATCCCAACATGTGATGTGATGGCGGGCGGGGATCCCAACCGATCGCAGCGGCAAGGCCGGTATCCGGCGCCGATGGAGGAGGAAGCGTGAAGGCTATGAGGATCCGCATCGGCGTGCCGCTCGTGACGGCGATGGTGGCGCTCACGCTTGCCGGCTGCGCGCCCACGCTCCAGGCGCAGGAGCAGGCGAAGACGCAAGGCGATTCCACGCCGATGACCGCTTCGCCGCTGGGTCATTATCTGGCGGCGCGCCAGGCGCAGACCGAGCGGCAGAACAGCGTGGCGGCGGACCTCCTCGGCGTGACGCTGGCGCAGGATCCGGACAATCCCGACCTGCTCAACGTCTCCTACCTGCTGCTGGCCAGCGAAGGGCGCCTCGAGGAGGCGGCCAAGGTCGCGGAGCATATCGACAAGGTCGAGCCGAACTCGCCGACGGCGGGCATCGTGCTCGCCTGGCGTGACATCAAGAAGGGCGATCTGAAGTCGGCCGACGCGCATCTGGCGAAGCTGCCCGATGACGGCGTCAACAAGATCATCGTGCCGATGCTGCGCGCCTGGCTCGCTCAAGGGCAGGGCCAGACCGACCAGGCCTTGGCCCAGCTCGACCGGCTCAATGCCATGAACGGGCTGGAGCCGGTGGTCGATCTGCATCGCGCGCTGATCCAGGATCAGGCGGGGCGGGCTGAGGCCGCGAGCGCCGACTACGGCAAGCTCGTCGATGCCGAGGCCGGCACGCTGCGCGTGGTCCAGCTCGTCGGCAATTTCTATCAGCGCCAGGGCCGCAAGGACGATGCCAAGGCGCTCTACGACAAGTTCCTCGAGAACAACACCGAGACGAACGTGCTGGAGCCCGACCTCGCCACCTTGAGCGCGGGCCAGAAACCGGCACCCGTCGTCGCCAACGCCACCGACGGCGTGGCCGAGAGCTTCTTCAATATCGCTTCGCTGCTCGCGCGCGAGCAGATCTTCGATACCGCCATGGTGTTCGAGCGGATCGCCATCGACCTCAAGCCGGAGTTCCCGATCGCCCAGACGCTGCTGGCCGAGCTGCTGACGAATCAGAACCGGACCGAGGACGCGATCGCGGTCTATCGCGCGATCCCGGCGGGCTCCTCCTTCTCCTGGCAGGCGCGCATCGACGAGGCCCGCGCGCTCGACGAGCTGGGCCGGACCGACGAGGCCTTGAAGCTTCTCGACGGGATGATCGCGGAGCGCACCGATCGCTACGACGCGGCCGCCGCCAAGGGCAACATCCTGCGCAGCCACGAGCAGTTCGCGGACGCGGCCAAGGCCTACGACACGGCGGTGTCGCGCGTACCGGAGCTCAAGCGCCGGCACTGGTCGCTGCTCTATTTCCGCGGCATCACCGAGGAGCGCAGTCGGCAATGGCCGCTGGCGGAGGCGGATTTCAAGAAGGCGCTCGAGCTCGAGCCCGAGCAGCCCTATGTGATGAACTATCTCGCCTATTCCTGGGTCGAGCAGCGCTCGCACCTGGACGAGGCCTTCGCGATGCTCAAGCGCGCCGTCGAGCTCAAGCCCGATGACGGCTTCATCGTGGACAGTCTCGGTTGGGCCTATTACCAGCAGGGCCAGTACGACAAGGCGGTCGAGTATCTGGAGCGCGCGGTCGAGCTCGAGCCGGTCGATTCCACCATCAACGACCATCTGGGCGACGCCTATTGGCGCGTCGGCCGCAAGACCGAGGCCCGCTACCAGTGGCAGCGCTCGCTGCAGTTCGGCCCCGAGCCCGACCATCTGGCTCCCCTCCAGGCCAAGCTCAAGGACGGCCTCGGCGCGCCCTCGGGAAGCTGAGCGTGGGGCGACGCTCCAGTGACTTGTCCCCTCCCCCTTTACGGGCGAGGGTTAGGGAGGGGGCAGGCGAGATTTGTGATCAGCGTCGTTCTTTCTCTTCTTCGTCTTCCGCTTTCTTGTGTGCGCCGGACTTGCGTCGCTGCCGCACGAGCGAGTCATCCCCCTCCCTGACCCTCCCCCTCAAGGGGGGAGGGGACAACTGATGAGCCCGCCCCCCCTCCATCTCCGCGCACGCGCCAAGGTCAATCTCTATCTCCATGTCGTCGGCCGGCGCGCCGATGGCTATCACCTGCTGGACAGCCTCGTCGTCTTCGCCGATCTCGGCGACGAGCTGCGGATCGAGCCGGCGGCGGGGATCTCGCTCGCGATCGACGGGCCGTTCGGCGCGGGCCTCTCCGCGTCCGATGACAATCTGGTGCTGCGCGCGGCCCGCGCTCTCGCCGGTGCGCTCGAAACGAAGGGATTGCCTGCGGGCGGTGCCGCGCTGCGCTTGAGCAAGCATCTGCCGGTGGCGTCGGGCATCGGCGGCGGTTCCGCGGACGCGGCCGCGACCCTGATGGGGCTGGCCCGGCTCTGGCGGGTTCCTGAGGGCGCCGTCGATCTGGCGCGAATCGGCCTCGCGCTCGGCGCCGATATCCCGGTCTGCCTCGCCCAGCGTCCCTGCTTCATGGGCGGCATCGGCGAGACGCTCGATCCGGTGCCGGCGCTGCCGACGGCGAGCCTGTTGCTGGTCAATCCCGGCGTCGCCGTCTCGACGCCGGCGGTCTTCAAGGCGCGCCAGGGCGCTTTCTCGAAGCCGGCGCGCTGGCAGGAGGCGCTGCCCGATGCGCAAGCGCTGGCCCGGCGTCTCGCGCGCTGCGGCAACGATCTCGAAGCGCCCGCGATCGCGCTCGAGCCCGCGATCGGCGAGGCGCTGGCGGCCTTGCGCGGGTTGCCCGGCCTGCGGCTCGCGCGCATGAGCGGCAGCGGCGCCACCTGCTTCGGCCTGTTCGACGATCTCGCCGCCGCGCGCGGCGCCGCGGCCCGGCTCCAGGCCGCGCATCCCGCCTGGTGGGTGGCGCCCGCGCCGATGCTCAACCATGACGCCGCCCGGTAAGGGCACCGCAGGAGAGGCCCCTTTGCCCGACCCCATGCTGCATCATCTCTCCTTCGGCGTGTCGGATCTCGATCGGGCTGCCGCGTTCTACGATGCGGTTCTGGCGCCGCTGCACTATGTGCGCGTCTGGGCCGACGACACCGCGGTCGGATACGGGCGCGAAGGCGAGGGCGACAAGTTCGCGATCAAGCTGGTGCGCGAGGGATTGTCGATCCCGGCTCGCGGTTTCCATCTTGCCTTTGCGGCCGGTTCCCGAGCCGCCGTGGACCGGTTTCATGAAGCGGCCCTTCGGCATGGCGGCCGGGACAATGGCGCTCCAGGTCTCAGGCCCGATTACGGGCCGCACTACTACGCCGCCTTCGTGTTCGATCCGGACGGCTATCCGATCGAAGCCGTCATCAACCGGCCGTGAAGCGCCGGCGGACAAATCCATGCCGATGACGCCGGGCGACGAGGCGCGGTTCGCGCCCTGGCTCGAACGCTGGGACCTCGCGGCGGATGGCGAGCCGATCGTGACCCCCAGCAGCCGCCTGCTGCCGGTGCGCCGCGACGGCGGACCCGCGATCCTGAAGATCGCGCTCGAGGCCGAGGAGCGCTGGGGCGCCGAGCTGATGCGATGGTGGGCGGGTGACGGCGCGGCGACGGTCCTGGCGCATGAAGGTGACGCGCTGCTGCTGGAACGCGCCTTGGGGCCAGGATCGCTGGTCGAGATGGCGCATGGCGGCCGGGACGACGAGGCCACGCGCATCATCGCCCGCGTGGCGGCGCGCCTGCATGCGCCGAGAGCCTCGCCGCCGCCCTCGCTGCTGCCGTTGACGCAATGGTTCGCGGCGCTCGATCCGGTCGCGGCGTCGCAAGGCGGCCTGCTGGCCGAGGCCGCCGCCGTCGCGCGCGAGTTGTTGCGCAATCCGCGCGAGACAAGCGTGCTGCATGGCGATCTGCATCACGGCAATGTTCTGGATTTCGGCGAACGCGGCTGGCTCGCGATCGACCCCAAGCGGCTCTCGGGCGAGCGCGGCTTCGATTTCGCCAACATCCTCCGCAATCCCGATTTCGCGCTGGCGACAGCGCCCGGCCGCCTGGCGCGTCAAGCGACGGTCGCGGCCGAGGCGGCCGGCCTGGAGCGCCGGCGCCTGCTGCAATGGGTGCTGGCCTTTGCCGGCTTGTCGGCCGCCTGGCATATCGGCGATGGCGAGGCGCCCGATCCTGACCTGGCGGTCGCGGAAATCGCGGCGGCGGCGCTGGCGAAGGGGTAAGGCCGCCCGCGCCGGGAGGCGCGTCAGGGCGTGCCGATCGCGGCGACGACCTCGCGCAGCTCGTCGAGCAGTTCCTGGGAAGGCTCGCCGGTCTCGGGCAGGCCCGCCACCTGCTGATAGCGGCGGATCGCGTCGCGCGTCGTATCGTCGAGCACCCCGTCGGCGGGGCCGGGGTCGAAATCGAGCTTGGTCAGCATGAGCTCGGTGTCGCGGACCAGGAGCGTCGCCGTCACCGTGCCGCTGGTATCGGCCGAGGCCAGGCTGGTCCCGCCGTTGCCGCCCGCGGCCGTCTGGACCAGGTCCTCGGGCGACACATCGATCATCGCCTCGACGCCGCTGCTGAAGCTGTCGGCGCGCCACATCGCGATCCAGACGAGCGAGCCCGCGAAGGCGGCGATGATGACGCTGAGGCCGGCGAAGAGGCGCAGATTGCTCGAAGGGCCCGACGCCAGGCGGCGCTGGGGATCGATGGCGGGCAGGGGCGGCAGCTTCGCCGTCCCGATCGTCGTCTCGCCGGCCAACGGCGTGCTCGGCGCGGAGGGCAGATCGAGCGTGGTCAGAACGGGGGCCGCCGCGGCGAGGGCCGAGGCGCGGGCCATCGCGTCCCGCGATTCCCTGGCGGACGGGAGGCGGAGCTCGTCGCTGGCGATGAGCGGCGCCGGGGTGTCGGCGAGGGCGGGAGGCGGCGGGGGCGCGACGGGTGCAGACGAGGTTGTGGACGGCAGAGCGAGGCCCGGGAGCTGGCCGTCATCCGCCATGAGATCGCGGGCGACATCGCCGGCGGGCAGCGTGCGGGTGCGCGACGGCAATTCGGTGATGCCGGCGGACTGTGCCTGTCGCTCGCGGAAATGGCGGGCCGCTTCGGCCAGGGGATCGCTTTCGACCGACGGCAGAGGAACGGCTTCCTGATTCAAGCGCAGAGCGCCGCCGGCGTCCGCGGCGTGACGCGCGGCCGGTGCTTCCCTGCGTGCCTCCCGCGGGTCTGCCGATTCGCCCGGTGAGTGCGGCCTTTCCTTGGCCTGATCCGCCATCGCCCTTTCCCTATAGTTCCCGCCGCCGGGCTCCTTTCCTCAAGCCCGGCGCAAACGGACGGATCATGGTTAACCGTATTTCGCTGGATCCGACGCGACTCGCGAGCGATCGGAGCCTGCAGCGACCAAAATTAGCGGCAACATGCGCCGGATGTAAGTCCCAGTTTGATAGCGGCGGCGGCCGGGGCTGCCCCGCCGGAAACGGTGTGGTAGCTTCCTTGCCGCAATGACCCAGAAAACCGCGCTCATTACCGGCGTTACCGGCCAGGACGGCGCCTATCTGGCCGAGCTCTTGCTGGACAAGGGCTATCTCGTCCATGGCGTGAAGCGCCGCTCGTCCTCCTTCAACACCGGCCGCATCGATCATCTTTACCAAGATTCGCACGAGGCCGGCGTCCGCTTCTTCCTCCACTATGGCGACATGACCGATGCCACCAACCTGATCCGGCTGGTGGCCCAGACCCGGCCCGACGAGGTCTACAACCTTGCCGCCCAGAGCCATGTGCAGGTGAGCTTCGAGACGGCGGAATACACCGCCAATGCCGACGGGCTCGGCCCCTTGCGGCTCCTGGAGGCGATCCGGCTGCTCGGCATGGAGAAGCGGACCCGCTTCTACCAGGCCTCGACCTCGGAGCTCTACGGCGCCACGCCGATCGTGCCGCAGAACGAGACCACGCCCTTCTATCCGCGCAGCCCCTATGGCGCCGCCAAGCTCTATGCCTACTGGATCACGGTCAATTACCGCGAGGCCTATGGCATGCATGCCTCGAACGGGATCCTCTTCAACCACGAGAGCCCGATCCGCGGCGAGACCTTCGTCACCCGCAAGGTGACGCGCGCCGTGGCCGCGATCGCGCGCGGCAAGCAGGAGCGGCTCTATATCGGCAATCTCGACGCGAAGCGCGACTGGGGCCATGCGCGCGACTATGTCGAGGGCATGTGGCGCATCCTGCAGCAGCCCCAGCCCGACGATTACGTGCTGGCGACCGGCGAGAGCCATTCGGTGCGCGAGATGATCGAGCTCGCCTTCGCCGAGATCGGGCGCCCGATCGAATGGCGCGGCCGCGGCGCCGAGGAGACGGGGCTCGACGCGAAGACCGGCGAGCCGCTGGTGCTGATCGATCCGCGCTATTTCCGTCCGACCGAGGTGGACCATCTGCTGGGCGACGCCAGCAAGGCGAGGAAGAAGCTCGGCTGGCGCCATCGCATCGCCTTCAAGGATCTCGTGCGCGAGATGGTGGCCTCGGACCTGGCCGCGCTCGACAATGGCGAGGCCTCGCCGCACAACGCCTCGGGCGATTCGCCGGCCAACGCGGCGGCCGTGATGCCGAAGACGGCGTGGCCGAAGAAGACGGCGTCGAAGCGGGCCGCTTCGAGAGGGTCATCGCCAAAGCGCGCAGGGCCGGGGAAGCGGCGATGAAGCCCGGGCTGTCCTTCCGCCTCGAGGGACGGCGCGTCTTCGTGGCCGGCCATGGCGGCATGGTGGGCCAGGCGATCTGCCGGCGGCTCGCGGCCGAGCGCTGCGAGATCCTCACGGTCGGCCGCAGGCAGGTCGATCTGCGCCGGCAGCAGGCGACCGAGGACTGGATGGCGAAGGCGAAGCCCGACGCGGTCTTCGTCGCGGCGGCGACGGTGGGCGGCATCCTCGCCAACGCGACGCGGCCGGCCGAGTTCCTCTACGACAATCTCGCGATCGAGACGAACGTCATCGAGGCCGCGCGCAAGGCGGGGGTGGCGAAGCTGCTCTTCCTCGGCTCCTCCTGCATCTATCCGCGCGAGGCGGCGCAGCCGATGACGGAGACGGCGCTGCTGACGGGCCCGCTCGAGCCCACCAACGAATGGTATGCGATCGCCAAGATCGCCGGCATCAAGATGGCGCAGGCCTATCGCCGCCAATATGGCTGCGACTTCATCTCGGCCATGCCGACCAATCTCTACGGGCCCGGCGACAATTTCGACCTGCAATCCAGCCATGTGGTGCCGGCGCTGATGGCGAAGATCCACGCGGCGAAGACCGAGGGCCGCGGCGAGGTCGAGATCTGGGGCAGCGGCAAGCCGCGGCGCGAGTTCCTCCATGTCGACGATCTCGCCGACGCGCTGGTGCATCTGATGCGCCATTACTCCGACGAGCCGCATGTGAATGTCGGCACCGGCAGCGACGTCACCATCAAGGAGCTGGCCGAGACGATCGCGCGCGTCGTCGGCTGGCAGGGAAGTTTCCGCTACGACGCCTCGAAGCCCGACGGCACGCCGCGCAAGCTGCTCGACGTCTCGAAGCTCGCGGGCCTGGGCTGGCGGGCGAAGACGCCCTTGGAGCAGGGACTGGCGCAGGCCTACGCCTGGTATCGCGAGGCGCTGGCCCAGGGCGGCCTGAAGCCGGGGCGGCCCTCGGCGGGGGCTGCCTGAGGGTCGCGGCGGCACAAGCCAAGCGCTTCAATCGGCAAGGCAATTCAACGCAATTGCGGTCGGCGGCGCTTGCCGCTATGAAAGCCCGGCCGCCTCTCCAGCCGGTTCGGCTGGCCCGAGTCCTCGCTTCCGGACGCCTCGTTCCGGAGCCGCCCTGCTGGGGCGTGGCCAAGCGGTAAGGCAACGGGTTTTGGTCCCGTGATCCCAGGTTCGAATCCTGGCGCCCCAGCCATCTTCTTCCCGTCCCGACGCGTCTCATTCCAATTCCTTCCGCCGTGCTTTAAGTGATCGGTGCTTGGCGCAGCCGCGCGGAGCAAGGTTGCGATGAACCACGGCAAGAGCAGCATCCATGTGTGATACCTTCGTTATCCAGGGCCGATTGATGGAATCCGGCCACACGACCCTGGCCAAGAACTCCGACCGCGAGCCGAACGAGGCGCAGTATCTGACGAAGGTCGAAGCCGCCGATCATCGCCCCGGCAGCAAGCTCCGCTGCACCTATATCGAGATCCCGCAGGCGGCGCATACCTATGCCGTGCTGGGCTCGCGGCCGTGGTGGATGTGGGGTTTCGAGCATGGCGTGAACGAGTGCGGCCTGGCGATCGGCAACGAGGCGGTCTGGTCGAAGCTGCCGGGCTCGACCCAGCCGGGCTTGCTGGGCATGGATCTGCTGCGCTTGACGCTCGAGCGCGCCGCGACGGCGGACGAGGGGCTGGCCGTCCTGACAGAGCTTCTGGAGCGTCATGGCCAGTCGGGGCGGACCTCGGTGTCGCGCGACACGACCTACCACAACAGTTTCATCCTCGCCGATGCTGACGGGGGCTGGAACCTGCAGACCGCAGGCCGCCATTGGGTGGCGAAGAAGCTCGAGGGCTGGGCCGCGATCTCGAACGTCTATTCGATCGGCTCCGACTATGACCGGATCTCCGAGGGCGCGATCGATTTCGCCATCCGCTCGGGCTGGTTCGATCCCGCCGCCGGCGCGCCCTTCGATTTCGCCGCCGCCTATGCCGACACGGACGTCCCGTTCCTGCCGGGCTGTGCGGCGCGGCTCGATTTTTCGCAACGCCAGCTCGAGGCGCTGGAAAGGAAAGGCCGGAAGATCGTGCTCGAGGACGTCTTCGCCGTGCTGCGCGGCCACGGGTCGGAGGCGGCGGAGGCCGGCTGGCGTCCCGGCGCGGATGGCGAGAGCCTGGTCTGCATGCATGCGAGCTCGGCCGAGGGATCGGAGACCGCGGCGAGCGTGGTGGCCGAGCTGCCGGGCGATGGCGGCGCTTCCCTGTTCTGGGCCTCGCTCGCCTCACCCTGTCTCTCGAGCTTCGTCCCGATCTGGCCCGATGCCGGTTCGCCGGAGGGCTGGTCGCAACCCCGGGCCGGCAACAGCGATGCCTGGTGGGATATGGAATCGACGCAACGGCTGATCGAGCGCGACTATGGTCGCCTATCCGCGCCGCCGCGGGCGATCCTGGCGGAGCTCGAGGCCGAAACCCTGGCCGCCGTCCGCGGCCTCCCCGGCAATGCCAGCCGGACCGCGCGCTTCGCGCTGACAAGCCGGGCGGTCCAACAGCAAGCGGCAGCCTGCCGCCTCATCGCGGACATGACGCAGGCTTGCAGGGACGAGGTCATCGAACCTCGCGATGCCGATCCGCGCGGGCGCTATCTCCAGGATGTGGAGGCCGCGCGGGTGCCCACCTTTCAAGACGGTGCATCCTCGCGGGCGCAAGCCCGGCGGCCGGCGATAGCGGGTCACGCGTCACGGTGACGTCGCCGTCGTTCACTCGGTCGGCTTCGCCGTCATGAGACCAATGCAAAATTGGACCCGCCACACGGGGCCATGACCTGATTCATGGGGCATTGTCGTACCACGCCCGTTTTCTTCGGGACATGGCTTGCCGCGTCTCGAGCGCTTATGCTCTCGGGAGAGTTTCGTCAGTGTCAGAGGTCGATGTGAGCAAGGTCCTTCCCAGAATCGACATCAGCGCCGAGGAGTTCGCCGACCGCCGGCGGAAGGCCACCGTCCAGGCGAGGGAAGAGGGATTCACGGGCCTCCTCGTCTGCGGGCGGGGTGGCGGTGCCGTCGATCGCTATGGCGATATCGCCTATCTGACCGACCACTACACCTCCTTTCCCTATATCCCGGACGTCGAGGGCAAGTGGACCGGCCGCGCCCACTCCTTCCTGGTGCTGCCGGTCCGCGCCGATCCCTGTCTCGTGGTCGACATCCCCTATCGCGAGAAGATCGTCATGCCAGCCGACCAGATCGTCGTGACGGATCTGGTGATCGAAAGCACGATCGCGGCGATGACGGAGCGCGGCCTCACCGCGGGGCGGATCGGGCTGGTCGGCAACGACACCATCGCCCTCAGCATGTTCCGCAAGCTTTCGGCCGCCCTGCCGAACGTGGAATGGGTCGATGCCGATCGCATCCTGGCGGCGTTGCGCGCGGTCAAGTCGCCGGGCGAGATCGCGCGGCTCAAGGCCGCCTCGCGCCTCGGCTCGCGCATGATCGAGGCGATGATGGCGGCGGCGGTGCCCGGCGCCACCCATGGCGAGGTGCTGAAGGCCGGGATGGACATCCTCATTCCCGCCGGCGGCATGCTCTACAATTCCTTCATGGCGTCCGGCACCGGCGGCGCCAACGGGCGGGCGGTCCGGGCGAACTTCCCGACCTGGTCGTCGGAGGAGCCGCTCTCCGAAGGGCAATGGTTCCGCGCCGGCATCTCCGGTGTGCTGCAGGGCTACTATTTCGACCTGTCGCGCTCCTGCCCGATCGGCCGGCCCCAGCCGGAGCAGGTCGAGGCCTTCGAGGCGGCGATCGCCGTGGTCGAAGCGGGCATCGCCGCGATCAGGCCGGGTGTCACGGCGGGCGAGGTCGCCGAGGCCGGCATCCGCAAGCAGCAGGAGCTGGGCTATCCCTTGACCGGCGTCTTCACCGGCCTCGGCCATGGCGTGGGGCTCGGCTGGGATTCGCCCTGGCTCAATCCCGGCGAGCCGATGAAGCTGGTGCCGGGCATGGTGCTTTGCCTGGAGAAGACGCTCTCGCGCGGCGGCTATCTGGGCGATTTCGAGGAAACCGTGCTGGTGACCGAGACGGGCGTCGAGCGCATCACGGACGCGCCGATCCGGCGCTGGTAGGCGATTGCCTGCCGGCGGTCAGGGCAGCCCGCGCCCGCTCGATCCGTGAAGGCGACTGGCGCCGGCTCTTGCAGCCGGTGCCGGGCATCGTCTCGCCGCGGCTTCCTCTCCCGCTGTTCATCGCAAGAATGCGATAGCGGCCGCAATAGGCAGACAGCGGCCATGTCGGCTTGGCCATAACCTCTCCCGGATCGCACAACGCGGTGACGCGGCGCACCTGAAGCCGCGCCCGGAGGAGGAGCCCCGATGCTCAGCGCGCGTCAGGCGCAACATCTGCTGACTGCCGGCGAGGAACGGGCCGCGAGGATCGGCGTGCCGGTCAACATCGCTGTGCTCGATGCGGGCGCCCATCTCAAGGCCTTTCTGCGCATGGATGGCGCGGTGCTTGGCTCGATCGATATCGCGCTGAAGAAGGCGCGCACGGCGGTGCTCTTTGGTGCCGCGAGCGAGGCGGTCTGGGAATACTGCAAGCCCGGCGCGCCGGCCCCCGGCCTCGAGCTCTCGAATGACGGGCTCGCTCCCTTTGCCGGCGGCATCCCGCTTAAAGACCGCAACGGCGCGATCGTGGGCGCCGTCGGCGTCTCCGGCGGTGCCGTGCCGCAGGACCTGGAGATCGCCCAGGCGGCCGTCGCCGTCTTCTACTTCTGACCCGCAACCCCAGTGCAGAAAGGACCGATTGTGTCGAAGACAATCCTCATCACCGGCGCCGGCTCGGGCTTTGGCGAGGCCGCCGCGATCGGGCTTGCCAGGAACGGCCACAAGGTGATCGCCACCGCGCAAATCTCGCCGCAGGTGACGCCCCTGCGCGAGAAGGCGAAGGCCCAGGGGCTGGCCAACCTGCGGGTCGAGAAGCTCGATCTCTCCGACCCCTACGATGTCGCCTATGCCCAGAGCTGGGATATCGACGTGCTCTGGAACAATGCGGGCCTCGGCGAGAGCGGCCCGGTCTTCGAGATCCCGATCGACCTGGTGCGCCACAACTACGAGGTCAATCTGTTCCTGCCCCTTCTCCTGACCCAGGGCTTCGTCAGGAAATGGCTGACGGCCCGGAAGAAGGCCAAGGTCGTCTTCACCTCCTCGATGGGCGGGCTCTTCACGCCGGCGAACTGGGGCGTCTATGTCTCGACCAAGCACGCGCTGGAATCGATCGCCGAGGCGATGCAGCAGGAGCTGGCCCCCTTCGGGATCAAGGTCCAGACCATCAATCCCGGCGCCTACTACACCGGCTACAACGAGACGATGGCCGACACCGCGTTCCGTTGGCTCGACGACAGCCGGCATTTCACCAAGCGCGACGCGCTGCGCAAGTCGTTCGACGATTTCCTCAAGGCGCCCGACGGGCATATGGATGCCCGCGAGATGATCGACCGGATGATCGAGATCGTGCCCCAGGACAGCGGCAAGTTCCGCAATGTCGTGCCGAAGGCGATCGAGGACATGCTGAAGGCGCATCAGCAGGCGGCCTGGAACAACATGATCTGAGACGGGCGGCGCGAAGTCGCATCGAGCATGACGGCCAAGATCATCCTCGTCGCCGGTGCCGCGCGAGGGTTGGGGCGGATGACCGCCCAGGCCCTCGCGCAATCCGGCCACACGGTCTACGCATCTATGGGCGGGGCGGGCGGCTGCAGCGCCGCACAAGCAAAGCAGGTCCAAGCCTATGCCCGGGACCACGGCGTCGATCTTCGCGCGATCGAGCTCGATCCCGGCTCCGATGCGTCGGTCGGCAGAGCGGTCGGCACGATCTTGAATCTGCATGGGCGCATCGACATCCTGGTCCACAGCGCCGGGCCGATGGCGTACGGTCCCGCCGAGGCCTTCACGCCCGAGCAGTTCGCGGCGCTTTACGGCAGCCACGTGATTGCGGCACAACGGATCAATCGGGCGGTGCTGCCCCCTATGCGCCGGTGCGGCCGCGGCCTCCTGGTCTGGATCTCCGCGTCAGGTGTGGCCGGCGGGGTGCCGCCTTATCTGGCGGGTTATCTCGCCGCCAAGGCCGGGCTGGATGCGCTGGCCGTGCAATATGCCGGCGAACTCGCGCGGTGGGGCATCGAGACCTCGATCGTGGTTCCAGGCCTGCTCTTTCGCGATCCCGGCCGCTTCATCCAGACCGAGCATCCGGCCGACGAAGCCCGAGCGGCCGAATATGAGGCCGGGCCCTATCGCGACTTCGCCAGGCAGATCGAGGAGGGGGTTGCCAGAAGAATCCCCTCCGATGCCGATCCCGGCAAGGTGGCCGGCGCCATCGCCGGCATCGTCGATACGCCCTTCGGCGAACGTCCGTTTCGCCTGCATGTCGATCCCGGCGACGACGGCGGTTCGGTCGCATTCCCTGTCATCGATCGGGTTCGCAGCGAGATGCTGCGGCGGCTCGGCTTCGCCGACCTCCTCAATCCACGCATCACCGGTCCGGAGGCGAACGGGAAATGATCATGACGCGGCGCGGCACGTTTCGTATCCCGATGATGATGGTGATGACGGCGGCCTTGGCCGCGTGCACACAGGAGAGAGGAGACAGTCACATGAGCAATGACGGCACGACCGAGGCTCGCAACAAGGCGCTGGCCGAAGCCGGGTTCAAGGCGTGGCATGATGGAACCGGCAGCCCGTACGATCTCCTGGCCGACGACGCGATGTGGACCATCGTCGGTCATTCGCTGGCCTCGCGGACCTATCTCGGCAGGAAGGACTTCATCGACAATGTGATCCGCCCCTTCAACGCCAGGATGAGCCAGGGGCTGCGGCCCACCATTCGCGGCCTCTACGCCGAGGGCGACACGGTCGTCATCTTCTTCGATGCCAGCGGCATGGCCCGCGACGGCAAGCCCTATGCCAACACCTATGCCTGGCTCTGGGAAATGCGCGATGGCCGGATCGTGAAGGCTCACGCCTTCTTCGACAGCATCGCCTTCAACGATCTCTGGCAGCGGGTATCGCCGGCCTGAGCCGATCGATCAACTCTTCAGGCTGCGGCGGAAGTCCGAGGGCGTCAGGCCGGTCGCCCGGCGGAAGCTCGCGGAGAACGCCGAGTGCGTGTTGTAGCCGACCGTGAGCGCGATGTCGGTGACGCGCAGGCTGGGATTGCCGAGCAGCTCGCGGGCACGCTCGATCCGCCGCTGGCTCAGCCATTCATGCGGCGTTTGCCCGGTGGCCAGGCGGAAGGCGGTGCAGAAGTGGAACCGGCTGAGGCCGAGCAGGCCCGCCAGCTCGTTGAGGCCGATCTCCTGGTCCAGCCGGTCGCGCATATAGGCGGTGACGCGGCGGACCTGCCAGGGCAGGAGCCCGCGTCGCGGAACGGGCGGCGGCACGCGGCCGAGCGAGGAATGGACCCGAAGGAGATGGCCGCAAAGAAGATCGAGCGTCTGCTCGATGAACAGGCCCGCAACCCGGTCGGGATGTGCGGCCTGACGGCTGAGGGCGCGCAGGACATGGGCGCCCACCGGGTCGGGCTCCCCGATGCGCGGCAGGAGCTCGACGCGGCCGCCGCGGGCGGAATTCTGCTCGGCGAACGCCTGCAGCCGCGCATCGCTCAACAATACATAGGACAGGGGCGCCGGTCTTTCGATGTCCCAGCGGCCCCCGTGATGGGCCGGGACGACGGCGAAGGCGCCCGGGCGCCCGACACCTTCGAGGCGCATGCGCCCGTGACGCCAGACACGCGGGGAGGGAGCCCCATAATAGGTTCCGATGACGTGGACGCTGAGCTCGGGGAGATCGTCGTGAATCTCGGGATGCAGCCACGGCGCGGTGACCAGGGTTTCGTGGCTGTCGATCTCCGCGATCGCGGGTGGCGGCCCGCTGATCACATCGACGCTGATGACGCTGAGCGCCTTACGCTGGGGCGTGGCCGGGCTCACTCAGGGCGCTCCTCGCTTCGAGCACTGAACCCCTTCTCGGTGGAATGGCTCCGTCAGTCCGATGAGCCGAGGTCCCGCTTCGAATGCTCGCTCGGGTTCCGTCTGCGCTTCGAAGATGACAGAAATCCCACGGGCGCACCAGCGGCCGGCGCTTCATGAAACCGTAAGATCCGCCTTGAAGCAGGCCGATCAGCGGTTCAGCAGTTCTTCCGCCAGCGCCTTGCGCTCTTCCGCGCTGAGCTTCTTGAGCTCGCTGCGCAGGAGGCGCTGGTTCGCGCGCTGGTTCCAGAAATCCAGCTCCTCGAAGCCCAGCAGCGCCGACTTGCCGACCAGCAGGCGGATGACCTCGTTGGTCGGTGCCATCAACCAGCCGGCGCGGCCGTCGCGCCAGTAGCGCTCGAGCCCCAGCTCCGGCTTGTAGGCCGTGCCGCCGCCGGCGCTCATCATGTCGTTGGTGACCGCCACGACGTTCTTGGCGGCGATGTATTTGACCTGCCAGTTCCATTGCACCAGCGTCGTGCGCGGGCGCGCCGCGATGTCTTCATGGATCGACCAGTCGTTGTTGTTCGTGACCCGGTCCAACGCCTGGGCGACCTGGTAGGTGAGGGCGCGCGAGGCGTTGGTCTCGGCGATCGCATTGCCGACATAGTCCTGGATCGACGGATAGTCGGCGACCTTGAGGCCGACATCGGCATGGGTCTTGCGCGTCGTGTGGCGCTTCACGATGTCGATCGCCCCCATGGAGACGCCGTTCCAGCAGGCCGCCGTGCCGAACAGGAAGTAGGGGTCGGTCGCCTCGTCGTTGGAGCCGGCACCGTCGCCCGCCGGCCCGATCAGGCGGTCCGGCGGAACCACGACGCCGTCGATCTCCATGGGGCCGGATTGGTTGCCGCGCAGGCCAACGCCGTTCCATGTACCTTTCCGCGCCTTGACCTCGTCGGCATAGAGCAGCCAGATCGAGAAGTCGGCATAGTTGCCCTTGAAATCCGGGCTCGTGGTCTGCGCCAGATACCAGTCGGCATAACCGCCCGAGGTCGTCCAGGACGCCTTCTTGCTGAGCCGGTAGCCCTCGCCGGTGCGCTCGGCGCTCGAGGACATCAGAAACCAGACATGCGAACCGGTGGCGGGGTCCGAGATCGACAGCGTGCCGACCAGCACCTCCTGGTCCAGGCGCCGCAGCAGATCCTGGACCTTCGGATTTCGATGATGGTGCAGCAGCAGGCCCGCGGTCGCCGCGAGATGCATGACGTAGCACATGGCAGTCGAGGCGCAGCCATAGCGCGCGATGGTCTCCACCACCATGGCGGCGCAGACATGGCTCTCGCCGCGCCCGCCCAGCGATTGGGGCACGATCAGCCCCAGCAGGCCTTCCTTCGCCAGGAGCTCGAAATTCTTGCGCGGGAAGACAAAGCCCTTGTCCGATTCCTCGGCATTGGCCCGCATCGCCGTCGCCGACAGCTCGATCAGCCGCGCCTGCAATCGCCGCTGCTCCTCGGTCAGCAGCCATTGCGGATCATATTCGAAGCCGACGCCCCAGAAGGCTTCGCCATTCCAGCTCTTGCCGCCGCTCATCTCGACACCGCTCCCCTCGTCGATCAAACCCACGCACCAATCATGCGGCGGCCGTCCGGGGAGAGGAAGAGAAAACCGGATACTCAGTGCGGAGATTCGAAGGAATCAGAATTTCTGAAGTTCGGATTCATTCTTCCGGGAGATCGCGAGCGAGGGTTCGGCGTCACACGGCCTCGTGCCGGTGGACACTCCCCTCACGGGTTTCGCGGAAGCCAGCCCTTGAGAACGAGCGCCACCTGCTCCTCCATGGCGCGCTTCTCGTCCTCGACGCTTTTGAACTCGTTCGCGATCACGCGATAGTAGTTCTCGGCCGCAACGGCGTAGAGCACGTACATCATCGCCGGGAGGGGTGCGTCCTTCGCGATGAGTCCATCGTCCCGCAGGCGCCGCAGCATGCGTTCGACATGCTTCTCGAAATGCTCCTTGATGCTGCGGAACTCGTCGGTCGCTTCGTCATGGATGCGCAGGAGCGCCGCCATCACCTCGCGCCAGAGCTTGCGCTGCGCTTTCGTATGGACGCCGCTGTTGTTGAGATAGAGCAGCCCCGCCATCGCGCTGACCGCGTCCCAGGAGGCGGACTTGCGGTGGAACTCCTCGAGCACCGTGTCCATGCGCTCGCGCTCCTTCCAGAAGAGCGCGATGAGGAGCTCGGTCTTGCGCGGGAAGTAGCGGTAGAGCGTCGGCGGCGAGATGTCGGCGCGGGCCGCGATTTCCTCCATCGTGGTCTGCTCGTAGCCATGGGCTTCGAACAGGTCCATCGCCGCGTCGATGATGACGTCGTTGCGTTCCTGGCGCTTGCGCTCCCTCAGTCCCGTCACGCTGTCCCTCCGGTGGTCCAGGCTTGAACCGGCTCACCCCACGCCTTGACCGTCTAAAAACGTTAGTTTACTATCAAATGTTAGTTGACTCAATAAGTCGGTCGGGGAGAGGACCATGGCAACGCGCGCAGGTTACGAAGATCGTGCCGATCTCGGCAATGTCGAGCCGGAAGACATCCTTTCCCCCCGTCATTATGCCGCCGTCCGCCGGGGCGGGCGGCTCATGCGGTCGCTGCCGCTCTGGTGCTACACCTCGGAGCGCTTCTGGGAGGCCGAGAAGGAACGGATCTTCCTGCGCAGCTGGAACCTGATCGAGCGCGAGGAGATCGTCCCCAAGGCCGGCGACTATCACTCCATGTCCTTCCTCGGCGTGCCGATGATCGTGGTGCGCGGCAAGGACGAGAAGGTGCGGGTCTTCGCCAACACCTGCCGCCATCGCGGCGCGATGCTCGCCACGGGCTCCGGCAACTGCAAGGCCTTCCGCTGCCCCTATCATTTCTGGTCCTACGGCCTCGACGGGCGCTTCATCGGCGCGCCGAACTACAACGATCCCGAGGGGCGCCCGCTGATCGACGGCACGAACAAGGAAGAGTTCGGCCTCGCCGAGATCGAGAGCGGCACCTGGGGCGGCTTCATCTTCATCCGCTTCAAGGAAGGTCCGCAGACGCTCGAGCAGCATCTGGGTGCCTTCGTCGAGAGCCTGGCCTCGCACAAGCTCGAGGACATGGCCTGCGCGCGCAAGGTCGTCTACGAGATGGACGCCAACTGGAAATGCTTCGTCGAGAACTATATCGACGCCTACCACATTCCCTACGTGCACAAGGATTCGCTGGCGCAGTGGAAGTCCAAGGAAGCGGTGCTGGTGCCGTCCCGGGGGCAGGAATATGTCGTCTTCGTGCGGCATGACGAGGGCAGCCAGCTGCTGCTGCCGTTCCCCGGCTATGACGGCTTTCCGCCGATGCCGCAGATCGATCCGGACCGGACGAAGGGCACCTATTTCGTGACCTTGCGGCCGGGCATGATGATGACGCTCGGCAATGACGGCGCGCTGCTGTTCCAGAGCGAGCCGATCTCGGCCAAGAAGTCGCGGCTGACGGTGAGCTCGCTCTTCCCGAAATCCTATTTCGGGCGCGAGGATTTCGAGCGGCTGTCGCAGAACTACTATCGCCGCAACGACATCGTCGTGGTCGAGGACAAGGATATCGCGCTGCGCCAGTTCGCCGGCATCCAGTCGCCCTATGCCCGCATCGCGCGGCTCTGCAGCCAGGAGACGGACGTGCAGGGGCTCGCCAACTGGATCGTCGACCAGGTGGTCACGCCGGAGACGGGCGAGACGATCGCGGCGGAATAGCGGTCGGGATCCCGGAACAGCCGGGACCCGCACCCAGCCGGCGGTACACCCGCGATGCCCGAGCGAGCGCCCGGGCTACCCGCGGGCCTGTGCCGGCAGAATTGCAAAAGACGAGAGGTCGGCCTGCAAGCCGCGATAAGCCGCCGCGGCCGGCCGACCCCATAAAGGTTCCATCGCAACCGCCGCGCCGGTCCGTTCCGGTTCCGGCCGGCAAGAAATGGAGCCTGACCCATGAGCCCTCACGACCGCAAACGCGTCGTCATCGTCGACGGTTATTCCACCGGCCGCGAGCTGGTGCGCGAGCTTCTCGCGCGCAACGTCGAATGCCTGCATCTGCGCTCGACGGCCCGGTTGCCCGCCCCCGTGGCGGGATGCTTCGACCCTTCTCCCTACGATGCCGATCTCGGCCATGTCGGCGATGCCGTGGCCGCGGCGAAGCTGCTCGCCCCCCTCGCACCGCAGGCCGTGGTCGCGGGCTCGGAATGGGGCGTGACGTTCGCCGAGCAGGTCGCGCATGAGCTGGGGTTGCCGACCAACCGAATCGAGAAGCTCGGTGTCCGCCGCGACAAGTTCGACATGATCGAGGCGGCGCGGCGGCGGGGGCTGCATGTGGCCCGCCAGGCGGCGGTCGACACGGTCGAAGAAGCCCAGGCCTGGGCCCGGCGGCACGGCGCCTGGCCCGTCGTGGTGAAGCCGCTGACGAGCGCGGGCGCGGACGGGGTGTATATCTGCAACAACCCCGCCGACATCCACGCCGCTTTCGCGAGCACGCTCGGCCGCGAGAACTTCATGGGCTGCGTCAACCGGCGCCTGCTGCTGCAGTCCTATCTCTCCGGCCCGCAATTCATCGTCAATACCGTGAGCTGGCAGGGCCGCCATCATGTCAGCGACGCCTGGTCGATGAGCCTGGCCGCCGCCGGCCGCCAAGTTGTGCCGGGCGGCGCCCATCTGCTCGATCCGCGGAGGCCGGATGCGCAGCGGCTGATCGAATACACGCTCGAGGTGCTGGCGGCGCTCGGCATCGAGAACGGAGCCGCCCATACCGAGCTCAGGTGGACGCCGGAGGGGCCGGCGCTGATCGAGACCGGCGCCCGGCTCATGGGGGCGGCGATGGACGAGCCGTCCTACAGCGCCGCCGGGATGCGCACCCAGGCCGACATCTTCGCCGGCGTGCTGGCGGACCGGGAAGGGGAGCGCGACCGCCTCTTCGCCCAGGGCTGTTACCGGTTCCACCGGCACATGACCAAGCTCCTGTTCAATTTCACGAGCGAGGGGACGATCCGCGGCATCGAGGGCCTCCGGCATCTGCGCTCGCTGGCCTCTTTCCACGCCCATTACCGAGGCCTCGCCCGGGGCGACCAGGTCGCGCGGACGGCCGACTGGCTCGCCCGCGGCGGCGTGATCTATCTGGTCCATGACGACCCGCGCCAGATCGCCTCCGACATCGAAACGATCCGGCGCTGGGAGGTGCGGGGCCTGCTCTATGGCGTCCAGCCCGCGACCGCCGTGGCGATCTAGTCCTGGCGGCAATGTGGGGGATCGATCATGGCTATCGGCCAGGGACTGGTGTTCCTTGCGGTGGCGCTGCAGTCGTCGGGGAAGGTGCTTTACGGCACCTTCCTCGCCGGCCTGTCGACGCCGCTCTTCATCCTGCTCAGCATCTGCCTGACGGCGACGGTCTGCCTGGCCGTCGCGCGGTTCCGCCTGCCACGGGAAGGGCGGCTGCAGCTTGTCCTCGTCAATCTCTGGACGGCGATCAGCGTCGTCGCCTTCTTCTTCGCCCTCGATCATCTGGCGCCGGCGATGGTGGCGTCGATCGAGATCGGCATGTCGCTGCTGGTGGCCATGGCGCTGGTGAGCCTGCAGGGCCGGGCGTGGCCGAAATGGATCCATCTGCTGGCCTGCCTGGGGATCGTCGCCGGTTGTGCGCTCCTTGGCTGGGCGGAGATCGCCGCCTCCTTGTCCCATCCGGATCCGGCATTGGTATGGGCGGCGGTCGCCGCCAGCACCGCCACGGGAATCGCCTCGGCGCTCTCGGCAACCGCTTCCCGGAAGCTTGCGGCCGCGGGCTGGCGGCCCGCCTCGGTGCTCGCCCATCGCTTCCATCTGACGATCGCCGTCGCGATCCTCTGGCTTTCGGTCGAGGCGCCGGCCGTGGCCCTGCCGGATGCCTATTCGTTGCTGCTGATGGCCGTCATCGGCATGGTGGGCGTGCTGGCGCCGCTGCTGCTCTTTCAGATCGCTCTGCGGCGCATCAACGAGCTGACGCTCATGGTCTGCCTGGCGGGCCAACCGATCCTCTCCTTCCTGATTTCCCTGGCGTCGCCGGCCTATGGCTGGAACACGGTGACGCTGCTGGGCGTCCTCATCATCACCCTGTTCGTCGCGCTGGACATTCTCGCCAAGCGACGCCGCGCGGAAGCGTCCCGGGCATGAATTGCAAAAGACGAGATGTGTTCCTGTGAAAGGCAGAGAGCCCCGGAACGCCATCCGGGGCACAAGGGCAGCCAGGAAACAGGCCGCATCGCCGCCATCCCGGCGGCCCCAGGCCGAGAAGACAGGAGCCCCTCATGTCGCTTGGACAATTCATCGTCGCCACCGCCGTGGCACTGCCGTCCGCCGTCAAGATTCCTTCCGCGGCCCTGCTGGCGAAGAGCGTCGGGCTGAGCGCCCTCGCCGTCGGAATCCTCAAGTTCATCCGCGGCCGGCGGGACCTCCGCCTCCTCACCCAGATGGACGCGCACCAGCTTCACGATATCGGCCTGACCGAAGCCGACATCGGCTATGCGCGATCCTTGCCCTTCGCCCAGGACCCGACGGCGTGCCTGGCCCGCCGGGTCACGGAGCGCGGGGAGCGTCCTTCCCGTCCCGCCCGGCACGGCTAGGCGGCCGGCGAGCCACCGGGCCCCCGACAGGCCCGGCGGCTCGCTCGCTTGCCGCGCTTTCCACCCGCCGTTATCCTTTCTGCAACCCAGAGAGGAGCCAGCCCATTCCGAGCGAAAGCCGGGAGATCGCGGCCGGTCTCGCCGGCGAGGTGCGGCGGGCGGTGTCCGGCGCGCGGCTGGAGATCGACCATCACCACCCGGAGATCGAGTGCGATCTCATCATCCGCGGCACCGGCAGCCTCACGCTCGACGACCGCACCTACGCGCTGAAGCCGGGAACGCTGATCTGGCTTCTGCCGGGACAACGCCATCGGCTGGTGCGATCGCCTCACCTCGAAATGTGGGTGCTCCTCCTTCGGCCGCATCTGGTGGAGGCGAGCCAGCTCGCCGAGCTGGCGGAGCAGCCGCTCCGGCAATTGCCGGGCGAGGAGTTCGTCGATCTCGATCGGCTTTTGAGCCAGGTCTCGCAGGATTCCGACCAGCCTTCCGTCTACAATGCCGGCCTTGCCTATCTCGCGATGCGGGCATGGCGGGCCAGCCGCAACAGCCCGCCGGCGCGCTTGCGCCCGATGCATGCGGCGGTGACGCGGGCGCTGCTGCTGTTGCGCGAGAGCGGCGCGTCGATGTCGCTCTCCGAGCTCTCGCAGGCCGCCGGCGTGGCGGCGCCCTATCTGAGCCGCCTGCTGGTGGAGCATAGCGGCCGCAGCTTCCTCGAATGGCGGAACCGGATCCGGCTCGATCGGTTCATGCAGGCCTATCGGCCGGGTGCCAATCTCCTGAACGTCGCCCTCGAGGCCGGCTTCGGCAGCTATGCCCGATTCCACGATGTCTTCAGCGAGCTGGTCGGCTGCGCGCCCAGCGACTGGGTGCGGCGGGCGGAGCAGAAGGGGGCGGCGGCCGAGGAAGAGGGGGGTGCGGCGCTGCCGGCGGATTTCGGCATGCCGGCGGCCGGGACCCTCAGCGCGAGGCAGGGCTGGACCCATCTGGTGCCCCTGATCGGCCCCCTCATCGGCGAGCGGCTGGGCCCCGGATTTCTCGACCGGTTGCTCGCCGATGGGCGGGGCGACGCGCGGGCGCTCAATCTGGAGCGGCTCGATGCCAGCCTGCCCGCGGCCGAGCGGAAGAGGCTGATCGCCTCCTTGCGGGCCGGCGAGCCGGCGGGAGCGGAGGACCTCGCCGGCCTGCTCGAGGCCCACGACTTTCCCGGAACCTATGCCGGGATTCTCAAGGCGTTCGAGCTTTCGCCTACGCGCTTCGCCGATGCGATCACGGCTCTTGCTCTCGCCATCTGGGTGGCGGCCAACCGCGGCAGCGATCCGGGGCTCGGCCATGTCGAGGCCGTCGGGCGGCAGACCTGGAAGGCGCTGGGCGGCGTCATGCCGCGCCTCGATGCGCGCGCCGCGCAAGAGCTTCACAGCGCCCTGATCTGCCAGTTCGTCGTCACCTATCGCGCCCTGCAAGCCGCCCGGGCGAGCGGCGATCCGCGCGCGCAGGAAGAGGTGAGTGCCGCCGCGCGGCGATTGGGCCAGGCGGCGCTCGGCGGCGATGTCACCAGGGTCGTTCTGACCGACAGGGGATTCCTGCGGCGCGGCAAGGAGCCGGCGGCGGGTGACGGAGACCGGCCGTCGGCGATGCGGGAACCTTCGGAGAGCCCGCCGGGTTCTCTCGAGGGGCGGCGCGCCGATCGGCAGGGCGAAACCCGACGCGGAAAGGAGAGGCGATGATCCGCAAGCTCAAATCCGGCGAATACCGGCTCTATTCCCGGAAGAAGAATCCGGCGACCGGCAAGCGCCGGAATCTCGGCACCTTCAAGACGCGCGCCGCGGCCGAGAAGCACGAGCGCGCCGTGCAGTATTTCAAGCGCGCGGGCCGTTGACGGCGCGGGCGGGCGTCGCGGATCGAATCGGTTTTCGTCGTCGGCATCGCGCCCGCGGATCGTGGCGCCCGGCGCTGCGCGGCGCGGATGGACCGGCCGTGGCTCCGTACCGTCGTCAAGATTTCACAGTTGCACCGGCGCGTTTGACGCCGGCCCGCATCCTGTCGATCGGAGATCGCGCCGGGCTGGCCGATGCTGCGCTGCGCCATGGCGAGAATCGCAGCCATGGTCGTGATTTAGAAAACGATCCACAGCTCCGCACGTCGTGTCCGCGCGACGATGAGGAGCGGCGCGCGATCCCGCGCTCCATGCCGGGTGCATATACCGAATATAGAAAAATTGTATTACGAGGCTGGACCGGTCTTGGCCGATAGTCCCCGCCCGAAGAGTCCAGCAGGGGCTCGTGCCGCAGCAGAGAAATGCGGCCTCATGGGAGGGGAAATTGACACGCCCGTTCGCAATCCTATTGCGGTCCGCGATGGTCGCGGCCGCCGTCGCCTTCGCCAGCCCCGCCTTCGCCGCGGGCCTCGACGAGCTGCCGCAGAGCATCCGCGACGAGCTCTATAACCCGCAGATGATCGACCCGGCGCAGCCGATCGGCGAGAGCGCCTATCGCGACTGGAAGCCGAAGAATCCGCCACCCTGGAAGATCGGCTATGCCAGCTCCTATGCCGGCAACACCTGGCGCGCGGCGGTGATGAAGCGCCTGCAGGAGGAGCTGATCCCGAAATGGAAGCAGCTCGGGCTGATCTCGGACGTCATCATCACGCAGTCGAACCTCAACGATTCGGTCCAGATCCAGCAGATGCGCCAGCTGGTGGACCAGGGCGTGGACGCGATCATCGTCTGCTGCTCGAACCCGACCGCGCTGAACCAGACCGTCCAGTACGCTTATGAGCGCGGCATTCCCGTCATTTCGGCCACGGGCTACCTGACCTCGCCCTATTCGATCAACTCTTCGGCCAACTTCGTCGTCGGCGGCTACATGCTGGGCGAATGGATGGCCAAGGAGCTCGGCGGCAAGGGCAACGTGCTCAATGTCGAGGGCATCCCGGGCGCTTCGGCCTCGGACTCGCAGAATCTCGGCATCCTCAAGGCGCTCGAGAAGTATCCGGACATCACGGTGGCCGGCACGGTCGCGGGCATGTGGACCGACCAGGTCGCCCAGTCCGAGATCCAGCGCTGGCTCGCCACCAATCCCGGCCAGCTCGACGGCATCATCATCCAGTCGGCCTCCGAGCTCGGCGCGGTGCGCGCGCTGAAGCAGAGCGGCCGGACCATGGCGCCGATCACGATCGGCGGCGAGATCGGCGCGCTCTGCTACTGGCGCAAGAACAAGGATTACATCAGCTCCTCGATCCAGGCCTGGCCGCCGGCGGACGATTTCGAGATGGCCTGGAACATCATGATGCGTACGCTCGAGGGCCAGGGCCCCAAGGTCCAGTCGATCCTGACGCGGCCGCTGACCTTGAGCTATGACGAGCTGTCCAAGGTCGTGCCTGAGAACTGCGACGAGGAGTCGGGCGACTGGTACAGCGTCGGCATCGAGAAATGGGCCGGGAAGGAATATCTCGACCAGTTCTTCCTGCGGCCCGCCGATCCCGCAGCCTACAAGCCTTAGTCGTCTGGCCTGGATCGACGCCGCCCCGTCCCTTGGGACCGGGCGGCGTCTTCCGCATGGCGGGGTTCCGACTCTTTCCGACCTCGCCGAACGGGAAACCCTGACGCGCCATGGTCTACCCTACGGTTGAAATCTCCTCGGTCAGGAAGACCTTCGGGCCCACGGTGGCGCTGGGGGGATGCAACCTGAGGGCCTATGCCGGCGAGGTCCATGCCATCGTCGGCGGCAACGGGTCGGGCAAGAGCACGCTGGCGAAGGTCATCTCGGGCGTCCTCATCCCCGACAGCGGCCAGGTGTCGATCCTCGGCAAGTCGGCGACCTCGCCCTACGAGGCCCGGGCGCTCGGGATCTCCAACGTGTTCCAGGAGGTGCTCGTCGCCGACGAATGCTCGGTGCTCGACAATCTCTATCTCGGCGCCGACACGCCGTTCGGCTCCGCGCTCAGCCAGGAGGAGAAGCAGCGCCGGGGTTCCGCCCTGATGCGGGAGCTCCTGGATTTCGATCTCGATCTCTCGACGCTGGTGGGCGAGCTGCCGCTCAGCATCAAGCAATGGATCACCATCGCCCGCGCGCTGCTGGCCGATCCCAAGGTCCTCATCCTCGACGAATCCTCCGCGGCACTCGATTTCGATTCGACCGAGCGGCTGTTCCAGAAGATGCGCCAGCTCAAGAAGGCCGGCGTCAGCATCCTGATCGTGACCCACCGGATCGCTGAGCTGGTGCGTATCGCCGACCGCGCCACGGTGCTCCGGGATGGCATCGATGTCGGCAGCCTCGGCAAGGAGGAGATCACCGAGCAGCGCATCCTGGAGCTCATCGCCGGGACGGAGCGCAGCCGGACGCAGCAGGGCCAGTCCGTGGCCCAGCGCCTCGCGCCCAATCCGGTGCTGCGGATGACGGAAGGCCGCGTCTGGTCGGCCGCGGCGCCGATCGATTTCACGCTCTATCCGGGCGAGGTGATCGGCGTGACGGGGCTCGACGGCCAGGGCCAGGCGGATTTCGTGCGCTGCCTCGCCGGCATCCAGCCGCTGGTCTCGGGCCGCATCGCCGTCATCCGCGATAAGACCGCCAACGACATCACCGACCTCCATTCTGCACGCGAGAACAGCATCAGCTATGTCAGCGGCGACCGGAAGAAGGAGGGCATCCTCCCGAACCTGAGCATCTTCGAGAACCTGCTCATGCCGGTCTATCGCGAATACCGGCTGGCGGGCATCCTCAACCTGATCAACAGGACCAAGCTCTCGCCCGTCTTCGAGTGGGAGTCCGGCAAGCTCGCGGTCAAGATGGGCGACCGCGACAATCTCATCACCTCGCTTTCCGGCGGCAACCAGCAGAAGGTGCTGATCGCGCGCGCCTTCGCCGAGAAACCCGCCGTGCTCGTGCTCAACGACCCGGCGCGCGGCATCGATATCGGCGCCAAGCTCGACCTCTATCGCAACCTGCGCGACTTCGCCTCGCGCGGCAATGCGGTGGTGTTCCTGTCGAGCGAGATCGAGGAGTTCCTCAATCTCTGCTCCCGCGTCGAAGTGTTCCGAAACGGCAGCATCTCCTCGCAGTTCGAGCCGCCCTATGACAGCCATGCGATCCTGAACGCCATGTTCGGGCGCCGGGCGAGCGCGCGACTGCCGGGCGAGGCGGGCGGGGACGGGGAGGAGGGCGCCGCCCTCGCGCCCATGGCCGCCGCTACCGTTCGCCTCCCGTTCGAGCAGGGTCGCCCCATGCCGCGGCCCGTGCCGCTGTCCCCGCGCCAGGATCCGCCGCGCGAGGCGGCCGTCATGGCCTTCAAGCTGCAGGCGCCCGATATCGCACCCGGCCAGATCATTCCGGGGCGCTTCGCCGAGGAGAACAAGCGCTCGCCGCGCCTGGTCTGGTCGGGCGTGCCGGAAGGGACGCGCAGCTTCGCGCTCGCCATCACCGATCCCGACCTGCCCGAGGCGTTCAAGTTCCCGCGCGCCTTCGCCCATTGGCTGGTCCATGACATCCCGGCGGGCGTTCGCGAGCTGCCCGAAGGTGCTTCCGGCGGCGCGCTCATGCCCAAGGGTGCCGTCGAGCTCAACAGCGATTACGTCACCTTCGGCATCCCGGGCTTCGGGCGCGGCTATGGCGGCCCCTGGCCGCCGGACCGCCAGCATCGCTACGTCTTCACTCTCTATGCCCTCAAGACCGAGCGTCTGGCCATAGCGCCGGACGCCGATCTCACCGCCTTCGCCGCGGCCGTCATGCCGGTGGCGATCGACATGGCTTCCTTCGTCGCGCTCTACGGGCCGGCGAAGAAGCCGCTCCCCCACTAAGAAACGGCCAATGTCTTCGCGATCTGACAGGAGGACCGCATGAGTAGATCCGGCAGCAGTAGGAAGAGCTTCGACTTGGAATGGATCGAGCGCTGGGCGCGCTGCGTGAACGACGACCGGATCCTCCCGGTGATCGGCCGCTTCTTCACCAGCCGATTCGTTCTCGGCGTCGACGAGACCGAGTATCTGATCGAGGTGCGCGGCGGCAAGATCCAGCGTATCGCCGAAGGGTTGACGCCCAACGATCTCGGTTACGATTTCGGCCTCAAGGCGCCGAGCAGCGCCTGGATGAAGTTCTCGCAGCGCATCCCTCCACCCATGTTCAACGACATCTGGGCCATGGCGCATCCGCTGCACCGCCAGCTCATCATCGAGGGCAACACCCTTCCCTTCTGGCAGAATCTGCGGGCGCTGACGCGCATGCTCTCGCTGATGAGACAAGTCTGAGCGCGGCAGGAGAGACGCCAATGAACACCCATGATCCGATCGTCGGGCGCTATGTCTATGTCCAGTGCGAGGGCAAGACCTACCGGACCTATTACGAAGAGCATGGCGAGGGCATCCCGCTGGTCTGCTTGCACACCGCCGGCACCGACGGGCGCCAGTACCGCCACCAGCTCTGCGATCCCGACATCGCCCAGAATTTCCGCGTGATCGCCTTCGACCTGCCCTGGCACGGCAAGTCGATTCCGCCCTCGGACTTCTACCTGATGGAGGACGAGTACAAGCTGACCACGCGCTTCTATTGCGAGTTCATCGTCGCCTTCTGCCGGGCGCTCGATCTGACCAAGCCGGTCGTCATGGGCCAGTCCATGGGCGGCAATGTCTGCCTGGCGCTGGCGCTCAAATACGAGAACGAGTTCTCGGCTCTGATCGCGCTCGAGGCTTGCGACTATTCGCCGGGCTGGTGGATCGATCCGCTGCACCATCCGCATATCCATGGCGGCGAGGTGGTGGCGACCTCGGTCTTCGGCCTGATGTCGCCGGAATCGCCGGACGAATACCGCTGGGAGACCTGGTGGTACTACGCCCAGGGCGGCCCCGGCATCTTCAAGGGCGACCTCTATTTCTACAGCGTCGATTCCGACTTCCGCGACCAGTGCCAGAAGATCTCCGGCAAGCTGCCGATCTTCTTCCTGACCGGCGAGTACGACTTCGCCTGCACGCCCGAGATGACGGAGCGTACCGCCGAGAAGGTGCGCAACTCCGAATGCATCATCTTCGGCGGCGGCCACTTCCCGACCTCCGAGGATCCGGCGAAGTTCAAGGAAGTCATCACGCCGGTGCTCAAGAAGATCCTGGGCCTGGATCCGGAGCGGCGCGGGCAGGGCGGTGCGCGTGCCGGCGTGACGGATCTGCGCTCGGGCGGCCGCAGCGAGCGGCCGGCCGGGCGGCGCGTGATCGATCTCTGAGTGGGAGCCGGGCGGGCGCAAGCCCGCCCACCCGTCGGCGGGAGGCCGGAGCAGCCAGAGCAGAGCGATGTCGGAGAGGGGTTCGCAAAACACCTATCTGCTGGTGCCGATCCTGCTGATCGCCGTGCTGCTCAGCATCGCGGTGATCCGGGGCCCCAGCCTCGTCTCGCTGGCGGGCTTCGGCAGCGCGATCATCGTGGCCGCGCCGCTGGTGATGGCGACCTATGCCCTCATGGCCGTGGCGGTGGCCGGCAGGGGGACCGTCGATCTGGCCGTCGGCCCTCTCCTCGCCTTCATCAACGTGTCGATCGTCAAGCTCAGCGACATCGGCGTCGTCACCTCGCCGCTCGGCGTCTTCCTGCTGGCGCTCGGGATCGGCGTGCTCTACCAGGTGCTGTTCGCGCTGGTGATCATCTATGTCCGGGTGCAGCCGATCATCGTGGCGCTGAGCGGTTTCCTGGCGCTCTCGGGCATCAATCGCGTGATCTTGCCGCGGCCCGGCGGCGTGGCGCCCGACTGGATGGGCTCCTGGGGCCTCGGCAACACGATCTTCTCGCCGATCCTCCTGATCGTGCTGCTGGCGACCGGCGGCTGGCTGCTGTTCCAGCTCACCCCGTTCTATCGCAACCTGCGCATGATGGGGTACGACGAGCGGGCGGCCTATGCCAGCGGCACCCGGACCAACATCACCCGCATCGGCGCCCATGTGATCTCCGGCATCTTCGTCGGGCTGGGCGCCATCTGCTACACGGCGCTGATCTCCTCGGGCGATCCGACCCAGGGCACCACCATGACGCTGACCTCGGTCACGGCGCTGGTGCTGGGCGGCGCCAGCCTCGCCGGCGGGCGCGGCGGCGTCACCGGCGCGCTCCTGGGGGCGGTCAACCTCTTCCTCATCGGCTATGGACTCGCGACCTTCAATTTCGGCGCGAGCCAGGCCTTCGTGACCCAGCTCTTCTACGGGCTGATCCTGGTCCTGTCGCTGCTGCTGGCCCTCCTGGTGCCGATCATCGGGCGCCACATCTCCTTCATCTCGCCCTTCGCCGCCTTCGTGGTGCTTGGCTGCGTGGTCGTCGGCATCATGCTGCAGATCAGCACCGCGCCCCATGCGGCGGCGACCACGGCCGCGACCGCCGCAGCCGCGGTGCCGGCGGCGCCCTCCGGCGACCTGTTGACGCGCTATCTGCTGTTGCCGGCGGCAACACCGGGCGGCGGCGAAGGCGGCAGCAGCGGCCTGCCGGCCTTGAGCCCGCTGCAGCAGATCGCCTTCGGCGCGGTCGGGGTCCTGCTGCTCGTGACCTTCACCTTCCGCCTCGCGGTCGCCGAGGCCCGCTCGGCCCGCCTCGGCACCTTCCTCTATGTCTTCGTCTCGGTGCTGATCCTGCTGCTCTTCTTCGTCGTGGCGCAGGAAAGCCGGGCCGGGGAAGGCGGGCTGATCTCCCATCTCATCGGGAGGGCATCATGAGCGACCTGGCGACCCGCGACCGCGGGGCGTTGATGTTCGTGCCCCGGTCGCCCTTCCTCGTCTGGCTCAACCTCGCGATCACCCTCGTCGTCGCGGCCATCGGCTTCGGTCTCGGCTTCGCGCAAGGGGTCAGCGCCCAGACGGTCATCCTCTACACGGTGGCCTCGGTCGCGGTGCTCTTCTGGGTGCTGAACTACATCGCCGTGGTGTTCGAGGCCCGCCAGGAGCGCGTCGTCACGGCCAAGGAAGACGAGGCGGCGGAGCCGAGATCGGCGGCCGGCGCGCGCGGCCTGTGGCGGGGCAATCGCGTCCTGATCATCGTCATGGCGCTGATGCTGATCGCCTACCTGATCCTGGCGGCGTCGCTCCCCGGCTTCCGCACGGTCCCGAACCTGATCGCCTTCCTCCTGCTCGAAGGCATCATGATCTTCGCCTTCAAGGTGAGCCGGGTCTTCGTCCATGGCCGCAGCGCCTTCATCGGCCTGGTGGTGCTGGGCGCCCTGATTGTGATCAGCTCCTTCGCGATCCACGGCTTCCTCTCGGGCGCCAACATCAAGGCCGTGCTGCTGTTCGCGGCCTTCCTCGGCATCGCCTGCGTCGGCCAGACGCTGGTGGCGCTCCTCGGCGGGCTCGACCTGTCGATTCCCTTCGTGATCGGCGCCGCCAATATCGGCCTGCTCTATCTCATTGGCCTCGGCGTCCCCTCCTGGCTCGCGCTCGCCATCGTGCTCGTGATCGGCGCCGGCATCGGGTTCCTGAACGGGGTGCTGTCCTACCGGCTGCAGGGGCAGGCGCTGATCCTGACCTTGGGCATGGGCTTCTCGGTCGCGGGGCTGACCCAGATCCTGACCAGCATCGGCTCCACCTTCAGCGGCAACGTCTTCGGCACCGTGCCGCCCTGGCTCCAGAACCTCGCGGCGATGAACGGCGTCACCTTCGGGCTCCAGGTGCCGCCCACGATCTTCCTCTGGATCCTGCTCGCCATCATCGTGATCGTCGCGCTGCGCTACTCGGCCTATGGCCGCTACATCTACGCCCTCGGCGGCAACCGCCGCTCGGCCCGGCTGATGGGGATTTCCGAGTTCAAATACTGGACGCTGGCCTACCTCATCAGCGGCTGCTTCGCGTCTTTGACCGGCGCGCTCCTGCTGGGCTGGAGCGGCGGCGGCTTCATCGGCGTGGGCGATCCCTATCTCTTCACGACGCTGGCCGCGGTCGTGATCGGCGGCACCTCGCTCGTGGGCGGCTATGGCGGCTACGGCTTCACCATCATCGGCGTGCTCGTGCTCCAGGTGCTGAGCTCGTTCCTGATCGGCATCGGCCTGAAATACGAGTGGCAGCAATTCATCTTCGGCCTGCTGATCCTGCCGATGGTCGCCCTTTATGGCCGGGCGCCCCACATTCGCTCGCAAATCTGAAGGACAGTCCATGTTCGGAAGCGCTTTCCCCTCCAGCGACATCGTCAGCACGTCCTACGGCGTGGCGATGCTGGCCACGCTCACGACCGGTCTCCTGGCGCTGGTCGGGCTGAGCTGGGTCTCGGACCGCTGGCGGGCGACGGTGGCGCTCTCGGGCGTGGCGCTGCTGGCCTCGGGCTTCCATTATTTCGAGGCCTCGCAGACCTGGATCGCGACGCAGCAGATGACGGCGGCCCCCCGCTATATCGGCTGGTTCGTGGTGCAGCCGCTGCAGGTCGCCGCGGTCTATTTCTTCGCCCGGATCGCCGGCCAGATCCCGGTCGGCATCTTCTGGCGCACGACGGCAGCCGCCATCCTGATGGTGCTGAGCCGCTATCTCGGCGATGCGCGGATCTTCGATCCGACGCTGGGCGTGCTGCTGTCGATGGCGTTCTGGCTCTACATCCTGGGCGAGATGTATTTCGGCTGGATGAGCGACGCGCTGCGCAAGTCGTCGCGGCCGATCCGCCTCGGCTATTTCTGGATCCGCCTCATCATGACGATCGGCTGGGCGATCTACCCGATCCTGCATTTCGTCGACGTCGTCATCGGCGCCGGGCACAGCCGCGGCGTCATCGTGCTCTACACGCTCGCAGACTTCGTGAATCTCGTAACCGTCTCCATGATCGTCCTCGCCGTCGCCGGCAAGGAACGCTTCTGAGGCAGAACCACTCTCTGCCGCTGAAGCGCGGCATCATGGGACAGGGGAGGACAGGACAATGACCGGCACGGACGCAATCGCCATCGTCATTCTGGCAACGGTACTCATCGCGATCGGTGTCTATCTGCTGCACTGGCTCTATAGGCACTCCTCGAAGGACCGCTCCTTCGTCCGGACCGGCCTCGGCGGCGAGCGGGTGGTGATGGGAGGCGGCGCCTTCGTCATCCCGATCGTGCACAACATCACGCGCGTCAACATGAACGCGCTGCCGTTGGAGATCCGGCGCGTCGGCGAGCAGTCGCTCATCACCAAGAACAAGATGCGCGTCGACGTGATCGCCGAGTTCTCCGTCCGGGTCATGCCGAGCCGGGAGGCGGTCTCGATCGCGGCCCGGACGCTGGGCGACCGCACCATGAACGCGCTCGAGCTCAAGGAGATCGTGCAGAGCCGTTTCATGGACGCGCTCTCGGCCGTGGCGGCGGGCATGACCATGGAGGAGATCCACGGCAACCGCATCCGCTTCATGGGCGAGGTGGGCACGGCCGTGGGCAAGACGCTGGCCGCGAACGGGCTCGAGCTCGAGAACGCGTCGCTGACGAGCTTCAACCAGTCGGACATCTCGGCCTTCAACCCGGCCAACGCCTTCGATGCCGAGGGCCTGACGCAGTTGACCGAGCAGATCGAGCAGCGGCGCAAGCTGCGCAACCAGATCGAGAACGACACCCGCATCTCGATCAAGCTCAAGGATTACGAGGCCGAGCAAAAGGCGCTCGAGATCGACCGCGACCTCGAATATGCGCGCATCGAGCAGGTGCGGGCGATCGAATCGCGCAAGGCCGAGCAGCAGGCCGCGATCGAGGAGGACCGCTCGAGCTCGGCGATCACGGTGCAGAACGCCAAGGTCCGTGCCGAGCAGGAGGCCGAGCGCGTCCGCATCGCCAAGGAGCGGCTGGTCGAGGCCGAGCGCATCGCCGCCGCCAACGAGATCAAGACGCTGGAGATCGAGCGCCAGCGCGACACCGACCTGACGGAGATCAATTCCCGCAAGGCGCTCGAGACCGAGCGGATCCTGCGCCAGCAGGAGATCGAGGCGGAGCGCATCGAGAACGAGCGCAAGGTGAAGGAGCTGGAGATCCGCTCGCGCCAGGACATCTCGCTCAAGGAGACCGCGGCCGGTGCCGAGGTCGACCGCGCCCGGCTCGAGAAGGAGAAGGAGGTCGAATCGAGCCGCATCGAGACCGCCAAGGCGATCGAGATCCGCGCCGTCGAGAAGGACAAGGAGGTCCGCATCAGCAACGAGCAGGCCGGGGCCGAGGAGGAGCGGGCGCGCATCCTCAGGCGCTACAGCGTCAATCTCGAGCGTCTGCGGAAGGACGAGGAGATCGACCATCTCGAGATCTCCAAGAACCAGAAGCTCAAGATCGCGGAGACCGCGGCCTATCGCAGCATCGAGGACGCCTCCATCACCGCCACCCGCGAGCTCGACGAGCTCCGGATCGCGGCGCGCAAGTTCATCGACCGCTTCGAGATCGAGCGGCAGAAGGAGGTCGAGATCGTCGACAAGGAGCGGCTCATCGAGGTCGTCAACAAGTCGATCGAGGAGGCCTATGCCCGGGCCAAGGCGGCCGAAGCCTGGAAGGAGCAGGCGGCGCTCGAGGAGCAGATCCACAGCGCCAAGGAGGAGGAGGTCGCGGGCCGCATGAAGCGCATCGAGCTCATCAACGCCTCGGCCAAGACCGAGCGCGAGGCGGAGCGCATGGTGGCGATGGCCAAGGCCGACAAGGAGGCCAAGGAGCTGCAGGCCCAGGCCGAGATCGCCGAGGCCAAGGCCGCCGAGGTGCGCTACGCCAAGGATGCGGCGGGCAACCGCCTGCTCAACGAGGCCGAGAACATGCGCTCGGAGGCGAGCCGCCGCAGCGCCATCTACGAGACCCTGGTGCGCAACCTGCAGCACATCATCCGCGAGACGGTCAAGCCGATGGAGCGGATCGATTCGATCAAGATCCTCCAGGTCGACGGCCTGCCCGGCCTCAACAGTCCCTCCGAAAGCGGCCAGGCGGGCGGCGCCGGCGGGAGCGGCGGTGGCAGCGGCAGCATGACCGATCGCGTCGTGAACTCGGCGATGAAGTATCGGACCCAGGTCGCCTTCGTCGACGGGCTGATGAAGGATCTGGGGCTGCCGATCGAGAATCTGGGCAGCGCCGGCGGCATGTCGTTCCGCAACTTCCCGGCGACGGACAAGGGCGGCAAGGACGGCGATGACTGATCCGGAGGCCGGCGGGAACGGACGGGATTGAGGGGCCATGAGCCCGTTGACGAAGACCCAGGCTTTGGATCGCCATGCGCTGGTCATGGCGATCTGGCTGGCCTTGGGATTGGTCGCGGTCATGCTGTTCGACTATGGCAGCGACGGGGGCGGCTGGATCGCGACCCTGTCGGCCTTCGGTGCCGTGCTCGCGGCCTTCATCGGCCACATCATCGTGAATGCCGTCTATGACACGGGCTTCAGCCGGCGCGAGCTGGCGCTGGGGCTGGTCATCTATGCGGGGGCGCTCGTCGCCTGCGGGCTGGCGGCGCTCCTCGTACCGGGATTCGGCGCCCGGAACTTCCTGCCGCTGAGCCTGGGTTTCGGCGGGCTCTTCGCCGCCGTCGTCTTCTACATGATCACGCATTTCGGCGTGCGCCGCAGCTTCGAGGCCTTCGATGTGATCGGCGATTTCGGGACTGACGGCCCCGACCGGAATTCGCGGCAGGAGCGGCGATGACGACGCCCTTCCTCATCCTGTCGGGACTGTTCTTCGCCTACGCGGTCTATATCGCAACGCGCTGCGCCCGATCCTTCGGCCGCCCGGAGGATTTCCTCGACGGCGCCCGCGAGATTCCGTCCTGGGCCACGATCTTCGCCGGCACCGGCGTGGTGGTGGCCGGCCTCGGCCTGCCGGACCATATCCTCCTGACCTCGCTCTACGGGCTGCAATACAGCCATGTCGCGGTCGGGCTGGTGCTGGTCGGGCTTTGCGGCGCCCTGGTGCAGAAGCGGATCTGGCTCGCCGCGCGCATCACCGGCCTCGGCACGATCGGCGACCTGATGGGCGAGTATTTCGGCAGCGTCGCGCTGCGCCTCTATCTTCTCGCCATCCTGTTCCTGTTCACGATCCCCTTCGCGGCCTACGGGCTGGGCGAGATCGGGCAGCTGGTCGAGGCCGCCACGGGGGGCTCGCTCCGCGCCGGCCTCGTGATCTGGGTCACCGCCTTCTTCCTCTTCCTTTATGCGGTCATCGGCGGCTGGCGGGCGGTGGTCTATGTCGTGGCCGGCCAGTCCTTCCTGGTCCTGACCCTGATCCTCTTCACCGGCGGCTTTGCCGGCATCACCTTCGACGGGCTGGCTCTGTTCACGAAGGGCATCGCCACGCCCGCCGGCATCCTCGCCGACCAGATCCCGGGCGTGATCCAGTTCACGGACGGGATCGGCAAGCAGCTGCCCACAGGCGGCCTCTGGACCACGGTCGCCATCCTTTCCTTCGCGCTGTCCCTGATCGGCATCGTGCTGAGCCCCGGCTTCGGCTTCCTCGGCATCACCAGCCAGACCCGGAAGGGCTTCGCCTTCGAGCAGGTCTGGATGACGGGCGGCATCGCGGCGGGCGCGCTGCTGCTGATCGCGCCGGTCATCGCCGCCGAGATCGCGGCCGCCGCGCCGGCCGGCCTTGCCGGAACGCCCGCCGCCTTCGCGGGCCTCGTCGCAAGGCTGGGCTCGATGGATCAGCTTCTGGGGATCGGCCTGCTGATGCTCCTGGTGGCAGCATTGCAGATCGGCATCGCCTTCTTCGCCAGCTCCGGCGCCAGCATCGTCACGATCGAGCTCGTCGCCCGCTATGTCCTGCCCGAGCTCTCGCCGGCCGGCCGCAAGCTCGCGGCGCGCATCGCGCTCGCGGCGATCTTCGCCGCCATCGCGCTCACGGCCAGCTTCGCGCCCTTGAGCGCCACCGTCTTCTCCTCCCTTGCCCTCAGCCTCGCGGCCCAGCTGCTGCCCGCCTTCCTCGGGCTCTGCTGGCTGCCCTGGGTCAGCCGCAGCGCCGTGCTGGCAGGGCTCGTGATCGGCATCATCATCGTCGTGTTTACAGAGCCCTTTGGGCTGATCCTGTTCGAGGGGCTGTTCCTCGACCTGCCCTGGGGACGCTGGCCGCTCACGATCCATTCCGCGGGCTGGGGCCTGGTCTTCAATGTCGCGGCCTGTCTGCTGGTCTCGCTCTTCACCCGCGGCGGCGAAGAGCGCGACCACCGCCAGCGGCTGCATGACGAGTTCGAGGCCGGTCAGCGCGCCGAGCCCGGCGGCCGGGCGATCCGCACCGCCCGATGGTCCTTGACCCTGATCTGGGCGTTCCTGGCGCTCGGTCCCGGGGCGATCCTCGGCAACAGCTTCTTCAGCCGCCCGATCTTCACCGGCGGCAACGTCGCCCTCGGCATGCCCTCGCTGCTCGTCTGGCAGATCTTCTTCTGGCTGATCGGGGTGCTGATCCTCTGGTGGCTCGCCTATCGCGGCCGCCTGTCGGTCATCGATGCGCTGCCGCAGCACCGATTGGCGTTGGGGTCGCCGCGCAGCCCGCTGCAGCGGCTGCCGACGCCGGGATGGATCGCGCGGTGGCTGGGCCGCGTGGCGGAACGCTGACGGCCAGGGCTTCGGGTTGGTTTCGCAACGGATGGGTGGATTGGAAAAGGCCGGCATCGATCTCAGGCGTCTGCGATATTTCATCGCCGTCTGCGAGCATGGCGGTTTTTCGCGCGCCTCGAGCTCGATCGGGATCGCGCAGCCGGCGCTCACCCGCCAGATCAAGCTCCTGGAGAAGGAGATCGGCTTCTCCCTGATCAACCGCAGCGGCCGGGGTGCCGAGCCCACCGAGGAAGGCCGCTTCCTCCTGACCCGCTCGCGGCGCTACCTGAATGGGCTCGACGAGATCGTCCAGGAGCTGAAGCATCGCTCCTCGACCCTGCGCGGCGAGGTCGTGCTCGGCATCTGCCCGACCATCGCACCCTTCCTGCTGCCCGACCTCGTCCTCCATCTTCATGGGAACTATCCGGGCCTGACGCTCTCGGTGATCGAGGCCTATAGCGGAGACCTGCAGAGCCTGGTCGCTCAGAACAAGCTCGACTTGTCGTTGACCTACCGGGCGAACGCGCGGTTGGAGGGCGATGCCGTGGCGCTGTTCTCCGAAAGGCTCGTGCTGGTGACGGCGCCCTCGCCGACGACGGACCGGCATCCGCGCACCTTGGCCGAGATCGCCCGCATGAAGCTGGTACTGCCCAGCGCCATCCATGAGCTGCGGCGGATCATCGACCGGGTCTGCGACAGCCGGCAGGTGACGCTGAAGCCGGAGCTGGAGCTGGATTCGCTGGATGCCGTGAAATCGGTCCTCATCGGCGAGGCGACGCCCTGCTCGACGATCCTGCCCTATCACAGCGTCAAGCGGGAGGTCGATGACGGGCAGCTCTCCTCCTTCGATATCGACGAGAGCCAGATGCAGCGCACCATCGCGGTGGTGCGGCCGAAGAGCGTCCGCAATTTCCAGGTGTCGACGGTGCTGGTCGATTACCTGGTCCAGCGGGCCGCGGCCCTCAAGGCGAAGCACGACACGCTGTTCTGAATCCGCTTGATCATCGCTCCGACACTTCTCCCGCGGGCCGCGAGCGCTCGTCCGTCGCTTGTGGATAAAAATGCCGCCGTCTGCTGCGGTCTCCTCGAACCAATCCGGGCGATGGATCGATCCGGCCAACCAATCATGAGCTTACAAGCGCTTCGTCAATGCCCTTAAACCGGTATAGGCGCGCCGGCCCGGGGGCTAGACGGCTATGGCAACGAAAATCGAAGCAGCATAAGTTATTTGTCTAGGGTGCATAAGCGGTTAGACCGTAGCGATCCGGCGCATGAAGGAGATCGCGGGGCACCCCCAGGGAGGGCTTCCGATGGATCTGAGGCAGCTTCGTTATTTCTCCAAAGTCGTCGAGACCGGCTCATTCTCGAAGGCGGCCAATCAGCTCCATGTCGCGCAACCGGCCTTGAGCCAACATGTGCGCCATATGGAGGACGAGCTCGGCATCACGCTGCTCCATCGTTCGACCCAGGGGGTCGCGGCCACCGAAGCCGGGCAGCGGCTGCTGCGCCATGCCAAGCGCATCCTGGCGGAGCTCGCGGAGATCCCCGACAGCGTGCGCGGCGAGGCGGTGGCGCCCCGCGGCGAGGTGCGCTTCGGCATGCCGGGCACGGTGAGCGAGCTGCTGGCGGCCCCCTTGATCGAGAGCGCCAAGGCGCGCTATCCCGAGGCCCGCATCCGCGTGGTCGAGGCCATGAGTGGCTTCATCCTGGGCTGGCTCAAGCGCGGCGATGTCGATCTTGCCATGATCTACTCGACCTCCGATCCGCGCGGGCTCGCGGTGCATCATGCCCTCTCGGAGGAGATCTGCATGTTCGCCAGCCCCGCGATGGAGGGGCAGGCCGATCTCGACGGCGACAATATCAGCCTCGCCGATGCCGCTTCGCTGCCGGTGGTGGTGCCGGGGCCGGGGCATGGCTTGCGCGAGCTGATCGACGATGCGGCCCAGTCGGCCCGCGTCTCGATCTCGCCGGCGATCGAGATGGACTCCTACAGCCAGATCAAGAAGCTGGTCCGGCGCGGGCTGGGTTACGGGATCCTGCCGCGCATGGCCGTCGACAAGGAGGCCGAGGCCGGCGACTTCCGGATCTGGCATTTCGCCAAGCCCAAGATCACCCGCAAGGTCTATCTGGCCTATTCCACCGAGCGGCCGCTGCTCAACGCGCCGCGGGCCATCGGCCAGCTCTCCTGGGAAATCCTGCGGCGGCTCGTGCGCGATGGCGAATGGACGGCGGAATTGTCCGACGACAGCCAGCGGCCGAACCTCTTCCAGTGATTGGACTATCGGCCAACGGCGCGGACCGGCGGGCGGTGTCGGCGCCTGCAAGATTCGCTATACCCGCCATTGCAAAATCATATTTGACTTAAACCCGCCGCGGCGCGTGAGTCCTGTCTGCGAAGACAAGGATCAGGAGCCATGCCCGGCGCGCTGGAGGGGACCACCGTCATCGCTCTGGAGCAGGCCGTGGCCGCGCCGTTCGCGACCTCGCGGCTGGCGGATGCGGGCGCGCGGGTCATCAAGCTCGAGCGGCCGGAGGGCGATTTCGCCCGCGGCTATGACGACTATGTGCACGGCCAGTCCAGCTATTTCGTCTGGAACAACCGCGGCAAGGAATCCTGCACCGTCGATCTGAAGCGGCCCGAGGATATGGGTCTCGTCGAGGCGATGCTGGCCAGGGCCGACGTTTTCATCCAGAACCTGGCGCCCGGCGCCACCGACCGTCTGGGGATCGGCAGCACCGCGCTGCGGGCGCGCTATCCCCGGCTCGTGGTCTGCGACATCGGCGGCTATGCGCCCGGCACGCCCGACGAGAGCCGCAAGGCCTACGATCTCCTGATCCAGGCCGAGGCGGGTCTCGCCGGCGTGACCGGGTCGGAAGCCTCGGGCCCCACCCGCGTCGGCATCTCGATCAGCGATATCGCGACGGGGCAGGCGGCCTATGCCGCGATCCTGCAGGCGCTCCTCCAGCGCGAGCGCACCGGCAAGGGCAGCCATCTCCAGATCTCGCTCTTCGACACCATCGCGGAGTATCTCAACGTCCCCTATCTGACGCGGCGCTATGGCGGCAAGGAGCCGCGCCGCATCGGCCTCGCCCATCCCTCGATCGCGCCCTATGGCGTGTTCCATGCCAGCGACGGCGACATCCTGATCGCGATCCAGAACGAGCGCGAATGGAAGGTGTTCTGCGATGAGGTGCTGGGCGATCCGGCCATGCCGGCCGATCCGCGCTTCGAACGCAACACGGCGCGGGTGCAGAACCGGGAGGAGCTGGACCGGCGGGTCCAGGAGCGGATCGGCGGGTTCACCATCGACGCGCTCGCGACGCTGCTCGACCGGGTGCGCATCGCCTATGGCCGGGTCTCGACGATGGCGGATCTGGCGCATCATCGCAGCGCCACGACCGCGCGGGTGGAGACGCCGGAAGGTGCCGTCGAGCTGATGGCGCCGCCGGTCATCGTCGATGGCCAGCGCCCCAGCCTGCGCCGGGTTCCGCGGCTGGGCGAGCATGACCAGCCCTTGCGCCACGAATTCTGCGGTCGCCCCGAGACGATCAGGCGCGGCCTAGCCCGAGGAGCCAAATCATGAGTCTCACCAGGGATCTCGTCCGTCTCATCCGGGCGAAGCCAGTCTCGGAGGAGGATCTGCGCTGGTCGGCGCTGTTCGTGCTCGACACGCTGTGCTGCGCGCTGGGCGCGCTCAAGACCGAGCCCGCGCGCATGCTGAGGGCCGTGGCTCCGCCCGAGAGCGGCGACACCGCGCGGCGTGCCTTCTATCTGGGCGGGCTCGCCCATATCCTCGAGATGGATGACCTCCACCGCCAGTCCGTGGTCCATCCGGGCTCGGTCGTCATCCCGGCCGCCTGGGCGCTCGCCGAGGAGCGCAATCTGGGCGGCCGCGCCTTCCTCAAGGCGGTGCTGGCGGGCTACGAGGCCTGCTGCCGCGTCGGCATGGCGGTCGGCAAGGCGCATTACCGCATCTGGCACAACACCTCGACCTGCGGACCCTTCGGCTCGGCGATGGCGTCGGCCGAGCTGATCGGCCTGACGGAGGACGAAGCCGTCTGGGCGCTCGGCAATGCTGGCACGCAATCCTCGGGGCTCTGGGAATTCCTCGCCGCCGGCGCCATGAGCAAGCATCTGCACACGGCCCGCGCCGCGGAATCGGGCGTGCTCGCGGCACTGCTGGCCAAGGAGGGCTTCACCGGCTCCGACCGGATCCTCGAGGGCGAGAAGGGCTTCTTCGCCGGACTCTGCCCCGATCCTGTCCCGGCGGCCGTCACCGCCGATCCGGAGGCGCCCTGGGAGCTGGTGCGGACCTCGATCAAGCCCTGGCCCTGCTGCCGCCATACCCATCCGACGATCGACGCGGCCATCGCACTCCATGGCGAGCTGAAGGGTGCCGTGCCCGCGCGCATCACCGTCGGTACCTACCAGGCGGCCCTCGATGTCTGCGACCGGCCGCAGCCGGAAGATCCCTACAGCGCGAAGTTCTCGCTGCAGCATTGCGTGGCGATCGCGCTCATGGATGGTCGGGTCGTGCAGTCGAGCTTCGGACCCGAAGCCCGTGCCCGGGCGGCCGAGCTGCGCAAGAAGGTCGAGATCGCGAGATCGCCTTCGATCGACGCCGCCTATCCGGATGCCTGGGGCGCCGACGTCTCGGTCGAGACCACTGATGGCCGTAAGTTCAACGCGCTCCGCCGCGCCTGCAAGGGCGACCCGGAGAATCCGGTCACGAGCGCCGAGCTCGCGGTCAAGGGCCGGATGCTGCTGACCGAGGGCGGCATGACGCCGGCCGAGGCCGACGGCTTCATCGCGTCCGTGGAAGCGCTGACCGAGGACCGGCCCGTCGCGTCGCTGGGCCTTTTCCGGCGCGGCGAGGCGCCGGTCGTGAAACGGCGGAGCGCCTGATCGATGCTCGAGGCCGAAGACCATCCGGAAATCCGCGACGCGGTCCGCAAGCTCTGCGCGCAGTTCCCCGGCGAGTATTGGCGCAAGCTCGATGCGAGCCGGGCCTATCCGCAAGCGTTCGTGACGGCCCTGACCGAGGCCGGCTATCTCGCGACGCTGATCCCCGAGGAATATGGCGGGGCGGGGCTGACGCTCTCGGCCGCCGCCGCCGTGCTGGAGGAGATCCAGCGCGCCGGCTGCAACGGCGCCGCCTGCCATGCGCAGATGTACACCATGGGCACCGTGCTCCGGCATGGCAATGCGGACCAGAAGCAGCGCTACCTGCCGGGGATCGCGTCCGGCAAGCTCAGGCTCCAGGCCTTCGGCGTGACCGAACCGACGAGCGGCACCGACACCACCTCGCTCAGGACCTTCGCGCGCAAGGAGGGCGGCCACTACGTCGTCAACGGCCAGAAGATCTGGACCAGCCGCGCCGAATATTCCGACCTGATGCTGCTGCTCGCCCGTACCACGCCGCGCGACCAGGTCGCCAAGCGCACCGACGGGCTCTCGGTCTTCGTGCTCGACATGCGCGAAGCATTGAAGGCGGGGCTCACCATCCGGCCGATCCGCACCATGATGAACCACTCGACCACCGAGGTGTTCTTCGACAATGTGTGCGTCCCGGCCGAGAACCTGGTGGGCGAGGAGGGCAAGGGCTTCCGCTACATCCTCTCCGGCATGAATGCCGAGCGCATCCTCATCGCCGCCGAATGCGTCGGCGACGCGAAATGGCTGATCGAGAAGGCCTCGGGCTATGCCAAGGAGCGCGTGGTGTTCGGCCGGCCGATCGGCCAGAACCAGGGCATCCAGTTCCCGATCGCGCGCGCCTACGCCAATATGCGCGCGGCCGAGCTCATGGTGAAGGAAGCGGTCCGTCTCTACGAAGCGGGCCGGGATTGCGGTGCCGAGGCCAACATGGCGAAGATGCTGGCGGCCGATGCCTCGAACGAGGCGGCCAATGCCTGCATCCAGACCCATGGCGGCTTCGGCTTCGCCGAGGAATATGATGTCGAGCGCAAGTTCCGCGAGACCCGGCTCTATCAGGTGGCGCCGATCTCGACCAACCTGATCCTGTCCTATCTCTCCGAGCATGTGCTGGGCATGCCGCGGTCCTATTGAAGGGACGGCCTCTGATGAGCGCGAAACCTGACCGGACAGACGGCGTCACGAAGCCCTTCCCGGAATGGATCGGCCGGCGCAGCGAGGCGCAGGACCTTGTCACCGAGCGGCTGGTCCGGGGCTTTCGCGCGATCTTCGATCCGCATCTGGCGCCGGTCGACAGCGAGGCCGCGCCGCTGGGCTTCCATTGGTGCCTCTCGCCCGCCATCGCCGGCATGGCGGCGCTGGGGCCGGACGGTCATCCGGCCAAGAATCTGCATCTGCCGCAGGTGCCGCAGCCGCGGCGGATGTGGGCCGGGGGCTCGATCGAAACATTCGATGTCTTGCGGACGGGCGATCTCGTCCGGCGGGTCTCGACCATCGTCGACATCACCGAGAAGCAGGGCCGCAGCGGCTCGCTCTGCTTCGTGGCGGTCGATCACGACTATCTGACGGAACGCGGGCTCGCCATCCGCGAGCGGCACGACATCGTCTATCGCGAGGCGGCGAAACCGGGCTCGGCGGCGCCGTCGACCGGCGGCGACAAGGCAGCAGCGGCGCCGGTCGCCCGCTCCTGGGCGATCGAGACCAGCCCCACGCTGCTCTTCCGCTATTCCGCCATCACCTTCAACGGCCACCGTATCCACTACGACCGGCCCTACGCGACCGAGGTCGAGGGCTATCCGGGCTTGGTCGTCCATGGCCCGCTGCAGGCGACATTGCTCTTCAACCTCGCTGCCGCAGAGGGCGGCAGGGCCCCGCGGCGCTTCGAGTATCGCGGCCTGTCGCCGGCGTTCAGCGGCGCGACCCTCGCGGTTTGCGCCGGCGGCCCGGGCGCGGAAAACGTCTTCTGGACGCAAGGGCCCGACGGTCAGCGTCACATGGAAGCGCGCGCAACCGACGCGTGAGACAGGCGGGCCGTTCCTGCCGACAGGCCGGTCCCGCAGGACAGCAAGGAGATTTCCCATGGCTGCCGAAGGTTCCGCTCCCAGCGCCGCGATCGAGCCGGCCAAGGGCATCTTCATCGACAATCGCTGGCGGCCCTCCCATTCCGGCCGCACGGTCGATGTCTATGCACCGGCCGAAGGCACCGTCTTCGCGCGGATCGCGGCCGGCGATGCCGCCGACATCGACGCGGCGGTCGCCGCCGCCCGCAAGGCGCGGGAGACCGGCGCCTGGGGCCGGCTCGCGCCGGCCGAACGCGGCCGGATCCTCTCCAGGCTCGGGCTTCTCGTGCTCGATCATGCCGAGGAGCTGGCGCTCCTCGAGGCGCGCGACACCGGCAAGCCGATGAAGCAGGCCCGTGCCGACATCCAGGCCTGCGCCCGCTATTTCGAGTTCTTCGGCGGGGCCGCCGACAAGTTCCATGGCGAGACCATCCCCTTCATGAACGGCTATTTCGTCGCCACCGAGCGCGAGCCGCATGGCGTGACCGGCCATATCATCCCCTGGAACTATCCAGCCCAGATGTTCGGCCGGACCCTGGCGCCGGCGCTCGCGGTCGGCAATGCCACGGTCATCAAGCCCGCCGAGGATGCCTGCCTCACGCCGCTGCGGCTGGCGGAGCTTGCGGCTGAGGCGGGCTTTCCCGAAGGTGCCATCAATCTTGTCCCCGGCATCGGCACCGAAGCCGGGGCCGCCCTCATCGCCCATCGCGGCATCGATTTCCTCTCCTTCACCGGCAGTCCCGAGGTGGGCGTGCTGGTCCAGACGGCGGCCGCGCGCAACCACATCCCCTGCACGCTCGAGCTGGGCGGGAAGTCGCCGCAGATCGTGTTCGCCGATGTCGATCTCGACTCCGCCCTGCCGAGCCTCGTCAACGCCATCGTGCAGAACGCGGGCCAGACCTGCTCGGCGGGCTCGCGGCTCCTGGTCGAGAAGAGCGCCTATGACCGGGTGGTGGGCGCGGTGAGCAACCGCTTCGCCACCCTGCGCGCCGGCACGCCGGCGATGGATCTCGATCTCGGACCCCTGATCAACCCGCGCCAGAAGAAGCGGGTCGAGACCTTCTGCGCCAACGCGGCCACGGACGGCATCACGCTCCTCGCCGAGGGCCGGATCGCCGACGGCGTGCCGAAGGACGGCTACTTCGTGGCGCCGAAGCTGTTCGGCCCGGTGGCGCGGGCGAACACGCTGGCGCGCGACGAGGTGTTCGGGCCGATCCTGGCGGTGCTGCCTTTCGAGGACGAGAGCGACGCGGTGGCGCTCGCCAACGGGACGGATTTCGGCCTGATCGCCGGCGTTTGGACGCGGGACGCCAAGCGCGCCACGCGCGTCGGCCGCAAGGTGAAGGCGGGGCAGGTCTATATCAACGCCTACGGGGCCGGCGGCGGCATCGAGCTGCCCTTCGGTGGCATGAAGAAGTCCGGCCATGGGCGCGAGAAGGGCATGGCGGCCCTCCAGGATGTCACCACGCTCAAGACCCTCGTGATGAAGCACGATTGAGCGCGTGTTCGCGGGCCTCGGCCGGCGAAGCGGACGGGAGGGGTGCTGCTAGCGGAGCGTGGCCGTCCGCCGCTCGAGCGCGCGGATCACCGCGATCATGTCGGCGCCGCCGAGGCCCTGGGCCTGGGTCTCGCCATAGAGGGCGTGGCAGGCATCGAGCAGCGGCGAAGCGATCTGTGCCGCCCGCGCGGCCTCGGCCACCAGCCGGTTGTTCTCCAGCACGTTCGAGATCGCGGCCTGCACGGCGAAATCCTGCGCGACCAGCTTCGCCAGCTTGAGGCGCGACACCTCGCTCGCCATCGGCCCGGCATCGAGAATGGCGGCGAAGCGCTCGAGATCGAGCCCCTGGCGCCGGGCGAAATGCGTCGCCTCCGCCAAGCCCGTCACCATGGTGATCAGGAAGATGTTCACCGCCAGCTTCATCAGGAGCGCGCCGGGCACGGCACCGCAGATCACGGACTCCCGGCAGAGCGGCGCCAGCAGCGTCTGCACCACCGACAGGTCTTCGGGCTCGCCTGCGAGCATCGCCACCAGCCGGCCGGCCTCCGCCGGCTTGCGCGAGCCGGAGACCGGCGCCTCCACATAGCGGCCGCCCTCGGCACGGATGTCGGCCGCGAGGGTCCGCGAATAGTCGGGCGCCATCGTCGCCATGTTGACGATGAGGCGCCCCTTGACCCGGTCGCGGAACGCGCTGCCGCCACGGTCGAGCACGCTGTCCATCGCGGCATCGTCGGCCAGCATCAGGATCACGGTCTCGCACCGGGCGAAGAGCTCGGCGGCACCCTGCGCGATCGCGGCGCCGGCCTCGGCCAAAGCGCGATATCGGCCGGGCGAGCGGTTCCAAACCAGGAGCGGCTGGCCCGCCTTCGCCAGGTTGAGCGCCATGGGCTCGCCCATGACGCCGAGACCGATGAAACCGACCAGCGCCGGCGCGGGCGTCGAAGCGGCCTCTCCGTCAGGTTCGTGGCCGGCCCGGCCCGCCGATGGCAGATCGAGCTGGAAGGAGAGCGACGCGCCAACCGGGCCGGAGGGCCGGAAGCCGAGCTTCCGCACCAGGCGGCAGGCCGCGACATTCTCGTGGAGCACATGCGCCTGCAAGCTCGCGAGCCCGCGCTCGCAGGCATGCCGGATCATGTGGCCCAGCAAGGCGGCGCCGATCCCCTGCTGCTGCAGATCGGATCGGACGATCAGCGCGGTTTCCGCGGCTTCGGCAGAAACAGCAGCGAGACCAGCGACAGCGGCCACCTCGCCGGTCGGCTCCAGCGCCAGGAAGATCTCGGTTCGAGGGTCGCCGATGCCGAGCCGCCGGAGGGTCGCGGCCGGGTCCCGCGAGGGCAGGGCGCCGCCGAAGCGCTGCCGCAGGTCGCCCGGCGCCAGGCGATGCAGGAAACGGCAGAGGGCGCTCCGATCCATCAGCAGCTGCGACAGCGGTGCGAAGCGCAGGGACAGAGGAGGAGTGTCGCTGCCGCCGCGGCTGGCGCGAGGCGCGGGCATCCGGGCACGAGTCCCGCCTCTGTCCATGAGAGTCTGCATCGATCTTCCGCCTTCCGGGGGACAGGGGCTGTCCTCCTCGAGCGAAAAGATGGTGGCTGGGGCGTGGCGGCGGCAAATGAATTGGAATGCCGCCTGACTCAGCTCCGTTCACCCGTCTTTCGCGGCCTGCTTCAGCCACTCGGCGAACGCGCGCAGCTCCGGGCGGGCATCGGCCTCGGGCCCTTCGACCAGCCAGTAGCCGGTGGTCGCGTCGACTGTCGGCGTCGCGGCTTCGACGAGGTGCCCCGCCGCGAGCTCCGGATCGATCAAGGGGCGACGGCCGATCGCGATGCCGAGCCCGGCCGCCGCGGCATCGGTCGCCATATGCACCGTGTCGAAGCTCAACCCGGTCGAGAGGTCGATATCCGAGAGGCCGGCAGCGGCAAGCCAGGCGGCCCAATCCTCCGCCGCGGAGGTGACATGGAGGAGAGGGAGTGCGGCGAGATCCAGGCGGCGGCCGCGCTTCTTGTGACGATCCCGGAATGCGGGCGCGCAGACCGGCACGAGCCGTTCGGTGAAGAGGCAGGTCGATGCCAGGTCGGGCCAGGGCGCGCGCGCCATCCGAACCGCGAGATCGACATTGTCGACGGGAAAACCCATCACCCGGTGCGAGGTGTCGATCGCGATGGCGATATCGGGATGCCGGGTCCGGAAATCGCCGAGCCGGGGCAGGAGCCAGCGGGAGGCGAAGGTCGGCGCCGCGCTGATAGAGACATGCCGGTGGCCGCGCGCGTTGGGCAGCCGGCGGGTGCCGACGGCGATCATCGCCAGCGCCTCCGAAACGAAGGCGAGATAGTCCTTTCCCGCCGCCGTCAGGACGACGCCGTTGGTCCGCCGCTCGAAGAGCGCGGTGCCGAGCCAGCGCTCCAGCGTCAGGATGCCGTGGCTGACGGCGCTCGGCGTGAGATGCAGCTCGTCCGCCGCCAGCTTGAAGCTCTGCAAGCGGCCGGCCGCCTCGAAGAGGCGCAAGGCGGAAAGGGGCGGAAGCTGCAGGGCCATGTTCGTCGCGTCCTTATTTATCCCCTCTCCCGCGCTGCGGGGGAGGGCAAGGGAGGGGGCTGCTCGGTATCTGACACCGCGCAGCCCCCTTCCTAACCTTCCCCCGTTCCGGGAGAAGGGACAGAACGAGTCGTGCTCACAAACCAGACTTGCGAACCGTTATCCCCCGTTCCGGGGGAGGGCGCCCTGCACCCGCCCGAGCAGGTGGCCCAGGCGGCGGACGCCTTCCTCGATGGTCGCTTCCGACTGCAGCGAGTAGTTCAGCCGCAGACTGTTCTTGCCGCTGCCATCCGCGAAGAAGGCGCCGCCGGGCACGAAGGCCACGCGCTCCTCGCTGAGTGACTGCTCGAGAAGGTCGGCGCCGTCGAGGCCAGCGGGCAGGGTGAGCCAGACGAACAGCCCGCCCATGGGCCGGGTCCAGGTCACGCCCGGCGGCATATGCCGTTCGAGCGCTGCCAGCATCGCGTCGCGCCGCCTGGCATAGACGGGGGTGATCTTCCCGACCTGCGCATCGAAGATCGAGGCGGCCAGCCGATGCATGACGATCTGGTTGATCGTGCTGCTGTGCAGATCGGCGGCCTGCTTCGCGAGCACGACCTTCTGGACGAGGCTGCGCGAGGCGCAGATCCAGCCGACCCTCAATCCCGGGGCGATGGTCTTCGAGAAGGTGCCGCAATAGACGGTGCGGCAGCGATCGATATTGCCGCTGCGCTCCAGGTCGAGCGAGAGGCAGGAGCGTTCGGGCTTGCCGCCGAAGCGCAGCGCCTCATAGGCCGCATCCTCGATCAACGGGATGTCGAGCGCCTCGGCCATCTCGAGGAGGCGGAGGCGCGCGCCCTCGTCCAGGGTTTCGCCCGTGGGATTGGCGAAATCCGGCACCACATAGGCCAGTGCGATCCGGCTGCCCACCGCCTCCCGGGCGATCGCTGCCGGTGAGCGGTTGTCCATCGGGTTGATGATGCCGTAGCGCGGCTCGTAAGGATTGAAGGCCTGGAGCGCCCCCAGATAGGTGGGGGCCGTGACCAGGGCCGTGTCGCCCGCGGACAGCAGGAGCTTGCCCAGCAGGTCCAGCCCCTGTTGCGAGCCCGAGGTGATCACGATGTTCTCGACATCGCAGATGACGCCGCGCCGCGCCATATAGCCCGCGATCCAGGACCGCAACGGCCGATAGCCCTCACTGACGGAATATTGCAGCGCTTGCGGCCCGAGCGCGGGGTCGTTCAGCACCGCGTCATAGGCCTCGCGGACGGCCTCGGCGGGAAACAGCGCCGGGTCGGGGATGCCGCCGGCGAAGGATATGATCTCGGGCTGATCGAGGAGCTTCAGGAGCTCCCGGATCTCCGAGGCACGCATTCTTTCCGCCCGGCGCGCAAAGGCCCGGTCCCAAGCCATGAAGCTGTCATCGCGCATGATGCCGCTCTCTTTCAGGAACGGCTTATAGTGTCGCCCGAAACAAAGGAGTCAATTCCGTTATTGTCGCGGCGACAATTGCCTGACCGGCGGCGATTCGTGAAGAAAGAGCGGAAGCGTGACGGAAACCACTGAGGAGGCACTTGCCGACGAGGCCGGGCGGCGGACGGAGGGATGGCGTGCGCTGCCGCTGAGGCTTCGCCCGGCGTTGCGACGGCGGCTTCGCCGTCTGGCGCCGATCCTGCTGCTGGCATCGTCCACCGTCCTGACGGGCTGTGCCGCGTCGACGGCAGATTGGAATTTCGTGCCGGATGCGGATCAGGCCGGCATCCTTTCCGGCGACGAGATGAATGACGTCATCGATGCAGGCTTCATCGCCCGGGATCCGGCCTACAAGGAGCAAAGAGCCCGCTTCGGCCAGCGCCTCGGTGCGCTTGCCGCGAGCCTGGCCGCGATCCAGACCAGGGGCAAGACCATGGCCTGTTCCACCCAGATGTATCTCGAGGCGGACTGGCTTCACGACTACACCATGGACTGGGCGCGGCTGGACCGGCAGCTGGCGGAACTGGCCCAAAGCCTGACGAATCTCGATCAGAGCTTCGCCAACCGGCAGTCGCCGGGGACCGGGCTCTGGGGCGTCTGCTACGACGAATGGTTCCTGCAGACCGAGGCGACCCTTTCCGCGCTGGAGGATCGCCTCGACGAATCCTGGCAGCCGTCGCTGCTCTATCCGATCCGGGTGCCGGAGAAGATCGACACGCCGGAAAAGATGAAAGCCTATCTCCGGGGGCTCCTCGTCTCCGATATCGCCCGGACGGGGCGGGACAACCGGGGCGAGCTGGGCAATGTCACGACCATCTTCTCGTCGGTCTTCTTCAAGGGCTATCTGCGGGAATATGTGCGCGGCGCCGTCGGCCGCCGCCATGACGACGAGAGCGACCGGAGCTCGGGCCTGTTCCAGGCCGCCTATGAGGATTTCCTGGACCGATGGCAGGATCCGCGAACCGGCTACTGGGGTGCCTGGTACCGCAGCGACGGGCGGCTCTATAAGAGCGTCGATCTCAGCATCACCTATCACACCATCGCCTATCGCCATGGCCAGGTCGCCTATTGGCCGCAGATCATCGACACGACCTTGCGCATCCGCAACGACCCCTATCCGTTCGGCTGGCTTCACCGCGGGCACCTCAACAACCACAACAACTACGATGTGGCGCGTATCCTCAAATATGGCTGGCCCCACATGTCCGATTCCCAGAAGCGCGAAGCCGGCGATGCGATCGGCGAGATGCTGGCCTGGACCCTGACGGAGTCCCTCGACCCGGACGGCAGCTTCAAGACGGACCCGACCTTCTTCAGCTCGGTCTCGGCCGACTATTACTTCGGCGTTTCGTTCCTGGACGAGATCGGCTTCTGGAATCCCGCGGAGCGTTTCTGGACGCAATCCGAGTTTCCCGACAGCGCCGCCGTCTGCCGGCGCATCAAGGCGCGCCTGGCGGATTTCAAGTCGCCCGATCCGCAGGTGCGGGTGGCGCTGGAAAAGCTGAACGCGGCCTGTTGAGCTCGAAACGGCTCGTTGCGCGCTAGGCGGCGGCCGGCAGGGTCAGGACGGCAGGCGCCGTCTGCAGCTCGCGCAGGATCGGCCGCGTCATGCAGGTCGGCCCGCCCGCACCCTTGCGGCTGATCTCGGTGCCGTCATAGACCCGGACCTCGGCGCCCGCCTTCTCGAGCCGGCGGCGCGTCTCCGGATTGCCATCGAGCATGAGGCATTTGCTGGGGGCGACGGCCAGCACGTTGCAGCCCATGCTCTCGAACTCCTCGTCCGGCACCTCGACCAGGCGGATGCCCCGCTCGAGCAGAAGCTCGCGGAACGGCACGACCATGAGCGGCGAATAGACGAGCGCCAGGTCGTGGTCGATCGGGCTCAGCACCGACATCAGGTGGAACACGTCCGACGGTCCGTGATAATGAGGCGACGGCACCACGACGAGCTCGGCGCCGCAAGGCTCGATCAGCGCTCGCAACTGGCGGATGCCCTCGTCGTTCGTGCGATAGCCCCGGCCGACCGCGAGGGTCTTCTCGTCGATCCAGGCGACGTCGCCGCCTTCCACATGGCCCTCGCCGGTGATGGCGCCATAGACCGGGACGCCGTGCTCCTGGAACAGGGCGCGCTCGGCGGCGGGCTCCGCGCGGCGGGCAGGCTTGCCCATATTGCACAGGATCATGCCCTTGTTGCAGGCGATCGCGGCGTCCCGAGGATAGAGCGCGTCCATGGTCAGGCCTGGACCCTTCGGCAGGAAGGCGATCTCGACATCGGGATCGAGCGCCTGGAGAGCCTCGACGAAGCGATCATATTCCGCTACCGCCGCCGCCAGATCCGGCCGGCCGAAATAGTTGAGCGGCTTCCATTCGGCGTCGATCTTGGCGTCGCTCACGAAGGCGTCGCGGGCATGCTTGACGACGAGCTTCCTGAGCCTGCCGACCTCGGACTGATAGCCGATGACCATGATCCTCGCTCCTTCCCGGGTTCACTCTGCCGCGGCGGTTCTGGCGGATTCTCCCGCCGGTGCCAGACGGCTGCGGCGCCAATTGAGCCAGACATAGACGGGGATGCCGGCGAACAGCAGGAGCGAGCCCCAGAATACGACCTCCTCGCCCGATCCTGCCACCGCCCAGATGGAGTAGGCGAAGGCGAGGATCGCAATGACACTGGCGCCGGCGAGACGCTGGCCGCTGAACTTCGCGGGCTCGCGGAAGAACAGCACCAGCTCCGCCATCGCGGTGAACATGTAGGGGACGAGCGTGGTCATGGTCGCCAGCAGCAGCGTGAAGTTGAAGACGCCGACCAGGCCCTGCGAGTAGTTGGTCAGCATCAGGACCGTGACCAGGACGCTGGAGAGGATCAGGCCGAAGACCGGCGTGCCGTTGCGCGAGACCGCGCCGAACTGCTTGGGGAAGAGCCCATCCTTGGCCGCGGCGAGCGGCACCTGGCCCTGCAGCAGGATCCAGCCATTGAGACAGCCGAAAGTCGAGAGCAGCGCGCCGATCGCGATGAAGGACTGCGCGCCTTCGCCCCAGATCGCCTTGGCCGCGTCGGCGAAGGGGGCCGTCGAGCTGGCGAGATCGGCCGAGGGAATGATGCCCAGCACGGCGACCGTGCCCAGGATATAGGTGACCGCGGCGATGAGCGTGCCCAGGATCGTCGAACGCGGGATGGTGCGCTCGGGGTTCTCGACGTCGTCCGCCGGGATGCTCGCCGATTCGAGCCCGAGGAAGGCCCACAGCGTCAGCGCCGCCACGGCGGTCACGGCCGAGAAGCCGGACTGGCCGCTGGGGTTGAACGGCGTGAAATGCGCCGGATCGAGATAGAAGATGCCGATGAGGCCGATGGCGAGCAGCGGGATCAGCTTGCCGATGGTGGTGACGAGCTGGATCCAGCCCGCGGCCCTGATGCCGGCGATGTTGATGGCGGTCAGGACCCAGATCGCCGCGACGGCCGCGATCGCGGCGGTCAGGTTGCTGGCGACGAGGCCCGGGAAGAACACGCCGAGATAGCCGACGAAGGCGACCGCGATGGAGGCGTTGCCCGCCCAGACCGCGATCCAGTAGCCCCAGGCCATCTCGAAGCCGACGAAATCGCCGAAGCCCATCCGGGCATAGGCATAAGGCCCGCCGATCTTCGGGAAGACCCGGCTCAGCTTGGCGAAGACCAGCGCCAGCAGCAGCGAGCCGACGGCCGTCGCCAGCCAGCCGATGATGCTGATGCCGCCATAAGGGGCCAGCGAGGCCGGCAGGAGGAACACGCCGGAGCCGATCATGTTGCCGGCGACCAGTGCCGTCGCCATCCAGAGCCCCAGCGCCTTCTTCCTGGGCTGCGCGTTGCCATTGGCCATGACCTTCTCCGTCCTTTCCGGTTGTGCGGCGCGGGATAAGGATGGGTGGGCCTGGCGCCGTGGCGCTATTTAATGAACGCCCGGGCCGGAATTGCCTTGACGCAGGTCAACCGGATTTCCCCTGTGCCGCGTGGGGATTGGAGCCGGGCGGGCGGCCAGGTCTTCGCAGGCCCGGGCGATGCCGCTGCCCGGATTACGTGGGGATTTGCGCCGAAGGAGCGACGCCCGGCTGCGGCCCCAGCCTGTGGCGCTCATGCTCGATCGTGAAGATGTGGTTGTGCAGGTTGGCGATCCACTGCTTGCCCTCGAAGGTGAGCTGCAGATAGCGCAGCGCCGGGCCGATATAAGGCTCCACCGCTTTCCAGAAGAACGTCGGGTATTTCTCCGCGATGTCGGCGGGGCTGGTATAGCCGCAGAGGGCCGTCATGCCGGTCTCGGCGAGCTCGTAATAGAGCGCGTTCGCGCGCCTGAGATAGAAGGGATCGGCGAGCTGACCGATGAGGTCGGCCGCCCGCACCAGGCCGGGCTCGGTGTCGTCCTCGTCATGATCGCCGCCCTGGGGCACGGGGAAGCGGGTCAGCTCGATGGCCCGCGCGATCCGCTCCGCGTCGACATCCGGCGTGGACTTGAAGCGCGCCCGCACGATGATCTTCGAGCGGTCCACGTGATAGGGCGCCAGCGCCGCGTCCGATGCGCCGCGCGGCAGGCTGATCATGTCGCCGGCCTCGTTGATGACGAAACGGTCGGGCTCGTCGCCGGGGCAGGCGCCGCGCACATAGCCGATGTCGTGGGCCAGCAGGGCCAGCATGAAATGCAGCCAGTCGGCCGGGTCGACGGGCTGGGTCAAGAGCCGGCCGCGCAGGATGTCCTCGCCGACCTGCGTGACTAGCGCCGTGTGGCTGATATTGTGGTAGAGCGCGTCGCTGTTGGCGATGCGCTCGATCACGAGCTTGCCGGCGCCCTCGAGGATGCGGCCGAATTCGGGGTTCCGTCCCCCATAGATCCGCTCATAGGTCTCGGCCAGATGACGCCCCAGCGCGTCTGCCAGCAATGTGGTGACGTTGAGCATGCCAGCCTCCCTGCCTCATGAGGGTGCTGGCCGAGTGTACCAGGAGTTGAGGCCCGTCACCAATCGGCTGCCGGAGGGCGATCCGCCCGGCCCGACATGCGACGCCCCGCCTCCGCCAGGGCCGGCGAAGGCGGGGCGAAGCGATCGATCGTCGGTGTGGGGCTTACTTCGGCTCGTAGCTGAACTTCTGGCCGCCGACGCTGGCCTCGAACATCAGGCCTTCGGTGCCCATGGTGAAGATGGCGACGCCCATCGAGTAGTTCGCCGTTTTCGACGCGCCTTCCTTGGCGGCGATCGCCGAGGCGTTGGCCGAGACCTCGTAGTTGCCCTGCTTGAACTTGTCGAGGGCCGCCTTGTTCTCGAAGAAGATGATCTCCTTGTAGGCCTGGCCGCCGAGCTGCAGGCCGATCGTCACCTGCGTCATGGCGGTGGAACCGACCGCTGTCCCCTTCTCGAAGACGGTGCCTTCGCCATGTGCGCCGCCGACACCGATGGCGCCCTTGCCGATCTCGGGGAAGACGGCATAGCCATAAGCGTTGTTGAAGAAAGTCTGGATGCTGGGGTCCGCTTTCTTGAAGGCGGCGATCGTCTCATGCGCCCTCTGTTCCGCGGCAGGGTCCCAGGCGGACGCCGTCCCGCTGATGGCGACAGCCGCGACCAAGGCGGCGATGAGACCCAGTATCCGCTTGCCAATCATGACCTTTCCTCCACTTTTCCAAAAGAATCCCAGGGGCTGACATTCTATCCCGGGCACCGGATACTGAACAGGCGAAGGCGGCTTCCGTTCCCCCGCGGCGTGCCCGGCTCTTCGCCTGTCGAGGATTCCGTTCCTTGCTCTTTGGCCCGCCTGGAGGTTTCTGGAGCTGCGCCGCGTCGCGCCGGCTGGGCGTCGTGCCGGCGGAAGGAGGGGAGCCGTGGGCCTGTCACGAATTTGCCCCGGAACCGGATGGCCAAAGCCCCTTGTTGGGGATGAGAGGGCGTCGCGAAGCTTCCATGCCGGATGTCGGCGGGGCGCGAGAGGGAAGCCGTCACGCGAATGCGGCCAAGATGGCCGGCCGTCGTTCGGCCCATCATCGCCGGGGAGGAGGAGTCATGTGCTGCGGATCCTGGGCCGGATGGGCGGTCATGGCGGCGGGTCTTGCCATTCTTCTGCTCGCAGGCGGCACCGGCACGGCCCGGGCGGAGGGGGGCGAGCGCATGGTGCGCATCCTCTGCGATGCCAACAGCAATCTGGTGACGATCGAGCCCTTCATGCTGTGGCGCGGGGTGCTGCGTCCCGGGCAGGAGGGTCTGGGCGATGCGGGCAGGGTGACAGACCCGGCGCTCGCGACGGCCAGCGATTACCGCCTGGAGGATCTGGCGACCGCGTCGGCCAGCCATGACTGCGCGATGGCCGTGCGCCAGGTGACGGTGACGGGAGAGGGGCAGGCGATCCGGGTCACGGAGACCATCGGCGACGGCCCGGCCTCTACCTTCTCCTTCGATCTGGGCGATTCCGTCTTCAGCCAGCTCAGCCCCCGGAAATCCACCTGGCACCCCATTGCCAGCGCGGCTCCCTTCTGGGTCGAAAGCCGGGCGCCGGAGCAGTGGTTCGAATGCCGGACCGTGGCGTCGAGCGACGATGCCTTGTGTGAAGCGATCGGCCTCTCTTCCGCCGGCAGCGAGGTACTTACCATGGCGCCGATGCAAAGCGAGCCCATGCCGGTGGCGCCGATGGGCTGGCTGTCGAGCACGGCGGAGCCTCTCGGCCCGGTCCCGCCGGGACGATCTTCCCCCGGGCTGCGTCCGGGCCCGAACGGTCCCATGCTGAATTGAGGGGCGGGCGGCAAGCGCCACGTAATCCTGGCATCTTCTTTGCATCGGGCGTCCTGGGACGGCCCCGCCGAGGCGGGCGGTCTCGGGCGCGGCGTCATCAGGCTGTCGCAGGGACGGCCTGAAGATGGAACCGCTTCGCCAACACCAGTGACCGGACGATGAAATCATGAGCACCGCCTCCACGTCGCCTGCCGCAAACCGGGGATCGCAGCCGCTGACCGGCGTGATCAACGCCGGCTCCTCGTCGGTCAAGTTCGCGGTCTATGAAGGCGAGCAGCGGATCCTGACCGGGCAGGTCGACGGGCTGGGTGCCCATCCGCGAGCGAGCGCCCGCGGCGCCGACGGCGGCGCCATGGCGCCGCCCGATCTTGGGCCCACGCCGCCGGCCACCCCCGCCGAGGCGCTGCCGCGGCTGCTGCCCTGGGCGCAGCAGCAGCTCCATGGCCGCGGGCTCGATGCGCTCGGCCATCGCGTCGTCCATGGCGGCATGGAATTCAGCCAACCGCAGCGCGTCACGGCCGACCTCCTGGTGAAGCTGGAAGCGCTGAATCCGCTGGCGCCGCTGCACCAGCCTTACAACCTGGCGCCGATCCGCACCGTGCTCGATCATCGTCCGGAGCTGGCCCAGGTCGCCTGCTTCGATACCGCCTTCCACCGCACCGTCCCGGACGTGGCGCAAGCCTTCGCCTTGCCCTGGGCCTATCACGAGCAGGGCGTGCGCCGCTTCGGCTTCCACGGCCTCTCCTACGAATACATCGCCTCCTGCCTGCCGCGGGAAGCGCCGGCGATCGCGGGCGGACGCGTGGTGGTCGCCCATCTCGGCAACGGGGCCTCTCTCTGCGCCCTTCGCGGCGGCGTGTCGGTCGCGACCACGATGGGATTCACGGCGCTCGACGGCCTGCCGATGGGAACGCGCTGCGGCGAGCTCGATGCCGGTGTCGTCATGTATCTGTTGCGCCAAGGCGGTATGAATGCCGACGAGGTGGAGGATCTGCTCTACCGGCATTCCGGCATGCTCGGGTTGTCCGGCCTTTCCTCCGACTTCCGCGACCTCCTGGCCAGCGAGGAGCCGCGCGCCCGGTTCGCGATCGCGGTCTTCTGCTACCGCGTGATCCGGCAGATCGGGTCGCTGGCGGCGGCGCTGGGCGGGCTCGACGGCCTCGTCTTCACCGCCGGTGTCGGCGAGAATGCCGCGCCGGTGCGCGAGACGGTCTGCCGGGGTTGCGCCTGGCTCGGGCTGGAGTTCGACGAGGAGGCGAACCGGGCGAACGGTCCCTGCCTCAGCAAGCCAAGCAGCCGCGTCGCGGCCCATGTCATCCCGACGGACGAGAACCTGATGATCGCGCGCCACGTCCGCGCGGCTTTGTCGATGGAGCGATAGACGCTCATGTTTCCTGTGTCATGCCGGCCTAAAGAGCGTGTGAAGAAATCACGATCATAGATCTGGCGTTATCGTTGTTAGTCTCTTCCTCTCCCCCACGAATGTGGGGGAGAGGGTAGGGTGAGGGGGTGGTGGCCGAAAGGAATGAGCTTTTTCCGACACCTCACCTGACATCGAAGCCCCCCTCACCCTACCCTTGTATCTAGACAAGGGTATCCGGTCATGAATGATCGACACGGTTGCAAGCGGAAGCCCGTCAACCCTCTGGTTTTGAAGACCGTGGGAGAGCTGGGGGCTCCGCTTGCAGGTTCTCCGAGCCCGAACAGTCGCCGGGGCCGCGCTGCGAGCCCGTATCTGCAAGGTCGGGCGAAGAGCCGCAGAAAGGGACCGGGAATGTTCGTTGGGATCGATGTTTCGAAGGCTCGGCTGGATGTGCACGTCCGGCCGACGGGTGCGGCCTTTAGCGTCGCGCGCGACGAGGAAGGTCTGGCGGCTTTGGTTGCCCGGCTGAAGGCACTGGCGCCAAAGTTGGTCGTGCTGGAGGCGACGGGAGGCCTGCAGTTGCGGGCCGCGGCGGTGCTGGCGGCGGCCGGGCTGCCGGTGGCGGTGGTCAACCCGCGTCAAGTCCGTGACTTTGCCCGCGCCACGGGCCGCCTGGCCAAGACTGACGCGCTCGACGCCGAGGCGATCGCCCGGTTTGCCGAGGCGGTCCAGCCGGAACCCCGGCCTCTGCCCGATGCCGAGACCGACCGGCTCAACGGCTTGATCGTCCGCCGGCGCCAGATCGTCGAGATGATGACCGCGGAGAAGAACCGGCGCCATCAGGTGACCCGGCCCGATCTCAAGGCCGATCTCGATGCTCATCTCGAATGGCTGGGCAAGGCCTTGAACCGGATCGACGAGGATCTCGACAATGCCGTGCGCTCCAGCCCGATCTTCCGAGCCAAGGAAGAATTGCTGAAAAGCGTCCCAGGGATCGGTGATGTCGCGTCTCGCACCCTGCTGGCCGAGCTGCCCGAACTGGGCCGCCTCACCCGGCGTCAGATCGCTGCCTTGGTCGGCTTGGCACCCTTCAATCGCGACAGCGGCACCCTGCGCGGCCAGCGCACCATCTGGGGCGGGCGCGCCGCCTTGCGGGCAACGCTCTACATGGCCGCCCTGGCCGCCATTCGCCACAATCCCGCGATCAAGGCCTTCCATGCTCGCCTGCGGGCGGCCGGCAAGCCGGCCAAGGTCGCCATCACCGCCTGCATGCGAAAGCTGCTCGTCACCCTCAATGCCATGGTTCGCGACAACAAACCCTGGCAAACCGCTTGACTGGCAACACAGTCGCTCTCCCCCGCTTCGCGGGTGGAGAGGAAAGAAAAAGAAGAAGCGCCGTTCAACCTAAGTGGCAGACTTGAATTTCTTCACACTCCTGAAGCCGGGATGACGAAGGCGTGAACGCGCCTGTCCTCAGCCGAGGATGTGGTAGCCGCCGTCGATGTAAAGCGTCTCGCCCGTCATGGCACCGCCATAGGGGCTGGCGAGAAAGACGCAAGCAGCACCCACCTCCTCGATCGTGACCAGGCGGCGCGCCGGCGCCCGGCTCGCGACCCGTCCCATCAGCTCGTCGAAGTCGCGGATGCCCGAAGCGGCCCGCGTCGCGAGCGGCCCCGGGCTCACGGCATGGACGCGGATACCCTTGGGGCCCAGCTCGGCGGCCATGTAGCGCACCGCCGATTCGAGCGCCGCCTTGACCGGCCCCATGATCCCGTAATTGTCGATGACCTGGTTGGCGCCCAGATAGCTCATCGTCATCATCGTTCCGCCGTCGCCCATCACGGCCTCGGCGCGCTTGGCCAGATCGAGGAACGACCAGCAGGAGATCTCCATGGCGGTCAGGAACCCGTCGCGCGGACAGTCGACGACGCGGCCCGCCAGCGCCTCCTTCGGCGCGAACGCGATCGAGTGGACCAGGATGTCGAGCTTGCCCCAATGCTTCGCGATGGCCTCGAACAGCGCGTCGATCTGCACCCCGTCCCGCGCCTCGAACGGCAGGAAGATCGGGGCCCCCACCTGCCGGGCCAGCGGCTCGACATGGGGGCGCGCCTTCTCGTTCAGGTAGGTCATGGCGATGTCGGCGCCGGCGCGGTGCATCGCCGCGGCACAGCCCCAGGCGATCGAGTGCTCGTTGGCCACGCCGACGACCAGCGCTTTGCGGCCCGTCAGCAAGGGCGGCAGGCGTCCTTCCGCTTTCGGGGATTCCGGGGCGTCGGCCATCGGGATCGATGTCATGGATATCCTCTAGGGAACGGCGGCGGCCGCGCTTTGGCGCCGCGCCGCCGCGACCAGGCTGGCGACGGCGCAGGAGGCGAGGCGCGTCAGCACGGAATCGGCGCGGCTCGTCAGGATCACGGGCACGCGGGCACCCATGACGATCCCCGCCGCGTCGGCGCCGGCCAGGAAGGAAAGGCTCTTGGCCAGCATGTTGCCGGCCTCGAGATCGGGGACGACCAGCACATTGGCCTTTCCCGCGACCGGCGAGGCGATCTGCTTGATGGCCGCGGCCTCCTCGCTGATCGCATTGTCGAGGGCGAGCGGCCCGTCGATGAGCGCGCCGGTGATCTGGCCGCGCTCGGCCATCTTGCAGAGCGCGGCGGCCTCGACGGTCGAGGGAATGTCGAAATTGACCGTCTCCATGGCCGAAAGAATGGCGACCCGCACTTCCGGGAACCGGAGCGCATGGGCGAGGTCGATCGCGTTCTGGATGATATCGACCTTCTCGGCCGGTTTGGGCGCGATGTTGACCGCCGCATCCGTGATGATGAGAGGACCCTTGTGGCCGGGGACATCCATGACGAAGCAGTGGCTGATGCGCCGGCCGGTACGGATGCCGGTCTCCCGCGCCACGACCGCGCTCATCAGCTCGTCGGTATGGAGGCTTCCCTTCATGATCGCCCCGGCGCGCCCCTGGCGCACCAGCTCCACCGCCTTGGCGGCGGAATCGTGACTGTGCTCGGAGGCGCAGAGCTCGAACCGGTCGAGATCGACGGAGGCCATCCGGGCCGCGTTGCGCAGGCGCTCGAGCGGCCCGACCAGGATCGGCTTGATCAGCCCCAGCTCGGCCGCTTCGGCCGCACCCTCGATCGAGACCTGGTCGCAAGGGTGGCAGATCGCGGTCTCGACCGGCGGCAGCCCTTTCGCGGCATGGATCAGCCGCTCGTATTTCTCATGCTGCGGGCTTGGCGCCGGTTCCATGGTTTTCCTCGACGGGGGTTCGCTTCTTGCTGAGCGGCTTGCGCTCTTCGGCGGGTGCCTTGACGGCGTCGGCGGGTGCCTCGACAGCATAGATCGCCTCGATCTGCTGCAGCCGGCGTTTCGTCTCGGCCGTCGGCTCGCCCCTGACCATGAAGGCCCGCCGCAGCAGGTTCAGCCACAGCTCGCGCCCGGCGGGATCCTCGGGCAACAGGGCCGGCAGCGTCGCGAGAGCCCGCTCCTCGTCCAGCATCAGGATGAGGAACTGGTCGCGCATGATCTCCTTCAGGCGGGCATGGCCGACGCGGTCCTTCTCCGGCAAGGTCTCGGCGATCTCCTTGAGCGCGAAGAAGCTGCGCTCGTCGGCGCCCTCGGGAATGCGGATATAGAGAAGCGCGCGGATCGCGCCTTCGAGCGGGCCGCCCCGATCGAACCGGCGCCGGAGCGCCGCCGCCGTGCGGGCCGCGGTCGCTTCGCGCAGCAGATCACGCTCGACGCCCGGCTGCCGGGCGGCATCCTCCGTGCCGAGGCCCACGGCCGCCTGCAGCGGCCGGTAGCCGTAGATGTTGAGGAACAGCGTCTCCTCGAGCTCGTCCCGGGCCTGGGTCCAGGCTTCGAGGCCGCGGACGATCCAGTCCGAGGCGGCCTTCTCGGCGACCAGGAAGGGGTTGTCTTCCGCCACCGGCCTGCGGTGGGCCCGCATGGCATCGGCCACGGCGGCGATGGACGGCATGAAGGGGTTGCGGTCGGAGAACATCTCGAACCGCAGCCGGTTGGGATGCATCGTCCGCAGCATCTGCGCGCTGCCGGGCGTGGCCATGGCGCGGATCAGGGGCGCCCACAAGGTCTGATAGAGGCCGAGATTGATCTCGGAGACGCGGGCGACGGTCTGGAACCGCAGATCGTCCTCGGCGCTGTTGCCGCCGAGCGCCCGGATGTCGTCGAGCTTGCGCGGCTCGAGCCGCAGGAAATACTCGCCCTGGACGAATTCCGGATGCTCGGTGTCGCCGTCCTTGGCCGTGATCACCGCCTCATAGAGGCCCGGCGGCATGAGGTCGATCAGCTCCATGCATTGGGCGAACTCCTGATGCTCCTTGGTCGCCACCTTGCCGGAGACGAAGATGCCGAGATGCCCGATGCTCTGGTGCATCGTGTAGACGATCGTCTGGCCCGCCGCGACGATCTCGTCCTCGTGATCGTAGAGGTCGGTGATCCAGCCGAGCGCCTGCTGCGGCGGGGTGATGTTGTCGCCCTGCGAGCAGAGCACGATGATGGGCGACTGGATGTTGCGCAGATCGATGCGGAGACCGTCGCTCGTGCGCAGCTGCCCCGCCGACAGCTTGTTGCCGATGAAGAGCTGGTCGACGATCGCCTGCATCTCCACCGCGTTCAGCAGCACCGGGCTGCCCCACCATTTCTCGAACTCGAGGAATCGGGGCGCCTCGGTATCGATCTTGGAATAGAGGTTGTAGGGCTTCTGCCAGAGCGTATTGGCCGGATTCAGCGCTTCGAAATTGGCGACGAGATGGGCGCCGTCGAAGATGCCGTCGCCGAGATCGCCCGTGAGCGCGGTCAGCCAGGCGCCGCCGAGCAGGCCGCCCGTGTAGCGCATCGGGTTCTTGCCATGGACGCCGGCCCAGTAGGAGAGCGGCGAGCCGGCGAGCAGGATCGGTCCCGGCAGGTCGGGGTCGACGGCCGCCATGAGCATGATCTGCCAGCCCGCCTGGCAGTTGCCGATCAGGCAGGGCTTGCCTTCCGCCTCCGGATGGCGCGCGACGACTTCCTCGACGAAACGTGCCTCGGCCCGGCACACATCCTCGACCGTTTGGCCGGGAACCGGCTCGGGCAGGAATCCCACGAAATAGCAGGGATGGCCGGCATTGAGCGCGACGCCGATCTCGCTGTCATGCTTCATGCCGCCGATGCCGGGCCCGTGGCCCGCGCGCGGATCGAAGACGATGAAGGGGCGCTTGCGCGGACCGGTCGTGACGCCGGCCGGCGGCACGATCCGCAGCAGCCCGTAATTCACGGGCCGCTCGAGCTGGCGGCCGTCGAGCACCAGCTCATGCTCGAAGGACAGGACATGCGGCGCCTGGCGCGCCTTGTTCTCCTCGTAATGGTTGCCGCGCTGGCGCAGCACATCGAGGAACAGGATCGAACGCTGCCACGCGTCGACCATATAGTCCGTCCACGGGTTGCGGAGAGCGGACACGAAGAACGGGGCCGGCTCAGCGGCGCCGGTCGGCTTGGTTTCCTGCTGCATATCCTTGCTCCCTTGCCTGGAGGAATTCCCGGCGCCGGCACGATACATGATGAATATTTCATCATCCTGGCGCAAAACCGCTCAGGGCCAGCGGCTCGCGGCAGGCTTGTTACCACCGTTTATCAAAGCTGAGCCAGACGCCTGCCGTCCACATTGATCTAGCTCAGGACGCCTCATCAAAAAAGGCGCCTCGTTCAGGCTGTCCGATCCTCCTCATCATAAGCCTGCACTCGTGACGCTATCGTGACCCGCTTCCCTGGTCCCGGAACGTCTCGCCAACCGGTCATTGCTCGTCGTCTCCGAACCACTTCTGGTAGAGCCGCTCATAGGTTCCGTCTTCGCGCAAAGCAAGCAGGGTGCTGCTGACCTTGCGGCGGAGCGGATCGCCGAGCGGAAACACGAAGCCGATATCCTGGCGGCGAAACTCCGGGCCGACCAGCTTGACGAGCCCTTCGCCTTGGTGAGCCGCATAATAGCGCAGCGATGGCGAGGGCATGAGCAAGGCATCCACCTTCTGGTCCTGCAAGGCCTTGAACATCTCGTCATAGGACGAGAACTGCTGAATCTGCGCCTTGATGGAAGCGAGATAATCCGCCGCCACGCTTTGCGCGATGGTACCGACCCGCTTGCCGGGCAGATCGTCCGGCCCGTTGATCGCGCCATGGATCTGCTGGACCGTCAGGGTCGCGGTGAGCTGCGCGGTGTAGAGGGCGATGAACACCACGCCGGCGAACATCCACAGCAGCCCGAACAGGCGGGCAAACCATTGGCGGGGCATTTGCTGGACCTGCGAGACCAACGCCGTCGTCGCCCAGGTCATGGCGTGCAGGATTCCGGGCCAGTACGCCCTGCCGGGGCTCGTGCTGTCCTCCGTCCCGCGATCCAGGAGCCAGACCAGATGGGCCGGCACGATGATGATCAGGAAGGCGACGCCGAGCCACATCGCCGCCGATCGTGAAAACAGGAGCCCCAGCACGTCGCGCAAGGGGGTTTCGCCAGTCCCGCCCGTCTCCCGCACCATGATCTGAAGGCCCGCTTCCAGGATCGGGTAGGAGAAATCGAACTCGCGATCACGCTCCGTGGTGTAGTAGGCGCCGGTGACGATCGCCTTCACCTCGCCAGAGCGCAGCTTATCCGCCATGCCATCAAGATCGGACGTCACCTCATAGTCCGTCTTCAGCGACAGCCTCGTCGCGATCTCGTTCCAGAGATCGATGCTGAACCCGGCCGGCCCGCCGTCCTGCTGCATCACGAAGGGCGGCACGATGCCGGCCAGGACCTTGATGTCCTGCGGCTGATCCTGCGCAAGGGCGTGGCCCATGAGGCCAATCAGCAGGCCGAAAATCGCGAAGCAGGGACGAGCGAAGGACGGCATGTCGGCGATCCCTTTCTCGAGCGGCGGGGCCATTCGAAAATAGGATTATAAGCCATCCGCCTGCGGAGGGCGCCCTCGATCTGGCGTCATTCCGAGCCGGCCTGTCCGCTCTCTGCCGGCGGGGTCACGAGCCCGGCTGACGCGCCCGGGCGCGGGCAATGCCCTCGGCGATCAGGCTTTCGGCCACGGCCGGCCCCTGCCAGCCCGTGATCTTCGTCCACTTTCCCTGCTCAAGATCCTTGTAGTGCTCGAAGAAATGCGCGATCTGCTCGCGCAGGATCGGCGGCAGGTCCTCATGGCTGCGGATATCGGTATAGAAAGGATGGAGCGCATCCACCGGGACCGCGACGATCTTCTCGTCGCCGCCGGCCTCGTCCTCCATCAGCAGCACGCCGACCGGCCGGCAGCGGATGATGCAGCCCGGCACCACCGGCACCTGGCTCACGACGAGGATGTCGCAGGGATCGCCGTCGCTCGAGAGTGTGCCCGGGATGAAGCCGTAATTGCCGGGATAGAACATCGCGGTGTGCAGGAAGCGATCGACCATCAGCACGCCAGAGGTCTTGTCGATCTCGTATTTGACCGAAGGCCCGCCCAGCGGGATCTCGATCAGCGCATTCACGTCGCGCGGCGGATCGCGGCCCACGGCGATCTTCGAGAGATCCATGCGAGGCTCCCTTCCTTCCGCGACCGCAGCCCGGCGCTGGCGATCCGGGAACGGCCGTCCGAGAACGGTCAACAGGCGATCCTAATGCCGTTCCCGGGTGGTGAGGAAGCGGAGCTTGGGCCAGTCGCGGATCGTGCGGTTGAGCTCCCAGCTGTCGCGGGCGAGGAAGACCGGGGCCTCGTCGCGATCCTCGGCCATGCTGCCGCGGTTGCGCTCGATGAAATCCTTGAGAACCGCCGGGTCGTCGCTGGCGACCCAGCGGGCCATCTCGAACGGCGCCATCTCGAAGCCCATGGCGATCTTGTATTCGGTCGCGATCCTGGAGGCCAGCACCTCGAGCTGGAGCTGGCCGACCACGCCCACGATCCATTGCGAGCCCAGGATCGGGCGGAACACCTGGGTGACGCCTTCCTCGGCCAGGTCCTCGAGCGCGCGCTTGAGCTGCTTGGCGCGCATCGGGTCGTCGAGCCGGACGCGGCGCAGGATCTCGGGCGCGAAATTGGGGATGCCGGTGAAGCGCAGCTCCTCGCCCTCGGTCAGCGTGTCGCCGACGCGCAGCGTGCCATGGTTGGGAATGCCGATGATGTCGCCGGGCAGGGCCTCGTCGGCGAGCTGGCGCTCACGGGCGAAGAAGAAGATCGGGTTCTGCAGCGTGATGGTCTTGCCGCTATGAACCTGGCGCAGCTTCATGCCGCGCTTGAGCCGGCCCGAGCAGAGCCGCATGAAGGCCACCCGGTCGCGGTGGTTGGGGTCCATGTTGGCCTGCATCTTGAAGACGAAGCCGGTCACGGCCTTCTCCTCCGGCGCCACGGTGCGGGGCTCGGCCGGCTGGGGCCGCGGCGGCGGGGCGATCCGGCCCAGCGCCCGGAGCAGCTCCTCCACCCCGCAATCCTTGAGCGCGCTCCCGAACAGCACCGGCGTCAGGTGCCCGCCGCGATAGGAGGCGAGATCGAACTCCGGATAGGCCGAAAGGGCGAGTGCTGCGCTCTCGCGGAAGGAGGCCAGGATCCGCTCCGGCACCAGCGCATCGAGCTGGGGATCGTCGATGCCGCTGCAGGGGATGGTGCGGCCGTCCGCGGCACCCGGCTTGGACTCTGATTTGAGGAAGCGGTTCTCGCGCAGATCGTAGGCGCCGCGGAAATCGGTGCCCATGCCGACCGGCCAGGTGATCGGGCAGACATCGAGCGCCAGCGTGCTCTCGATCTCGTCCAGGAGCGCGAAGGGATCGAGGCCCTCGCGGTCGATCTTGTTGATGAAGGTGATGATGGGGATGTCGCGCAGCCGGCAGACCTCGAACAGCTTGCGGGTCTGGCTCTCGATGCCCTTGGCGGCATCGATCACCATGATGGCGGAATCGACGGCCGTGAGCGTCCGGTAGGTGTCCTCGCTGAAATCCTGGTGGCCCGGCGTGTCGAGCAGGTTGAAGGTGAGCCCGTCGCGCTCGAAGGTCATGACCGAGCTCGAGATCGAGATGCCGCGGGCGCGCTCGATCTCCATCCAGTCCGACTGGGTGCGCCGCCGCTCGCCATGCGCCTTCACATGGCCCGCCAGATGGATGGCGCCGGCGAAGAACAGGAGCTTCTCGGTCAGCGTGGTCTTGCCCGCGTCCGGATGGGAGATGATCGCGAAGGTCCGCCGCGAGGCGGCCGCCGTGGGGGCGGCGGGCGAGGGAAGGTCGCTGGGCAGCGCAGTCAAGATGGGCTTCCTTGCTCTTTCTCGATGGCAGGAATGTCGGGCGGAGTTCGCGGGCGGGCAGCGCCGGGTGAAGTCTGGCCCCGGGCGGCCCATATGGGGGCGGCCAGGCCGTTCCGGAAGATCCGGCGCCCGGCCCCGGGCGGCGGCGCGAACCTAGCGGCAAGCCGAGAGCTTGGGTAGCCCCCAGTTGCCGCGGGGTCTTGGCGCCGGGCGGCGGCGTTGGCGAAGCGTTTCCGCATCCCCACATATGGAACCGCTTCAGGAGTTCCCTCATGCTGGATGACGCTTCCCTTTCTTCCGCCAACGAATCCCGGTCCTCGCCCGCCGACGAGGCGCCGCTCGACGCCTATTCCCGCGCCGTCGCGGGCGTGGTCGACCGGGTCGGGCCGGCCGTGGTCCGGGTCGAGAGCGGCGGCCAGGACCGCCGTGGCGGCATCGGCTCGGGCGTCATCATCGCCGACGACGGGCTGGCGCTGACCAACAGCCACGTGGTGGCCGGATCCCGGCGCGTGCGGCTGGTCCTGACCGAGGGCCGGGAGACCGAGGCCCAGGTGCTGGGCGACGACCCGGACACCGACCTGGCCCTGCTGCGCGCCGAGCTGCCGCGCGGCACCCCGGCCGCCCGGCTGGGCGATTCCAAGACGCTCCGCCGCGGCCATCTGGTGGTGGCGATCGGCAATCCGCTGGGCTTCGAATCGACGGTGACCGCCGGCGTGGTCTCGGCGCTGGGCCGCTCCCTGCGTTCGCAGAAGGGCCGGCTCATCGACGACGTCATCCAGACCGACGCCGCCCTCAACCCCGGCAATTCGGGCGGGCCGCTGGTCGCGGCCTCGGGCGAGGTGGTCGGCATCAACACCGCCATGATCGGCGGCGCGCAGGGGCTCTGCTTCGCCGTCTCCAGCAACACCGCCCTCTTCGTGGTGAGCGAGTTCATCGGCCATGGAAGGGTGCGGCGCGCCCATCTCGGCATCGCCGCCCAGACCCTGCCGCTGCCGCGCCGGATCGCGGTCGCGACCGGAGCGGGGCCGCTGGCGGTGCGGATCGGCGAGGTCGAGACCGACGGCCCGGCGGCGAAGGCCGGCCTCAAGGCCGGCGACATCATCCTGATGCTGGACGGGCTGCCCGTGGCCGGGGCCGACGACATGATCCGGCTCCTGGGCTCGGAGCGGATCGGCCGCGCGGTCGAGGTGGCCGTGCTCCGCCACGGCCGGGTGGAGAAGGTCACCCTGACCCCGCGCGAGCGCAAGGGCTGACCTCGGGATCTGGGCGTGAAGCCCGGGACCGCGGTGGCGTGCAGCCCTCGCGGCCCCGGACGACGGATCGAGCCGAGGGCTAGTTCTGCGACTTCACCCCGTCGTGGATCCGCGCCATCGCCTTGTTGATCTTGGCGATGCCGTCGTCGAGGTGGTTCTTCTTGCAGTCGCTGATGGCGGCCTCGACATTCTTGTTCTCGTCCGCGACGTCGGGATCGGTGCTGGTGGCGGCGAGAGCCTTGTAGGCCGCCGCCGTGGCGTCGCAGGTCTGGGCCTTGTCCTGCGCGTTGGCGGTGCCGAGGGTCAGCATCACCGTGATGCCGAACATGGCCGCGGCAACGATGGGCAGAGTCCGGTTGATGGTCATGGTCGTTCTCCTGTCCTGATGGGTGAGTCCGGATATCGCCCCCCGGCGACAGGGTGTCGCCGATCATCGGTCTAATTCGATCGAGGCCAGGGGCTATAGGATTGCCGTCTCGGGATTGTTCCGATTCCGCCGCGCAGAGCGACGACCTTCCCCGCATCACCCGCTTCGGCTAAATCTCGCTCCATGGAGCTCCAAGCCTATCTCGACCGCATCGGCTTCGTCGGGACGCCCGCGCCCGATCTCGCGACCCTGGCCCGGATCCAGCGGGGCCATCTCGAGCACATTCCCTATGAGAATCTCGATGTGCAGCTCGGAAGGCGGGTGACGCTCGATCCCGCGGAGGCCTTCGCCAAGCTGGTGACGGCGGGACGCGGCGGCTGGTGCTACGAGATGAACGGCCTCTTCCGCTGGGCGCTCGAGGCGGTCGGCTTCCGGGTGACGGCGATGACCGGTGCCGTGCTGCGTATCGAGCGGGGCGACGCCGCGATCGGCAACCATCTGGCATTGACGGTCGATCTGGACGAACCCTACCTCGTGGATGTCGGGCTGGGGGACGGCCCCTCAGAGCCGATTCCCTTGCGGGAAGGGCGCTGGCGGCAGGGCTGGCGCACGGTCGGGCTGGAGCGTCTCGAGGCGGGCTGGTGGCGGTTCCACAACCATGAGCGGGCCTTCGCCACCTCGTTCGACTTCCGGCACGGGCCGGCCGACTGGGAGCGCCTGGCCGAGCGCTGCGACTGGCTGCAGACCAGCCCGGAATCGCGCTTCGTGGCGAATGCCGTCTGCATCCGGCACGAGCCGGAGGGCGTGGTGGCGCTGGTGGGGCGCGTGATGAAGACAATCACCGAGGAAGGCACTGCCGACCGGCTCATCGACGACGCGGAGGGTTATGCCCGGGCGCTGTCGGAGAGGTTCGGGATCCGGCTGCCGCAAGCGGCCGGCCTCTGGCCGAAGATCTCGCTCCGGCATGACGAGCTGTTCGGCCCGGCGCCGGCAGCGCCGGAAGGTTCCTGACGCGAGGGGCGTCAGGCGGAGGCGCGCAGGGGCTTCTGGGCGGCGGTCAGGATGATGCTGCCATAGCCCTGGTCGCGGACGGAGACGTCCTTCGATTCGACCTCGCGGATCTCGATCAGCTCGAGCCCCGTCCCGGCGATGCGCTGCTTCATCCCGTCCAGGGTGAGATTCAGCGTCGGGAAGCCCATGCCGTTGCAGTGCCACTCGTTGGTGCGCGAGACGTTCACCAGCGCCAGCCGGCCGCCGGGCATGAGGGCTCGGGCCGCCTGGTTGAGGGCGAACTCGAAGCTTTCCCAGCTCGGCAGGCATTCGAGCGCGAAGACGGACTGGACGAAATCGTACCGGCCCTTCTCGCAGGGCCAGGGCCTGGTCAGGTCGCCGGTGCCGAGCTTCCTGATCTGCTGCGCCTTGCGGCGGATATGCTCGGCCGGGCTGATCTTCAGGCCGAACAGATCGACGGCATGGCGGGCCGCGGCCTCCAGGGACGGATCGATCGTGCCGGCCCTGGCCTGCGCGATCTGGCGCTCGGCATGGGCGATGTTGGCGGGATTGAGGTCGAAGCCCTCGATCCGGTTCTGCCCGGGAACGAAGAGCGCCCAGTAGAGCGCCGTCGGGCCGCAGCCGGCGTCGAGCAGATCGAGCCCGCCGATCGGCATCAGCGGCGCCGCGATCTCCCGCAGGAACTCGCCCGCGGCCGCGTTCTCGTGACCCAGCTCGGTATAGTACTCGCGCCAATAGGCGCCGGAGGCGAAGACGTCCTCCTCCCGGGCGAAATCGAGCGGGGTCATGGTTGCGGCCTTGCGGGGCTTGACCGTCAGGGGCCGGGCCGGTCAGGCGCTGGCGCGACGGACGCCGGGCTTCTGCCCGAAGATGGCGTCGTTCAGCTCGGTGAAGAGGCGGCCATAGCACTCCATATAGGCCAGCACACCGCGCCGGGCCTGCTCGACCAGCGCCTTGGCGCCGTTCGTGTAGAGCTGGACGCACTCGACGCCCATCTCGCGGTGCGAGACCTCGACATCGTCATGGACGAGCAGGAAGTTCAGGTGCGGATCGTTTTCCGCCTTGAGGCCGTACTGCTCGCGATACTCGCGGAAGGTGGCGAGGAACACGCCGAAATCGAGCGGCGCCGTCGCCTCGTTCGCGACATGGAAGCCCAGGGCTTCGATGATGGGGCGGTTGCGGTAGTAGTCGGCGATGACTCCGGAAAATTCCTTGGCCGAGGGCACGATGTTGCGGTCGTCGAGCAGGTCCTTGGCGGTGATGCCCCAATGGGCCGCCATGTCGACATAGAGCTGGTGATGGCTCGGCAGCAGGCCGTGCTCCATGTCGTTGAGGCCGTACTCGTCCACCGCGGCGAACAGGATGCGCGCGGCGCGGCCCGTGGCGGCGAAGGGCTCCTTCTTGAACCACTCGTCCGTCATGCGGCTCGCCAGCGCCACGATGCCCGGCGGCACCTCCAGCACGAACATGCCCTCGGAAGCGAGCAGGATCCGGATCTCGTCGCGGGTCAGGATCCGCGACTTCAGGTTCTCCTCGAACTTCTTCAGGGTGCGGACCGCCTTGTGCTGGAAGACGGTTTCCTTGAGAGCCGCGATGTCATCACTGACCGACATCGACAAATGCGCATACTGCGAATTATCGATCGATTTGCCGCGGACGTAGCTGGGATTCGACATGGCAGCCTCGAATGAATTGGGGACGAAAATCCAGGCGCTATCGAACCATAGCTGGCTTAATGCCGGGTAAATCTCGGTTGCATGGTGCACAGGGAATCTCGGCTTATGCGATTAGGGCGCCGTTAGGGTTAATTGATCGTGTCGCGTCCGGCGGGTTTGCGCGCCGCCGTCATGTAGGCGTGGGCGACGATGGTGGCGAGGATCAAGGCGCCGCCGATGAAGGTGGCGCGGTCGGGCGTCTCGCCGAGGGCGAGCCAGACCCACAGCGGGCCCAGCAGCGTGTCGAGCATCATGATGAGCGTCACGTCCGGTGCCGCCAGATGCTCGGTGCCGCGCGCCAGCAGCAGCGTCGCCAGCGGCACGACCAGGATGCCCAGGATGGAGAGATGGATCACGTCGCTGGCCGAGGTCGCGAGCGGCGAGGCGAGCGGCCAGGCCAGCGCCGCGGAGAGGAGGCCGCCATAGCCGATGACCGTGAGGAAGGCCTCGCCCCGGGAGCGCCGCAGCGCCACGAAATAGGCGCCGAGGCAGAAGGCGTAGCCGAGCGCCGCGAGATCGCCGGCCAGGGAGTCCGTGCGGAGGCTGTCGTAGAAGATGATGAAGAGCCCGGCGACCAGCACCAGGGACACGATCCAGGTGGCGGCGGGCAGGCGCTCGCGCAGGAAGATCCAGCTCAGGAGGGCGGCCGCGAAGGGTGCCGCGCTGCCGATCACGAGCGTGTTGGCGACGGTCGTGTGCAGCAGGGCCGAGACGAAGCAGAACACGGCCGCGGCGAAGGCGATCACCACCAGCCCCTCGGCCCCTCCCCGGAGCCGCAGGATCCGCAGCGAGTGCGTGGAAGCCACCGCGACGAGAAGAAGCGTGGCGCCGAGCAGCACGCCGCGCCACCAGATGATGGTCCAGATGTCCGCGGTCACGAGCCGCAGCAGCAGCGTCTCGAAGCTGATAAGGACGGCGCCGGCGATGGAGACGGCCAGCCCGCGCCAGACGGCGGATCGCGGAACCATCACGAACTTATATCCCCTCCCCCGTCCTTCGGGGGAGGGCAGGGAGGGGGCTGTTCGCTATCGACACCGCATCATCCCCCTTCCTAACCTTCCCCCGTGCCGGGGGAAGGGACAAAACGAGCCAGGCTCGCTAGAGGATGAGAGAGCCGACAGCGACATCGCCAGCAGGATCGCCGCGCGGGGGCGTGGTCGGCGGCGTCAGTTGGCGGCCGAGGCCACGAAATGCAGATCGCGCGGGAAGGTCAGCACCGCCTCCGTCCCCTTGCCGACCTCGCTGGTCAGGGCCAGGTTCGCGTTCTGCAGCTCGGACAGGCGGCGCGACAGCGGCAAGCCTAGGCCCGTGCCCTCGTATTTGCGGGCCAGGCCCTGATCGACCTGCTGGAACGGCTCGAGGGCGGCGGTGATATCCGCCGCCGACATGCCGATGCCCGTGTCGGCGACGGCAATGGAGAGATCGCCGGATTCGAGGGCGTTGGCGGAGAGCGTCACCCGGCCCGGCGCTGGCGTGAACTTGATGGCGTTGGAGAGCAGGTTGAGCAGGACCTGCCGCAGCCGGTGCGAATCGGCGCGCACGGTGATCGCCTCGGCGGGCGCCACATACTGGAGCGTGACGCCCTTCTTGTCGGCCTGCGGACGCATCATGCTGGTGGCGTTGAACAGCAGCTCGGCCAGATTGACGTCCTCGATCTTGACCTCCATCTTGCCGGCCTCGATCTTCGAGAAGTCGAGCAGGTCGTTGATGACCTCGAGCAGATGCTCGCTGCTGCGGCTGATGTCGTCGAGATACTCGCGATAGCGCTCGTTGCCGATCGGGCCGAAGGTCTCCTTGCGCATCACGTCGGCGAAGCCGATCACGGCGTTGAGCGGCGTGCGCAGCTCATGGCTCATGTTGGCGAGGAAGATGCTCTTGGCGCGGCTCGCGGCCTCGGCGCGCTCGCGCGCCTCCTGCAGGTTCGCATGCATCGCCTCGAGCTCGCGGCAGCGCAGGACGAGATCCTGGTTCACCTTGCGCAGCTGCTGCTCGACCTTCCACTTCTCGGTGAGCGCCAGCGCGAACTGCTGGATCTCGGTCGCCTGGAACGGCTTGTTGATGTAGAAGAGCTTGTCGAACGGCTGAACCCGCTCGGCGATCTTGCGCGGATGGGTGTCGGCGTAGGCCGTCACCATGACGATGTTGATCGAGGGATCGAGCCTGCGGATGCGGGCGGCCGTCTCGATCCCGTCGATGCCGGGCGGCATCCGGACATCGAGGAACGCGACCGGGAACTCGATCCGGTCCTGGCGCGCCGACATGATGGTGTCGATCGCCTCTTCGCCCCGCCGGCAGAGCACGGGGGCGAAATGCGGCGCCAGATCCGTCGTCGGGGCCTGGGTGCTGAAGAGCTCGTTCTCGAGATCGGAGAGGGCATCGCGGCTCGAGAGCGCGTCGATCTCGCCGAACACGGTACGGTAGGCGTCGAGAACCGACCGTTCGTCGTCGGCGACCAGGACGCGATAGATGGGGCGGGGCTGGATGATCATGCTGCAGCACTCGTGACTTCTGCGGCCGTCGGCAGCAGCACGTGGATTCGTGCGCCCTTGCCGGGGCCGTCGCTTTCCGCATACATGCGGCCGGCCATCGAAGCGACGCTGTTGGCGGACCAGTGAAGGCCCAAGCCGCCCGTCTTGTTTCGCTTCGTGCTGAAGCCGCGTTCGAACATGTTGGCGAGATTCGCCTTGTCGATGCCGGCGCCGTCGTCGCTGACGGTCAGCCGCACCATCGGCCGGCCTTCGTCGGTATCGAGCGCCCCGTCGATCTGGATGCGGCCGGAGCCGCGGCCGGTCTCGCCGATGGCTTCGGAGGCATTGATGAAGAGGTTGCCCAGGATCTGGGTGAGCACGATGGGATTGCCCTGAACCGGCGGCAGCGTGGCGAGGGCCGGGCTGACCACGACCTCGATATTGGCGGTGCCGCGGGCGGGCAGCAGGCGGACCGATTCCTCGATCGTCTTGGCGAGCGCCACGGGCTCGACCTGGCGGATGCCCATGCTGAGCGCCGTATGGTCCTGCAGGATCTGCTCGATATGGCGGTTCTGGTCCGCGATCGTCTTGAGATCCGTCGCCAGATGCTGGCGCTCGGAGAACACCTTCGCGACCGTGGCCTCCACATAGTCGAGCAGCTTGCGCTGGCGGTCCGGCTCGGCCTGGCCCGACTTGATCTCCGTGAAGGCCGTCTGGAGGTGGGGCGGCGGCGGCACGGCCGCGGTCTCGGACAGCTTCCAGAGGGTGACGGCCACGGGGCTCAGCGCATTGCGGATATTATGCATCACGCCGGCCGCGATCTCGGCCATGCCGCTCTGGTAGGACTGCTCGAGCAGGCGCCGGCGGGCATTGTCGAGCTGGTTGTTGGCGGCGTCGAATTCCCGCCCCAGCACGCCGATCTCATCGTCGCGGTCGAGGGTGACGCGCCGCGTGAGGTCGCCGGTCTGGCCGACCTCCAGCACATGGGCCGTCAGCTTCTTCAGCGGCACGACGATATGACGGGTGAGCAGGATCCACATCATCGCCATCAGCAGGAAGCCCGCCACCAGGGTCGAGATGCCGGCGATGGTGAGTGTCGTGCGGGCGATGCCGGTGATGGCGCGCGGCGTCTCGACCTTGATCATCAGCGGCGGCGCGTCGCGCATCGTCGTCAGCAGGTGGAACGCATCCAGCGTGCCGCGGTCGGCGATGTTGAAGATGTCGGTCTTGTCGGCGAGGAGGCGCGCGGCGAAGGGATCGAGCTCGGCCGGCAAGGCCGCCGGGTCGGTCCCGAACACGTCGAACTGCACATGGGTCTGGTTGACCAGCCCGTCGATCATCGCCTTGTTGATGAAGCGGCCCATGAAGAGCGTGCCGCGCACCGGGCCTTCCCGGGTGCTCTGCAGGATCGGGAATCCCGCCAGCAGCATGGGGCCGTGCTCGGTCATGAGGATGCCCGTGACCTGCTGATCGATCTCGTGCATCAGGAGCGGGTCGCTCGCGGGGATGGAGTCGGCGAAGGTGCCGACCTCGAGCTCCTTGCCGCTGTCGAAATCGTAGGTCTCGGCGCGGATGCGCTTGCCGTCGGTGTTGTAGATGGCGAGGAGATTGAGGTTGAGGTCGCGCATCACGTCGAAGGTGAAGCTCTGGCGGTCGTACTCGTCGTTGGGCTGCACGACATATTCGTAGGTCGGGTCCCAGGCGCTCCAGTCGTGCGCGACCCGCGCCAGGTTGTCCTGCTCGCCGGCCAGCGCGTCCGACACGCGATTGACGTTCTTCTGCGCCGCTGACTGCTCGACGTCGACGAAGGCCGGCCAGATGACGAGGCCGAAGATCGTGCCGTTGGCCGCCAGCAGAATCGCGAGCACGGCACCCAGCACGAGCATCACCCTCTTGTTGAGGGAGCTGTTTGGTGATTTCCGCCCGAGTGTCATTCTGATCGCCTTTCGACTGGCCTTCAATGCAGCAGGCCTTCGGTATTCGCCTCGACGGGCCGTGGATGAGGCCCGATCGTCGCAGGCTAAATTGCATGAGAAAATTTGTTCAAAGATTGCGGCTCTTGGGAAAAAAACTGTTAACGGTTGTGCGATCGGCGGACGGTGGAGCGATATATTTCGATAGTTCCGGCGCAGCACCGCGGCGAGCGATGCGGGTTGCACCGGATTTCAAGGAATTCTTTACTGTGAATCGCCGGTCCGGCCTCGGTCGTCCGAAGCCGCCGGGCCTGGAACCGAGTCGAAGGAGAACAGGCCGTCCGTGACTGCACCGAAGAACTACATCACGCCCGAAGGTCATGCGCGCCTGGTGGCCGAACGCAGGAAGCTCTGGAACGAGGAGCGCCCGGAAGTGGTGCGCGTCGTCGAGTGGGCCGCCGGCAACGGCGACCGCTCGGAGAACGGCGACTATATCTATGGCAAGCGGCGCCTGCGCGAGATCGACAAGCGCCTGCGCTTCCTCGACAAGCGGCTGGAGGCGGCCGAGGTCGTCGATCCGTCGCGGCCAGGCTCGCGCCAGCGGGTCTATTTCGGTGCCACGGTCCGCTGGGTCCGCGAGGACGATCGCGAGGTCGAGGCCACCATCGTCGGTATCGACGAGACCGAGTTCGGGCCTCAGCGCATCAGCTGGATCTCGCCGATGGCCAAGGCGCTCCTCGGCAAGGCGGTCGGCGACACGGCCGTCGTGCGCACGCCCAACGGCGAGGAAACGGTGGAGATCGTGGCGATCAGCTATCCGGCGAGGGCGGTCAAGTAAATCCCGAGACCGTTGCGGATATGCAAAATCGACGAGACTATTCTCTTCGTCATGCCGGCTTTAGGCCGGCATCCATGAACACAGGCCTAGCCCAATTTTGCGTGACGGGTGTTCATGGATCCCCGCCTTCGAGCGTGTGAAGGAATCGGCGATGCCAAAGAACTCTCTCGCCCCCTCCCCTTGCGGGAGCAACCATGATCGTGCGGGGATCATGGAGTGACGGCTTTATCCTGCCAGGGAGTAGCCCTGGCGAGGATAGCGTTGGCGATCTCAACTAGCTTCCTGGCGCAAGCGACGGTGGCGACCTTGTGGTGCTTGCCCTTTGCGATAAGGCGCTTGTAGAGGGCCAGGAGGATGGGGTTCCAGCGCTGAGAGGCAGAGAAGGCGGCCTGGTAGATGCTGCGTCGGAGCCGTTTTCTGCCGCCGGCGATATGGCGCTCACCGGTATGCTCGCCACTTTCATCGTCGAAGGGAGCGACACCAACCAGGGCGGCGGCCTCGGCACGGGTCATGCGGCCGAGCTCGGGCATGCGCAGGACGAAGCTGAGGGCGGTGAGCGGGCCCAGGCCGGGGATGCTCTCCAGCAGATCCAGCTTGAGAGCCAGGTCGGGGTGACGGCGGAGCTTGGCCAGCAGCCGGACGATTTCCCTGTCGCGGCGCCTGGACAGGCGGGTGATCTCAGTCTCGAGATAGCGTTTGTGCGCCGGCAGGCTGTAGCGATCGCGCCGGGTCTTCAGCCGGCTGATATCCTCGCCGATCTGCTCGATCAGGGTGAGATGCTCGGCCCACGGCGCCAAACGTTCATCGGGCGCCGGGCGGATGCTGTCGGGCTCCATGTCCGCCGTCGCCACCGCGATCAGGCGAGCATCGATCTTGTCGTTCTTGGCTCGCTTCTTCTTGAACCGCCGAAAGCCTTTCACCTGAGCCGGATCGAGCAGCACGACGCAAAACCCCACCCGGCGAAGATGCGCCGCCACCGCCGCCTCGTAATGGCCGCTCGCCTCCAACCCGACCCGCTCGACCCCATGCTCGCGCAGCCAGCTCTCGATCTGCTGGTATCCCGCCGGATCGTTGCTGGCCTGCAGCCGGTCCGGCCCAGCGGCCAACGCCACATCGAGCTTGCGCTTCGACACGTCGATACCCGCCGTTTCCGTGATAGACTTGCTCATCTTCGTCGACCCCACCTTGCGTTGATCCGAACCAGGGTGTTCTTGCAACCATCCGGGTCCGATGAAGGGTCGGCTGCGATCCCGCTCCCGCGCAGTCCAGAAGACTTCGAGGGTGTCGATCCGACAACCGACAGTCCGGGCCGGGGTGGCCACCCCGGCCCGGACCACGCTCCATGCTCTCACATCTCGCTCATACAAGGGGGTTGGGGGAGGGGCGATGCCGTGCGAGATCCTGGCAAATAAGCGGAGCCTGATCTGCTCGGGCTCGCTCGCTTGGCGCCCTGTCTGGGCCTTCTGCCTCCAGAGCGGTGATTGATCGCAGGGATGCCCCCAGCTGCGTCCGTGGCACCCCTCCCCCCAACCCCCTCCCGCAAGGGGAGGGGGCTTGAGTGTTTGCTACGCCCTTGCGTGGTGCTCTCGATTTCTTCACGCGCTCGAACGCGGGGATGACGAAAGAGTGAACGCGCCCCCTCTTAGAGAACAAAGCCTATGACACCCCCATCCGGCGCGCCGCCTTCTCGCCCGCGTTCTCCCGGAGCGGCCGCCATTTCCCGTCGTCGCGGAGCACCATGACAGTGGGGTCGCTGCCGGCGATCCAGCGCGTGCCGACCGGCACGTCGGCAGGCGGCTCGCCGGCGGTCTTGATCGCGGTCCGGAGATGAGGCGGGTAGTGGCGCTCGATATAGTTCCACAGCCGGGCCGGCACGTAGTGCCGCCATTCGGGGTCGCGCGCCTCGATCAGGTGGCGGATCTCGCCGCCCGAGAGGTTGGGCGCGCTGGCGCGGTCGACGATATGGAGACGGCGGCCGGTCGCGGCCGAGGTGAAGCTCCGCACCGGGCCGTTCGAGACCGAGGGATCGTCGAGGCCGGCGAAATGCTCCGTATAGAAGCGCGCATCGATGGGCGAGCCCGTGAAATAGTCGGTGGGCGCCGGCAGGCTCGCCGATGCGATGCGCGAGAGCACATATTTGAGCCAGTCGCCGGTCTCGAGGCTGGCGTCGATGTCCTGGAGCGGCAGGATCTTGAATTGCGGCCCGAAGATCGCCTGCACCATCTCCTTGCGCTCGTCGAAACTGAAGGGATGGCCCTCGACGCCGTGGAGCTGGGTCGAGCCGATGGCGAGGATGCCGGTGTCGCAACTGCCGGCCATCTCCATCAGCAGCCGGACATGGCCCCAATGCACCACCTGGAGATCGGCGACGATGAGCCCGACGCGGCCGCTTCGGGCATCGGGATGGGCTTCGAAACCGCGCGGCTTGGACATGGGTTCCTTCCTTCCGTGCCTCAGACGGCGACCGCATGGGCCTCGCGGCCCCGCTCGCCGAAGATGCGGGCATAGCGGGCGATCTCCTCGGGCGTCCCGGTCGCCTTCGTCGGGTTGTCGGAGAGCTTGACCGCGCCGCGGCCGGCGGCGGCCGAGACCTTGCAGACCAGCGAAATCGCATCGAACGCATGCCCGCCATTGGGCGGGCAGCCGCGGAAATCGTTGGTGAGGTTCGTGCCCCAGCCGAAGCCGAGCTGCACCCGGCCGTTGAAGCGCGCATGGAGCCGTTCGATCGTGTCGAGCTCGAGCCCATCGGAAAAGATAATGAGCTTGGTCGCGGGATCGGCGCCGCGCGCCTGCCACCACTGGATCATCTCCTCGCCGCCGATGAAGGGGTCCTTGCTGTCGACGCGCACGCCGGTCCAGCCCGTCACCCAGTCCGGCGCCTGGGCGAGGAAGGCCGTCGTGCCGAAGGTGTCGGGCAGCATGACGCGGAGCGCGCCGTCATAGAGCTCCTGCCAGTCGGCCAGCACCTGATAGGGCGAGCGCGCCAGGGCCGCGTCGTCGTCGCCCGCGAGCGCCGCATAGACCATGGGCAGCTCATGGGCGTTGGTGCCCTTGGCTTCCAGATCGTGCTTCATGGCGAGATAGGCGTTGGAGGTGCCGGTGAATTTCGGCCCCAGCCCTTCGACCATCGCCTGGATCACCCATTCCTGCCAGAGGAAGTTGTGGCGCCGGCGCGTGCCGAAGTCCGAAAGGTTGAGGTTCTCGAGCCGGCGCAGCCTCAGGACCTTCTCCCAGACCTTGGCCTTGGCGCGTGCATAGAGGATGTCGATCTCGAGCCGGCCGAGCCGCGCCAGCGCCGCGCGGCTGCGCAGATCGTCGATCACGGCCAGCGCATAGATCTCCCACAGCGTGACCTCGGCCCAGGCGCCGGAGAAATCCAGCCGGTACTGGCCGTCCCGCCGCTCGAGCTGATAGTCGGGCAGGCGCAGGCCCGCCAGCCAGTCGATGAACTCGCCGGGGAAGATGCCCTTGCGGCCATAGAACGTGTTGCCGGCGATCCAGATCAGCTCGGACTTGGTGAAGCGCAGACCCTTCACATGGTCGAGCTGGGCCCGGAGCGCCGATTCCGGCACCTGATCGGCAAGCCGTGTCTGGCGGGTGCGGTTCTTGAGCGAGAAGGTGACTGGCACGTCGCGATGCTTGCGCCAGATCAGGAGCAGCATCAGCAGCTTGTAGAAATCCGTATCGAGCAGGCTGCGGACCGCCGGGTCGAGCTCGAAATTATGGTCCCAGGCGCGCTTGGCGAGATCGACGAGAGGCATGGGCGGGAAACCTCAGGGCATGACGGGAAGGGGCCGGCCCGCGGGCGCTCAGAGGCTCGCGCGGTTCGTCATCGGATAGCGCCAGCCCTTGCCGAAGGGCCGCCCCGTGAGCTTGATCCCCGGCGGCGCCTGGCGGCGCTTGTATTCGGCACTCTTCACCAGGCTTGCGATGCGCTTCACATAGGCGGGATCGAGCGTGATGCCGAGCTGGCGCTCGGCCTGGCGCAGCGCCTCCGCCGGCTCCAGCAGATGCTCGATCAGGAGCCGCAGGATCGTGTCCAGCACCTCGTAGGAGCCGAGCGCCGCCTCGTCGGTCTGGTCGGGCTTGAGCTCGGCCGTGGGCGGCCGGTCGATGATGCCCTGCGGGATCGGATCCCGGCCGCCCCGCATCCAGTCGCGATGGTTCTGGTTGCGCCAGCGGCAGAGCTCGAAGGCCGTGGTCTTGTAGAGATCCTTGATCGGGTTGAAGCCGCCGCACATGTCGCCATAGAGCGTGGCATAGCCGACCGACATCTCGGATTTGTTGCCGGTCGAGAGCACCAGCCCGCCATAGGCGTTGGAGAGCGCCATCAGCAGCGCGCCCCGGGTGCGCGGCTGAAAATTCTCCGAGGCCATGGAGCGGGCCGCGTTGGAGGGCCGGGTGCCCATGAGGCCGGGCCCGATCTCGTCGAGCGTCTTCTCGTAGGCGTCGAACATGGCGCCGATCGGCGCCACGCCGTGGCGGCAGCCGAGCCGCCGGAAGAGATCCTCCGCGAGCTCGAGGCTCTCATGGCCGGTGAAGCGGGTCGGCATCATCACGCCCACGACCCGGTCCGGGCCGATCGCGTCGACCGCCAGCGCCGCCACCAGCGCGCTGTCGAGGCCGCCCGAGACGCCCAGCATCGCCTGCGGAAACCCGTTCTTCTCGATATAGTCGCGCAAGCCCAGGGTGCAGGCGGCATAGATCGATTCGAGGCTGTCCGGGTAGGGAACGATCTCGCCCTGGGCCTGCTCGATATTGTCGATCTCGATGGAGCCGTTCTCCGCCCAGCTTCTGATCCGCGTCAGCTCGAGGCGCAGCGTCGCCTCGGCGAAGGCCGGCATCTGCGCGACGATCTCGCCCTCCGCGTCGAGGACGAAGGAGCCGCCATCCAGCACCAGCTCGTCCTGGCCGCCCACCATGTTGAGATAGACGAGGGGCTTGCCCGAGGCTCGCACCCGCTCGCGCGCATGGGCGAGCCGGACCGGCATCTTGTCGACCTCGAAGGGGGAGCCGTTGATGACGATGAGGATGTCGACGAGCTCGTCGGCAAGCGCACGCGTCACGCGGCCATGCCACATGTCCTCGCAGATCATGGCGCCCAACCGCCAGCCTTTGAGGTCGAGCGGCTTGGGATCCTGCCCCTGCGCGAAGACGCGGCGCTCGTCGAACACGTCGACGTTCGGCAGCTCGGTCTTGAGCACGGCGCGGACCGTGCCGTCGGGCGTGATGAAGTAGGCGGCGTTGTAGGGAAGCTCGGTGCCGGCGACCGGCGCTCCGATCAGGACGGCGGGCCCGCCCAGCTTGCGCACGGCGTCGGCGAAACCGTCGATGGCGCGGGTCAGGCGCGACAGGAATCCGGGCCGGAGCACCAGATCCTCGAGCGGATAGCCCGAGGCGAAACATTCCGGAAAGACGACGAGGTCGGCATCCCTGTTGCTCTCGCAATGCTTGAGCGCAAGCGCCAGGTTCGCCTCGATGGCGCCGACGGTGGGATTGGCCTGGATGAGGGCGAGGCGAAGAACGCCTTTGGCGGCGGTCATGGAAGGACTCCTTTTCTCATCCCCGAGGGGACGGATCTGGCGAAGGCAGCCGTCATCCCCGGAGAGGATGCGGCGAGACTTCGCTTCATATAATGGCGATGGCGCCCGTCGCTGTCAGCCGCAAAGACGTCCTCCGACCCATGCGGGCGACGCAAACCCGTCGCAGACCTCTGATCCGAAAAGGAAAAAGCCGTTCACCCTTCAGGCACGCCCGCCTTGCGCATGCCGTCATAGATATGCTCGCGGCCGGCGAGATAGGCCGGATTGTCGGTCACGGCGCCGGCCCGCATGCGGGCGATGGTGAAGGTCGGGTCGAGGGCCAGCCCGGAGGCAGCCGCGGCCTTCGCCTCCTCGGTGCGGCCGAGATGGCTGAGCGCCGCCGCGAGGCCGAAATGCGCGATCGGCAGGTTGCGGTTGCGTTCGATCGATCCGCGGAAGCGGGCCGCCGCATCCTCGTCCGCGCGGAGCTGCAGCTTGGCGAAGCCCGCACCCATCAGCCAGATATGGGCGTTGGTATCGCGCGGGCTGAGGCGGAGCGCCTCGTTCAGATGCGCCTCGGTCTCTTCGCCGCGGCCGGCGAAATATTTCGCCTGGCCGATCGCCCATTGCGCCATCGCCAGATTCGGATCGAGCGCCAGCGCCCGCTCGCATTCGGCGATGCCCTGCGCGATGCGGGCGGTATGGATCAGCACGAACCCCAGGAGGTAATGCGCCCAGGCATGGTTGGGCGCGACCTTGAGCACGCGGGTCAAGGTCGATTCCGCTGCGGAAAAGCGCGAGGTGCGATCGTCGGCCGTGAAGATGAAGCCGCCCATCATGTCGACCGTCGCGGTCCCGACGAGGGCCTCGATATTGCCGGGATCGAGCGCCAGCGCCCGCTCGAAGAAACCCCGCGCCTGGGCGGCGTATTCGGGCGCCCAGCCTTTCGCTGCTGCCGCGAGGCCCTGGAAATGCAGATCCATCGAGTCCGGTCGCGGCGAGCGCTCCGCGCGGCGCGCCTCGGCCGCAATGAGCTCGCTGTTGAGCGTGCCGGCGAGCCGGCCCACGATCTCGTCCTGCATGTCGAAGAGGTCGGTCAGCGGCTTGTCGAACCGCTCGGCCCAGAGATGGTTGCCGGTCTCGGCATCGACCAGCTGGACATTGACGCGCATGCGGCTGCCGCCGCGCTGCACGCTGCCTTCGAGCACGTAGCGGACATTGAGGTCGCGGCCGATCGCCTTCACGTCGATCGGCTTGCCCTTGTAGGTGAAGGCGGTGTTCCGTGCGATGACGAAGGAGCCGGCGATGCGGGAGAGGTCGGTCGTCAGGCTCTCGGTGATGCCGTCGACGAAATATTCCTGCTCCGGGTCGCCGCCGAAATTGGCGAAGGGGAGCACGACGATGGAGAGATGCGGCGGCGGGGCTGCGGCGCCGGCTGCCGTCGCCGCGCCGTCCTGCCGGCGGGTCGCGGCCGGACCCTCGAGCTCGACGCTGAAGACGCGCACCTTGCGGGCGATATGTTTCAGCGCCTTCTCGCCGCGATCGATGAAGTGTTCCTTCACCCGGTCGCGCACCTGGCGCCAGGCATCCTCCGAAAGGCTGATGCCGCCGGGCGCGGCCTCGCCCTCGAGCCGGGCGGCAATGTTGACGGCGTCCCCCATCAGGTCGCCGTCGTTCTCCTCGACCACGTCGCCGACATGGATGCCGATGCGGAAATCGATGCGTTGTTCGGGCGGAAGCCCGGCATTGCGCTCGGCCATGCCGGCCTGCACCTCGATGGCGCAGCGCACGGCGTCGACGGCGCTGCGGAACTCGACCAGGCTGCCGTCGCCGGTGCGTTTCACGACGCGGCCGTGATGCACCTGGATCAAGGGATCGATCAGGTCGCTGCGCAGGGCACGCAAGCGGGCGAGGGTGCGCTCCTCGTCGGCACCCGCCAGGCGCGAATAGCCCGCGATATCCGCCGCGAGGATCGCCGCCAGCTTGCGCTGAATCTGCTCCGCCATAAGGCCTCCCCCGGGGCTTTATGACCGCGATCCTAGCATCCGCTGCAGCCCTGTCACCCCCGCCAAGGCGGATGAAGCGTGTTTGGCGCCGCTCGCGTCACCCCCCGTGCCCAGACAGACCAAGGCCGGTTCAACCCTTTCGTCATGCCGGCGAAGGCCGGCATCCATGAACACCGACCGTGCTCTATTCCGTGCAACGGGTGTTCATGGATCCCGGCCCAAGGCCGGGATGACGATTGAGCGGAACGCGTTCGATTCCCTGGGATCGCAGGAGCTATCGGCTCCCTTCCTCACGCCACCGCTGCCGCGATCTCCTTCGCCTTCTTGAGGTCGGCCTTGCCCGAGCCCAGCACCGGCAGCGCGTCGAGCTTGCGGATGCCGTCGCGCTTGGGTAGCCAGAGCTTGGGCAGGCCGGTGGCGCCGAGCCCTTCGAGCACCGCCTCGGGCGTCGCGTCGCCCTCATAGAGCAGGACGATCTTTTCGCCCTTGGCAGGGTCGGGGACGCCCACGACGATCGCGGCGCGCAGGCCGGGGATCGCCAGCGCCGCGTCCTCGATGCGTCCATGCGGCACCATCTCGCCGGCGATCTTGGAGAAGCGCGAGAGCCGGCCGGTGATCTTGATGAAGCCGTCTTCATCGATGAGCGCGATGTCGCCGCTCCTGTACCAGCCGTCGACCATCGCTTCGGCCGTGCGCGCCGGATCGCCGATATAGCCATCCATCATGCCGGGCCCCTTCACCAGCAGCATGCCCTCGGCGCCGTCGGGCACCTCGGCACCGGTTTCAGGATCGACGGTCCGCACCGCGACCCCGGGAATGGGGCGGCCGACCGTGCCTTCCTTCTGGCCGGCCTGGGCCTCGGTACCGTCCTCGACATCCGTGCTGTTGACCGCGACGACCGGTCCCATCTCCGTCATGCCGAACCCCTCGAGCGGGCGCAGCCCGAACTTGGCGGCGAAGGCGTCGGCGATCTCGGGCCGCAACCGCTCGGCACCGGTCACGACATGGCGCAGCGTCTTCATCTCGTCGGGCTCGGCCGCGCGCGTCCAGGCCTGGAGGAAGGTGGGCGTGCCGATCAAGGCCGTCGCCCCCGATTTCTTCACCAGCGGCCCGATCGCCTTGGCATCGAGCGGATTGGCGTGATAGGCGGCGCCGATGCCGGCCACCAGCGGCAGGCAGAGCGTTCCCGTGAAGCCGAAGGAATGGAAGAAGGGCAGCACGCCCGCGATGACATCGTCGCGGTCGATCCACAGCACCTGCGCCACCGCCTCGAGATTGGCGATGATCGCCCGGTGGCTCAGGATGGCGCCCTTGGGCTCGCCGGTGCTGCCGCTCGAGAACATGACGGTGGCGGGCGGCGGCGATCCTTCGAGCGGTCCGCCCATCAGCCGCGCGATCAGGCGCGCGGGCAGAAGCAGCGCCATCGCCGCCGCCTTGAGCTTCTCGGGCTTCGAGATGCCCGTCAGCAGATCCTCGACATAGAGCGCCCCCGGCGGCGGTGCCAGCTTCGCCTTCTCGAGGAACGCCCTCGCGGTGATCACGGTCTCGATCCCGCAGCGCCGGATCATCGAGGCCATGGCTTCGGGGCCGGCGGTGAAGTTGAGGTTGACCGGCGTCTTGCCGGCCAGCATCAGCCCAGCATTGACCAGCGCCGCCGCGACCGAGGCCGGCATCACGATCCCGACCATGGGCTTCTGCGACCGGAACCGTTTCGCCAGGAGGATCGACGCGATCGCCACTTCGCCGAAGCGGAGCTTGCGGCCGGTGGTGTCCATGAGGGCCTGCGTGCGCCAGCGCCGCTTCGCGGTCTCGAGGATGCGGACCTGCAGCCGGTCGTTGGCGGCGGCGCGCCGTGCCCAGGCCTCGCTGCCCAGCGCCAGCACGGCGCGGCGCGCGGCCCAGGCGCTGGGCCTGGCGAGCGGCTTGCCGAAGCTCACCGTCACCGGCCGGATCAGCCGCTCGGGCCATTTCCAGAAGAAGCGGCCGCCCTTGTAGCTGAAGATCGAGCCCCAGACCTGGTCGAGATGGACCGGGATCACCGGCACATCGAGCCCGTTCGCGATCAGCTCCAGCCCGCGCTTGAAGGGCAGCGTCGAGCCGGTGCGGCTGATGGCGCCCTCGGCGAAGATGCAGACCACATGGCCTTCCTCGAGCTCGGCCCGCGCGCGCTTGATGGCGGCGACCGCGTCGCGCCCGCCGCTGACCGGAATCACCTTCATGCGGCGGAGGAACCAGCCGAAGGCGCCCTTGAAGAATCCGGACCAGGCCAGGAAGCGCACGAAGCGCTGGACGCAGGCCCCGACCAGGAGCCCGTCGACGAAGGACATATGGTTGCAGACGAGAAGCGCCGGCCCCCGCTGCGGCACATTCTCCGGTCCCTCGATGCGGATCCGGTAGAGCGTGTGGGTGGCGAGCCAGAGCAGGAAGCGGGCGAGGAACTCCGGCACGGTCCAGATCGCGACGGCGGTCGCGATCAGGGTGCCGATGCCGGCCGCCAGGATTCCGGCGGCGGTGCTCCATTCGAGCACGCTGCCGAAGAACCAGGCGAGGCCGGAGGCGAGCAGGATGCCGGCGGTGCCGACCATGTTGGTGACGGCCACCACGCGCCCGCGCTCGTCGAGCGGCGCCTTGAGCTGGATCGCCGCGTTCAAGGGCACGATGAAGAGGCCGCCGGCAACGCCCAGGAAAGCGAGCGCCGGCAGGGCCGCCTCGACCGAGCCGGTGACGCCCGAAAGCCAGAGCGCACCGATGCCCATGCCGATCGAGCCCAGCGGCACCAGCCCGGGCTCGACCTTGGGCCCGGAGAGCCGCCCGGCGGCAAGCGAGCCCACGCCGATGCCGATCGCGACCGCCGCCTGCAGCAGGCCGGTGCCCGAGCCGCCGAGATCCAGATCCTCGCGGCCGAGGCGGATCGCCATCATCTGGAGGAAGGCGCCGAGGAGCCAGAACCAGGCGATGCCGGCGGCCGTCATGGCCATGTCGCGGTTAGCGAGGATCGCCTTGAAGCCGGGCAGGAGATCGGCCGAGGGCCGGAGCGAGAAGGGCCGCGTCTCGCGCGGCTCGGGCGCGCGCTCGGTATGGAAGGCGGCGAAGGCGCCGAGCGCCGCGATCGCAACCATGATCGCGCCGATTGCGGCCGGGCTCATCAGGTCGAACAGCAGGCCGCCGATGACGGCGCCGAGGATGATGGCGAGGAAGGTCGAGGATTCGAGCAGCGCATTGCCGCGCGAGAGCGCGGTCGAATCCAGGATCTCGGGGAGGATGCCGTATTTGGCGGGGCTGAAGAAGGCGGCCTGGGTCGAGACCAGGAAGAGGGCGCCCAGCATCGCCCATTCCTGGCCGCTCATGAGCGCCGGGATCGCGATCAGCATGGCCGGAATCTCGAACAGCTTCACCCGGGCGACGACGCGGTCCTTGCGCCGCCGGTCGGCGAGCTGGCCGGCCCAGCCGGAGAAGAGCAGGAAGGGCAGGATGAAGGCGCCGCCCACGGCTGCGATGAAGGAGGCGGCCTCGGCGTTTGTCGCCTCGCTGGTGCCGGTCGCGACCAGCACGACCGTCATCTTCAGGATATTGTCGTTGAGGGAGCCCAGGAACTGGGCCGTCATCAGCGCGAGGAAACCGCGCCGGCGCAGGAGGGCGCCGTAGCCCTTCGCCTCGCCATCGACCGGTTTCATGGGCGCCCCCGACCGTCCCGCCGCTTCATGACATCCCGCATGCCGCCCCACCCATGCCCGTTCCCCCTGGGCAAGGCGCGCCCATATTATCGCAGTCTCCGCGGAACGCCCGGGTTTCGTTCCAGGGCCGCGCCGCTCCCTTGTTGGCGCGCCCGCGGTCGATGGCGTTAGGATGGGACGGATCGACCAGGAGCTTGACCTCATCCCATGCCCCGCGGCTTCATCATCGGCGGTTTCCGCCTGCCGACCGTCGGCCATAAATTCCTGATCGAGTTCGCCTCGCATTGGTGCCAGGGCGATCTCGACGTGATGCTCAACACGCGCGACGAGGACGCCATCCCCGGCGCGGTGCGCCATCGCTGGCTCGCCGACCAGTTCCGCGGCCTGGCCCGCATCCACCGCTTCCACAACGCGCTGCCCGAGGACTCCGCCGCTCCGGATTTCTGGCAGCTATGGAACCGGGCCATCCTGAAGCTGCTCGAAGGCCGGGCACCCGAGCTGCTCTTCGCCTCGGAGAGCTATGGAAAGCGGCTCGCGGCCGATCTGGGCGCGCGCTTCATCCCGGTCGATGCGCCGCGCGACGCCATCCCCATCTCGGCCAGCCGCGTGACGGCGGGGATCGGCGAGCATTGGGGGCTGCTTCTGCCCGAGGCGCGGCCCTCCTTCCTCAAACGGGTCGCGATCGTCGGGCCCGAGAGCTGCGGCAAGACCACCTTCGCGCGGCGCCTGGCGGCCGTGTTCCGCACCGTCCACGTGCCGGAATTCGCCCGCTCCTATCTCGAGGCCACGGACCCCTCGAAATATCCGGACCTCGCCGACATCGAGATCATCGCCAAAGGCCACGCGGCGTCCGAGGACGCGCTCGCCCGCCAGGCCAACCGGCTCCTGGTGCTTGACACCGACCATGTCTGCACGGCGGTCTGGAGCGAGGTGGCGCTGGGGAAGGTGCCGCCCGCGGTCGAGGCCGAGATCGCCCGGCGCCCTTACGACCTGCGCCTGCTCATGGCCGACGACGTGCCCTTCACGCCCGACCCGCTGCGCTATGCCGGGCAATCACGGCAGATGACGCTGGCGCATTTCACCGACGCGCTCGACCGGCGCGGGCTCGCCTACACGATCATCGATGGCGGCTGGACCGAGCGCACCAAGAAGGCCGCGGCCGCGGTCGACGGGCTGATGGCGGAGCCGTACCGGTTCCACGCGGTGCCGTGACGTTATTCCTTCCTCTCCACCCGCGAAGCCGGGGGGAGAGGGTAGGGTGAAGGGGCTTCGATGCCGGGCGAGATGTTGAAAAACTCGTTCGGTTCTTCGGCCGCCCCCTCACCCTACCCTCTCCCCCACGTTTGTGGGGGAGAGGAAGAGATATATGACCCTTACGCAGGAAAGGATGCGGGGCGCTGTCCGTCAGGCGGCCCTTGCGGCCGGCGCCGTCTCGAGGCGATAGACGAATCCCGGCTCGATGACGAACTCGCCGGCGCGCAGCAACGTCACGTCATAGCCGCCGTCGCGCCGCAGCGGCGCGATGCCGTGGAAGACGAGCCGGCGGCCGGCATGGTCGAGGATCGCCGCCGCGATCGGCTGCTCGCCATAGAAGCCGATGACCGGCCCGTCGACGGTGGGATCGACGATGACGTGGAAGTCGATATGGTCATGCTTGATCGTCGCGAACCGCGACTTGATGGCGGCGATGTCCAGCATGTCCGTCTCCGGCTTGGCCTAGGCCGCCCGGGCGGGCCGGCCCGCATCGAGCCGATAGACGAGGCCGGGCTCCACGATCCATTCGCCCGGCCGCAGCGCCTTCACGTCGTAGCTGCCGTCGCGCCGGTGCGGCGCGACGCCGTCATAGGTGAAACGGCGGCCGAAATAATCGAGCACCGCCGCGGCGATCGGCGTCTCCTTGAAGAAGCCGATGATCGGGCCGTCGGGCCGCGGCTCATAGACGATGTGGAGTTCGGCGGGCTGCTGGTTGATCGCGGCGATGCGCATGGGCTTCATACCTTGAAAAGCCCCTCTCTTGTCGCGAGGGCGGGGCCTGATGGCGTCGCCCGGCGGGATGATCGGCGATCCGATGCGATCGTCGCAGGGACCCGTGAAAGATCCCTGAAAGCACAGGCGTCACCTTTCTAAGAACGGGTTGCTGGAGCGCCAGTTCCAGCGCGACGGGCTGTCGCAGCCGCGGCCAGCATCCCAGCCATGCCGCAGAATGACAGGGCCGAACTATCCGGCCGCCTGGCTGCGCAGTTCCTGGGCGGCCGAGAGGATCGGCTGGCCTCTGAGGGATCGTGACGGCGTCCCATCGACCCCGACCAGCGGTTGCCCGACCAGGGTGACCCGGTAGAGCTGCCGGTCGAAATCGGAATCGTAGATGTCCCTGGGCGCCAGATGCGCGGTCGCGCGATTGTCCCAGAAGGCGATGTCGCCTTCGCGCCACTTGAAGCGCACCGTGTATTCCGGACGGGTGATGTGCTCCCAGAGGATCTCCAGGATCTTCTGGCTCTCGCGGGGCGTCATCCCGACGATCGAGGTCAGGAAATAGGGGCTGACATAGAGGACGCGCTCCCCCGTTTCCGCATGGACGGTCACGAGCGGATGCTCGCTTTCGAGCGCCCGGCGCTTGATGAGGTCGTTATATTCCATCGAGCCCCCGTCGTCGCGCGGTATGAACTTGTGGAGGCCGCGCAGCCCGTCGACGAAGGCGCGCATCGGCTGGGACAGGCCGGCATAGGCGGCGGCGAGGCTGGTCCAGTAGGTGTCGCCGCCATAGGGCGGAATCGTCACGCCGCGCAGGATCGAGGCGCAGGGCGGGTTCACCGCCGCCGTGATGTCGGTGTGCCAGCCGTACCAGGGCGTCAGGAGCGCGGTCTCGTCCTCGCGGTTCGCGGCCCGGATCTTCGCGACCGAATAGACCTCGGGATAGGAATCGACATGGCCGAAGACGGTGTGGCCGATGGTCGGCTCGCCGAACTGCCGCGCCATGGCGACATGCTGCGCATGGTCGAGATGCTGCCCGCGGAAGAAGACGACCTTCCATTTGAGGAAGGCTTCGCGCACCTCCCTGAGCTGCTCGGGCGGCAGCGGCTTCTTGAGATCGACGCCGCCGATCTCCGCGCCGATATGGAGGGTGAGGGGAGAGACGTCGATATGCTCGGGCTGCTTGGCGGCCGTTGTCTGGAGGGTCGAGGAGGCCATTGTCTTTCTCCGGGTCGCTTCCTGTGTCGAGAAAAAGGGCGGTCCGCTCGCTAGGCCGGCCCCAGATCGCGCTTGCGAACGAGGGAATCCAGCGTGAGCGTCACGCCGATCGTGATCGAGGCGATGGCGGCGGCCGGGGCCATCGGCGCCAGGGAGCCGGCCAGAAGCCCCGACATGTTCTCGCGCACCATGCCTCCCCAATCCGCCTGGGGCGGCTGGACCCCGAGGCCCAGGAAGCTGAGCGCGCTGATGAAGAGGATCGAATAGGTGAAGCGAAGGCCGAGATCGGCCACCAGCGGCTGGAGGATGTTCGGCAGGATCTCCTTCCAGACGATCCAGAGGGTGCCTTCGCCTTGCAGCCGGGCCGCTTCGACGAACTCGGTCACCGAGATCTCCATGGTGAGCGCCCGCGACAGGCGGAAGACGCGGGTGCCCTCGATCAGGGCGACCGTTCCCACCAGCACGGGCAGCGAGGTGCCGAGCCCGGTGATCACGATCAGCGCCAGCATCACGGCCGGAAAGGCCAGAAGCGCATCGACGGCACGGCTGAGGAGGGTGTCGAGTAGCCCGCGAAACAGGCCCGCGATGCCGCCCAGCAGGACGCCGCCGACGAAGGCGAAGAAGGTCGTGACGGCGGCCAGCCCCAGCGTCAGCCGGGCGCCGTAGAGCAGCCTGGAGAACACGTCCCGGCCCAGCGAATCGGTGCCGAGCAGTGTGTCGGCGCTCATCGGCCCGAAGGCGGAATCGCCCACGAGGTCGGCCTGGCCGTGAGGCGCCAGCAGGGGCGCCAAGAGCGCCACCAGGATCCAGGCGCCGACGATGGCCAGCCCGGCCAGGCTCGCCATGTCCGTCCGGCGGCGGATCATCCGCGAGCTGCCGGCGAGAAGATTCTCGGTTGCCATCGCTGCCTGCTTCCGTTCCTACCGGGGCTGCCGCAAGCGCGGGTTGGCGAGGATCGAGACGATGTCCGCGGCCAGATTGAGGATCACATAGGCGCTGCAGAACACCATGGCGCAGGCCTGCACGATCGGGATGTCGCGCGTGGTGACGGCATCGACCATGAGCTTGGCGAGGCCCGGATAGCTGAACATCGTCTCGACGATCACGACCCCGCCGATCAGATAGGCGAGGTTGATCGCCACCGCATTGGCGACGGGCGCCACGACGTTGGGCAGCGCATGGTGCAGCACGATCGCGGGCCGGCTGACGCCCTTCAGGGTCGCGGTCTCGATATAGGGCGCTTCCAGCACGTTCAGCAGCGCCATGCGGGTCATGCGCGCCATATGAGCGAGGATGCCCGCGGTGAGGGTCATGACCGGCAGCGCCAGCGTGCGCAGGGTCGCGAGCCATGACTGCCCGTCGCTCAGATAGGCGATCCCGGGGAGCCAGCGCAGGCTGACCGCGAAGACGGCGACCAGGACGGCGGCCACGAAGAATTCCGGCGCCGAGGCCGTGCACAAGGCGGCGACCATGACGGATTTGAGGCCGAGGCTGCGGGGATAGATCGCGGAGAAGATCCCGATCAGGAGCGCCAGCGGAACCGCGACCGCCGCCGTCGCCAGGGCGAGCAGCAGGGTGTTGCCCAACCGCTCGCCCATCAGCTCCGACACCGCGCGCCCGGTCGCGAGCGAGGTGCCCAGATCGCCGCTCGCGAAGCCGGAGAGCCAGGTGAGGTATCGCAGAACGGCCGGTTGATCCAGCGCCATCGCCTGCCGCAGCGCCGCGACCGTCTCGGGCGTGGCGCTCTGGCCGAGCACGGCATCCGCCACGTCGCCCGGCAGGATCTCGGTCCCCACGAAAACGAGGACCGAGACCACGAGCAGCGTGAGAACCCCCTGGAGGGTGCGGCGGACCAGCAGCGACCACATCAGCTTTGCAGCCAGACCTCCTCCCAATGCCATTCGCCCATGGCGCCGGTGGGATAGGGCACAAGACCCTGGATCTTCTTCGAGACGCCGTCCAGCAGGTCGATGAAGACCGGAACGATGACGCCGCCGTCATCCGAGATCATGCGCTGCGCCTGGCAGTAGATGTCCTTGCGCTTCGCTGCATCGAGGGTCTGCCGGCCGTCGGCCAGCAGCTTGTCGAACTCCGGATTCTTCCAGTGGGTCTCGTTCCAGGTCGCGCCGGATTCATAGACAAGGCTCAGCATGATGTCGGCCGTCGCGCGCATGTTCCATCCGGAAACCGAGAACGGCACCTTCAGCCAGATGCTCTTCCAGTAGCCGTCGCTCGGATCGCGGATGACCTTCACCGTGACGCCACCCTCGGCCGCCATCTGGCTGTAGAGCGTGGCCAGCGCCACCCCGCCCGGAACCGCGTCGGAGCAATGCAGCTCGACGCTGAGGTCCGAGGCCCCCGCCTTGGCGAGCAGCTCCTTGGCCTTGGCCACGTCGCGCTGGCGCTGCGGCAGATCGCTGCAATAAAAGGGGTAGACCGGCGCGATGGGCTGATCGTTGCCGACCTGCCCCAGGCCGTTATAGACCAGCTTCAGCACGCGCTCCCGATCGATGAGCAGCTTGAGGGCGGCCCGCACCTCGGGCTTGTCGAAGGGCGGCTGGTCGATCTCCATGACGATGGGCACGTGATAGCCGGAGGGGCTGCGGAAGGCGGCCGCGTTCGGCGAGTTGTTCACCAGATCCACGGACTTCGCATCCAGCGCTTCGACCATGTCGAGCTCGCCGGAAAGCAACCCGTTCACGCGGGCCACCGGGTCCGCCACCACGCGCAGCTCGAGCCCGTCCAGATAGGGGAGTCCCTTCTTCCAGTAGTTCTCGTTCCGGACCAGGGTCGTGGAGATGCCGGGCTTGAATTCCTTCAGCTTGAAGGGACCGGTGCCGACGGCGTGATCGAAGGCCGTGAAATTCTCGGGCACGATGCCGACATTGTAATTGGCCAGCAGCGAGGGCAGGTCGGCATAGGGCGCTTTCAGGTTGATCAGCACCGTGGAATCGCCGTCGGCGCTGATCGCATCGGCGTCGACCACGGGGGCCACGAGCGAGCGATAGGGCGACGCCACGGCCGGATCGAGCAGCCGGCGCAGGCTGTAGACTGCATCGGCCGCGCGCAGCGGCCGGCCATCGTGGAACTGCACATCCTTGCGCAGGAAGAACTTCCATCTCTGCCCGCTCTCGTCCGCCTCCCAGCGCTCGGCCAGCTCCGGCCGCGGCACCAGATCGGGGCCGGTGCCGGTGAGCGTGTTGTAGAGCTGGCGCATCCGGGCATGGTCGCCCGCGTGATAGGATTTCGCCGGGTCGGCCGTGTCGTTGGCGGTTCCGGTCTTGAAGCCGATGCGCAGCTGTCCCCCGGGGGTCGGGTCGGCGGCGCGCGCCGTGCCGGTCGCCGCGAGCACGGAGACGGCAAAGGGGAGCGCCACGCCCAGCCGAGCCGCCTCCGCCATGAGCTGGCGGCGCGTCAGGCCCTGGCCACCGATGAATTGCCGCCCGCGATTCTCGTCTTTCACGCTTTCTCTCCCTTGGTCTTCCGTCATTGAGGTTGTGATGCCAGGCGCCGGCCTTGGCGGGCCGGGGCGATGGTTGCGGTCAGGCGTGGCTGCCGGCGGCGAGGCGCAGCTCCGCCTCGTCGCTGCCGAGCTTGCGGGCGAGGATGCGCAACCGGCTGTGAAACTCGGTGCGGTCCACATGGCATTGGCGCAGATGCCGCCGGCGGATGTCCGCGCTGAAGGCCGTCCGGCCATGCAGCACCCGGTGATTGTCGAAGATCATCAGCTCGCCGGGTCGCAAGGGCACGAGGCACCAGCGCCGTTCGTCGTAGTAGAGCTCGGACAGCAGCCGGAATGCCGTATAGAACGCCTCGATCTCGCCGGCGTCCAGATCGAGCGGGGCCATGACGCGATCGTTGAACCGCACGCCCTCGATGTTTCCGTCGGGATCGACCGAGATCAGGGGGGCGGCGGTCTGGACGTCGACCTCGCCCGCATAATGGCGCCGGTAGGGGACCCTGACGCGGCTCAGCAGCTCGAACATCTTCGGCTCGGCCTGCCGGAGCGCCTCGGCGACGCCGAAGCCGTCGACGAAGATCGAGACCCCGCCGCCATCGGCGCTGGCATCCATGCAGTGGAACAGGATGATGCCGGGTGGGCTGTAGCGGTAGGGCTCGTCCGTATGGGGCATCAGAGGCTCGGTCGAGTTGGCGATGCTCTTCTGCTCCGACGTCCACAGGATCTCGAACACCCGGCCGAAATTCGTCTCGACGAGCGGGCCGAACAGGGCGGCGAATTTCTCGAGCGCGCCCAGCTCGGGCGTCAGGTTGCGCACCAGGGCGATGCCGTAATCCCGGACCTTCCGGTAGAGGTCGAGCCGCGCCTGCGGGTCGGCGGCGACCTGGGCGGCATCCGCGTCCGGAAGCCTTTGCGCGATGCTGCCGTCCCAGAGCAGGGCGCGATGCCACCGGGAGAGCCGGTCCGCCACGGACAGGCTGTGCTCGCGCAGCCAGCCCGCCTCGTAGCGGCTGACATGACCGTCCGGCGCCCATTCGATCGTCAGGCCTCCGTCCGGCGACAGCGTCACCTTGGCGGGGGCGAGATCGGGCGGCAGGCCGCCGATCCGGAGGCGCCGCTTGCCGATCGCCGGGTCGCCGCAGAGATGGCACCGGCAGTTGTCGCGCAGCCAGAAGGCCGGATAGCGGCTGCGATGGCCGTCGCGCCAGACGATCTCGATGCTGCGGTTTGAACCGGTCGCCTCGGCGATGGCATCTTGTCCGAGGTTCGGCGGCGGGAGAGGCGTGCCCGATGCGGTGCGGCCGGCGATGTTGCCCATGCTCATGTGCCTTCGATCCGAGAACCGCCTGCTCCCGATCGAGCTCGTGAAGGGACCGAGTACCGGGATAGGCAATGGATTGGCGGGGGCCGGCTTTCTCGACCGGCGAAGGGCTCTCTAGCGCCTCCGCCTTCGCCGCTAAAGCAATATTGGCTTTAGATCTTCTTGAGCTCTGCTTTAGCGGCTCTTGATGTCGTATCGCCGCCCACGATAACCGATGCGGGTCACGCTAGAGAGGGGTCCGGGGGTGGTCCAATATCATTTAGAAGGCCTTCCCATATCACATCGGCATGGCTAGGGTTTGGTCATGGAATTTCGCGCCCTGCGATACTTCGTGACCATCGCCGAGGTCGGCAGCTTCAGCTCGGCCGCGCGCCTGCTGCATGTGGCGCAGCCGGCCCTGAGCCGCCAGATCCACAATCTCGAGCGCGAGCTCGGCGTCCCGCTGTTTCGCCGCACCGCGCGCGGGCTGCTGCTGACCGACAGCGGCCGGCAGCTTCTCGGCGACGGCCGCCAGATCCTCGAGGCCGCGGAGCAGGCGACGGCCCGCATCCGCCAGGATGCCAAAGGCGTCCGCGAGCCGGTTTCCGTGGCGCTGACTTCCTCCGCCAGCATGATCCTGACCGTCCCCCTGCTCAGGACCGTGGAGCGCGACTTGCCGTCGATCTCGCTCAGTATCGTCGAGAGCATGGTGGGCAGCGGCAGCGAGTGGCTGAACTGGGTCCGGGACCGGCATCTCGATCTCGCCGTGATGTATGACGTGGAGAAGCAGCCCGAGTTGCGCTCGGAGACCGTCCTGGTCGAGGAGCTGCGCCTCGTCGGCAAGTTCGGGCAGCGGCGGACAGGATCGCCGGTTCCGTTCGCGGCCCTGGCGAAATATCCGCTGGTGCTGCCCTCGCGCATCTTCCCGTTGCGGCAGATGATCGACCGGGCGGCGCAGCAGGCGGGAGTCGAGCTTCAGGTGGTCGACGAATCGAATTCCACGCTCGAGGTGAAACGGATGATCCGTCGCGGAAAGGTCTATTCGATCCTGACGCCCTGTGCCGTCTGGGAGGAGCGGCGGCACAAGGAGCTGTTCGCGGCGCGGATCGTGGAACCCTCGCTGTCGCGCCGCTTGAACATCATCAGCCTGGCCGGCTCGGTGCGGTCGCCGGCCGTGCGGACGATCCTGGACCAGCTCAAGCTCACGATGCGCCAGCTGGTGGAGGCCGGCAGCTGGGACGCCCGACTGACGTGATCGCCGGCGGGGCCGGCGGCGACGGGAGCCGGCGTCGGCTTACTCGAAATGCCCCTCGAAGGACGTGATCGGCGGCCGCGCGGCCGGGTCCGTCACGATGTCGAGCACCGTCACCTCGTTCGAGGCGAAGCCCTCCTGGATCGCCGGGCCGATATCCTGCGCGCGCTCGATGCGGAGGCCGCGGCAGCCGCAGGCGCGCGCGATCATGGCGTGGTCGACCGGCTCGAAGAAGACGGCGGTGGTGTGGTTGCCGAAGATCACGTCCTCGGCATCCTTCTGATAGCCCAGGATCTGGTTGTTGAGCACCGCCAGCACCAGCGGCAGCCGGTTGCGCCGCGCGGTCTCGAGCTCGGACCAGACATGGGCGAAGCCGCCATCGCCCGCGAGGCAGAAGACCGGCGCCTCGGGCCGCGCCAGCTTCGCACCGATCGCCATCGGCAGCCCCCAGCCCAGCCCCGCCATGCCGCGCGGCGTCAGAAAACGCTGACCGGGCTTGCGGCTGTGGAGGAAGTTCGAGGACCAGATCGAGGCATAGCTCGCGTCGGAGACGACGATATGGTCGGGCGTCAGGATGCGGTCGAGCTCGGCCATGACCCGCTCGGGCCGGATCGGCGAGGCGTCGGACGCGATCATTGGCCGCGCCTCCTCCTCGTGACGTCGCTTGGCGTCGGCGATGCGCGCCTCGAGCGCCGCGCGCGCCGATTGGCGCCTGGCCAGATCGCGTTTGCGCAACGCGGCCGTCAGCGCCTCCAGCGTCAGCTTGGCATCGCCCACCAGCCGCAGCGCCTCGTAATTGCGCCCGACCTCCTGCCCGTCGATGTCGAGATGGATGATCTGCGCCGTCTTCGGCAGGAGCTTCCAGGAATCGGTGCCGTTCTGGTTGGTGCGGTTGCCGACCAGGAGGATCACGTCGGCCTCGTCGATCAAGGGGCGCTGATAGCGCGCCACGCCGCGCGGCCCCATGAAGTAGCCGATCACGCCGAGGCTCAAGGGATGCGTCTCGGCGACCGTGCCCTTGCCCATGGAGGTGGTGGCGACGGGGAGATACGCCGTCTCCTGGAGCGCCGCCAGCGCCTCCTGCGCGCCCGAGCTGTGCACGCCGCCGCCGGCATAGACCAGCGGGCGCTCGGCCCGGGCCAGAAGATCGGCCGCGCGCTCGATCTGCGCCGGGTCGGCCAAGGTCCGGTCGATCGGATAATGGCCGAGCCGCTCCGCGCGCGACGAGGCCGCGACCGAGGTCTCGTTGATCAGGTCGTAGGGCACCAGCAGCACGGCGGGGCCGGGGCGGCCCGTGGTCGCCGCGGTGAAGGCCATGTCGACATAATCGTCGATGCGCTCGGCGGTGCCGATGCGGCGCATCCATTTCGACACGCCCTTGAAGAGGTCGATCTGGTTCAGCTCCTGGAAGGCGTTCTTGTCGGTGGCGCGGCGGTCGACATCCTGCACCAGCGCCACGACCGGGATCGACGCGGTCAGCGATTCCGCCAGCCCCGGCACCAGCAGCGTCGCGGCCGGCCCGTTCTGTGCGGTGACGACGCCCACCTTGCGCGAGATGCGCGCATAGGCGTCGGCCATCACGGCGCCGGCATTCTCGGTGCGGTAGGTGACCTGCCGGATGCCGAAATCGGGGGTGGCGAGGAAGAGGGCGCTGGGGATGCTCTGGCCGAACACGATCTCGACGCCATGGCGCTGGAGCGCGCCGGCGAAGGCCTGGGCCGCGGAAAGGTTGGAGGGACGGGACTTGCGGTCTGACATCGAGATTGGTCTTCGTTCAATTCCAGCGATGAGCGCGTGGGGATGCCGGCGTCGCTACCAGAGCGAGCCGGCGGCGATGGTGATGTCCTCGGCGGCGATGCCAAGGGCGTCGTCATGGCAGAGGAAGGCCGCGAGATTGCCGATCTCCTCGGGCTCGATGATCCGCTTCTGCGGGTAGGTGGCGGCGATGTCGGCGATCATCTGCTCCTCGCTGCGCGGGTCGTTGTCGCGCGCCTTCATGGTGCGCAGCGTGGAGCGCAGCATCCGGGTGTTGACGAAGCCGGGATTGATCGCGTTGCAGGTGACCCCGTGCGGCGCGCCCTCGAGCGCCACGCAGCGCGTGAGGCCGAGGATGCCGGCCTTGGAGGCGCAATAAGCGGCGTTGTCCTTGGCGCCGACATTGGCCGCGGTCGAGGCGATGTTGACGATGCGGCCCCATTTGCGGTCGATCATGCCCGGCAGGCAGCGCTTGATGGTGCGGTAATAGCCGGTGAGGTTGGTGTCGATGATGTTGAGCCAGGTCTCGTCGGGATGGCCCACCATCGGCTGCTCGGCGGCGATGCCGGCGGAATTGATCAGGATGTCGATCTTGCCGAAGGCCTTCTCGGTCGCGGCCACGAAGGCGTCGCAGGATGCGTTGGCGCGCACATCGAGATCGAGCCCGATCGCGCGCACGCCCTGGGCCTCGATCTCCCGGCAGGCGGCCTTGAGCTCCTGCTCGGCCGGGAAATAGCTGTCCTGGCCTTTGGGCACGGCGCCGTGGCTCGCGAGATAGGAACCGATCGCCACATCGGCGCCGCGCGCGGCCAGCGCCAGCGCGATGGCGCGGCCCTGTCCCGAGGCACCGCCCGTGACCATCGCGGCCCGGCCGCTCAGATAGCGATCCACCATGCGGAGTTCCGTTGCTTCGTTTGTCGTCGGTTCCCAGAGACAGCGAGTGACCGGGTCTGCGGGTGAAGCAGGCCCGGCCACCGCAGCGGCCAGCTCAAGTTGGGGCTTCTACTGGCCTGCCTTCACGTCCTCGTACATCTTCACGTATTTCTCGCGGGTCTCGGCCTTCTGCTCCTGGAGGAAGACGCCCTGCGAGAGGATATCGTCCTTGGATTCGATGCCGATCTCCTTGAGCCGGTCCGGCGAGACCAGGTCGAAGGCCTTGCGGTTCGAATGCGCATAGCCGTACTGCTCCAGCATGTATTTGCCGGTCTCGGGCGAGAGCCAGGCATCGACATAGTCGTAGGCGTTCTGCTCCTTGCCCGGACCGTCCTTCATCATGATGAAGCCGTCGATCCAGCCGATGACGCCTTCCTTGGGCTTCATATAGGCCACGGGCACGCCCTGCTTCTTGAGCGCCGAGAAGGAGGCGCCCCAGGCATAGGCCGCGACCACCTCGCCCGCCGCCATCGCCTGCTCGAGCTCGGCCGGGTCGGTCCAGTAGAAGCGGTTGAGCTCGCGCTGCTTGCGCAGATGGTCCTTCACCTGCGCGATCTCCGCATCGCTCAAGTTGAAGGGATCCTTGATGCCCAAGGACATCGCGGCCGGGATCACGCTGCCATCCATCTCGACGGCGAGCGCGATCTTGCCCTTGTAGCGCTCGTCCCAGAGCAGCAGCCAGGACTGCTCCTTCGGCTGGCAGAGATCGGTGCGGTAGAGGACCGAGTTGTAGCCCCAGCCGCAGGGCGCGATCCATTGGTGGCCGTCGGTGTTCATGCCGGGACGGCTCGCCAGCTTCGGCATCACGTCGGGCCAGTTGCTGAGCCGCGTGGTGTCGATCGGCTTCAGCAGGCCCTGGTCGCGATAGCGCCCGATTGCGTAGCTGGTCGGATGCACCAGGTCGGTCTTGAAGCCGCTCTTGATCTTGACATAGGCCTCTTCGTCATCGCCGAAGATGGTGATGGTCGGCGACTTGCCGTATTTCTTGATGTAGGCCTGATGCAGCTCGGGGATCTCGTAGCCCGACCAGTCGAAGACCAGGAGGTCGTCGTCGGCGAGCGCTCCCCGGCTCAGGATCGGCAGGCTGACCAGCGCCAGCCCGCCGGCGCCCATCCAGCGCAACAGGCCGCGCCGGCCGATGACGCCGGGCATCGGCACGCCCTCCGCAAACAGCTTCTGCATTCCAATCCTCCCATGGTGTCTTGGCTTTTTTGTCGGCCTGCCTTTGGCGGCGGCCATTTCGTCCTTAAAATCGATGCAAAATCGATTTCGGAAATCGATTTTGTATGCTAACCCACGGCCATGTCAAATGCCGTTCGCAGCAAGATCACCATCAAGCAGGTGGCGGAGGCGTCGGGCGTCGCCCCCTCGACCGTATCCAACGCCTTGACCGGCAAGGGCTATGTCAGCGAGGAAACCCGCGGGCGGGTGCTGCAGGCGGCACAGAGCCTGGGCTATCGCGCCTCTTCGCTCGCCCGATCGCTCCGCCTGCAGCAGACCTGGTCGGTGGGGCTGCTGGTGGCCGATGTCTCGAACCCGTTCTTTCCGGCCGTGGTGCGCGGGGTCGAGGATGTGCTCTGGCGCCGGCAATACAACCTCGTGCTCTGCAACACCGACTACAACAAGGAGAAGGAGGCGGCCTATCTGCGCCATCTCCTCGACAAGCGGCTGGACGGGCTGATCCTCGCCTCGACCGCCGCCGACAGCGACGACGTGCTGGAGCTCCAGGCCGAGGGCGTGCCCTTCGTCATGCTGAACCGCCGCCATGTCAGCGCCCGCACGCCCTATGTCGGCATGGATAACGAGGGCGGCGTCGGCATGGCGATGGATCACCTCCTGGCGCTCGGCCACCGGCGCATCGCCTTCATCAAGGGCCGCGCCGATTCCAGTGCCGCCGAGGAACGTCATCAGGGCTATCGCCAGGCGCTCGAGCGCGAAGCCATCGCCTACGATCCGGCATTGGTGATGCAGGGCGACTACACGATCGAATCCGGCCATGCGGCGGCCGCGCGCTTCCTGGCGCTGCGCCGCCCCCCGACCGCGATCGTCTCGGCCAACGACTTCATGGCCTTCGGCGCCATGGCGCTCTTCAAGGAACGCGGACTCGCGGTGCCGTCCGAGATGTCGGTCATCGGCTTCGACGATATCTTCGTCTCGGCGCTGCCCTGGATCGAGCTGACGACGGTCCGGCCGCAATCCTGGCAGCTCGGCGCCAGTGCGGCCGAGCTGCTGCTGGAGCTGGTCGGCGGGCGCGAGGCCAACCGCCGGCGCGAGATCATCCTGCCGAACGAGCTGGTGCTGCGCGCGACCACGGCGCCGGCCCGGCCTGAGAGATAAGGACAAGGACGCCGTTCAAGACGCTTTCCGCCGACGAGGAAGGGGACCGCCCATGATCTATATCGAATATGTCGAGCGTGACCGCTTCATGCCGCTCGAGATCTTCCGTTATCTCGGCAACCAGGCGGCCTGGACGGCGCCGGAGGACGAGCTGGTCGGCTCCTTCGGCCGCACCATGCGCATCGGGCCGATGCCGAGCTACCTCGCCTTCTGGAAATGCGACGGCATGAAGCGCATGGACGAATGGGAAACGCATTTCCATTCCGACGCCGGCATCCGCGACACGCACGAGCTCGCCACCCACCGCGCCATCCATCTGCAGAAGGCCGGCTGCTACGACGAGCTCCTGACCGGCCCCAAGGCCGACCGCGAGGCGCTGTTCTATATCGAGTATTTCGCCACCAAGGCCGCCGTCACGGACGACCAGATCGCGAGCCATTTCCGCGCCCGCGCCAAGACGCATCCGGCGGCGGCGCTCAACTTCGTGCTGCGCCGGATCGGAAGGCTGGGGCCCGATCCCGGCGCCATGGCGGTCTGGAGCCTGACCGACTATGTGGCGCTCGAGCCTTTCACCCGCATCGATCTCGACACGGACCCGTTCCGGCCCGTCGATGTCGGGGTCTATCGCTGGTTCGGGAAAGAGATCTTGTGAGTGTAGGCAGTACGTGCGGATGAATCGCGCTTGTAGCTCACCCCTCCCCCTACCCCCTCCCGCAGGGGGAGGGGGCTTGCTCAAGGTAAGGCGGTGGGTGTAGCGCAAGCTCGGTCGAAGCTCCCGCAGGGGGAGGGGGCTTGCTCGAGGTAAGGCGGTGGGTGTAGCGCAAGCTCGGTCGAAGCTTGGAAGTAGAGTGAAGCGATCATGTCGACCTGCGGCTCCGCGATGAATCGGTTGACGTGTTCCGAGAAGGCGCGGTCGAGCGCGGCGCGGTCGGCCGTCACCGCCTGGGCCAGCTCGGCGCCGAGCCCGATGCCCGCCGCCACCGCGTCCGGAATCTTGAGATAGTCGATCAGGAGGCGCAGCTGCGCCTCCCAATCGCGCCAGCCGAGCTCGCCGGCCGGCTTGGCGCTCAGCCCGTGTCCGAGAAGATCGTAGCGGACGATCCGGAAGCCGGCCGCGAGCGGGGCCAGGAGCGGCTCCCACATGGCGAGGTCGCGGCCCCGGTCGTGGATCAGCAGCACCGGCCGCCCGCTGCCGGCGATCCGGTAGTGCGTGCCGAAGGCGATGTTGCGGATCTCCGCCAGAGTGCCGTGCGCGAACGTCATCGAGAATTTTCCGGCTTCACTCTTGCGGCAGGTTGTTGCGCAGGCTCGTGCAGAACCGATCCAGACCGGGCGCATGGCGCGGAGAATCCCGGAAGGGACCGCTCGATCATGGGGTGAATCTCCGCGCATTCAAAAGGGGCGGCGCGGAAGCGGTCAAAGGAGATTAAATTTCGGCGTCGAGAAGATTTGCTTCGCCGGCTGGCGCGGGACCGGTTCATCACTGATGCCGGCAGCTGCCGAATGACAGGGTATGCGCCAGGCTCGCCTGCGGAAGACGGCCGGCCTCCCGCCTCAGGTCGCGGCGATCTTGCTGTCGAGCATGGCGAGGAAACCGGCCAGCAGCGGCGAGGCCCCGTCGCGCCTGAGGGCGACGGCGAGGCTCACCTGGGCGGCCGCGTCGCGGATCTCCAGGTAGCGCACGCCCGGCACGCGGATGCATTCGAGCGGCGAGGGGATGACGGTGACGCCGAGGCCGGCCGCCACCAGCCCGATCTGCGTCGCGGCCTCGCTCGCCTCCTGCACCACCTTCGGCTCGAAGCCGGCTGCGAGCGCCAGTTGGCGCAGGGGCAGGCGCAGGCCGGTGCCGGCGCTCGCCGGGTAGGTGATGAAGCTCTCCTCGCGCAGCTCGGAGAACTCGACCGACCGCGCGCGGGCGAGGCGATGGCGCGCATGGATCGCGAGCCGCAGGGGATCGCGCCGGATCGGGCGGACGATCAGCTCGGGCGGCGCGTCCTCGCCGGTGTGGCGCAGGAAGCCGATCTCGAGCCGTCCCGCCAGGAGCGCCTCGATCTGGTCCGCCGTGAACATCTCGACCAGGGTCAGGGTCACGCGGGGCTGGCTGCCGCGATAGGCGCGGATCACCTCGGGCATCAGGCTGGTGAAGGGCAGCGAGGAGGTGAAGCCGATGCGCAGCTCGCCGATCTCGCCGCGCGCGGCCCGGCGCGCCTCCTCGGCGGCGCGCTCCGCCTCGGCCAGGATCGACCTCGCGCTGACGAGAAAGCGCTGGCCCGCGGGCGTGAGGGCGACGCGCCGCTTGGTCCGCTCGAAGAGCGCCAACCCCAGCTCGGCCTCGAGCGCCTTGATCTGCAGGCTCAAGGGCGGCTGGCCGATATGGAGCCGGCGCGCGGCCCGGGTGAAGCTCAGCTCCTCGGCGACGGCCAGGAAATAGCGCAGATGGCGCAGCTCCATTGATACCTCGAAGATATTAGTTACGCATAAATTATATATTGGACAGAATATAAGAGAAACGCCAGATTCGGCAGCGTGGGGTCGCCCGCCATGAGGCGCCCCGACCGGATTCCAGAGCGCGGCCATGCCCTCCGACATCACCTCGAGCCTGCCGAGCCCGGCGCTGCCCTTGCAGCCGCCCGAGGGGGCGGTCGCGGCGAGCGCGCCGGCCGCCGCGGCCCCGGTGCCCCGGATCGCCCATGGCACGCCGGCCTTCTGGGCGACCTCGCGCGCCATGTTCTTCGGCGGCTTCGCCACCTTCGCCATGCTCTACGGCCTGCAGCCGCTGATGCCGATGTTCTCCGACGAGTTCGCGCTCTCGCCGGCCGCCGCCAGCGGCGTGGTCTCGGCCGCGACCGGCGCGCTCGCGCTGATGCTGATTCCGGCGAGCCAGCTCGCCGACCGGATCGGCCGCAAGCCGCTCATGAATGCGGCGCTCTTCGCCGCGGCCCTGCTCACGCTTGCCTGCGGCTTCGCCGGCAGCTTCATGCAGCTCCTCATCCTGCGCGTGCTGCTGGGCATCGTGCTGGCGGGGCTGCCGGCGGTCGCGATGGCCTATCTCTCCGAGGAGATCGACCCGCATTCGCTGGGCCGCTCCATGGGACTCTATATCGCCGGCAACGGTCTGGGCGGCCTCTGCGGCCGGCTGATGGTCGCCGCCATCGCCGACTGGACCTCCTGGCGCACGGCGATGCTGGTGCTGGGGGCGATGGGGCTGCTGGCCGCGCTCGAGTTCTGGCGCAGCCTCCCGGCCTCGCGCCACTTCCGGCCTTCGCGGCTCTCGTTCGCGGATTTCCTCGACGGCGTGCGCACGCATTTCAGCGATGCCGGCATGCCCTGGATGTATGCGATCGGCTTCCTGATGATGGGCTGCTTCGTCAGCCTCTATAACTATCTGGGCTACCGCCTGGCGGCACCGCCCTTCGATCTGCGGCCGAGCCTGCTGGGCGCGGTCTTCTCGCTCTATATCGTCGGCATGATCGGCTCCACGGTGGTGGGCCGCCTCGCCGATCGCTTCGGGCGGCGCCATGTGCTCTGGGTCATGATCTGCCTGATGGCCGCAGGCCTCGCCTTGACGCTGGCCTCGAGCCTGGTCGTCGTCATGCTCGGCATCGCCACCGCGACCTTCGGTTTCTTCGGCGCGCATGCGGTGGTCAGCAGCTGGGTCGGCCGGCGCGCGCAGAATGCCCGCGCCCTCGCCACGGCGCTCTATCTGTTCTTCTTCTACATGGGCTCGAGCGCCATGGGCTCCGGCTCCGGCCTGATGTGGGAGTTCGGGCAGTGGCCCGCGGTCGCGGCCTTCCTCGGCCTCGTCGTCGCGCTGTCGCTCGCGATCGCGCTGCGGCTGCGCCGGCTGACCCCGCTCCCGATCAACGCCCATCGTCCCTGACGATCGAACCCCGGCCTTGGGTGCGTGAGAATCCGCCGCGGGAGAATCGCGGGAATCCGCGCGCCTTTACCATGCGCGGGGTCCTGCCACGGAAATGCCCCTTGCCCGCTTCCCCGGCAAATTCCGAACTCTATCCGGGAGCCTGCGAAGGAGATCGCGGGCGCCACCCGGGGGCCGGATGGAACAATTGGCACGAGACGCCGACACGCGCCTTGTCGAGTTCAGGCAGCGGCTCGGCGGCAAGGACCAGCGGACATTGCTGGACTACTGGCAGGCGAAGCGCGGCGCCCGGCCCATGCCCTCGCGCGCCGATATCGATCCGGCGGAGCTGGTGCCGTTGCTGTCCAACCTGATGCTGGTCGATGTGGTCGAGGGCGGCGCGCGCTTCCGCTTCCGGCTCGTCGGCACGCGGGTGGCCCGCGCCTCGGGCGAGGACCGCACCGGCCGCTTCTTCGACGAATATGCCTTCTTCCGCGCCTATCCCAGCGTGACCGAGCAGTATCGCCAGGTGGTCGCGAGCGGCGAGCCGATGCTCGCGACCGAGATCTTCTTCAACCGCGAGCATGGCACCGCCTATGACGTGGAGCGCCTCCTGCTGCCGCTCGGCCGCGAGGAGGGCCAGACCGACATGCTGCTCGCCCATTTCCGTTTCATGCGCGGGCCGTTCAGCCGGGAGTGACGGGGGCGCGCTTCGCGCGTCCCGTCATCCCCGCGCAAGCGGGGATCCAACTCTAAGTTTGGTGTGCTGGATCAAAATGGATCCCCGCTTGCGCGGGGATGACGATGAAGGCGTCACTCCCGCTCCGCCGAGAACCCTTCGATGATCTCGCGCGCCTGCTCCTCGTAGGCCGCTTCCTCCGCGCGCAGGCGCGAGAGGCCGACCAGCTCGTTGAAGACGGCGAAATCGACCATGTTCGGGCGCCAGGCGTCGCTGGTGCCGTCGCGGGCCAGCGTCTCGTAGAGGCCGGCCACCGCGGCGGCGATCGCATAGCTCGCCGCCACCGGATAGGCCACCATCGCGTAGCCGACTTCCTCCAGCGCCGCCGCCGGCAGGATCGGCGTCAGCCCGCCCTCGACATTGTTGGCCATGCAGGGGCCCGGCACCTCGGCGCAGATATAGCTCATCTCCTCGACCGTCAGCGGCGCCTCGACGAACAGCAGGTCGGCGCCGGCCTCGCGGTAGATCTGCGCGCGCTCGACCGCGGCCTCCAGCCCCTCGACCGCGCGCGCGTCGGTGCGCGCCATCAGGACCAGATCGCTGTCGCTGCGCGCGTCGAGCGCCGCCTTGATCTTCGCCACCATCTCGGCCACCGGCACCACCCGCTTGCCGCCCATATGGCCGCAGCGCTTGGGCGCCACCTGGTCCTCGATGAAGAGACCGGCGACGCCGGCGCGCTCGAAGGCGCGCACGGTGCGCCCCACATTGGCGGTGCCGCCATAGCCGGTATCGGCGTCGGCGAAGACCGGCAGCTCGGTCAGGTCGCAGAGCCGGGCATACATCTCCGCCATCTCGCTCATGCCGAGCTGCGCCACGTCGGGCGCGCCCAGGAGGCTCGCGGTCGCGGCATAGCCGCCGCAGGTGACGGCCGCGAAGCCGGCCTGCTCGGCGAGCCTCAAGGTGAGGGCGTCATGGACCCCTGGCAGCAGCAGGATCTCGGGGGCTTCGACCAGCAGGCGGAAACGGGTGCTGCGCTTCATGGACGGGGCTCCGGCAGGAAGGAGGGGGCGAACGGCAGTCGGGATCGGGCCAGCATAGCGGTGCCGGGCCCGTTCCGGCGATGGGCTGAACCGCCGGGCGGGGCGGTCCGGCAAGAGCGGCGGGGTTGTTCGGGAGCGGGCCCGCCCCCTATTCTGGAACCGGAACGCCGCCGCCATCCCGAGGAGCCCACGCGATGACGCTATTCGCCGCCCGTTTGTCCCGTCTGTCCCTTCACGCGGCCCTGCTCGCCGCCTCGGTCCTGATCGGGACGGCCCAGATCCGTGCCGACGAGAACGACGCGGTCGAGACCGAGTATCTCGATTATCACCGCGGCATCTATGCGGCGGTGATGTGCGAAGGGGCGGGGCTGGAGCAGAAGGGCGTCGGCGATCCCAACGCGCAGCAGCTCACCGTCGCGCATGAGAAGCTGGCCCAGGCGATCTCGGCCTCGATCGGCGACGAGATCAGCGCCGGCCGCCGGCTCGAGCTCATCGAGCAGGCCAAGACCGAGATCCGCGATCTCAAGAAGCAGAAGGGCTGCGACGATCCGGAGATCAAGCGCGTGCTCGACATCTACCACACCGAGCTCGAGCCCGCGCTGGCGCAGTAACGGACGCAGAACTCGTCCCCTCTCCCGCTCGCGGGAGAGGGCCGGGGAGAGGGCTGCACCGACCGAGCTCGAGCCCGCGCTGGCGCAGTAACGGACGCAGAGCTTGTCCCCTCTCCCGCTCGCGGGAGAGGGCCAGGGAGAGGGCTGCACCGACCGAGCAGCCCCCTCCCTTACCCTCCCCCGTTCCGGGGGAGGGGATTGCATACGTCGTTATCCCTTCAGCTTCGCCGCGATGCCCGCCACATGCTTGCCCTGGAAGCGGGCGATCTTGAGCTCGTTCTCGCTGGGCTGGCGGCTGCCGTCGGTACCGGAGAGCGTGGTCGCGCCGTAAGGCGTGCCGCCGCTGATCTCCGACATGTTCATCAGCGCGTCGCAGCTATAGGGCACGCCGACGATGATCATGCCCTGATGGATCAGCGTGGTGTGGGTGGAGATGATCGTCGTCTCCTGGCCGCCATGCTGGGTCGCGGTCGAGGCGAAGACGCTGCCGACCTTGCCGATCAGGGCGCCCTTCATCCAATGGCCACCGGTCTGGTCGAGGAAGTTGCGCATCTGGGCCGCCATGTTGCCGAAGCGGGTCGGCACGCCGAAGATGATGGCATCGTAATTGGCGAGCTCGTCGACGGTCGCGATCGGCGCCTTCTGGTCGAGCTTCATCCCGGATTTGCGGGCGAGATCCTCGGGCACCAGCTCCGGCACCCGCTTGATGGTGACCTCGGCGCCTTTCACCTCGCGGGCGCCGGCGGCAACGGCCTCGGCCATCGTCTCGATATGGCCGTAGGCGCTGTAATAGAGCACCAGAACCTTCGTCATCTCATGCACTCCCTGCTGGATGGTGGGAACCGCCGGCCGGCGGCGAACGGCGAAAAAGCCGGCGGCGGGGGACGGGGCGCCCCGGCGCCGAATGGGGGCAAGGCGCCGGGTGCCCGGTCCGGGGGGCACCGCCGCCGGCCTCGTACGGGAAAGCTACGCTTCGTCCGATTTGTGATGAATTCGGTGAATTGTGAAAGGATATTTTCTATAGTGTAAAAAATAGAGCCGCGAGACGGGTAGTCGTCGATGGATCGCCTCGAAACCCTTCGTGTCTTCCGCAAGGTGGCCGACCGGCAGAGCTTCTCGGCCGCCGCCCGCGAGCTCGGCCTCTCGAACGCCGCGGTCAGCAAGCATATCGCGCGGCTCGAGGCCGACTTGGGGGCCCGGCTCATCGACCGCACCACGCGGCGCATGAGCCTGACCGAGGCGGGCCGTGCCTATTTCGATCGCTGCGTGCGGGTGCTGGACGATCTGGCCGAGGCCGACCAGGCGGTGGGCCGGCTCACGGCCGCGCCGCGCGGCCTGCTGCGGGTGACCGCGCCGGCTTCCTTCGGCGTGCCCTATCTGTCGCGGCTCCTGCCCGAGTTCATGGCGCGCCATCCGGAGCTCTCGGTCGATCTCTCCTTCAACGACCGTTTCGTCGATCTGGTGGAGGAGGGCGTCGATCTCGCCGTGCGCATCCGCACCGACCTGCCGGATTCGCAGCTCGTGGTGCGCCGCCTGGCGCCGGTCGAGCGCGTGCTCTGCGCGGCCCCCGCCTATCTTGCGCGGCGCGGCGAGCCCCGCCACCCGCGCGAGCTCAATGCTCATGACTGCATCCTCTACACGCTCTCGACCACGCCCGGGGAATGGCGCTTCGAGGGGCCGGACGGCACCGTCACCGTGCCGATCAACGGCCGCTTCCGCTGCAACAACGGGCAGGCGATGCTGGCCGCGGCCGAAGGCGGCATCGGCATCGCCAACTCGCCGATCTTCTCGGTCGCGGCCGCCTTGCGCGCCGGCCGCGTCAAGCGGCTCCTGCCCGACTGGCAGCCGCCGGCCCACGCGCTCTATCTGGTCTATCCGCCGGGCCGCCACCTCTCGCCCAAGGTCCGCGCCTTCGCCGATTTCCTGGCCGAGCGCTTCGTGCCGCCGGTCGATTGGGATGCCGTCGCCTGAAGCCGCCTAGGGCGAGGGCGCGCAGGTGCCTTCGACCTCCCAGGCCACGACGAAGGTGTCGCGCAGGGCGTGGGCGAGATCGAGCGCGGCGCTCTGTGCCGGCGTCAGGCGGGTCAGGTCCTTGTCGATCGTCTGGGCGAGCTTCACCATCGAGGCCTCGACAGTGGGACATTCCACCATGCTGAGCTCGGCGACATAGAGCTCGCGGAAGCGCTTGCGCGCTTTGTCGAGATCCTCGTCGGTCTGCACCTCGGGATTGGCCAGCACGGCGGCGGCATGGACGGCCTCGAGGTAGAATTTCTGGCGCAGCTCGAGGAACGGCCTGGCCAGCTCCAGCTTGCGGGCCTCGGCCTCCTTGGCGCGGGCCTCGGCCTCGCTCTTCTGCGCGTTGGTGAAGCTCCAGATGCTGACGACGACGCCGACCACGACGCTCAGCACCTGCACCAGCTTCGAGATTGAATCGAGCATCCGCGACCTCCCACCTCAGGGTCCAGGGACGCTTCAGTATAGGACGGAAGTCCGAGATCGGGGGAGCGGCTACCGCCCCTCGCGCCGCCAGGCCGCGAGCGCGGTGCCGAGGCCCAGCAACAGCAGCAGCCAGACGGGCAGCAGCGGCAGCTCGGTGCCGCCGGTGACGATGTAATCGCCGTTGCGGCGCAGGCCCAGCCAGCCGCTGCCGGCGGCGGTGCGGTCGGGCTCGACGCTGCGCACCTGCGGGACATTGTCGCCCTGCTCGTCGAGGCGGAAGATGCCGCCGCCGGTCGCCTCGGTGAAGGGCTTGAGCAGGTCGGGGAGTGCCCGCAGGTCGGACATCTCCTTCGAGTTGAGCGCGCCCATCGCGGCGAAGGCCTGGCGCGTGCCGTCCGAAATGCGATAGAGGCCGTTCTCCTCGACATTCATCTGCCCGACCGCGCGGCCGTCCTTCTTGTCCTCGATCGGCAGGTCGATTTGGGCGCCCGAGGGCAGGGTCACGCTGACGGAAGGCGGCTGCTCCTGCAGGCTGCGCCGCGTCACGGTCAGGTGGCCGTCGACGATCGTGGCCTTGAGATCCTCCTCCTCGAGCTCGGGCTCCTTCATCAGCCAATGCGCCACGCGGCGCAGCAGCTCGGCCTGAGGGCCGCCGCCCTCGAAGCCGCGCGACCAGAGCCAGATCTCGTCGGAGAGGAGCTGCGCCACGCGGCCCTTGCCGACGCGCGAAAGCACCAGCAGCGGATCGCCCTGGATGCCCGTCATCACCGCGGCCCCTTGCTGCGTGGTGGCCGCCACCTGGCGGAACCAGCGGCCCCAGGTCGGCGGGTTGCTGTCGCCGCCGGGCAGGCCCGCCGTCACCGGATGGCGCCGGCCGATGTCGCTGATCATGGGCTTGAAGCCCTGCTCCAGCACCTCGCCCGTGGGCGCCGCCGGGAAGATGCGGCCCAGCGGCGAGTCATAGAGGCTATAGGCGCCGGCATAGGAGCTGCCGGCGGCGTCGAGCAGCGCCCCGCCGTTCTCGACGAAATGCGCGATGTTCTCGAGATAGGACCTCGGCAGCACGCCGCGGCGCTGGTAGCGGTCGAAGATGACGAGATCGAATTCGTCCAATTTCACTTCGAACAATTCGCGGATCGGGAAGGCGATCAGCGACAGCTCGTTGATCGGCGTGCCGTCCTGCTTCTCGGGCGGGCGCAGAATGGTGAAATGCACCAGATCGACGCCGGGATCGGATTTGAGCAGGTTGCGCCAGGTACGCTCGCCCGGATGCGGCTCGCCGGAGACGAGAAGCACACGCAAGCGGTCGCGCACGCCGTTCACGGTGATGAAGGCGCTGTTGTTGGCGAGCGTCAGCTCCTGCGGGCCCGCCTCGGCCTTGAGCTCGAACAGGGTCTCGCCCGCATGCTCCAGCTCGACCGCGATATTGGTGTCCTGGCCGGTCGGCACGAAGACGGGGTCGAGCGTCTCGCCGTCGCGGCTGATATCGACGCGCACGCGGCCCGAGGGCGGGCCTTGCGGCAGATCGTCGACGCGGATGGTGAACTCGACCTTCTGCCCGACGAGGCCGTAGCTCGGCAGCTTGGGCACGGTCAGGCGGCGGTCGCCCTCGTTCTCGCGGCCCGTCAGCAGCAGATGCAGCGGCGCAGCGATGCCGAGCGCCTTGGTATCGGCGGGCAGGTCATGCACCTCGCCGTCCGAGAGCAGCACCACGCCCGCGAGCCGCGAGGGCGGGAGATCGGCGACCGCGTTCTTGACGGCGCCGATCAGCTCGGTGCCGTTGTCGGCTTCGCTGCGCGCCGGCTTGACCCGCACCACCCGGACCTCGAGCCCCGGGATCGCGCGCATCCGGCGCTCGATCTCGGGGGCCGCCGCTGCGATCTGGTCCGGACGCGGCGCCACTTGCTCGCTCGAGGATTCGTCGATCGCCAGCACCGCGACATCGTCGATCATCCGGCGCTCTTCCTTGACCGCCGAGGGATTGGCGAGCGCGCCCAGCAGGACCAGGAAGGCCAGGACCCGCCAGCTCGTGCCGCGCGCGCGGCGCCACAGGCAGAGCGCGATCAGCAGCGCCGCCAGCACTGCCGCCCCCGCGATCAGCGACCAGGGCAGCAGCGGTGCAAAGGCGATGCTCCAATGGCCGACGGTCATGCGGAAGCCCTCGCATCAGGGGGCTGCGCATCGCGTCTGCGGCCCTCCTCCCCGCTCGCTACGCTCGCCGCCCCTCCCGCAAGGGGAGGGGCCGAGGAAACAACCACGCCCCTTGAGGGAGGGGCCGAGGAAATAATCACGCCCCCTCCCCTTGCGGGAGGGGGTAGGGGGAGGGGTGACGCTGCTCGATATCGGATCCTCATTGCCCCAGCCTCTCCAGGATCGCGGGCACATGGACCTGGTCGGACTTGTAGTTGCCGGTCAGCGCATACATCACGAGATTGACGCCGAAGCGGTAGGCGAACTCGCGCTGGCGCTGGCCGCCGGGGACGGTCGCGTAGAGCGGCTGGCCGGATTCGTCGACGGCCCAGGCGGCGGCCCAGTCGTTGCTGCCGACCACGACCGAGGAAACGCCGTCATTGGCGCGGCCCTGGCCTTCCTCGACCCAGACCGTGCCGCTGGCCCAGCGGCCGGGGAACTGCTGCAGCAGGTAGAAGGCCTTGGTCAGCACATGGTCCTGCGGCACCTGGATCAGCCGCGTGATGTCGATGCCGCGCGCGACCCGGTTGAAGCTGGCGAAGCCGCTGGCGCCGCCGTCGCGGGTGTCGAACAGGATGAGGCCGCCATTCTTGAGGTAGTCGTTGACCCGGCGCAGCGCCTGGTCCGACATCGCGATCCCGTTGTTCGAGATCGGCCAGTAGATCAGCGGGAAGAAGGCCAGCTCGTCCTGCGCCGGATCGACCGCAACCGGCTCGCCGACATCGATGGCGGTGCGCTGGCGCAGGACCAGCGCCAGCCCCATCAGCCCGGCCTGGCTCGCCTTGTCGATCTCGTCGTCGCCGCTGCGCACATAGGCGAGGCGGGTCTGGCGCGTGTCGTTGAGCGCGCTGTCGTCATCGTCCTTGGCCTGGGCGGCGCTCGCGAAGCCGCCCGCCAGCGCCAGCAGCAGAAGAGCGCCCGCGACCGGCGCGCGGCCCGGCAGCAGGCCGCGCAGCGCCAGCGAGATCATCAGATCGACGAAGAACAGCGCCAGCGCCGCCGCGAGCAGCCAGGGTTTGAAATCGCGCGTGACGCTGACCGTGGCGCCTTCGATCGTGGCCCCGCTGGGCCAGCTCTGGATCGCCTGCCAGCCGAGCGCATTCGTGCCGAGATTGAGCGCGCGCTGCGTCGCCTCGTTGCCGTAGAAGCCCGGCGGATGGTCGGGACCGATCAGCCCCTTGTCGAAGACCTCGGGGCCGGCCGCGGTCGCGAGCGCGGCCGGGGCGCCCAGCCGGCCGAAGCCGTCGAGCGTGCGGTAGGGCGGCAGCGCGCCTTCGGCCTCGCCGCCGGCGACTCCCTCGCTCAAGGCCAGGATCTTCTGCAGCATCTCGACGAAGAGCCCCGAGAGCGCCAGATTCGACCAGTCGGCATTGGCGGTGGTGTGGACCAGCACGAGCCAGCCGCGGCCCGAGCGCTCCGCGGTGACGAGCGGCGTGCCGTCGGTCAGCCGCGCCCAGGTTTTCTCGCCCAAGGACAGCTCCGGTTCCGCCAGCACCTGGCGGAAGATGCGCACGTCGTCCGGCACGGGCAGGCCGGCGAAGGGCGAGGTCGGCGCGAAGGGCGCGATCTGCGCGGGCTGCTCCCAGGTAAGGGCGCCGCCCAGCGTGCGCCCGCCGCTGCGCAGATGCACCGGCAGCAGCGAATCCTCGGCATTCTCCGCGAGCCGCGGCCCTGCGAAGCGCAGCAGGAGACCGCCTTTATCGACCCAGCCTTTCAGCGCCGCCGTCTCCTCGGCGGTCAGCGTGCCGATATCGACCATCACCAGCATCGAGAGGCCGCCCTGGACCAGGCTCTGGATCGTGCCTTCGCGCAGCTCCGTGCCCGGCCCCAGCGCGCGGCGCAGATAGTAGAGCTCGCTCAGCAGCGTCTCCTCGCGTCCCGTGTCGGCGCCGGCGACGAGGCCCACGGGGCGCCGGCGCCATTGCGCGTCGACCAGAAAGGTCGCGCCGGCCGAGGCCTCGTTCGCGACCGTCAGCGTCGCTATCCGGTTGCGCAGCTCGACCGGCAGCTTGATCGCCGGATCAGCCTGGGTGTCGCCGTCCTTGAAGTTCGCGGTCTGCCGCGCGACGAGCTGGCCCTGCCGGTCGGTGGCCAGGATCTCGAACGGCCGGCCCGGGCCGGCCGCGGGACGCAGGATATGCAGCGTCATCGCCTCGCTGTCGTTCTCCGGCGGGCGCTGCAGCAGCGCGCGCTCGCTGGGCGGGGCCGCGATCACCGTCAGGCTGCCGAGCTGCGCGAGCCTTTCGCCCAGCCGCTGGTCGGCGCCGTCGGGATCGGCGATGCCGTCGCTCGCCCAATAGACCGCGGCCTCGCTGAAAGGCGCGGCGCCGAGTGCGGCGAGCGCCGCCTTGCGATCGGTGGGCCAGGGCTGCGGCTCGAGCCGACCCAGCGCCTGGCGCGCCTCGGCGGCCGGCATCGGTCCCTGGATCTGCGGCTTGGCGCCATCGGCGCCGGGCGCCGTCGCGAGCAGCGCTGCCATCCGGCCTTCGCGCTCGGCCTGGCGCAGCCGGTCGGTCAGCGTCGCCTGCCGCTCGTTCCAATGAGCGGCCGCCGCCCAGCCATTGTCGACGACCAGGAGCAGCGGCCCGCCGCCCGGCAAAGGCTGGCGCGCATCCTCGAGCGGATGGGCGAGCGCGAGAATGACCAGGCTCGCGATGACGAGGCGCAGCAGCAGCAGCCACCAGGGCGTGCGATAGGGCGTCTCCTCCGGCGGGCGCAGCCCGAACAGCAGGCGGATCGCGGGGAAAATCTGCCGCTTCGGCGCCGGCGGCATCAGCCGCAGCAGCCACCACAGCACCGGCAACGCAAGCAGGCCCAGCAAGGCCCAGGGCACGGCGAAGCTGAAGCCGGCGAGACCCATCATCGGATCTTCACCTCCGCGCGCTCACCGAGCCGGCGGTAGAGCGCCAGCAGCGCCGTCTCGGGCGGCCGGTCCGTGAGGCTCAGCGCATAGCTCCAGCCCAGCATGCGCGCCAGCGCCGCCATGCCGTCGAGCTGGGCCTGCAGCCGCTCGGCATAGGCCTGGCGGATGCCCTCGACGCGGCCGATCAACGCGTCGCCTTCCTGCTCGGTTCCCTCGAAGCGGATGCGGCCGGTGAAGGGCAGGGACTGCTCGGCGGGATCGAGAAGCTGCAGGATATGGCCGTGCGGCTGATGCTCGGCGAGGCGGCGGAAGCGGGCCTCGAGCGTCGCCAGCGGCGACAGGAAATCGCCGATCAGCACCAGCTCCGCATGGCGCGGCAAGGGACGGTCCGGCGGCAGGCTCTGCTCGTCGGCGCGGCGTTGCAGCATCATGGCGAGCCGCTCGAGCCCGTGATGGCCGGTCAAGGGCGGCGAGGGCTCGCCCAGGAGCGCCACGCGCTCGCCGGCATCGAGCAGCAGCGCGGCCAGCGCCAGCGTGACGAGATCGGCGCGATCGACCTTCTCGGGCAGGGCGCGGCCCGAGCGCCAGCGCATCGAGGCCGAGCCGTCGCGCCAGAGATAGATCGTCTGGGCGGCGGCCCATTCGCTTTCCCGCACGAACACCGGATCGGCCTTGGCCGATTGGCGCCAGTCGATGCGCCCGACCGGATCGCCCGGCTGGTAGCGGCGGAACTGCCAGAAGGTGTCGCCCGGCCCGACACGGCGTCGGCCATGCACGCCCTGCTCCACGGTCGCGGCGATGCGCTCGGCCTGGACCAGGAGCGGCGGCAGGGTCGCCGCCATGGCCTCGGCGCGCTCGCGCAAGCCCGCCTGGCTCGATCCCTGGCCCCCGCGACCTTTGGCGCCCAGCGCCATGCTTGCTTCCTCTGCCTCGCGGGCTCAGCGCAAGGGCTTGATCAGCCGGTCGATCACTTCGTCGAGGCCGATGCCTTCGGCGCGCGCCGCGAAATTGAGCGCCATGCGATGGCGCAGGATCGCGGGCGCCAGCGCCACAACGTCCTCGACCGACGGCGCGAAGCGGCCCTCCATCAGGGCGCGGGCGCGGGCGGCCAGCATCAGCGCCTGGCTCGCGCGCGGGCCCGGGCCCCAGGCGACATGCTGGCGCACGGTCTCGATCTCGCTGCTGTCCGGGCGGCCCGAGCGCACCAGCGTCAGGATCGCCTCGACCACGCTGTCGCCCACCGGCACGCGGCGTACCAGGCGCTGCGCCAGGAGAAGGTCCGCGGCCGTCATGACCGGCTCCGCCTTGTCCTCCTCGGCGCCGGTGGTGGCGAGCAGCATCTGGCGCTCCGCCGCCTGTTCCGGATAGGTCACGTCGATCTGCATCAGGAAGCGGTCGAGCTGCGCCTCGGGCAGGGGATAGGTGCCTTCCTGCTCGATCGGGTTCTGCGTGGCCAGCACATGGAAGGGCTGGGGCAGCGGATGGGGATGGCCGCCCACCGTCACGCGGCCTTCCTGCATCGCCTGCAGCAGCGCCGATTGCGTGCGGGGGCTGGCGCGGTTGATCTCGTCGGCCATGAGAAGCTGGCAGAAGACGGGGCCGGGAATGAAGCGGAAGGAACGCCGCCCGGTCTCGGCCTCCTCCAGCACCTCCGAGCCCAGGATATCGGCCGGCATCAGGTCGGGCGTGCATTGCACGCGCTTGTCCTCGAGTCCCAGCACGACGCCCAGCGTCATGACCAGCCGGGTCTTGGCCAGGCCCGGCACGCCCACCAGCAGCGCATGGCCGCCGGCCAGGAGCGTAATTAGGGTTTGATCGATCGTCGCCTGTTGGCCGAAAATGACGCGGCCGATGCTGCGGCGCACCTGCTGCAGCGTGTCGCCGAGGCGGCCGATCTCGGCGGCAAGCCGGTCGGCGGAAATCACTGTGTCAGAGGAAGTCACCGTCGGCTGCTCCTTGAAGGGTTCGAGGGCATGGATCGGACGGGCGTCGATCGAACAGGCCAAGCCATCCTATGACCGCCAGCAAGCCCTCGGAAGGCACTCTTTCGTTACTGAATTTGCCACACCGGTCCCAGGGGATTGGGCCGCAGCAATGCGGCGAATTTGCGATCCGCATCGGACGCGACGGCACCTGGTACTATCTCAATTCGCCGATCGGCCGGAAACCGCTGGTCAAGCTGTTCTCGACCGTGCTGCGGCGCGAATCCGACGGGCATTACTGGCTGGTCACGCCCTACGAGCGCGGGCGGATCGAGGTCGAGGACGTGCCGTTCATCGCCGTCGAGGTCACGGCGGAAGGCACCGGTCCGGGCCGGCGGCTCCGATTCCGCACCAACCTCGACGACGAGGTGGTGGCGGACAAAGACCATCCGATTCGCGTGGTCCAGCATCCTGATACCGACGAACCCACACCTTATATCATGATACGCGACGGGCTCGAGGCAAGGCTGACCCGACCGGTTTTTTACGAGCTGGTGGAGCTGGGCGAGAGCCGCCGTCAGGATGGCGAAGAGCAGCTGGGCGTATGGAGCGGCGGACAATTCTTTCTTCTGGGACGGACCGAGGCCCAAGCGTGACCCCGGCCCGCATCCGCGAAGCCTTGATGGCGCGCCGCCCGGGCGTGCGCCGCGCGCCGCGCGGGCCCGTGGCGATCGAGCTGCCGGACGAGACGCGGGGCGACCACGATCTCAATCCCGACATGATGCCGAAGCTGCCGCTGACCGCCGCGGCCGTGCTGGTGCCGCTGGTGACGCGGCCGGAGGGCTTCACCATTCTCCTGACGCAGCGCACCGAGCAGCTGGCGGAACATGCGGGTCAGGTCGCCTTTCCCGGCGGGCGCGTCGATCCCGAGGATGCGGACGCGATCGCCGCGGCCTTGCGCGAGGCCGAGGAGGAGATCGGCCTCGCGCGCCGGCTGGTCGAGCCGATCGGCCGGCTCGATACCTATGTGACCCGCACCGGCTACGAGGTGACGCCGGTGGTGGGGCTGGTCGAGCCCCTGTTCCATCTGCATCTGAATCCGCTCGAGGTGGCGGACGCCTTCGAGCTGCCGCTCGCCTATCTGCTCGACGCGGCCAACCGCCGGATGGAAAGCCGCGTCTATAACGGGATCGAGCGGCATTTCTGGACGGTGCCTTGGGAGAATCGCTACATCTGGGGCGCCACGGCCGGGATGCTGGTCAATCTCGCGGAGATCCTGGCGCCGCGGACCGATGCGCCATGAGACGCTTCCTCGAGATCCTGATTCCGCTGCTGCTGCCAACGGCGATCTACTTCGTTTATGTGGCGATCGCGCGCCGACAGGCGCGGGCCGCAGGCGCGTCGCCGACGGTGGGCCTGCGCGACATGCCCTGGACCTGGCTCGCCGGCGCCGGCGTGGCGCTGCTGGCGGTCACGCTCGCGGCCTCCGCCTTCTTCGGCGGCGCGCCGCCCGGCAGCCATTACGAACCGCCCAGCCTCGAGGATGGGCAGATCAAGCAGGGCGGGTTTTCGGAGTGACGCTCAAGGCTATTATCCCCTCCCCACAAGGGCAGTGGGGCCGCGCTTGAATCCCCTCCCCCCTCGAGGGGGAGGGCAGGGAGGGGGATGACTCGGTCTACGATCTCGTCGGGGTGCGAATGGGGCGATGCCGAGCAGCCCCCTCCCCAACCCTTGTATCTAGACAAGGGTATCCGGTCATGAATGATCGACACGGTTGCAAGCGGAAGCCCGTCAACCCTCTGGTTTTGAAGACCGTGGGAGAGCTGGGGGCTCCGCTTGCAGGTTCTCCGAGCCCGAACAGTCGCCGGGGCCGCGCTGCGAGCCCGTATCTGCAAGGTCGGGCGAAGAGCCGCAGAAAGGGACCGGGAATGTTCGTTGGGATCGATGTTTCGAAGGCTCGGCTGGATGTGCACGTCCGGCCGACGGGTGCGGCCTTTAGCGTCGCGCGCGACGAGGAAGGTCTGGCGGCTTTGGTTGCCCGGCTGAAGGCACTGGCGCCAAAGTTGGTCGTGCTGGAGGCGACGGGAGGCCTGCAGTTGCGGGCCGCGGCGGTGCTGGCGGCGGCCGGGCTGCCGGTGGCGGTGGTCAACCCGCGTCAAGTCCGTGACTTTGCCCGCGCCACGGGCCGCCTGGCCAAGACTGACGCGCTCGACGCCGAGGCGATCGCCCGGTTTGCCGAGGCGGTCCAGCCGGAACCCCGGCCTCTGCCCGATGCCGAGACCGACCGGCTCAACGGCTTGATCGTCCGCCGGCGCCAGATCGTCGAGATGATGACCGCGGAGAAGAACCGGCGCCATCAGGTGACCCGGCCCGATCTCAAGGCCGATCTCGATGCTCATCTCGAATGGCTGGGCAAGGCCTTGAACCGGATCGACGAGGATCTCGACAATGCCGTGCGCTCCAGCCCGATCTTCCGAGCCAAGGAAGAATTGCTGAAAAGCGTCCCAGGGATCGGTGATGTCGCGTCTCGCACCCTGCTGGCCGAGCTGCCCGAACTGGGCCGCCTCACCCGGCGTCAGATCGCTGCCTTGGTCGGCTTGGCACCCTTCAATCGCGACAGCGGCACCCTGCGCGGCCAGCGCACCATCTGGGGCGGGCGCGCCGCCTTGCGGGCAACGCTCTACATGGCCGCCCTGGCCGCCATTCGCCACAATCCCGCGATCAAGGCCTTCCATGCTCGCCTGCGGGCGGCCGGCAAGCCGGCCAAGGTCGCCATCACCGCCTGCATGCGAAAGCTGCTCGTCACCCTCAATGCCATGGTTCGCGACAACAAACCCTGGCAAACCGCTTGACTGGCAACACAGTCGCTCCCCCTCGAGGGGGGAGGGGATAGTGATTCAAGGACTGAGGGGACGCCGAATCCAATGACCACCCGCCGCCTTCCGCTGCAGCCCTGGATGACGAACGCCCACACTGAGGCCGTAATCGCGGCCTTGCGTGCCGACGGGGCCGAGGTGCGCTTCGTCGGCGGCTGCGTGCGCGATACGGTGCTGGGCCGCGCCATCAAGGATATCGACCTGGCCACGCCCGATCCTCCCGAAACGGTGATGGCGCTCTTGGCGCGCGCCGGCCTCAAGGCGGTGCCGACCGGCATCGCGCACGGCACCGTCACGGCGGTCGCCGAGAAGCAGCCTTTCGAGGTGACGACGCTACGGCGCGATGTCGAGACTTATGGGCGCCACGCCAAGGTCGAGTTCACCGACGACTGGCGCGAAGACGCCGCGCGGCGCGATCTCACCTTCAATGCCATGTCGCTCTCGCCCGACGGAACGCTGCACGACTATTTCGGCGGCTTCGACGATCTCCGGGCCGGCCATGTACGCTTCGTCGGCGACGCCTTGACGCGCATCGAGGAGGATGTGCTGCGCCTGCTGCGCTTCTTCCGCTTCTATGCCCATTACGGCAAGCCGCCGCCTGACGCGACGGCGCTCGAGGCCTGCCGCCGGATGGCGCCGAAGCTCTCGGACCTGTCCGGCGAGCGGATCCAGGCCGAGACGATGAAGCTGCTGGCAGCACCGGATCCGGCACCGGTCGTGGCGTTGACGCAGAACCAGCAGGTGCTGGAGCATTGGCTGCCGGAGGCGCACAGCGTGGCGCAGCTCGCGGCCCTGGTGAAGATCGAGAACGGCCTCGGCCACGAGCCCGATGCGATCCTGCGCCTCGCGGCCCTCATCGACGGCGGCCCCGAGATCGCGCGCGGGCTTGCCTGGCGATTGAGGCTCTCGAACGCGGATCGTGACCGCCTGGTCGCAGCGCGCGAGACGAGGATGCAGGAGGGCGGGACGCTCTCGCCGGCGCTCGACGCCAGGGCGCGGCGGGTGGCACTTTATCGGCTGGGCTGGGAGACCTATCGCGATCGCGTGCTGCTGGGCTGGGCCGCGGCCGGGGTCGAGCCCGACGATGCGCGATGGTGCGCGCTCTTCCTGGTGAGCGAGACGCCGCCGCCCTCCTTCCCGCTCCAGGGCCGCGATCTCCTGTCGCTCGGCATGAAGGCCGGGCGGCATGTCGGCGAGCTCCTGAAGGAGATCGAGGCCTGGTGGATCGCGGGCGACTTCAAGGCCGACAGGAAGGCGTGCCTGGAGGAGGCCAGCAGGCGGTTGAAATTTGGCAGATAGTTTCTTGATCTTTTCTTGGGCGCGGATGTATTACAATTATAAATTGCTTGTTTGACTAGATTGAGATTGCCAGATGGCTGTTCCTTATCTCGCACCAGAGATCCAAATTCAATTTGACCAGGTCCTTGCGCAAGTCGGCCCGAACGATCCGTACGACACCGATAAAACCATCGGCATTATTGATGTTCTGCGTGCCCACTTCACGCTAGCGGACTTTTTTTTAGCGGGAGAGGGGCGGCCGTTTGGCGGCGTAGGGCCAAGGGACCTAGGTCTCTTGCACTCTGCTATGTCTCGGCAGTTTGTGGAGTATGGTGGTCTTCGTAAATGGACTACCTCCTATGATCTCTGCGCCACGTTGTTTTTCGGTCTTATCAAGGATCATCCTTTTATCGACGCGAACAAACGAACGGCATTTCTGATCCTTTTATATCATCTAAAACGTTTCAAGCTGGCACCGGACTTGCCGCAAGTGGAACTGGAGGATTTTGCAGTCGCGGTAGCAGACAATAATCTTATTAAGTATGCGCGATTCCGAGATGCCTATGCTGAGTTGCCAAACAGAGCCGACTCGGAAGTGCGGTTTATTTCAGAGTTCCTCAGAAAGAAAACTCGATCGCTCGACGTTTCTCAGCCACCGGTAACTTATCGTGAACTCGACACAATTCTGCGTCGTTTCGATTTGCAGTTGGATGACCCGTATCGCAATTACATTGATGTTGTTCGGTTCATTGAGAAAAAGCCTTTGTTTGGCAAACCGAAATTGGTCAAACAGCGTGTGGCTCATGTTGGGTTTCCCGGCTGGTCAAAGCAAGTCCCCCGAGATGTGTTGAAGGCCATTAGAGAACGAGCAGGTTTGACACCGGAGCGTGGATACGACTCGGCAACCTTCTTTAGAGATGCTCGACCAATTGATTGCTTGATTCATGAATACCAGGCACCCTTGCGAAGACTGGCATTTCGATAGCTGCGGGTATATCGACGGAAATCAGCATTCGGGACGCTGGAGCTAAGTTCGAACTACCTTCAGTCTGGCCATCTTTCGTGGAGCAATCATGACTGGCTGCTAAACAAAAGCAGTCGCATGTTCTTTGGGTAAAATGACGGGCGTCCTCACGGCCAGATCACCTCGGGCGGGAGCGACATCAGGATCGCCTCCGTGTTGCCGCCGGTCTTGAGGCCGAAGGCGGTGCCGCGGTCATAGAGCAGGTTGAACTCGACATAGCGGCCGCGGCGGATGAGCTGGTGGCGGCGCTGCTCGGCCGTCCAGGGCTTGTTCATGTGGCGGCGCACGATCGCGGGGTACGCCTCGAGGAAGGCCAGGCCCACGTCGCGGGTGAAGGCGAAATCCTTCTCCCAGTCGCCGCTGTCGAGATTGTCGTAGAAGATCCCGCCGACGCCGCGCGGCTCGTTCCGGTGCGGCAGGAAGAAGTAGCGGTCGCACCATTCCTTGAACGTTGGGTAGTACTGGCCGTCATGCCGGTCGCAGGCGGCCTTGAGCGCGGCGTGGAAGCTCCTGGTGTCGGCCTCGTCGGGAACCATCGGCGTGAGGTCGGCGCCGCCGCCGAACCAGCCCTGGCTCGTCACGATATGGCGCGTGTTCATATGTACGGCCGGCACCAGCGGCGAGCGCAGATGGGCGACGAGGCTGATGCCGCTGGCCCAGAATCGCCCATCCTCGGCCGCACCGGGAATCTGCTTGCGGAATTCCTCGGAGAAGACGCCTTCGACCGTCGAGACGTTGACGCCGACCTTCTCGAACACGCGGCCGCGCATCACCGACATCACGCCGCCGCCGCCCTCGCCCAGCACGGGATCGGGGCGTTGCCAGGCGGTGCGCTCGAAGCGGCCCGGCGGCAGGTCGGCCTGGAGCCCCGTGAGCTCGTCCTCAAGCCGCTCGAAGGCGCCGCAGATCCGGTCGCGCAGCTCCTGGAACCAGGCGGCGGCACGGGAGCGCTGATCGGACGAGGCTTTGGTCATCGGTTCCTGGATGTCCTGGCGAAGGAGAAGGGACATGGTGCGATTGCCCGGGGCGTTGCCGCAAGCCATGGCCGAGGGCCATGGAGTCGCGCCGCAACCTCCGCCGGTTACTCGGGCCAGGCGTTGATCTGCCTCAACCCTTCGCCGAGCGCCAGGGTTGCCGCCAGCGCGATATTGAGCGAGCGCAACCCCGGTCGCATCGGGATTCGCAGCCGCATATCGGCGGCCTCGTGGACGGCGGGCGGGACGCCGGCGCTCTCGCGCCCCAGGAGCAGGATGTCCGCGGGCTCGAAGCCGAAGCCCGGCAGGGTCCGATCGCCCTGCGTCGTCAGCAGGACGATCTGGCCGGTCCGGGCCGCCAGGAAGGCCGGCCAGCTCGGATGGCGGCGGATCTCGACCTGGTCCAGGTAGTCCATGCCGGCGCGCCGCATCCTGCGGTCATCGAAGGGAAATCCGAAGGGCTCGATGAGGTCGACCGCGACGCCGAGGCAGGCGGCCAGCCTCAGGATGGCGCCGGTGTTCTGGGGAATATCGGGCTCGTAAAGCGCGAGGCGCATGACGGAATCGGAGTGCAGGAGCGGGCCGGGAACGGCACCCGCCGGCCTGGCCGAAGGTTGGTTTCCGGGATGCGGCATCTGGCCGGACGGCGAGCGCTAGGCAAAGCGCTTGAATTCGACTATACCGCTTGCCGTCGAAGGGGTTAGCGCGTCTCGATTTATGCGGCGGATTGTCGCAAGAGAGTCGCAAACCGCTGCATCGACGGGGTGTTATAAGGGCGCGCGAGCCCACCTGGATGGTCCCTTGCAGGGAGGGGACGGACCGTCGGTCCTGATCGGTCCTGCGCTGCAAGGAACGCCTTGATCCGGGTACCGGGCTTCGGGGGCGCGACCAAAGGAGCGAGAGAGAGATGGCGGAAAGCCTTCAGGCCAGCGCAGGCGCGGGGCATGGCCCCGGCGCGCATGGCGAGGGGACAAGACGGGACTTCCTCTTCCTGGCCACGGGTGCGCTGACCGCCGTCGGCGTCGCCGCGGTCGCCTGGCCCTTCATCAACCAGATGAACCCGTCGGCCGATACGCTGGCACTTTCCACCACCGAGGTCGACATCAGCCATGTCGAGGTCGGCCAGGCGATCACGGTGCTCTGGCGCGGCAAGCCGGTCTTCGTGCGCCACCGCACCCCGGAAGAGATCAAGGAAGCCGAGGCGGTCGACGTCAAGGAGCTGCGCGACCCGCAGACCGACCAGCAGCGCGTCCAGAAGCCCGAATGGCTGGTCATGGTCGGCGTCTGCACCCATCTGGGCTGCGTGCCGCTCGGCCAGAAGCCGAGCGATCCCAAGGGCGAGTTCGGCGGCTGGTTCTGTCCCTGCCACGGCTCGCAGTACGATACCTCCGGCCGCATCCGCAAAGGCCCGGCGCCGCGCAACCTGGAGATCCCGGCCTATGCCTTCGAGACTGACACCACTCTCCTGATCGGGGCGGAGGCCAAGAAGTCGTGAGCACGCCCAAGTTCAAGAACCCGATCGTCCGCTGGATCGACTACCGGCTCCCGGTCTTCAGCTATCTCGACCACGAGATGCATGAATACCCGACGCCGAAGAACCTGAACTACTGGTGGAACTTCGGCTCGCTCGCCGGCCTCATGCTGGTGATCATGATCGTCAGCGGCATCGTGCTGGCGATGCACTACACCCCGCATGTGACGCTCGCCTTCAACAGCGTCGAGCACATCATGCGCGACGTGAACTATGGATGGCTGATCCGCTACATCCATATGAACGGCGCGTCGATGTTCTTCATCGTCGTCTATATCCACATCTTCCGCGGCCTCTACTACGGATCCTACAAGAAGCCGCGCGAGCTCCTCTGGATGATCGGCGTCGTGATCCTGCTGCTGATGATGGCGACCGCCTTCATGGGCTATGTGCTGCCCTGGGGCCAGATGAGCTTCTGGGGCGCCACCGTCATCACCAACCTGTTCTCGGCGCTGCCGATCGTCGGCAAATACATCGTGACCTGGCTGTGGGGCGGTTTCTCGGTCGACAACCCGACCCTCAACCGCTTCTTCTCGCTGCACTACCTGCTGCCCTTCGTGATCCTGGGCGTGGTGGTGCTGCATGTGATCGCGCTGCACAAGCATGGGTCCAACAACCCGCTCGGCATCGACACCAAGGGACCGCAGGACACGATCCCGTTCCATCCGTACTACACGGTGAAGGACTATTTCGGCGTCGGCGCGTTCCTGATCGTTTATGCCGCCCTGGTGTTCTTCAACCCGAACTTCTTCGGCGAGCCGGACAACTACATCCCGGCCAACCCGATGGCGACGCCGACCCATATCGTGCCGGAATGGTACTTCCTGCCGTTCTACGCGATCCTGCGCGCGGTGCCGGACATCTGGTTCATCGAGGCGAAGCTCGGCGGCGTGCTGGCCATGTTCGGTTCGATCCTGCTGCTGCTGGTGCTGCCCTGGCTCGATCATTCGCCGGTCCGCAGCGCCCGCTTCCGCCCGACCTACAAATGGTTCTTCTGGATCCATCTGGTGGACTGCCTGATCCTCGGCTGGGTCGGCGCCAACCCGCCGGACGCGTTCTTCCACGGGATCCCGTTCGTGGTGATCGGCCGCGTGGCCACCGCCTGGTATTTCATCCACTTCCTGATCGTGCTGCCGCTCCTGGGCTTCTTCGAGAAACCGAAACCGTTGCCCACCAGTATCAGCGAGCCCGTGCTCAAAGGCGGCGGCAAGCTTGCCGGTGCCACGGCCAAGCCGATGGAGAAGGCCTGATGCGTCGCGTCGCGCTCCTGACCTTCGCCGCGGCGGCGCTCGTCGCCCTCGGCTTCACCGCCTCGTCGGCCCGCGCCGAGGAAGGCGAACCCGCGCTCGAGCATCAGCGCTGGTCGTTCGACGGATTCTTCGGCACCATCGACCAGGCGGCCGCCCAGCGCGGTTTCCAGGTCTATCACGATGTCTGCGCCGCCTGTCACTCGCTCTCGCTGGTCGCTTATCGCAATCTCAGCGACATCGGCATCAGCGAGGACCAGATCAAGACGATCGCTGCGCAGTACAACGTGACCGACGGCCCCAACGACAATGGCGACATGTTCGAGCGGCCGGCGCGCCCCTCGGACAAATTCGTGCCGCCCTTCGCCAACGCCAACGCGGCCCGCGCTGCCAACAACGGCGCGCTTCCGCCCGACCTGTCGCTGATCGTCAAGGCGCGCAAGGGCGGGCCCGACTATGTCTACGGGATTCTTACCGGCTTCGGGGAGCCGCCGGCGGGCGTCACGGTCGCGGACGGCATGCATTACAACGCCGTCTTCCCCGGCCATCAGATCGCCATGCCGCCGCCGCTCTCCGACGGCGCCGTCACCTATGCCGACGGCACGGAGGCGAGCGTCCATCAGATGGCGCATGACGTCACGACCTTCCTCGAATGGGCGTCCGAGCCCGAGCTCGACGAGCGCAAGAAGATGGGCGTCAAGGTGATCCTGTTCCTGATCGCGCTGACGGGCTTCGCCTACGCCGTGAAGCGCAAGGTCTGGGCCGAGGTGCATTGATCCGGCGCCCCCCCACGAGGGGGGAAGGAAGACGCCAGGGCCGGGTGCGAAGCGAGGCTTCGCCCCGGCCCTTCGCTTTTTCGCGGTCGCGAAGCAGGGCGGTATTTCTGCCATCCGGGGCGGCGTATCATGGCGGCGGGCACCCCGGGGAGCAGGGAGGACGTGATGAGCCTGCATGGCAAGCTTCACGAGATCGTCGGCGGCGAGGTCCTGGCCTGGCTCGATAACGGCGTCATCTGCCTCAAGGCGATCGCGCCGAACAACGCCGATCCCGTCGAGATGAACGAGCATGAGGCCGAGGAGCTCGTCCAGGTGCTGCAGACGCTGATCCGCGAATGCCGATGAGAGCGGGCGTCGGAGGCGAATCCTTTACGCCGCCCGGATGGTTCCATCCCGCCCGATGCTGACCTCGGCCCCGTCCGCCAGCTCGGCTTGGCGTTCGCGCGGCAGGACCAGCACCGGGATCGAGCCGTAGTTCATCTCGCGCGCGACGACGACGCCGAGGCCCAGGATCGCGTCGGGCTCGGCGACGATGAGGGCGGCCGGCGCCAGGCGCTTGGCCATCAGCTCCAGCATGATGTAGCTCGAGGAGGAGGAGCCGATCATGCCCGGCAGCACCAGCACGCGATCCTTGAGCTCGGCCTCGTGGTTGGGATGGCGCGGATCGCTGATGCGGCCCGTGACCGGATCGACGCCGCCCCAGAAGCTGATCGGCTTGCCGAGCTTCAGGATCCGGCCGCGGGCCTCGCCCTCGATCTGGATGCCGCCCTGGAAGACCCCGGTCACGACCAGAGCCTCTCGTCGCGGCTGACGCGGCCGGTGACGGCGGAGCTCACGCAGTCGGCGAGGCTGCCATAGACGACCTCGTAGCCGGTGTTGGCCGGCGTGTAATGCGCGAACTTGCCGGAGTTGGTCATGAGCACGCCCGCCCTGGCCGGCAGGATCGGTGCCACCACCACGCAGGTGTCGGCCACGACGGTCACGCCCGCCTGCTCCAGCGACGTCAGCCGCCGCCGCCGCTCGAGCTCGGCCACGACATGGCGGCCGGTGCAGACATAGAAGGGAAGCCGCAGCCGTCGGCCGCCGATCAGGGCCTCGAGCGCCTCGAACTCCTCGAGCGAGAAATGCGGGCTGCCCAGCGCCACGGCGTCGATCGCCTCGCCCGTCACGGTCGAAAGCCGGTCGCGGGCGGCGCGCAGCATCTCGGGCATCAGCCGGATGATCCGCTCGGGCGGCTGGCCGCCGAGCGCCGCGGCGGCCGTGGGCGCCTCGGGTGTCACGCCCGCGACATGGAAGAGTCCCACGGCGCCGCTCGACGCGGCGGCGGCCCCCAGCGCCTTGAGCTGATCCTCGCTGACGGAAGCGGGCAGCCCGTCGATCACGCCGATGGCGGTGCCGATCTCGGCGCCGTACCAGGCACCCAGCACCGGAAAGAACACGTCGCTGGCCTTGAGCGCGTCGGAGAGGGCCGATGTGTCGATCAGAATGGTGGCGCGGCGCTGCTCGGCGCGGTGCAGCCCGTAATCGGGCGCGCGGGCGGCGATGGCGCAGCAGATATCGAGGAAGTCGCCATAGCGGTTGGTGCGGGCCCCCAGCACCGAGTTGCAGAAGGCGACCGCGTTGCTTTCGCCCCAGGCCACCTGCTCGCCGAATTTGGGCCGGTGCCCCGCCTGGTAGGGCGAGCAGGTCCAGGTCGGCCAGCAGCCCATCGCCTCATAGGCCTTCATCAGCCGCAGCGCCATCTCGTGCCGGTGGGGATCGGCCTTCACCGTCTCCGGCTTGAGGAGATCGAGGCCGCCGACATTCATGGTCGAGGGGATGGCCACCCGGGCGCCGCCCTCCACCAGCCGCTCGGCGAAATGCACGCCGCTGTCGCCGTGATAGAGCCCGCCATCGATATGGGAGGAGGTGACCGGGATCAGCCGGTCGGCACCGAGCATGGCGCCCATCTCGGCCAGGATGCGCATCGCCATGGCGGCCGCGTCGCTGCCGGCGGCGATGGCTCGTTCTTCGTCGGTCAATCGGACAGGCATGGAACTTGAACGGTTCGCGACAAGCCGCCGATCTTAGCGGCCGCTCCGAGCGCTGTGGAGAAAAACAAAGCCCCCTCCCCGGCGCTGCGAGGAGGGGGCTTTCGGTCAGGCGAAACGGTTCCTGTCGCGGTGCTGTCGATTATGCCAGCCCCTCGGCCTTGAGGGCGGCCTGGACCGCCGGGCGCTTGCCCACGCGCTCGCGGAAGGCGATCAGGTTCTTGTAGCCGGAGAGGTCGACATTGAGCGGCTTGGCCCAGTTGGTGACGGTGAAGAGGTAGGCGTCGGCCGCGGAGAAATTCTTGCCCAACAGATACTCGTTGGTGGCGAGATGCCGGTCGAGCAGGGCGAGGCGGAGATTGAGCCGCTCCAGCGCGATCGCGCGATAGGCCTCCGGTACCGCCGGGTTCCAGAGAGGGCTGAAGCCCTTGTGGATCTCGGAGCTGACGAAGTTGAGCCATTCCTGCGCGCGATAGCGGTCGAGCGTGCCGGCGGGCGGCACCAGCTTGGCGTCGGGCTTCTGGTCGGCGATGTACTGCAGCAGCACCGCGACCTCGGTCATCACCTGGCCGTTGTCGAGCTGCACGGTCGGCACGTAGCCCTTCGGGTTGATCTTGGTGAAGTCCTCGCCCTTCTCGGTCTTCTTCACCTTGAGGTCGACCTTGACGAGGTCGGCCGGAAGGCCGGCTTCGTGGAGCAGGATGTGGGGCGCCAGGGAGCAGGCGCCGGGGCTGTAATAAAGCTTCATGAGAACCTCGTTAGGATCGGGAAGTTTGGCGGCGGTCTTGGGCCGCCCTGGTATGTCGGGTCCGCGCGCGCCGCGCAAGATGGCACCTTTATGAAACGGGTCACCGCGGAGTGACTATATTTGACGGCATTCCCAGAACCGGCGACGATGACGCCCCCGGCGCGAATTGGCTGCGGCGCATCGCCCGGCTTCGCCGCCTCGTGCGCATTGGCGTTACCGATATGACCGAACCCGCGCCTCCTCCGGATCCCACCGACCCCGGCGATCCCTCCGCAGCCGCGCTGGTGGCCGCCTTGTCGCTGCGGTTGCCGCAGCTTCAGTCCCTGATCGCTTCGCATCCGCAATATCGGGAAGGCGATCTCCTTCCTTATCTGCTGCTGGCCGAATGCTATCGCTGGCTGACTGCGCATGTGGCGCAGGTCGCCGCGCACGATCCCGAGGCCGAGGCGATTCGTCAGCTCTGCGGCGAACTGTTCTCGATCATCTTCGAGCATGACGCCCTGGGCGCCGCCTTCGCCATCGAGATGCTCGAGGCCATGCTGGCCGGTGACGAGTTGGGACGATGATCCCGATCCGGAAGGAGCAACCATGGGCATGAAGGATCTCGAAGAGGCGCTGCGGCTGATCGAGGAGAACGAGGAGCTGGCCGATTTCGTGGGGCCTCGTGACGCCGCTCTCGTCGACAAGGCCGAACGCACGCTCGGGGTCCGGTTCCCGCCCAGCTATCGCCGCTTCCTGCTCGAGCTTGGCGCCGGCAATTTCGGCGCCTTCGAGGTCTATGGCGTCATCGACGAGGACTGGGACGAATCCTCGGTGCCGGACGGGATCTGGTACACCATGAACGAGCGCCGGGAGAGCGATCTTCCCGATCATCTCCTCGTCATCGCCTCCGCCGGCGACGGCCCGCTCTATTGCCTGAGGCTCGGCGACGAAAAGGAACCGCCGGTGATCTTCTATTCGGCCGGGCTCGACGAGGAGGAGCAGGAAAGGAAGATCGCCGCGGAGAATTTCGGCGCCTTCCTGCTCGAAGGGGTTCGCGACGAGCTCGAGGCGTGAGCCGGTTCCGCTGCCTTGCGACGCTCGGCCGGCGACCTCGGTAGGTTTCTCCCGCCGGCATCCGGAATATCCCGGGGGAATGCGGTTCCAGAGTTCCGGAGACGCGACGCGTCGCCGGCTCGCGCCGCGGAGAACCCGACCGGGAGGCCGGCGGTTTAACGCATTGTGAGCCAGTCTGTGCCATGGTTAACGGGTCTTGAAACCCGGCCCGTGCCGCGGATTCAGCGCCGGCCCTGCCGGTTTTCGCACCAGCCCAGCCTTGGTCGCCGATGGGACCTGATTCCCGGATCTCGACCTGCGCTAGCGGAGAGATCGGTCCTTCATGTCCTCTTCCGACGGCCCCTCCGAGAAACCCCCTCTTCAACCCTGGGGCCGGCTGCGCTGGGGTGCCGGTCTGGCCATCCCGGTTCTGGCCGCCACGCTGTTCGTCTCGATCCTGGTGCTGGCGGCGGTGGTCGCGATCATCACCTACCGCGACACCCTTCGTCATACCGAGAACGAGTGCCAGCGCGTGGTCGCGGTGGCGGCCGAGCATGTCGCGCGCATCGCCGAGGAAACGGATCGCAGCCTCCGGGTGGTGGCGCAGTGGATCGAACGCAATCCCGACGCCCCGCTCGACGCGCCGGACCTGGTCGCACTGGCCGAGATCATGACCCTGGATCCCGGCCAGACCCGCGCCATCGCCGTGATCGATTCGACCGGACAGGCGGTGAGGCTCGAGCCCGGCGGAACCGCCCGGCCCATCGACATGTCGAAGCGACCCTATTTCGCCCTCGGCCGCGACGGGCCCGAGCGGACGGTGCTGTTCGCGCCGCCCTGGCGCAGCAGCAGCACGGGCGAGTTGACCGTACCGGCGCTTTACAAACTCGCCGTCGAGCGCCGCGAGCTCATCATCGTCACGGCCTTCTCCGTCGGCCGCGTGGGCGATCTGATGGTCTCGCTGCTGTCGGAGGAGGTCCATGGCCGCCTTCTGTTGCGCAATGGCGACACCGTCCTGGTCGCTGCGATCAGGGCCGGGCCCGACCAAGCGGCGGAGCGGGCGGCGGCCGACGCCATGCTCGGCCAGCCGGTGCCGGCGCCGGCCCCGTCGGAGATCACCTGCAACCGGACCATCGCCGGCACTGGGCTGGCCGTCGAAGCGCATCTCGATCGCACCGCCATGCTGGCCGGCTGGTATCGCGGCGTGGCGGCTTCGGCGGGCCTGCTGCTGCTGGTCCTGCTGGTCGTGCTGTTCCTGTCGCTCGAGCTCAGATCCTTCTATCGGCGGCTGAGGACGAGCGAGGAGAGCTTGCGCGAATCGCTGGCCCGCGCGAACGAGGCCAACCAGGCCAAGACCATGTTCCTCGCCAACATGAGCCATGAGCTGCGCACGCCGCTCAATGCGATCATCGGCTTCTCGGAGCTGATCGAACGCCAGGCCTTCGGGCCGGTCTCGGAGAAATACCGCATCTATGTGGGCGACATCCTCCAGTCGGGGCGCCATCTCCTGAGCATCGTCAACCAGCTTCTCGACATGGCCTCGATCGAATCCGGCAAGGACCGGCTGGAACGGCGGCCGATGGATCCCAAGGCGGCGCTGCTGAGTGCCGTCGCGATGATCCGGGGCACGACCCAGGCGGCCGGCATCGCCATCGATGTGGATGGAGGCAGCCTGCCGGACCGGATGATCTGCAGCGAACGCGCCTTCCGGCAGATCGTGGTCAACCTGGTCTCCAATGCCGTGAAGTTCTCGCCGCAGGGCGGCCGCGTGCGGGTCACGGCCGCGGCCCAGGGACCGGACTGGATCTCGCTGGCCGTCGCCGATCAGGGCATCGGGCTGACGCCGGACGAGCTCGCCCAGCTCTTCACGCCGTTCTGGCGCAGCGAGAATGTCTGGACGCGCCGCAGCGACGGTATCGGGCTGGGGCTGGCGCTCACCCGGCGCCTGATCGAGGGGCTCGGCGGCTCGATCGAGGTCGAGAGCGAACCCGGCAAGGGCAGCCGCTTCACGGTGCGGCTGCCGGTCGATCCGACGGCGGCGGACAAGGGCGCCTCCGCCTGAAGCCGGCGTGGGATCTGCGCGGCTTTGCCGCGCGGTCGAAGCTCCTGCTCGCTTGTCGGGCACGATGAATCGTGTCCATGCTTGGAACATGACGAGGGGGAGCTTGTTCAGGCGTAGACGGAGCGGAAGGCTGTGGCTCGGCCTGTCGCTTTGCTATCTGCTGCTGTTCAACGCGCTGCTCTCGGCCGGCGCCGGCGCAAGATGGGAGATCGCACAGGCGGACCCGCTGCAGCGGGCCATCCTGGATTCGCTCTGCCGGCCGGCTGGCGGCGAGGCGCCGCAAGGCCAGAACCCCGGCCATCACCCGTTCGACTGCGGAATCTGCGGCCACGCCTGCCCGATGGGCGGCTGCGTTCCGGTCGCGTTCGTCCGGAGTTCCGAATTCGAGTTGGCGGCGGCGCGCAGCTTTGTGCCTGCCTTCGCCGATCGCACCTTGCTGCCCGCCGGCGGCCGGCTGCTTTATCCCTCCGACAGCTTTTCCCAAGGTCCTCCGCGGGCCGTGATCCGGGCTTAAGCCCGCTCTCGCATCAACCGAAACTGGAACCGCAGGGCGGATACCGTCCTGCGCTCGATTGCCTTTGGGGAAACACCATGAGCTATCCGACACGCCGGATGGAGGACGACACGGCTGTACCCAGCTCGGCGCTCTATCGCGCCGTCTGGCGCTGGCATTTCTATGCCGGGCTGCTGGTCCTGCCATTCATGATCCTGCTCGCCACCACGGGCGGGCTCTATCTTTTCAAGGACGAGATCAACGGGCTGATCTACCGCCACGACCTGACGGTGGCGCCCGCGGACAGCGCGCCGCTCGCGGCCGGCGAGCTGATCGAGAAGGCCACGGCGGCGGTACCGGGCACCGCGGTGCGTTACGTGCCGCCAGTCGGGCCGGCATCGTCCGTCGAGGTCGGCGTCGCCACGCCCGACCGCGGCACGATCTCGGTCTATGTCGATCCCTACCGCGGCACCGTGCTGGGCACGGTCGCCGATGCGTCCAAGCTGATGTTCGTGATCAAGAAGATCCACAGCCTGGAATATTTCGGCTGGCTCACGAACCGCATCATCGAGATCGTGGCCGGCTGGGCGCTCGTGCTGGTGATCACCGGCTTCTATCTCTGGTGGCCGCGCAACCGGCTGGCCGGCGTCTGGACGATGCGCCTCAAGCCCGGCAAGCGCGTGCTCTGGCGCGACCTGCATGCGGTGAGCGGCGCCTATGTCGGGCTGCTGATCTTCTTCCTGGCCTTCACCGGCCTTCCCTGGTCGGGATTCTGGGGCGCCAAGATCAACCAGTTCGTCGACGCGAACGGATTCGGCTATCCGCCGGAATATTGGCAGAGCGTGCCCAAGTCGCCGCTGCCGATGGGCCATGAGATGCACCAGGTCAACTGGAGCCTGGAAAGCGCGCCGATGCCGGAATCGACCGACATGGGCATGGCTCCCATCGGCATCGACAAGGCGCTGGCGATCTTCGACAGGCTGGGCGTGACCAAGGGCTACAGCGTCGATCTGCCCTCGGGTCCCGAAGGCGTCTATTCGGCTTCGGTCTTCCCCGACCGGGTCGCGCAGGAGCGCGTCGTCCATCTCGATCAATATACCGGCAAGCCGCTCTTCGACGGCGGGTTTGCGGCGCTGGGCGTCGGCGCCAAGGCGATCGAATGGGGCATCAGCGTCCATCAGGGACAGGAATATGGCCGCTTCAACCAGTTCCTGATGCTGGCGGGCTGCCTCGCCATCGTCCTGATGTCGGCCTCCGCCCTCGTCATGTGGTGGAAGCGCCGCCCGCAAGGCTCGCTCGGCGCGCCGCGCCCGCCGGCGAATTATCGCGTCGCCAAGGGCGTGCTGGCGATCGCGGTCGCCATCGGCGTGATCCTTCCGCTGGTGGGAGCCTCGCTGCTGGTCATGCTCGCCATCGACTGGCTGCTGCCGGCGCGGCTGCGAGAACGTCTCGCGTGACCATGAAAAAAGCTGGCGGCGCTTGCGGGCGCCGCCGGCTGTTTCGCCACCGCTGCCGGCGGTGCGTGATCGCTACACGTTGAACCGGAAGTGGAAGATGTCGCCGTCCTTGACGACATACTCTTTCCCTTCCGCGCGCATCAGGCCTTTTTCCTTCGCCCCCTGCTCGCCGTTGCAGGCGACGTAATCGTCATAGGCGATGGTCTCGGCGCGGATGAAGCCGCGCTCGAAATCGGTATGGATCACCCCGGCAGCCTCGGGCGCCCGGGCGCCGCGATGCACGGTCCAGGCGCGCGCCTCCTTGGGCCCCACCGTGAAGAAGGTGATGAGATCGAGCAGCTTGTAGCCGGCGCGGATCACGCGGGCGAGGCCGGGCTCGGTGAGGCCGAGGCTCGCCAGGAACTCCTGCTTCTCGGCCGGCTCGAGCTGCGCCACCTCGGCCTCGATCGCGGCCGAGATCACGACCGTCTCGGCGCCCTCGGTTTTCGCTTTCGCGGCCACCTTGGCCGAGTAGGCGTTGCCCTCGGCGGCGGCGTTCTCGTCGACATTGCAGACATAGAGCACGGGCTTCGAGGTCAGGAGCTGGAGCTGGTTGAAGACAGTCTCGAGCTCCTTCGCGACCTTGGCGGTGCGCGCGGGCTTGCCGGCGCGCAAAACCTCGAGCGCGGGCGTGGCCGCATCGACCAGCGCCTTCGCTTCCTTGTCGCCGCCCTTGGCCTTCTTCGCCGCCGCGTCGACGCGCTTCTCGAGGCTCTCGAGGTCGGCCAGCATCAGCTCGGTCTCGACGATCTCCGCATCGCGGATCGGATCGACCGAACCCTCCACATGCGTGACCTCGCCCTCGAAGCAGCGCAGCACATGCACGATGGCGTCGACCTGGCGGATATTGCCGAGGAACTGGTTGCCGAGCCCTTCGCCCTTGCTCGCCCCCTTTACCAGCCCCGCGATATCGACGAACTCGAGCTGGGTCGGGATGATCTTGCCCGAGCCCGCGATCTTCGCCAGCACGTCGAGGCGGGGGTCCGGCACCGAGACGCGGCCGACATTGGGCTCGATGGTGCAGAAGGGATAATTCGCGGCTTCCGCGGCCTGGGTCGCGGTCAGCGCGTTGAAGAGCGTCGATTTGCCGACATTGGGCAGGCCGACGATGCCGCAGGTAAAGCCCATGAGACCTGGATCCGTTGATAGGTGGCGGTTGCGTTTCGGTGGTGGGCAGGGAGCTTCACCCCTCCCCCTACCCCCTCCTGCAAGGGGAGGGGGCTGGAACTAGGAAAGACCTCGCCCCCTCCCCTTGCAGGAGGGGGTAGGGGGAGGGGAATCGTAGGACGCGATCATGACGCCTTACCGTTGCCGTTCTCGGTGCCTTCCGTGTCCTCGCCCGGCGCCTTCTTCTCTCGCGGCGGCTTGGGCGCGGGCGGGTTCAGCGTGTTGTTGACCTTGTTGAGGAAGTTGTTGGGCTCGCCCCTCGCCAGGTCGCGCAGCAGGAGCGGCAGGGCGTCGGCGACGGCGAAGCAGAACTTCTCCACCACCGGCCGCTCCTCGGCCGTGAAATCCGAGAGCACATGGTGGCGCACATGGTCGCGATGGCCGGGATGGCCCACGCCCAGCCGCACCCGCCAATAGTCCGGGCCGATGACGGCGTCGATCGAGCGCAGGCCGTTATGGCCCGCCGCGCCGCCGCCGCGCTTCACGCGGAGCTTGCCGAAGACGAGCTCGATCTCGTCATGCAGCACGATGATGTCGGCCGGGTCGATCTTGAAGAAGCCGCTCGCCGCCGCGACCGCGCGGCCGGAATCGTTCATGTAGGTGGTGGGGCGCAGGGCCAGCACCCGCTCGCCCGCGATCTCGCCTTCCTGGAAGGACCCGTCGAACCGGCTTTTCGGCGCAGAAAACCCATGGCGGTGGCTGATCGCAGCCACCGCCATGAAGCCGATATTGTGCCGGTTCGCGGCGTAAGAGGGGCCCGGATTGCCGAGCCCGACCAGCAATCGCATCGGGCAGGGACTCCGGACCCTCGGGTCTTACTTCTTCTTGTCGCCGCCGGCCGGCTTGGCCGCCGCTGCGGGCTTGGCGCCCGCAGCCGGAGCCGCCGTACCCGCTGCGGGCTTGGCGCCCGCTGGCGCCGCCGCACCCGGAGCCGCACCCGCCGCCGCGCCCGCCGCCGCACCTTCGGCCGCGACCGGAGCCGCCGCCGCGGCTGCCGCCGCCGCTGCAGCTTCCTGCGCCTCGATCTTCTGCGCCGTCGGCGCCGCGATCGAGGCGATGGTGAAGTCGCGCTCGGTGATGGTCGGACGGATGCCCGACGGCAGCTTCACCATGCTGATATGCACGGAATCGCCGATATCGAGACCGTCGAGATCGACCTCGATCAGCGGCGGGATGTTGTCCGCGTCGCAGATGAACTCGATCTCGTGGCGGACGATGTTGAGCACGCCACCGCGCTTGATGCCCGGCGCGGTGGTGTCGTTGAGGAACTTCACCGGGATCTGCACGCGCACCTTGGTGCCCGCGCCGACCCGCAGGAAGTCCGCATGGATCGCCCGGTCCGACACGGGGTCGAACTGCACGTCGCGCGGCAGGACCCGGATCTTCTTCGAACCCAGCTCGAGATCGAACAGGGTGGCGTAGAAGGCCTTCTTCTGCAGCTCGCGCGACAGATCGAGCGGGGCGATGCTCACCAGTTGCGGGGTCTCCTTGTTGCCGTAGATCACGGCAGGCACCCGGCCGTCACGGCGGGTGGCGCGGGCGGCCCCCTTTCCGGCCCGCTCCCTCGCTTCAACGCGAAGGGTGTGCACTTCGGTCATGGGTCTCTCCTTTTTTCCTGACCATTCCCGACGACCTCCAGGGGTGTCGCCGGGCCTTCATCGTCCGCGGGATCACCGGACCCCGCAGACGCCTTCAAAACTCAATCGAACAGCGAGGAGACCGAGCGCTCCTCGCTGATGCGCCGCATCGCCTCGGCGATGAGCGGCGCGATCGTGACCTGACGGACGTTCTGCGACACGCGCACGGCCTCGGTCGCCATGATGCTGTCGGTGATGACGAGCCGGTCGATGGGCGCGGCCGAGACGCGGGCCACGGCCCCGCCCGAAAGCACGCCATGCGTGACATAGGCGCTGACCGAGATGGCGCCCGCTTCCTTGAGCGCCACCGCGGCGTTGCAGAGCGTGCCGGCCGAATCGACGATGTCGTCCACCAGCACGCAGCGCTTGCCGTTGACGTCGCCGATGATATTCATGACCTCGGAGACGCCGGCGCGCTCGCGCCGCTTGTCGATGATGGCGAGCTCGGCATCGAGCCGCTTGGCATAGGCCCGGGCGCGGACCACGCCGCCCACGTCGGGCGAGACGATGGTGATGTTGCCGCGGCCGAAATTCTGCTCGATATCCTTCACCAGCACGGGGGCGGCGAAGAGATTGTCGGTCGGGATGTCGAAGAAGCCCTGGATCTGGCCGGCATGGAGATCGAGGGTCAGCACGCGGTCGGCGCCGGCGACCGTGATCAGGTTCGCCACCAGCTTGGCCGAGATCGGCGTGCGCGGGCCGGACTTCCGGTCCTGGCGGGCATAGCCGTAATAGGGGATGACGGCGGTCACGCGGCGCGCCGAGCCGCGGCGGAGCGCGTCGAGCGTGACCAGCAGCTCCATCAGGTTGTCGTTGGCGGGGAAGGAGGTCGACTGCACCACGAACACGTCCTCGCCGCGGACGTTCTCATGGATCTCGACGAACACTTCCATATCCGAGAAGCGGCGCACCGCCGCCTGGGTCAGCGGAAGATTGAGATAGGCCGAGATCGCTTCGGCCAGCGGCCGATTGCTGTTGCCGGTCAGAATCTTCATCGCTTGCACCCGACTGCGTTCGCGGCGCCCGTCCCAAGGGCAGGACCTGCACCTGCCCCCCGCGAAGGCGGCCGGAGAGTATCAATCCGTCATAGGGCTGTAAACGAAATTGCCGCGCTGCGACAAATTCACAAGAACATGAACAATATCAATGTAATGATGGCAAATCCGACGAGCATCAGAAGGTAGGGCATAGGGGGATTCCTGGCGGATCGGCCAATGGAGCGTCAAGGGTCCTCTGCCCAGACCTGTTGACCCGACCCTTGGGGCCGCCTCCATAAGAGGCCGGTCGGCAAGAAGGAGGCGAGTCGTGACCGCTCCCCCTGCATTCCTGAACGCATCCGAGGCCGCCGGGCGGCTCGGCATCTCGATCAAGGCCCTCCGGCTCTATGAGGAGCGCGGCTTGCTCGCGCCGAACCGTACCGCCGCGGGCTGGCGGGCCTATGGTCCCGAGGCGATGAGCCGGGCCGCGGAGATCGCGGCCTTGCGGGCGCTCGGATTCAGCCTCGCCCAGGTAGCACGGGTATTGAAGGGCGACGTCCAAGGCTTGGAGCCCGCCCTGGCGGCGCATCAGGCCGTACTCGAGGGGCAAATCCGCGAGCTCGTCGGCAAGGTGGAGAAGGTCCGCGGGCTCAAGGACGACCTCGCGCGCGGTCAGGCGCCGACGGCCGGCCGGCTGGCCCAGCTGGCAGCGCCCGCCGCGCCCAGGCTCCGGGTCGCTTTCGACCTGCCCTGGCCCTGGGGTGGCGAACGGCTCGAGCTCACCGATATCCGAGCGCTCAATCACATCACGGGGCCGCTCGGCAGCGGCAAGACGCGACTGGCGAAGCTTCTCGCCGAGACGCTGCCCGATGCGGCCTTCCTGGGCCTGGAGCGGCTGGCGGAGAACGGTGCCGCGGCGCGCACCCGGCTCGAAGCCGACCCGGCCCTCGAAGCGCGGGTCGAGCGCAGCCTGGCCTGGCTCGTCGAGGATGGCGCCACGGCCTCGGATGCCCTGATCGCGCTGCTCGCCGGGCTGGAAGCGGAACGCCCCTCCCTCCTGGTGATCGACATGCTGGAGCAGGGGCTGGACCGGGCCACCCAGGAGGCATTGATCGCCCATCTGCGCCGGCGCGGGCCCGGTGCGCGGCCGCTCTTCTTCCTCACGCGCTCCAGCGCCATCCTGGACCTGGAGGCGGTCGGCCCCGACGAGGCGATCCTCTTTTGCCCCGCCAATCACGCCCCGCCGTTCCAGGTCGCGCCTCACCCCTTTTCGCCGGGCTATGAGGCCCTCGCTTCCTGCCTGGCCCCGCCCGAGGTCCGGGCGCGGACCGAGGGCGTCATCGCCTGGCGGCCCGAGGTGGCGTGACGGCCGGCGCGTCGCCTGTCACTTCACCACGAGATCCACCGGCATCCGCGACAGCGGCTCGCAGCCCTGCTCGGTGACGAGCACCGTCTGGCCGTTGGTCATGGCGACGCCCTTGGCGCTGTCGAACAGGATGATGTGGATGAAGAACACCTGGCCCGGCGCCGCGGGCTCGGGGTTGCCGTGATAGAACATCGGCCAGTCCATCCAGTTGGGCGCGAAGGTGGTGCCGAGGCTGTAGCCGGTCGCGTTCATCCGGTTCTCGCGATGGCCGTGGGCATCGCAGACCCGGGCATAGGCGTCGAACACCTCGCCGATCGGCCGGCCGGGCCTGAGCGCCGCCTTGCAGGCCTCGAGCGCCTCGACCGCCACCTCATGCATCTCGCGCTGGCCGGGCAGGGGCTCGCCGATCGGGATCGTGCGCATCAGGCAGGCATGGTAGTGGCGATAGACGCCGGCGAACTCGAGCGTGAGCTGGTCCTTGGCGTCGAGCTTGCGCCGGCCGGTGAAATAGCGGCAGAGCAGCGCGTCGCGGCCCGAGCCGATGATGTATTCGTTGGCGGGATCGTCGCCGCCGCCGCGGAAGACGGCACCCTGCATCGCCGCCAGGATGTCGCCCTCGAAGGCGCCGGGGCCGGCGAGGCGATGGGCCTCCTCGAGCGCCTGGTCGGCGAGCTCCGCCGCGCGGCGCACATAGACGATCTCCGCCGGGCTCTTCACCAGCCGCAGCCGGCTGACCAGGTCGGAGGCGTCCTGGAGATGGCAGAAATCCTCGAGCGCCTCGTTGAGCCTGAGCGCGTTGCGGCCGGTGAGGCCATAGGCCTCGTATTCGACGCCGAGCCTCTTGTTGTGGAGCTTGAGCTCGGCCAGCATCGCCTTGAGCTCGAGCGCCGGCGAAGCCTCGGGGCCGTCGACCCAGATGCGGATATCCTCGATCACCGAGGTGTGCTGCGCCTGCCTTAGATCGGGGGCGCGGGTCAGCAGGAAGAAGCGGCCGTCGGCACCCAGATAGAGGCACTGGAAGAAGACATAGCCGAAGGTGTCGTAGCCGGTCAGGTAGTACATGCTCTCCTGCCGGAAGATCAGCAGCCCGTCGAGGCCGCGCTCCTGCAGGGCCGCGACCGCGCGGGTGCGGCGGCCGGCCAGCTCATCGGTCGAGAAATGCAAAGCCATGGTTCGTCCTCGGGTTCGAGGGGGAGGGTGCGCGCGGGCGAAGGTCTCGGACGGCGCTAAGGTTCCAGGCAGATCAGCGACAGCAGCCGGCCGTAATCCTTCTGGCCTTCGAGCGTGGTGCGCCGGTAGCTGAAGAAGCGGTCGGCCTCGGCGCAGGTATCGCAATAGGCGAGGTTGACGCGCTTGACGCCGGCGGCGCCGAGCCGCGAGGCGACATAGCCCGGCAGGTCGAAGAGATAGTGGCCGGCCCGACGCGAGGGCGCGAAATAATCCTCGTTCTGCGGGTTCTGGGCCAGGAACGGCGCCGGAAATTCGGGGCCCACCTCGTAGGAGCGCTGCGCGATGCAGGGACCGATGCCGGCGGTGATGCTGTCGATCCGCGCGCCCAGCTTCACCATGAGCTCGAGCGTCGCCTCCACCACGCCGCCGATGGCGCCGCGCCATCCGGCATGGGCGGCGCCGACGATCCGGGCCTTGGCGTCGGCGAGCAGGACCGGTGCGCAATCGGCGGTGAGGATGCCGAGCGCGATCCCGGGCCGGTCGGTCGCCATGGCATCCACCTGCGGCGCCTCCTCGCGCTTCCAGGGGCTGGTGACATGGACGGCCTTGGCGCTGTGCACCTGGTAGCAGGTCACGAGCGGCAGGCCATCGAGATCGGCATGCGACAGGGCGCGGTTGCGGTTCTCGGTCACGCGCTCGGGATCGTCGCCCGAGCCGTAGCCGCAATTGAGCGAAGCGTAGAGCCCCTCGCTCACGCCGCCGAGCCGCGTCATGAAACCGTGACGCACGCCGTCGAGATCATTGAGCCGACCGAGGGTGATCATGGCGATCGCGGGATCCGGGCTTCTCGTGACCATCAGCCGCCGGGCGCCGTAAATCCGGCGGGCGCGGGGCCGTCGGGCGCCGTCAGCGCCAGCGCCTGAAACAAGGTGCCCATTTCCTGCGGATCGAGCAAGCGCGCGAGCGCGCGCTCGACGGCGGCGCGCTGGACGGCATCGGCATCGCGGGTCAGGCGCTGCGCCCGCAAGCGGATGCCGAGCGCCTCGAGGAAGGCGCCTTGGGCCAGCGGTCCGTGGGCGCGTGCGCCGCCCTGGGTCGCGGCCCGGGCCAAAGCCATGAAATCGACATGGACACTGAGATCGACCAGGCCCGGATCGGTCAGGGGATTCTCGAGGCGGCGATGGCCTTGCACCGCCTGCAGGCTCCAGCCGCCGCCGGCGCCATAGCCGTAGTCGACCAGCAGCGCCGCCCCGCCTTGCTGCGCCAGGCGGCGCCCGATCTCGTCCGCGACCGAAAGTCCGGCAGGCGAGATCTCGGCCAGGCTGCCGACGGGTGCCTCGCGCCGGTCGCGGCCGAGCAGCCCGAGCTGCGGGCCCGCGGGCGCCAAGGTAAAAGCCAGCGGCGCGTCGATCTGCGGCTCGACCACCACGCGCTCGCGCCAGCCTTCGGGCCCGCGCTCGAACTGGTGCACCGGCAGCGCGTCGAAGAATTCATTGGCGAGCAGCAGCAACGGCGCCCCGTGCGTCCCATCGTCAGGCAGTGCCGCCAGCGTCTCGTGCCAGGCGGCCGGCGCGATCTGCCCGGCGAAGGGCGCCAGGGCCTCGCGCTGGCGCTGGCGCAAGACCGGGCTCGCCTCGACCAGATGCAGACGCAGCGCCCGATGGAAGGCGGGCCGCAGCCGCGTCGCCCGCAGCGCATCGGCGATCAGCGTGCCGCGGCCGGGGCCGAGCTCGACCAGCAGGACCGGATCGGGCGCGCCCATGCGCTCCCAATAATCGAGGCACCAGAGACCCAGGAGCTCGCCGAACATCTGGCTGACCTCGGGCGCGGTCACGAAGTCGCCGGCGGCGCCCAGCGCCGGCTGCCGGCGGTAATAGCCATGCTCGGGATGGAGCAGCGCCTCCTGCATGAAGGCGGCCACCGTCATCGGCCCGGTCAGCCGCAAGCGGCGGCGCAGGAGCGAGTCGAGCGGCGTCATGGGCGGAACCCGCGCTCGCCGCGACGTCGATGCCTCCGCTCTTCTTTCTTATCCCCTCCCCCCTCGAGGGGGAGGGCTAGGGAGGGGGCTGCTCGGTCGATGAAGCCGGCGCCGCGCAACTTAAGCGCAATGTCTGCTGCCGAGACTTCCCCCTCCCTAGCCCACCCCCTCGAGGGGGGAGGGGAAGAAAGCGGGAAGAGCGCCGACGTCATCGCGCCCGCTTTCACTGCGCCCGCTTTCACTGCGATTGTGGCGCCGGCTTGGCCCGCAGGATGAAGATCACGCCGATGGCGATCATCGGCAGCGACAGCAGCTGGCCCATGGTGGTGCCGAAGGTGAGGAAGCCCAGCTGCGGATCGGGCTCGCGGAAGAACTCGACGAAGAAGCGGCAGAGGCCGTAGCCGGTGAGGAAGATGCCGGAGAGCAGGCCGAGCTTGCCGCGCGCCGGGGTGAAGCGCGCGAAATAGAGCAGCACCAGGAACAGCACGATGCCTTCGAGCGCCGCTTCGTAGAGCTGGCTCGGATGGCGCGGCTCCGGGCCGCCGCGGTCGAAGATCATGGCCCAGGGGACGTCGCTGACGCGGCCGAACAGCTCGCCATTGTTGTAGTTGGCGAGCCGGCCGAAGAAGAGGCCGATCGGCGTGGCGCAGGCGATCACGTCGGCCAGCGCGAAGAAAGGCAGCCCGCGGCTGCGGGCGAAGAGGATCATCGCCAGGATCACGCCGACGAGCCCGCCATGGAACGACATCCCGCCATGCCAGACCTCGAAGATCTTCAGCGGATCGGCGAGGTATTCCCCGGCATTGTAGAAGATCACATAGCCGAGGCGCCCGCCGAGGATGACGCCCAGCACGGCCCAGACCAGGAAGTCGTCGAACAGCGCGCGGCCCAGCGGCATCGGCGGCAGGCTGCCGAGCCAGACGCAATAGCGCCAGCCGGCGATGAGCCCGATCACATAGGCCAGCGCATACCAGCGGATCGCGAAGGGCCCGATCTGCAGCAGGACCGGATCGAGATGGGGATAGAGGATCGCCGACAGCATGGGGCCGCCCGTTGCGGAAGAGATGGGCTGTTATAGGTGCGGACATGCGGCGGCGGCAAGCATGGGGTCCTCCTGGCTTCTTGGCGCAGGCCGGGGATCGCGGCGACAATCGCGCGGGCGCGGGCAAGCTCGGGTTCGCGCCGAAGGAGGCGGACCGATGAACGAATCATGGCTGCGCGGCGTGCACACAAACTCACGCCCCCTCCCCTTGCGGGAGGGGGTAGGGGGGCGGGAGGGGGTAGGGGGAGGGAGAGGCGGCGCAACGTCACAATCTCCAGCTCTCTTCGCCGCTCCCTTGCGCGTCAAAAAAGCCTTGATCGAGATCGATGACCGGTGTCGCGGCCCTCTCCTGAAACGCCCCCTCCCCCTTCCCCCTCCCGCAAGGGGAGGGGGCTTGAGAATTTTTATCGGCCGCTCGCTTAGAAGCTCGTGTGCAACTCTGCTGAGTGCCGCTCTGCTCACGTTGTTGCTGACGGCTGGCCCCTCCGATGCCCGCGCCGACGACTATCCGGTCGGCAGCAAGAGCAGCATGTGGGCCGATCCCTATCTCGTCGGCTCCTACCGCCATATGGACGAGATCTATGCCTCGCGGCCGGTGCCGCGCGCGGGCGCGGTCTCGGCGCTGCCGGCCGGCGAGCCGCTGGCGCTCGAGAGCTTTCCGGTCAGGGGCACGACCGTGGCGCTCGACGATTTCGTCGCCGAGGCCCGCACCACCGGCCTCATCGTGCTCAAGGACGGCAAGGTCGTGCTCGAGCGCTACTGGCAGGGCGCCGATGCCAGCTCGCGATTCGCCTCCTGGTCGATGGCGAAGTCCTTCGTCTCGACGCTGGTGGGCTTCGCCATCGGCGACGGGCTGATCCGCAGCCTCGACGATCCCGTCACCGACTATCTGCCCGAGCTCAAGGGCAGCGGCTATGACGGCGTGCCGATCAAGGCGGTGCTGCAGATGTCCTCCGGCGTCGCCTTCCGCGAGGATTATGTCGACAGCACCTCCGATGCGCTGGTGATGTGGAACGACGTGCTGCAGTACAACAAGCGCCGCTTCGCCGACTTCGCCGCCCGATCGAAGCGGGCGGCCGAGCCCTTCACGCGCTTCAACTATGCCGGGCTCGACAGCGTCGTGCTCGGCCTCCTCGTGCATAAGGTGACCGGCCAATCGCTTTCGGCCTATCTGGCCCGGAAGCTCTGGGGACCGCTCGGCATGGAGGGCGATGCCGGCTGGCTGACCGAGGATCGCAGCGACCAGGCGCTCGAGGCGCCGTTCTGCTGCCTCAATGCGCGGCTGCGCGACTATGCCCGCTTCGGGCAGTTCATGCTGCAGAACGGCGCCTGGGGCGGCCGCCAGCTCCTGCCGCCGGGCTGGGTGGCGGAGGCGACCTATCCCTCCGGCGCGCAGGTCGCCTTCGGCAAGCTCTATCCGGGCGATCCCATGGGCTATCAGTATCAATGGTGGATCGAGCCCGGTTCCGACCGCGCCTACGCCGCCGAAGGTGTCAATGGGCAGTTCATCTACGTGAACCCGGCGAAGAAGCTGGTCATCGTCATGACCAGCGTCTGGAAGCAGTTCTGGAACGACCGGCTGGCGATCCGGAGCTGGGCGCTGTTCGACGCCATCGCCGCCCGCTACGGCTCGTGACGGCGCAGGCACGGCGGCGGCCGCTCATCTCCCTGGTAAACTTACGAAACTGCGGATCGTTCGATCGGCCTTGTCCTGGAGCGCGAGCCGTATAACATCGTCGCCGCCATGACCCAGAACGCCGACAGCAGGAGCCTTCGCGTGCAGACCCAGAATCGGTTCCTCGACGACCTCGCCAAAGTGGCGGCGAGCGCGCTCGGCGGCATGAGCTCGATGCGCCAGGAGATCGAAGGCAGGATTCGCGAGCAGTTCGCGCGTCTGCTGTCCGGCATGGAGCTCGTGAACCGCGAGGAATTCGATGCGGTGAAAGCGATGGCGGCCGAAGCGCGGATGGACCAGGAGCGGCTGCGCGCCCGACTGGCCCAGCTCGAGGCGGAGCTTGCCAAGGCCCGCGAAGCGGCCAAGGCCGAGCCGCCCTCGACGCCGACGACCCCGTCGTCGCCCGCCTCCCCGTCGCAAGACTGACGCGAGCCCGCTCCCTCCTTCGCCGCTCGATCGCCTGCGATCGGGGCGCATCGCGCTCGCGCCGGCCGCCGGAATGTTACAGCTGCAAGTGGCCCGGCGGCCCATTTGTCCACAGCGACCCGGGAACCCGGCGCCAATTTTCCCTCTTCACGACAGAGATAGCAGTTGCGCCCGGAGTCCTGATTTGGCACGCTAAATCTGGTGGGTAGATTGAGCTGTCATTCTACATATCGGGGCCACCACAATACCTACCCGGATGTCCCGTCGGCGGAAGCCGCGCGCCCAGCGCATTTCGATCCGACCAGGTCATTCCGAAACCGCCTATGTCTCGGTGCCCCGAGGCCGGCTCTTGGCAAGGAGGGCGCCTGATGGCGACAGCCAGGTTTGAGCGGACCGAGCCCCGGCACAATCCCCTCGATATCCTCGAAGAACTGGTCAGCGCCAACGAATGGCGTTTCGACCGGAGCGCCGACGAGGAGATGGTGGTGGAGCTGCCCGGCCGCTGGTGCGATTTCCGGATGTTCTTCGTCTGGCACGAAGATCTGGAGGCGGTTTACTTCTCCTGCACGTTCGATCTGAGGGTGCCCGCGCATAAGCGTGGTGCGGTCGCCGAACTGCTCGCGCTGATCAACGAAAAACTCTGGCTCGGCCATTTCGACGTCTGCTCGGACGAGCTGGTGCCCATGTTCCGTCACACGGTCCTGCTGCGCGGGGCCGGTGGCGTGAGCCCGGAACAGCTCGAGGACCTGGTCGATATCGCGATCAGCGAATGCGAGCGCTTCTATCCTGCCTTTCAGTTCCTGCTGTGGGGTGGCCGCAAGCCCGATCAGGCGATCGAGGCGGCGCTGCTCGACACCGTCGGCGAGGCCTGATAAGCCGCCATCCCCGGGGTCCGGTCGACGACCGGCCGGACCCCGGCGGAACTGCCCGGTGAACTGAAAAGCGAGGTTTTCCATGCGCGATCTCGAGGGACCGCTGCTGCTGGTGGGCTGCGGCAAGATGGGCGGCGCCATGCTGGCCGGTTGGCTGGAGCGGGGGCTCGACCCGGCGGAAACCCATGTGATCGAGCCCAACAAGGCGGCCCTCGGCCCCATCGCCGACCAGATCCGCCACCATCACGCCGATTTCTCGACGCTGCCGGCCAAGCTCAGCCCCCGCGTCGTGGTGCTCGCGGTCAAGCCGCAGATGATGGCCTCGGCCCTGCCGGGCTGCCGGCGCTTCGTCGGCCCCGGCACGCTGTTCCTGTCGATCGCCGCCGGCAAGACCATCGCCTATTTCGAGCGCGAGCTGGGGAAGGGGCCGCTGGTCCGCGCCATGCCCAACACGCCGGCCGCGATCGCGCGGGGCATCTCGGTCGCGGTCGCCAACCCGCTGGTCAGCGCCGACCAGAAGGACCAAGCCGACGCGCTGCTCAAGGCGGTGGGGGAGGTCGCCTGGGTCGAGGCTGAGGCGCTGATCGATCCGGTGACGGCGCTCTCGGGCGGCGGTCCCGCCTATGTCTTTCTGCTGATGGAATATCTGGCGGAAGCCGGGGCCGCGGCCGGGCTGCCGCCGGAACTGGCGCGCCGGCTGGCGCGGGTGACGGTCTCGGGCGCCGGGGAGTTGGCGCGCCGCAGCCCGGAATCGGTCGAGCAGCTGCGCCAGAACGTGACCAGCCCCAACGGCACCACGCTCGAGGCGCTCAAGATCCTGATGGCCGAGGACGGGCTGAAGCCCCTGCTGACCCGGGCCATCGCGGCGGCGACGCGGCGGTCCCGCGAGCTGGCCGACTGAAGGATCGGCCCATGGCGGAACAACCCGGCGCGGGCCTTCGTCCGAGCGCCCAGCGCGTCCAGGCCTTGCTGCGCGCCGCCGGCCATAGCGGGGAGGTGGTCGAGTTCGCCGAGACCACCCGGAGCTCGGCCGAAGCCGCCGCGGCGATCGGCTGCGACGTGGCGCAGATCGCCAAATCGGTGATCTTCCGGGCCAAACCGTCGGATCGGGCGGTGCTGGTGATCGTCTCGGGCCGCAACCGGGTCAATGAGAAGAAAGTGGCGGAGCGGCTGGCGGCGCGCGGGCTGGGGGAGGGGATCGGCCGCGCCGATGCCGATTTCGTCCGCGAAAAGACCGGTTTCGCCATCGGCGGCGTCGCCCCGATCGGCCATGCCACGCCGCCGGTCATCTTCATCGACCAGGACCTCATGGGCTTTGCCGAGATCTGGGCGGCGGCCGGAACACCCTTCGCCGTCTTCAAGCTGACGCCCGGGGAGCTGGTGCGCCTGACCGGCGGCGAGGTGATGGCGGTGAGCTGAGGCCGACCCCCGCCTTTCGAGGGCGGCCTCGATTCCCTACATTAAGGGCAGGCGGATTTCGTCACGGGGAACGGACCATGGCACGCAGAGCCAGAGCGCGACGCACCGGTCGAGGCGCCCGCACCGAAGGAGGCCCGCAGCGCGCCGGCGCCCGGCGGCGGGCGGGATCGCGGTCGGCCGAGGCCGGCGGCGCCAAGGGCTTCGGCCCCGCGGTCGATGCCGCGCTCGCCCTGGCCGAACGCCAGCCCTGGGCCCGAATCACCCTCACCGACATCGCGTCCGAAGCGGGCTTTTCGCTCGCGGCCCTGATGCAGGAGTTTCCGTCCAAGGCCGCGATCCTGGCCGCCTTCCAGCGCGGGATCGACCAGGCGGTGCTGGCGGCCGGCGAGGTCGGGGAGGGCAGTGCCCGCGACCGGCTGTTCGAGCTTCTGATGCGCCGCCTGGAAGCCCTGAAGCCGCATCGCAAGGCGCTGGCCTCGATCGCGGCCGCGGCTCCCCAGGATCCCGCCGGCATCCTTTGCGGCTGGGGCCGGCTGTTGCACGCGATGGGCACCACCCTGACGCTCGCCGGGCTTTCGGCCGAGGGCCTGCCGGGCCTCGTTCGCGCCAAGGGCCTGGCCGCGATCTATGGCTCGGTGCTGCCTGTTTTCTGGCGCGACGAGAGCGCCGATCTGTCGCGGACCATGGCCGCCCTGGACGGCCGGTTGCAGCGCGTCGAAACGGCCATGAGTTGGCTCAGGGGCCTCAGCAAAACCGCAACCTGACATTCAATTTATTGAAACAACGAATTATTTTTCATTTTTGTTGCAGCGCAAAATAACCCTTGACGACGGCGGGCCAAGCGCCATATTGTGCACCGCAACAAAGCACCGGTATCCCTCGGGCCCCCACCCCAAGTCGCGGAGAATTAACCATGGCCAAGGCGCAAAACACTGTGTTCGACTATGAATTCCCCAAGCTGCCCGATTTCAGCCAGCTGCAGCAGGACTACAGCCGCTATTTCGGCGATTTCAGCAAGATCTTCAGCAACGGCAAGTTCCCCGGCTTCGACGTCGAGGCGGCCATGACCTTCCAGCGCAAGAATTTCGAGGCGCTCACCCAGGTCAACCAGGCGGCCCTCGAGAGCGTCCAGGCGCTGGCGAAGCGCCAGGCCGAGATCGCCCGCGAGGCGATCGAGAGCTACTCGAAGTTTGCCAAGGAAATCGGTGCCGTCAGCGCCGAGGACCGTTTCGCGAAGCAGGCCCAGGCCACGAAGGAGATCTTCGAGCAGGCCGTCGCGAACCTGAACGAGCTGCGTGAGCTCGCCCAGAAGTCGCAGGACAAGGTCGCGACCCTGATCAGCAAGCGCGTCAGCGACAACCTCGACGAGGTCAAGTCCGCTCTCCAGCCGAAGGCCACGAACGGCGCGGCGAAGAACTAACACCCGATTTCAGTCGGTTCCTCCTCCCGGGACCGCTTCGCTCGACGGCGAAGCGGTCCTTTCTTTTTGCGGGTTCGTCGTCGGCGCCGGCTTGCCATTTCGCCGAATAGGCAGGACGGCGATTTCTGCCTATGGTCCAGGAATCGGGCCGGATCGAACCGGAGGGGCCATCGCCATGACCGAGACCAGGAAGCCCACGGTGCCGCTGCTGCGCGCCACCATCACCTATGAGGATTTCGACCGGGTCGATATCCGCGTCGGCACCATCGTCGCGGTCGATCCGTTCCCCGAGGCCCGGCGCCCGGCCTTCAAGCTGCAGGTCGATTTCGGTCCCGAGATCGGGACCCGGCGCACCTCGGCGCAAGTGACCAAGCACTATCACCCGCAGACCCTGATCGGCCGCCAGGTGGCGGCGGTGGTGAACTTCCCGGCCAAGCAGATCGGCAAGTTCATGTCCGAGGTGCTGGTGCTGGGCTTCCCCGACCATGAAGGCGAGGTCGTCCTGATCGGCCCGGAACGCCCGGTGCCGAACGGGGGGAAGCTGTATTGAGGCAGCCAGTAGACTCCCGCTTTCAATGATCCCTTCCCCCCTTGTGGGGGAAGGTTAGGAAGGGGGGTGATCGTGGAACGCGATGGCTGCCCCACGCCCTCCCTGGCCCTCTCCCATCAGGGGGAGGGGATAATGAGAACCGGGGAGGGGATAACAGGGAACGCTAGACCGGCAGCCTGAGCAGCGCCCGCAAGCCGCCCATCGGCGAGCGGTCGAGCACGAGCTCGCCGCCATGGCTGCGCATCACGTCGCGAGCGATGGTGAGGCCGAGGCCGGTGCCGCCGGTCTCACGGTTGCGCGAGTTCTCGAGCCGGAAGAAGGGGCGGAACACCTCCTCGCGCATCTCCTCGGGGATGCCGGGGCCGTCATCGTCGATCGTGATCTCGATCGCGGCGCCGACATAATCGGCGGCGATCGCGACCCGGCGCGCATGGCGCCGCGCATTGGCGATCAGGTTGTCGAGGCAGCGCCGGATCGCGTCGGGACGGATCGAGACCGGCATCGGTCCCTCGACCTTGAGCTCGACCGGCTGGCCCGCGCGCGCGGCCCCGTTGGCGACCTCGCGCAGCAGCTGGGCGAGATCGACGGGCTCGGGCTTGCCGGCGCTCTCGCCGCGGGCGAAGGCGAGATAGCCCTCGACCATCTTGCCCATCTCCGCCACGTCGGCCCTGAGCTCGTTGACCTCGGCGCTCTCCGGCATCATGGCGAGCTCGAGCTTCATGCGGGTCAAGGGCGTGCGCAGATCGTGGCTGACGCCCGCCAGCATCTCGGTGCGCTGCTGGATCTGGCGCTGGATGCGGTCGCGCATCAGGTTGAAGGCGGCGCCCGCCTGGCGCACCTCCTCGGCCCCCCGCAGTTCGAAATCGGGCACGTCGTGGCCCTTGCCGAAGGCGTCGGCGGCCGCGGCCAGGCGCCGGATCGGGTGCATCTGGGCGCGCATGAAGTAGGTCGCGGCGCCGAACAGCACCAGCGAGGTGCCCACCATCCAGAGGATGAAGACATAGGTCGTCGAGCTGAACAGCCGCTTGCGCGGCGCCACCACGCGCAGCACGCCTTCGGGCAGCTGCACATAGACCTCGACCAGGTTCTTGAGCGAGCGGCTGTCGATGAGGAAGGGCCGGTTGACCCGCGCATTGAGCGCGTTGGCGAGCTTGGCGTCGGTCAGCATCTGCTGCGCCAGGATCGGCTCGTTCGGCAGCACGGCACCGGGCATGAGCTCGGCATCGAGCAGCATCTTGTCGTGGGCGGTCTGGAAGATGCGCGGATAGTCCTGCGGCCCGTCGGCCATCTGCATCATCTCGATGATCATGCCGATATCGCCGCCCACGCCATAGGCGAGCTGGCGCGTCACCGTGTCCCAATGGTCGTCATAGAAGACCCAGGTCGCGATCACCTGCAGCATGATCAGCGGCGTCACGATGATCATGACGGCGCGCCCGAAGAGCGAGCGCGGCAACACCGCGTTCCAGAGCCGCGCGAAATCGCGGACCGGCTGCTTGCGGCTGGGGAGGGCGGTCGTGGCCATGGCTCAATCCAGCCGCAGCATATAGCCGCGCCCGCGCACGGTCTGGAGATAGCGCGGGAAGCGCGGATCGGGCTCGATCTTGCGCCGCAGCCGCGTGATCTGCACATCGACCGCCCGGCCGCTGCCCTCGGCCGAGGGCTGCTGCGACAGCTCCTCGCGGCTGACCGCCTGGCCGGCGCGCTGAGCCAGCGCCGCCAGGAGCTCGGCCTCGGCGGTGGTGAGCCGGATCTCGTCCTGGCCGCGCTTCAGCTCGCGCCGGTCGAGATCGAAGGCATGGGGGCCGAAACGCAGCAGCCGGCGCGGCGCCTGGGCCTCGCTGTCGCGGGTCCGGCGCAGCACGCTCTGGATCCGCAAGACCAACTCGCGCGGCTCGAACGGCTTGGCGAGATAATCGTCGGCGCCTTGCTCGAAGCCGGCGATGCGGTGCTGGGCCTCGCTCATCGCGGTCAGCAGCAGGATCGGCACGTTGCTTTCCTGCCGCAGGGACTGGGTGAATTGCAGGCCGCTTTCACCGGGCATCATGATGTCGCAGACGATGAGGTCGAAGGCGAGGCCGGCCAGACGCTCGCGCGCCTGCCGGGCGTCGGCCGCCGCGGTCACGCGGAAACCCTTGTCGGTGAGGTATTTGCGCAGAAGCTCCCGCAGCCGGTTGTCGTCGTCCACGACGAGGATGTGAGGCGCTTCGGCGGTCATGGCCGCGGGATTATAGGCCGGTGCGCCGGGGCCAAGCCAGCATGGCCGGGCTTCCCCGGGAAGCTCTCGGCAAGGCCCTCGTCAGGGCTGGCGGCGGGGCTGGGCGAGGATGGCGCGATCCTCCTCATTGATCAGCCCCAGCAGCACCTTGCGGAACCCTTCGACCGCCTCGGCGCCGGCGCTGCGATAAGCCGCTGCCATCAGCGCCCGCTGGCGCTCCGACAGCCGGCGCTCCAGCTCCGCGCCCTTCTCGGTCAGCTCGAGCAGCCGCTGCCGGCGGTCCCGCTCTCCCGGCCGCTGGCTCACGAAGCCCTGCTCGACCAGGGCGCCCAGCACGCGCGACAGCGATTGCTTGGTGATCTTGAGGATCGCCAAGAGCTCCGACACGGTCATGCCGGGCTTGCGGCCGACGAAATAGATGACCCGGTGATGGGCGCGGCCGAAGCCGTATTCCGCCAGCATCGCATCGGCGGTGAAGGTGAAATCGCGGTAGGCATAGAACAGCAGCTCCATGCCCTGGCGAAGATCCTCTTCGCGTAGGAACAAGGGGTTGGCAGGCGGTCGAGGATCAGCCATCGGATGGGGTCAGCCGCACCGGTTTATGTCAGTAATATTGACATATTTCCAGGTTTTCATCTAAAACTGGGCTTGATGCTGCTGCTAGTATAAGTGCAGCGGTTCATGCTGTCCCCGCGCAAAAGAATGCGTTCAACCGATTTTGCAGGTTGACCGGCGTTTATGGCTGGGAACCGTTTCGGGCGAGCCGGGGACGGGTCATGCGCCCGCGGGGAGCGGGCGCGGTTCAAGAGAAAGGTTACGAGAATCATGAGTGTGTTGCCCTTCGACGATCGCGACGGCGTCATCTGGTTCGACGGCAAGCTGGTGCCCTGGCGCGAGGCGAAGATTCACGTACTCACCCACGCGCTGCACTACGCCTCCTGCGTGTTCGAAGGCGAGCGCGCCTATGACGGCCAGGTCTTCAAGCTGACCGAGCATAGCGAGCGGCTGGTGAAGTCGGCCGACCTGCTGGGGTTCAAGATTCCTTATGGCGTCGCCGAGATCGACGCCGCCACCAACCAGGTGTTGAAGGCGATGAACCTCAAGGACGCCTATGTGCGTCCGGTGGCTTGGCGCGGCAGCGAGATGATGGGCGTCTCGGCCCAGCAGAGCAAAATCCATCTCGCCATCGCGGTCTGGGAATGGCCGTCCTACTTCTCGCCCGAGCTGCGCGAGAAGGGGATCAAGATCCAGTGGTCGAATTGGCGCCGGCCGGCGCCCGACACGGCCCCCACCGCGAGCAAGGCGGCCGGCCTCTACATGATCTGCACCCTCTCCAAGCATGAGGCGGAGCGCAACGGCTGTGCCGACGCGCTGATGCTCGACTATCGCGGCCAGGTCGCGGAATGCACCGGTGCGAACGTGTTCCTCGTCATCAATGGCGAGATCCACACGCCCAAGCCCGACTGCTTCCTCGACGGCATCACGCGGCGCACGGCGATCGAGCTCGCGCGCCGCCGCGGCATCAAGGTGATCGAGCGCGCGATCTTCCCGGACGATCTGAAGAAGGCGCAGGAATTCTTCATCACCGGGACCGCCGCCGAGGTGACGCCGGTGGGCGAGGTCGGCGAGCAGAAATTCACGGTCGGCGCGGTGACGCGCCAGATGATGGCGGATTACAGCGCCGAGGTGCGCAAGCCCGCGAGCCAGCGCAGCGCCGCCGAATAACGAACGAGACGCTTGCCAGCGAAAGGGCCGCGTCCCGACAGGGACGCGGCCCTTTCCGTTTGTGCCGCGCGTTGCGCGCGTCGCCCGTTGCTCTCTTCATTCCCGGTTTCTCTTTTCATTCGAGGCCGCGCTGATACCGGTATCAGCGTGGAAGAATCCATCACGTGCGTGAACGATCGCGACCGTCGCATCGTGACTCCGTACGGAGCGCGCGAAGATCGTCGCCCGCGCGCATGCGCTGATACCGGTATCGACACGCATGCGAACGCGCGAACGACATCGCAAATGTCGCGCGACAAAAATCTCATCCGCATCGGAAACCCGCATCGGCTCGCGTTGACATTGCCGATGCAATTATCGCAATAATCGAAGCGCTGGTGATCGAGCCAAGAAAAACAAGCTCCGCCAGCAGAGATACCTGCATAAGCCGATATGCGGCCGGCAGGACGGGGGACGCATGACGAACACCATCCGGAGCGGCGAACGGGGATGGCGCCATGGCGAGGGCAGCCCGAGCCAATGCGCGGCCGGCAGCCTGAGCACCGACCTCTTCTACGGATCGCTCGGCGCCGGCGTTCTGCCCTAGGCCTCGTGCGACAAGGTCCGTCTTCCGCGCCTTCCTTGCTGTCGCAGAGCTCAGGACGTTGATGCACCGCCGCTCCACCGGGCGAAGCCTTCTTCCTTCACGATATTGCCGCAAGGGCCGCTTGCTGCGCCCCGCCGCCCGGGCATTTCCCTTCCGCGGAGGAACAATGTGAAGCTCCACCATCACACGCTGCATTCGAACCATCGTCACTTCGGCTGGACGCGCGATCTGGCGCCGGCGCTCACGCTGGCGCCCGGCGATACGGTCGAGATCGACATCGTCGATGGCGGGGGCGGGCAGATCACGCCCCGCTCGACCCGCGACGACATCGCGCGCCTCGACTATTCGAAGCTGCTGCCGCTGTTCGGGCCCATCGCCGTCGACGGCGCCAAGCCGGGCGACGCGCTGAAGATCACGATCCTGGGCTTCACGCCCTCGGGCTGGGGCTGGAGCGGCGTGATCCCCGGCTTCGGCATCCTCGAGGAGGAGTTCAAGGATCCCGAGCTCGCGATCTGGCGTTACGATCCCAGCGGCAAGGTGCCGGCCTTGTTCGGTTCCCATGCGCGCGTGCCGCTGAAGCCCTTTCCCGGCACCATCGGCCTCGCGCCCGACGAGCCCGGTACCGTCACGGCCCTGCCGCCGCGGCGCGTCGGCGGCAATCTCGACACGCGCGACATCGCCGAGGGAACGGTGCTGCATCTGCCCGTCGAGGTGGCGGGCGGCCTTCTGTCGGTCGGCGACACCCATGCGGCCCAGGGCGATGGCGAGCTCGCGGGCTCGGCGATCGAAAGCCCGATGAAGATCGCGCTCAAGGTCGAGCTGGAGCGCGAGGCGCGGATCCCGGGTCCCTGGTTCGACACCGCGGGGCCCGCGACCCGTCATCTCGATGCCGCCGGCTATCACGTCGCGATCGGCCTGGGCCAGGAGCTCATGGAGGCCGCGCGCAACGCCGTGCGCAACATGATCGACCTGCTCTGCCGGCTGCACAAGCTCGCGCCCGTCGAGGCCTACATGCTGTGCAGCGTCTGCGGCGATCTGCGGATCAGCCAGCTCGTCAACAAGCCGACCTGGAGCGTGTCCCTCTATTTTCCGCGCGTCGTCTTCGAATAGAGGCGCCCGGCAAGGGCGTCCTCGAAGCCTGGCCTATCGAGTTCCGTTGCAAGGGAGGAAGTGACCAATGAACAGGAACCGGATTGCATCCCGTCTCTTCGCTGCGACCTTCGGCGTTCTGGGCGCCGCCGTGGTCGGTGCCTCAGCCCAGGCCGCGTCGATCCCGGAATCCCCGGACCCCATCATCCTGGCGATCAATGAATGGACCGGGCAGCATGTGACGACCCATATCGCGGGCGAGATCCTCACGCGCATGGGCTACAAGGTCGAGTATGTGACGGCCTCCTACACGCCGCAATTCGCCGCGATCCAGGCCGGCGACATCTCCGCCGCGCTGGAGATCTGGGAAGGCACCGGCTCGGGCGAGATCTTCGACAAGGCGGTCGCCAGCGGCCAGGCGGAAGATCTGGGCGATCTCGGCCTCAAGGAGCATCAGAGCTTCTGGTATCCGCTCTATGTCAAGGAGATGTGCCCGGGCCTGCCCGACTGGCATGCGCTCAACAAATGCGCCGAGCTGTTCGCGACGCCCGAGACCTCGCCGAAGGGACGCCTGGTCGACTACCCGCTCGAATGGGAGGGCCACAACCAGGACCGCCTCGACGCGCTGGGAATCAATTTCGTCGCCGTGCCGGCCGGCTCCGAAGGCGCCATCGTGACCGAGATCAAGTCGGCGGCCGCCCGCAAGGCGCCGATCCTCGCCATGTTCTGGACTCCTCACTGGCTGCTGCAGGAGGTGCCGGGCGAGTTCGTCGACCTGCCGGCCTATGACGCGCGCTGCTATACCGACGCGTCCTGGGGCACCAACCCGGACAAGACCTACGATTGCGACTGGAACCGGGGCTGGATCAAGAAGCTGGCCTGGGCGGGGCTGAAGGACAAATGGCCCGCCGCCCACAACATGCTGCTGCATCTGACCATCGACAACGATACGCAGATCAAGCTGATCCACGAGATCGATGCCGAGGGCAAGCCGGTCGAAGAGGCGACCAAGGCCTGGGTCGATGCCAACGAGGCCGTCTGGAAGCCTTGGATCCAGTAGCCGGTTTCGGCGACAGGCGTCATTGTCGGTGAGCGTTCCGCCGCGCCCCCAACCGGGGGCGCGGCGGGATGCCCGATTTTCCAAGGATCGCGCCATGACGGATCCCACCGGTCGCAACGCCAAGCTGGTCTGCCGGCGGCTCTGGAAGCTCTATGGGGCCGAACCGCTGCGCCGGCTGCGCGAACGCGGGATCGATCTGGCCGCCGCCGATCCCGCCGACTCCCGCCGCGTCGCGACCGAGCTCGGCCTCATCGTCGCCGCCGGCAATGTCAGCTTCGAGGTCGAGCCCGGCGAATGCTTCATCGTCATGGGTCTTTCCGGCTCGGGCAAATCGACGGTGATCCGCTGCCTGTCGCGGCTGGTCGAGCCGACGGCGGGGGAGGTCGAGCTCGACGGGAAGTCCCTTCTGGCCATGTCCGAGCGCGAGCTGATCGCGGTGCGCCGGCGGCGCATGGGCATGGTGTTCCAGCATTTCGGCCTGTTCGGCCATCAGACCGTGCTGGAGAACGTCGCCTTTCCGCTGAAGGTGCAAGGCATCGGCAGGCCGGAGCGCGAGAAGCGCGCGCGAGAGACGATCGAGCTGGTGGGCCTCAAGGGGCGCGAGGAGAGCTACCCCTGGCAGCTCTCGGGCGGCCAGCAGCAGCGCGTCGGCTTCGCCCGCAGCCTCGCGGTCGGTCCCGATCTCTGGTTGCTCGACGAGCCCTTCAGCGCGCTGGATCCCCTGATCCGCCGCCAGATGCAGACCGAGTTCCTCAATCTCAAGCGCATGCTGGGGAAGACCGTCGTCTTCATCACGCATGACTTCCTGGAAGCGGTCTATCTCGCCGATCGCGTCGCCATCATGCGCGAGGGCGAGATCGTGCAGATCGGCACACCGGCCGAGCTCATGCTGCGCCCGGCCACGGACTATGTGCGCCAGTTCACCCGCGACGTGCCGCGGCCGATGGTGCTGACGGCCGGGGATATCGCCGAGCCGCTCGGAGGGAACGGCGAGATTGCGGCCGGCGCGCCCGAGGTCCGGGCCGGCACGCGGCTGGCCGAGATCCTGGCCCAGGTCTCGATCCACGCGCCGACCTTGACGGTGGTCGATCCCGCGGGCCGCCCGGTCGGACGCCTGACTCCGCAATCGCTGTCGCGTGCGCTCGGCAGCGCCGAGCGGCCGGCGTGACCATCACGGCCGGCCCGCTGGCATCACCGCGCCCGCTCGCCTCGTCGCGGGTGGCGCTCTGGGCCTGGAGCGGCGTGAGCCTCCTGGCCCTGCTGCTGCTGGCCCTTCGCAGCGAGCTTCCCTGGACGGTCAAATGGCCGGCCGATCTCGTCCTGCCCTTCGATTCCTGGCTCGACGCCGCGATGGCGTTCGTGACCCAGCATTGCCATCGCCTGTTCCGGTTCCTGGCGGCAGGCTTGCGCGCCGTGATGGACGGATTGCGCTGGCTGCTGCTGGGGATGCCCTGGATCACCGCCACGACGCTCGCGGGCCTGGTCGCCCATTCGGCCGGCGGGCGGCGCCTGACGATCCTGACCGTCGCCGCCTGCCTCTACATCGTGCTTTTCGGCTTCTGGCCCTACACGATGAACACGCTGTCGCTGGTGGGCGTGGCCGTGCCGATCGCGATCGCGCTGGGGTTTCTGCTGGGCGTGCTGGGATTCCGCCATCCGCGCTTCCGCCGCGGCCTGATGCCGGCGCTCGACGTGATGCAGACGATCCCGAGCCTCGCCTATCTCATCCCCTTCGTCCTGCTGTTCGGCTACGGGCCGGTGGTCGGCCTGGCGGCCAGCGTGATCTTCGCCTGTCCGCCGATGATCCGGAACGTGATCCTGGGGCTGGAGCAGGTGCCGAGCGAGGTCGTGGAATCCGGCATGATGGCCGGCTGCACGCGCCTGCAGCATCTCTTCTGGGTCCGGGTGCCGGCGGCGATGCCGGCGATCCTGATCGGCATCAACCAGGCGATCATGACGACCCTGTCGATGGTGATCCTGGCCGCGATCGTCGGCGGTTACGACGATATCGGCTGGCAGCTGCTCAGCACGCTGCGGAAATCGCTGTTCGGGCAGAGCCTGCTGGCGGGGCTGGTGATCGCGATCGTCGCCATCGTCTTCGACCGCGTCGGCCAGGCCTTTGCGGCCCGGCGGATGGGGGTGGTTCGCTCGCGCGCGGAGCGGCGCCGGCGGTGGATGATCGCAGGCCTGGCGATCCTCGCCAGCCTCGTCCTGGCGCTGGTCGTCCCGCCCTTGCGCGACTATCCGTCGGGCTGGGTGCTGCACCCGGCCCAGCCGCTCAACGATGCGGTGACCTGGATCACCGCCAACTATTTCTTCGTCAGCGATGCGATCAAGAACGCGGTGCTCTTCTATTTCCTGTTTCCGCTGAAGATCGGTTTCGAGGGCACGGTGCGCCCGAGCTTCTGGGGCTTCGCCCTGACGCCCACGGTGTCGGCGATCTATCTGGCGGTCGCGCTGGCCTTCACCTTGCTGGCCTGGCGGCTGGGGAAATGGCGGGCGGCCGCGGCGGCGGTCGCGGTCTTCTATCTCTATTATTTCGGCACCACGGGGACGCCCTGGCCGGTCTTCATGGCGGCGGTGACGCTGCTGGCCTGGCAGGTGGGCGGACCGAGATTGGCGCTGTTCGCGCTCGCCGGCATGGCGTTCATGCTTCTCACCGGCATGTGGCAGCGGGCGATGCTGACGGTGCAGCTCTGCGGCGCCGCCGTGATCCTGTCCTTCCTCATCGGCTCGGCGATCGGCATCTGGGCCGCCGGCAGCGACCGCGTGTCGCGGATCGTCGGGCCGATCTGCGACACGCTGCAGACCATGCCGCAGTTCGTCTTCCTGATCCCGATCCTGATGGTGTTCCTGGCCGGCGAGTTCTCGGCCATGCTGGCGGTCCTGCTTTACGCCGTGGTGCCGCCGATCCGCTACATGGAAAGCGGCCTGCGCCGCGTGCCGGCGCAATCGATCGAGGCCGCGCGCTCGCTCGGCTGCACGCCGGGCCAGCTTCTCTGGCAGGTCAAGATCCCGCTGGCCCTGCCGGAGATCATGCTCGGCCTCAACCAGACCATCATGATGGCGCTCTACATGGTCGTCGTCGCGGCGCTGGTCGGCGATGTGGGGCTGGGCCAGCTCGTCTATCAGGGTGTCGGCACCGCGAACTTCGGCGAAGGGGCCGGGGCCGGCATCGGCATCGCGCTGATCGCGATGATCGCCGACGGCATCCTGCAGGCGCTCAGCCGACGCCAGGCCGCCGCGCGCGGCCTCAATGCCCGTCTCTCGAACGATAAGGGGTGAACGATGCTCTGGATCACCGGTGCGCAGGTCTACGATGTCGAGCGGGGCGGGTTCTCGGCCCGGACTGTCGCCGTGAGCGGCGATCGGATCGAGGCCGTGGGCGATGCGCCGCCATCCTCCGATGCCGGGAAGACGATCGACCTGAAAGGCGCTTACCTGCTGCCGGGCCTGATCGACTGCCATGTGCATCTGACCTTGCAGTCCGAGGTGACGGGGACCGCGGCCTTCGGCACCCGCGACCGCGACCGGATCCGGCAGGACACGATCCGCGCGGCGGCGCTGACGCTCCGGGGCGGCATCACGACGGTGCGCGATTGCGGCGGCTGGGACTATATCGAGATGGGCGTGCGCGACGAGGTCGAGGCCGGCCGCCTGCCGGGCCCCCGCATGTTCCTGTCGGGCCGCCTGATCTCGATCGAGACGCCGGGGGCCGCCGACTATCCCGGCATGTACGATTTCGCGGGCTCGGCCGCCGAGCTGAAGGAAGCGGCCCAGCGCCAGATCGATCGCGGCGCGGATTTCGTCAAGATCATGGTGACCGGCATGTTCCTCGCGCCGGAGACCGAGCGCGCCGAGGATTGCTACTACGAGACCGACGAGCTGTCGGCCCTGGTCCGCTTCTCGCACGAGCAGGGCCGCCACGTGGCCTGCCACGCCCATGCGGTCGAGGGCGTGCGGCTCGCCGTCGCCGCCAAGGTCGACAGCCTCGAGCACGGCACCTATGCCGACAAGCCGTCGCTCCAGGCCATGGCCAAGGCCGGCATCTATCTGGTTCCGACCTGCACGGTGATGTCGGCCATGATCGACGACGCGGATATCCGCAAGGCCATGCCGAGCTATCTGATCGCCAGATACGAGGCGGCGCGGAAGACCCATCGCGACGCCATGAAGACCGCCTATGACGTGGGTGTCCCTATCGTCATGGGGACCGACGCCGGCGCGCCCGGCAATCATCACGGCATGAATGCGCAGGAATGCGTGCGCATGGTCCGCGATGTGGGCATGGCGCCGCAGGACGTGCTCGAGGCCGCCACGCTCTCGGGCGCGCGGCTGCTGAAGCAGGAGGCTCAGCTCGGCAGCATCGCGCCCGGCAAGCTTGCCGACCTGATCGCCACCCGGCGCAATCCCCTGGAGGACATGACGGCGCTCCAGGATCTGAGCCTGGTGATGAAGGGCGGCGCCGTGGTGCGGCGCGCCTGAGCCCCCCGGGGCGGCTAGAGCTTCGGCCGGCGGTCGTCGCTGTCGTACATCGGCCGCAGCCGCTCATAGGCGCTGGCAGCGCGGAACACCGCGACATCGTCGTAGGGCCGGCCGACGATCTGCAGGCCGGTCGGCACGCCGGACTTGGCGAAGCCCGAGGGCACGCTCATCACCGGGCAGCGGCTCATGGCGTTGAAGGGCGGCGTCATGCACCAGTCGAGATAGCCGTCGATCTTGACGCCGTTGATCTTCATGCCGGGATCGCCCAGATCGGCGTCGGCCTTGATCGCCGGCAGGGCCAGCGTCGGGCAGATCAGGAGGTCGTAGGTCTGGAACAGCGCGCCCAGCTTCTCATACATGACGCTCTCGATCTCCATGCCCTCGACGAAATCGACCAGCGTCGTCTTCTTGGCGCGGCGCGCGAACTCGCGCGTGTAGGGCATCATCTTGCGGCCATGCTCGGGGATCAGGCGCGAGACCCAGGCCCCGAACAGGCCCGAGAGATGCGCCCAGGTGGCTTTCTTCACGTCCTTGGTCCAGCCGATCTTGACCTCTTCGACCTTGGCGCCGAGGTCGCGCAGGGCCGCCGCCGCGGCCTTGGTGTTGGCCACCACCTCGCTGTCCACCTCGTAGAAGTCGAGATCGACCGAGAGCGCGATGCGCCAGCCCTTGATGCCCTCGAACTTGTCGGGAATGCGCAGCTTGGGCCGCACCGGCACGATGTCGCGCGGATGCGGGCCCGACATCACGTTCTGCAGCATCGCCACGTCGCTGACCGAGCGGCCCATCGGCCCCGCATGATTGTACCAGTCGAGGCTGAAGGGGCCGGCATCGGGATTGCGGCCGTAGGGCGGCTTGAAGCCATAAACGCCGCAGGCGGAGGCCGGGATACGGATCGAGCCGCCGATGTCCGAGCCGTTGGCCAGCGTGGTGGTGCCGGCCGCGAGCGACGCGCCGGAACCGCCGGAGGAGCCGCCCGAGGTGTAGTAGAGGTTCCAGGGCGTGCGGGTGGTGCCCCAGAGCTTGGTGTGGGTGATGGGCGCGCAGGAGAATTCCGGCGCGCAGGACCGCGCCAGCATGATGGCGCCAGCCTTGAAGATCATCTCGGCCGGCGGCGCCGTGACGCTGTCGACATTGTCCTTGAAGATCAGCGAGCCGAAGGTGGTGCGCTCGCCCTTGATGGTGGTCTCGTCCTTGATGACGATCGCGACCCCTTCGAGCGGCCGGGTGCGGCCGTCGGTGCGCATGTATTTCGCCTCGGCCTTCTTCGCCTGGTCGATGGCCCGGTCGTAGAAGGTGTAGGTGAAGGCGTTGACCTTGCTCTCGACCCGCTCGGCGCGCTCGATCAAGGCGCGTACCAGCTCGACCGGCGACAGTTTCTTGGATTTGAACCGCCGCACCGCCTCGGTCGCGGTCATGTAGCAGAGATCGAGATCGGTCATCGGATTTCCCCTGGATTCTTCTCCGCCGGTGTTGACCGTGCGGACAGCCTGATTTCGGTCATAGCACAGGGACGAAGAGGGCCCAAGGGGATCGGCAGGCTCAAGTCACGCGCCGGAAATCAGTGATTCTACCGAGAGGGAAACGGCCTCGACCGGCGCCGGCGTATCAGCGCCAGCGCTTCTTCGCGCTCTCGTCGCTGTCGCGCGCGCTCACCCATTCGCCGCCCTCCGGCGTCTCCTCGAGCTTCCAGAAGGGCGCGTCGGTCTTGAGCCAGTCGATCAGGAACTGGCAGCTCTCGAGCGCGGCCTGGCGATGGGCGGCGGCGGTGATCACCAGCACGATGCGATCGCCGGGCTCGAGCCGGCCATAGCGATGGATCACGAGGCTGCCCTGGAGCGGCCAGCGCCGATGGGCCTCGGCCTCGATCTCGGCGAGCTTCTTCTCGGTCATGCCGGGGTAATGCTCGAGCGTCATCGACCGGATCGGCTTGTCGTCGGCCATATCGCGCACCAGCCCGACGAAGCAGGCGACGCCGCCGACATCGTGGCGGCCGCGGGTGAGCGCCGACATCTCGGCGCCCGGGTCGAAATCCTCGCGCTGGACGCGGATCATGGCCCGCCGCTCAGCCGCCGGTCACGGGCGGGAACAAGGCGACCTCGTCGTTGGCCGCCACCGGGTGATCGAGGCCGACATAGTCCTGATTGACCGCCACGCGCACCAGCCGGCGATCGGCGAAGGCCGCGCGGTAACCGGGGCCGCGCTCGGCCAGCCAGTCGACCAGGGCCCCGACCGTCCCGACCTCGGCGGGCAGCGCCAGATCCTCCTCCCCGCGGCCGATGCGGGCGCGGAAGAGGGCGAAATAGAGCAGCTTCATGAAGCCGAGATTAGCCCCGGGCGCCCGGTGCTTCCAGCCCCGGGGCGATCAGGCGGCCTCGTCCGGATCGGGCGCCGAAACCTTGCGATAGCTGTCGCGAATGGCCTCAGCCTCCGCGGGGTCAAAGCTCCGGTTCATCCAGCGGCCGCTGGCGGCCAACCAGAGCGCCGACCGGTGCGGGCGCGACGCGGTGGGGCCGCCGCGGCCCGGCGCGGGCGGCGGCGCGGCGGCGGGGCCTTGCTCCTTCGGCAAGACGGGAAGGGCTGGCAACAGGACGGGGCCGTGATCGGTCATGAGCGCACTCCTGCCTCGAATGTTCTCGCGTTCTTCCGGCGAAGATCGTCCCTGGGCGGTCAGGCTCGAGATCGATGCGTCGAAGGGCAGTTGAAGGAACGCGACGTTTGCGATGCGATCCATTCAACGCCGGTTCGATGGCCGGAATATGGCAGTCGGCGCGGGCGAGAATGATTTCTCTGTGATGATATCGGGGCAGGCCTTACGCTGCCGCAACGCAGCATTCGCGGCGAAGCGCCGCATCGCGCGCCTCAGCCGTAGCCGAAGCAGGCGGCGACGGTGGCGGTGCGTTCATGAATCGCATCCGCTTCGGCCGCCGGGAACTGCGGCCGATAGTAGCGCGGCAGATGCAGCCGCGCTTCCGCCTGCCGCAGCAGCGTCTCGTCGGGCTCGAGGGCCGCATGCGCGAAGATGCGGAGCAAGGTCTCGCGCGGCCTTGCGACGAGATCCTCGTAGCGCACCACCAGGATCGCCTTTGCCAGCGCGTCGTCGGTCTCGATCTCCTTGGCCATGAGGCCGTAGAGCTCGGCCCATTGCAGCGCCCAGCCCTCGGCCTCGCAGCCGCTCTGCCAGAGCGCGCGGATCTCGTTGGTCGCGTCCTGGTTGCCGCAGTGGGTCGGCTGCCGGTCGAGGCCGAACTCGAAATGGCCGACCCGGGCCAGATGCCGGCGCGCGGCCGGGTAGCGGGCCTGCGCCGCCGAGAACAGGCGATGCTGCTTCATCAGCGAGGCGACATGCCAGAGGGGCTCCCGGATCGGCACGATGAAGCGGGCATCGGGAAAGAGCTTCCGCAGATAGCCGTGGCGGGTGCTGTCGTAGTTGGCCTTGGCGAGATAGCGCGGCCGACCCCGCACCAGGAGCAGCTTGCGCATATGATCGCGCAGGAATGCCTCGAACACGGGCCGCTCGACCGTCGCATCCAGCAGCATCGGGCTGCGGCCGTCATGGAGGTGGGGGAAGAACGCCATCCAGGCCGGCTCCTCGAAAGCCTCGGGGCTGTCGGAGGTGACCAGGATGCCGTCGCCATGCGCGCGCTCGGCGGGCGCTTCCGCCTTGAGCGGCATATATTCGAGCAGCCGGTTCCAGAGATAGGGGGTCAGCACCGGCGGGAAGTCTCGATAACGATGGCTGGCGAGCTCGGGATGCGAGGCCAGGAGCTCCAGGAGAATGGTCGAGCCGCTGCGCGCGAGGCCCGTGATCCAGAGCGGCGCCGTCAGCGGCTGGCGGTCCAGCCGCTCGCGCAGGAGCCGGCTCTCCCAACCCGCTGCCGCGCGCATCACCCTCTGGCGCTGGCACAGGATCGTGCCGAGCTTGTCCATCCAGCCCGCCACCTGAAAGCCGGAGAGCGGATCGGGTGCCACCGCGCGGTCGCTCATGCGATCCGCCAGAGCCGCTTGATGGCGAGCGAGGCGGTGAGCATCACCGCGAAGAAGAGCGGCTCCCAGCCGCGCAGCCAGGCGGGTCCCATCTGCAGCATCTCCTGGGCGGGAAGCGCGATCTCGACGCGCTCGACCGCGCTGTCATCCGGCAGATAGCCCGCGGGATTGCCGATCAGCGCATGCCACCAGCGCCGCTTCTCCAGGACCGGCACCGGCTGGGCCAGGGGAATCGCGGCCGAGACGCTGCCGCTCGGATCGCGCAGCACCACGCGCCGGCTCTCGGGCTTCGTCGCCTGATGCGGCATGACGGAAAGCTCCGCCTGGACACCGGCGCTCCGGGGGTGGGTCGCGACATTCACCGCATCGTTCGGATCGGGAAAGCGATAGCCATAGCTGGTCGAGAGCCAGGCCAGCAGCGCCAGGATCGGCAGCATGGCCAGCATCACGCCCGGCAGCACCAGGCCGATGCGGCGGAACGCCGTCCGCAGCACGTCGCGGATCAGGGGCCAGGCCTCGGCGAACTCGCCGTCGAAGCGATCGAGCGCGCGCCGCGCCGCCAGCGCCTGGTCCTGCGCCTGCGCGATCCGCCGTTGCGGCGAGGCGTAGCGATAGATCGCCATGGACAGCGCCGCCGCGATCATGGCCCAGAGGACGAGGCGCCAGGGCGCCGCCAGCCCCCGCATCATCCCGTCGATCCAGGTGAAGGCGAGGCCGGGCCAATCCAGCGCACCCATGATGAGATCCTCGATCTGCCGCCCGTGGCGGCCCTGTCATTCAGCCGGCCGGGCGGTGCGGTCGGATGCCGCTGCCGCGCGGCGGCGCGACAGCCAGCGCCGGACCGGCCAGCCCAGGACGAAACCGATGGCCGCGAGCAGGGCCAGCAACAAGCCCCAGAGCGCGCCCAGCAGGCTCAGGCCCGCGCCGGGTCCGACATAGGCGAAAGCGGGCGCCGCAACCGTCGCGGCCGTCAGGATCACGGCGGCGACGAGAACGATCTTGGCCATGCGAATTCTCCTTTCCTGCTATCCTCCCCCGATCCGTCCCATTCCCTTCATTGCGGCCCGAGCCAGGCCTTGACCTCGTCGCCCGGGACCCGCTGGCCGCTGGCGAGGATCGGGATGCGCCGATCCGAAAGGCCCGCCCGCACCGGGTTGATATATTCCCAGGCGACCTCGTCCTTCGCGGTCACCTCGAGCATCCGCCCGCCGTCGGATTCGGTGATCAGCGTGTTGCCATTGGGCAGGCGCTGCGCGTTCGAGCGCAGTACGCTCTCGAGCGGACGGTCGCCTGTGCCCTGGTACTGCCAGGCGACGGCCCCGTCGGCGGGATCGATCTCCAGCACGCGCGAGCTGCCGGCATTGCCGACATTGCCCAGGTTGTCGAACAGCAGGATATGGCCGTTCGCCAGCAGCGAGGGATCATGCTGGCCCATCCAGGAGCCGCGCAGCTCCCAGACGAAGCGCCCCTCGTTCGGATCGAGCACGGCGAGCAGGCTCGGCTCGCGGAAGGAGAGCAGCACGTCGCCGGCCTTCCAGCCGGCGGGCGCCGCGGTGCCGACCCTGTCGATCGGCTTGGCCGCGTTGGTATGGAGCGGATCCTGGCGCGCATAGTCGGAGAGCGCCGCCAGGAACTTCCGATAGGGCGAGGCCGCCATGGCGTCGAGCAGCGAGATCTTCTTCTCGACCTCGCCGTCGGGCGAGAGCACCACCAGGAAATCCTCGAGCATCGGCGTCTCGAGCTGTGGCAGGCCGGGAACCGGCTCGCTGCGCAGGCGATGCGTCAGGGTGTAGATGCGGCCGTCGGCGCCGACCTCGACATCGTGATGTACGCGGTCGAGATATTTCCAGATCACGTGCGAATCCTTCGTCATCTTGACCAGCCCCAGCCCCCAGGGCGTGTCGCCCACGCCGCTATAGACGGCGAGCAGATCGCCGTTGGGATAGAGATGGACCTTGTCGAAGGAGACGAAGGCGTCGGGCCGCGGCTTCTCGACGACCGAGCTCGAATCCCAGACCTGGCTGAAGGGCAGGCGCCATTCATGGATGATGCGGCCCTCCATGTCGGTCAGGTAGGCGGCCGCCTCGTTCCCGGCGCTGTAGAGCGTGTAGCCGGCGAAGGCCTTGCCGGCGTCATAGGCGGTGACGCCGCGCCCGTCGCTGCGCGCATCGGCCCAGAGGTCGGTCTGCAGCGGATTGTCGTAATGGACCGTCTTGTCGTAGAGCGCCCAGCCGGCGCTGTAGGCGTTCTTCAGCAGTCCATAGGGCGGCAGCCGGTCGAGCACCACATAAGCGCCGCCGACGAAGGCGAGAAAGCAGCAGCAGAGCGTGAAGAGGACGGCCCCGGCGACGCCCCCGCCGCCGCGCTCCGGCTCGGCCGGGCCGGACAGCCGCGGGCGCACGTCATCATGGCCCCATCCCCGGCCAAAGGATGGCGTGGGACCGAGAAGCGTCGGGTCGAGCTGAGGACGGTCCAGCGACATGAGGAGCAACGTGACCGAAACGAGGACGAAAGGGATCGCTTGCGGCCCGCTGTGATCAGGCGAAGAGAATCACGTTCCGAATGGCCGAGAGGCTTCGGTTGATGACCGCACAACATTCTCTTAACCGCAAATATCGAGGCGGGAACGGTTTCGCAACCGCTTGCGATGTGGCGAGTTTGTGGCTCGCGCGGGTACCGGCGGATTTCGCGGGCGCAGCGCAGCAGGCTCGGGCCGCCGCGAGGGGCGGGTTTCACCGCATTTCGGCGAAGGGCAGGAAATCCAGGAGGTCGCCCGGGGCTACCTCGGTCACATCCTCCGCGATCTCGATCAGTCCCGCGGCGGCCGTCATCGAGGTGAGGATGGCCGAGCTTTCCTGCTCGAAGCGCTGCAGCCTCTGCCGGCCGTTGCCGTCGGTCTCGACCCAGCCGCGCAGGAACTCGCGGCGGTCGCGCTTCTTGCGGAGCGCGAAGGCGGCGGGCAGGCGATAGCGGACCGGCTCCAGATCCTTCGCGCCCATCAACCCCAGGATCAGCGGCCGCGCGATCCGCAGATAGGTCACCATCGCCGCGACCGGATTGCCGGGCAGGCCGATGAAGGGCACCGCGCGGTCCGCGGCGTCGATCTGGCCCAGCGCCACGGGACGCCCCGGCTTGATCGCGAGCCGCCAGACATGCAGCCGGCCCATCGACAGGAGGGCCGCCTTGACATGATCTTCCTCGCCGCTCGAGACGCCGCCCGAGGTCAGCAGCAGATCGTGATCGCGCGCGGCTACCTGCAGCGCCAGGCGCACCGCGTCGGGCCGGTCGGGCAGGATGCCGAGATCGCCGACCGCGGCACCGCTTTGGCGCAGCAGGGCGCCCAGGACATAGCGGTTGGAATCGTGGATCGTGCCCGCGCCCAGCGGTTGGCCCGGCTCGGCCAGCTCGTCCCCGGTCGAGAACAGCGCGACCCTCAGGCGCGCCCGCAACGGAATCACGGCTTGTCCCGCCGCGGCAGCGAGCCCGATCTCCTGCGGCCGCAGCCGTTGGCCCGCCTCGAGGATCTTGCGGCCGGCCCGGATATCCTCGCCGCGCCGGCGCCGGTTGCGGCCGCGCTCGAGGCCCGCCGGGATCACGACGGTTCCCTCTTCGATGCGGCATTCCTCCTGCATCGCCACCGTGTCGGGCCCGGGCGCGGCTTGAAGGCCCGCCGGCATCATCGCGCCGGTGAAGATGCGCACGGCGGTGCCGCGCGCCTGAAGCCCCGCCAGCGGATGTCCCGCGGCGGCGCGGCCGGCGATCGGCAGGCGGGTTTCGCCCGTCGGGTTCAGATCCTCGCCATAGACCGCATAGCCGTCGACGGCGGCGTTGTCATGGCCCGGCACGTCGAAGCCGGCGACGATATCCGCCGCCAGGATGCGGCCCAGCGCCGCCTCCAACGGCAGGCGCTCGATCCCGACGACGGGGCGGATGCGCGCGCAGAGCAGCGCCAGCGCGGCTCCCAGCGTCATCAGCGGCTCGCTGCCGGAGAAGCAGTCTCGATCGAGCGGCTGGCTCATTCGGCCGACCGGCCGGCCCTTAGCCCGCAATGCCGGATGACGAAATCGGCGATCGCCTTGATGTCGTCGAGCGGCAGCACCGGCAGGGTGACGCCGGGCAGGGCCGTGTCGCTGGCGACCGCGACGATATGCGGGTCCTCGGGATGAATCAGGGGCTTGCCGTTGGCCTGGCGGTGCACTTCGAGCTTGGGATGCGGCTCGCGCTTGAAGCCTTCGATGAGCACCAGATCGACGGGGGTCATATGCCGCATCAAGTCGGCTGCGCCCGGTTCCGGCTCGCCCCGGATCTCGTGCATCAGGGCCCAGCGATGGGCCGATGCGACCATGACCTCCTTGGCGCCGGCCGAGCGATGGACATAGGAGTCCTTCCCGGGCTGGTCGATGTCGAAGCTGTGATGGGCGTGCTTCATGGTCGAGACCGTGAGCCCGCGCCCGATCAGCTCGGGCAGGAGACGCATCATCAAGGTGGTCTTGCCGCTGCCGCTCCAGCCGGCGAGGCCCATCACCTTCATCGCGAGCCCTGGCTCTCGCTCTGCATATGCTTGAGGCCGGTGACGAGATAGTCGTAGCCGGTGACGAGCGTCAGGATGGCGGCGATCCAGAAGCCGATCTCGCCGATCAGCTTGACCGGCAGCACCGCCGGCCCGGCATCGCCCAGGATGAGGAATCCCAGCGCGATCATCTGCACCGTGGTCTTCCATTTGGCGAGCATGGAGACCGGCACGCCCACGCGCAGCTCGGCCAGGAACTCGCGCAAGCCCGAGACCAGGATCTCGCGGCAGAGGATCACCACGCCGGCGAGCACGGTCCAGCCCGAGATATAACCCAACGCCGTCATCACCACGATCGCGGCCGCGACCAGGAGCTTGTCGGCGATGGGATCGAGAAAGCGGCCCAGGGCCGAGGTCTGGCTCAGGCTGCGCGCCAGATGGCCGTCGAGATAGTCGGTGATGCAGGCGACCGCATAGACCACGCAGGCCGCCCAGCGCCAGATGTCCCCCGGCAGGTAAAGCAGCGCCACGAGCAGCGGGATGGCGACGATTCGGGAGAGCGTCAGCAGGTTGGGCAGGCTGGTGATCATGGCGTTGAAAGGACGGGTCTTTTGGGAGGCCGGCAGGGCTGTCTGGCGGTCGCCGGCGGGGGCGGGGGGAGTTTAGGGGGTGGCGCCGGATTTGTCATGGCTGGCCCGGCCGGGCGTTACGAGCGCTGGAAATGGTCGTAGATCTTCTGGGCGACCGTCTCGCTGATGCCCTCCACCTGGGCGAGGTCGGTGAGGCCGGCGCGGGCCACGGCGGCGGCCGAGCCGAAATGCAGCAGCAGCGCCTTCTTGCGCTTGGCGCCGATGCCGGGGATCTCGTCCAGCAGGGACTGGCCGATCTGCTTCGAGCGCTTGGCGCGATGGGTTCCGATCGCGAAGCGGTGCGCCTCGTCGCGCAGGCGCTGCAGGAAATAGAGCACCGGGTCCTTGGGCTCGAGGCTGAAGGGCGGCTTGCCCGGCATGAAGAAACGCTCGCGGCCCGCATCGCGGTCGGGCCCCTTGGCGATGGCGACGATCGGCACGTCGTCGATGCCGAGCTCGGCGAAGACCTCGAGCGCCGAATTGAGCTGCCCCTGGCCGCCATCGAGCATGACCAGATCCGGCCAAGTGCCGCGCTCGCGCTCGGGATCCTCCTTGAGCGCGCGGGCGAAGCGGCGCTGCATCACCTCGCGCATCATCGCGTAATCGTCGCCGCCGGTCGGCGGCGGCAGCGCCGCCACGATCTCGGCCGGCGTCGCCTCCGCCTCGCTCGCGAGCGGCGCCGGCGCGAAGGCATCGGAGAGCTCGTTGAGCCTGGCCGAGGCCGCCGGCGTCTCGGGCGGCTTGGTCCTGCCCTTGGCCGTGCCGCCGCCGATCGAGAATTTCCGATAGGCGTTCTTGATGAAGCCGTCGGGGCCGGCCACGATCATGCAGCCATAGGCATTGCGGCCCTGGATGTGGCTGTTGTCATAGACCTCGATCCGGTCGGGCGGGCCGTCCAGACCCAGCTTCTGCGCCACCCCGTCGAGCAGCTGGCGCTGGGTGGAATTCTCCGCCATGCGCCGTGCCAGCGCCTCGCGCGCATTGGCCAGCGCATGATCGATCACGCGGCGCTTCGAGCCGCGCTGCGGCACCAGCAGCTCGACCTTGCGGTTTGCGGAGACGCCGAGCGCCTCCTGCAGCAGCGCCTCCTCGGCGGGCCTGTCGCTGAGCAGGATCAGCCGCGGCGGTGTCTTGTTCTCGTAGAACTGGCCGATGAAGGCGGCCAGCACCTCGTCCAGCGCGGTCTCGCGGTCGTGGGACGGGAAATAGGAGCGGTTGCCGTAGTTGGAGCCGGCGCGGAAGAAGAACACCTGCACGCAAGTCTGGCCGCCCGCCTGGTGGATGGCGATGACATCGGCCTCGTCGATATCCTCGACATTGATGTCCTGATGCGCCTGCACCTGCGCCAGTGCGCGGATGCGGTCGCGCAGCCGGGCGGCGGTCTCGAAATCGAGCGCTTCGCTCGCGGCCTGCATGGCCTGGGCCAGGCGCTGCTGCACGGCCCGGCTCTGGCCCGCCAGGAAATCATGCGCCTCGGCCACGAGCTGCGCATAGTCGGCTTCGCCGATGCGGCCGACACAGGGCGCCGAGCAGCGCTTGATCTGAAAGAGCAGGCAGGGCCGGGTGCGGGTCGCGTAGACGCTGTCGGAGCAGGAGCGCAGCAGGAAGGCGCGCTGCAGTGCGGTCAGGGTGCGGTTGACGGCGCCGGCCGACGCGAAGGGGCCGAAATACTCGCCCGGCCGCGAGCGGGCGCCGCGGTGCTTGGTGATCTGCGGTGCCGGATGATCGGCTGTCACAAGAATGTAAGGAAACGACTTGTCGTCGCGGAGCTGCACGTTGTAGCGGGGCCGCAGCCGCTTCACGAGATTGCTCTCGAGCAGCAGCGCTTCCACCTCGGTGTGAGTCACCACCACCTCGAGGTGATGCGTTTCCGCCACCATGCGCCGGAGCCGGATCGGCAGCCGATCGATCTGGATGTAGGAGGTGACGCGCCGCTTCAGATTCCGGGCCTTGCCCACATAAAGCGCGTCGCCCGCCGCGTTCAGCATCCGGTAGACGCCGGGCGAGGAGGGCAGGGTCTTCAGATGGGCTTCGAGCACCGCGACCCCTTCGGCCAGGCTCTGAACGCGCATGCGCCGGGCCGGCGTGCCCGCGGCATCTCCGGCCTCGGTCAAGGCCTTGCCGGGCGCCAGGGCAGGATCAGGAACCGAATCCGGCCGGCCGCCGCTCATCGCCTTCCTCCGGCGCTCCGCCGATGCCGCCACGATGAAATCGCGCGGGAATCCAGGGGCGCCCTCAGATATCCACGGAATCGGTGCATAACGCTGTTGATAATGCCGGCCGGTTCGGGGTTCCAGCCAGCGAATCCGTCCCTTTCACGTCATTGCCTATAAAATAGGCATAACTCATAACTTATTGAAATAACGCCACAAAAATAAGAATTTGCATGAACTCTTGATGAAGACGGGGCGAAGCCGGGAAGGGGTGATGGGGCGGCTTCGGGAGCAGGCCCGCTGTGCACAACTTGAAGCCTTGGGGCCGATGTCAAGCCCTTAACCAATAGTTCCGCCATTTCAAAGGGTTCAAGGAAGCTCCCACATCCCGGATTATGCAGGCGGAGGCCGTCTCCGGGTTGTAATGCTCGCGCAAGGTAAACCGTGACGGTTTTGTTCAAGCGCCGGGACGGCGGCGCTCGATCTCGATGCCGACGCTCTCGGCTTCCGGAAACACGTCGAGCTTCTCGATCCGCACCTTGGCACTCTGGACGCGGCGATCGGCGAAGCACATCTCCGCGATCCGCTCGCACAGCGTCTCCACCAGATTCACGTGCCCGTGCCCGACCACATGTCTAATTCCTGTCATCAATTCGCCATAACAGACCGTCTTCTCCAGATCGTCGTTGATCGGCCCTTCGGCTTCGACCTCCAGCTCGAGATTGAGACGGATCCGCTGATTGGCCACGCGTTCATGTTGATGAACGCCGATCCGGGCCGACAGCACCAGGTCGCGGATGAACAGGCGCATCGGCACGCGCGCCGCTCGAGGGGCGGGAAAGGCGCTGATCACCTTCTTGCTCGCAGCGCTCTTCGGTTTGCTGATGGCCATGGCGGTCGCCCTATCTGTCGGTGAGATCGTTACTGATCGAGTCAGGATCCCGGGTCTGCCCCGGGAATGCCGGTCGCGCTGTCCCGCTTGGCTGCTGCCTCTGACGGCGAGGGGCTTCCTCGGGATTTGGGAAGCCGGTATCGCGGCGGAAAGGTCCGTTGCCGGCGCCGCGCACAGTAGCGCCGGGGCTTATTCCTGCGCAACAAAGCCGCGGGAGGGTACGGCCCAGCCCAGATGCTCGCCGCCGTCCAGCGCGATCATTTGGCCGGTCATGGAGGGCGCGGCCAGGATGAAGCGCAGCGCCTCGCAGATTTCCTGCGGCGTGGTGCCGCGCCCGAGCGGCATCGCGGCACATTGGCGCTCGAACTGCTCCGCAGTCTGGCGCGGGCTCGGCAAGGTCGGGCCGGGCCCGATGCCGTTCACCCGGATCCGCGGCGCCAGCGCCAGGGCGAGGGTGCGCGTCAGCGTCCACAAGCCCATCTTGCCGACCGTATAGGAGAGGAAATAGGGCGTCGGCTTCCAGACCCGCTGGTCGAGCATATTGACGATGTTGCCCGGCGCGCCGGCCGGGAGCTGTCGCGCGAAGGCCTGGCAGAGCACCAGCGGCGCCCGCAGGTTGGTCTCGATATGCGCGTCCCAGGAGGCGCGCGTCGCCGTGTCGATCTTGTCCATCTCGAACAGCGACGCGTTGTTGACCAGGAGCGAGAGCGGCCCCAGCGCGGCGCTCGCGCGCGGCAGCAGGCCTTCGACCTCGACCTCGCGCTGCAGGTCGGCATGCAGCGCCACCGCGCGTCCGCCGCCCTGCTGGATCGAGCGTGCCAACGCCTCGGCCTCGTCGCGCGAGCTGTTGTAGTGGATGGCGACGGCCCAGCCTTGCCGGGCGAGATCCTCGGCGATGGCGCGGCCGATGCGCTTGGCGGCGCCCGTCACGAGGGCCGTGCGGAGCGAAGCGGAGGGAGGATTCGTCATGGCCCGGAGAATGGCCCGGCCCCTTGCCGGTGGCAACCCTGCAGAGCCGCGGGGCGAGCCGGCAAGGCCCTGATCGCGCCGCGAGATTCAAGCCTGCCCGGCTCTGCGACCCGCATGGTATAAGACCGCAGGGGAAGAGCGAACGGCCGGAGCCGGGCGCAAGGGTGGGCGCTCGCGGTGCCGGAAGTTGCCGTCGGTTCGATGTCGCCCGGCCAGAGGGGAGGGCCGGAGGGACGCTGCAGAAGGGTGTGTCCGCATGATGCGATCTGTCGCTTCGCTTGCCCTTGTTCTTGCCCTCGGTCTCGCCGGCTGTGCCCAGTCCTACCAGCCGATCGTGGACACCAAGGGCGTCGATACCGCCAAGTATCAGCAGGATCTCTATGAATGCCGCCAATATGCCGAGCAGGTGAGCCCGGTGGGCGATGCCGCCACGGGTGGCCTGATCGGAGCCGCGGGCGGGGCCGCGCTGGGCGCCATCGTCGGCGCCTTCTCCGGCGGTGCCGGGACGGGCGCGGCGATCGGAGCGGCGACGGGCGGCGCTGTCGGTGCCGGTGCCGGGGGCGTCAGCGGCGTCAGCGAGCAGAAGCGCATCATCGACAACTGCCTGCGCGGGCGCGGCTACAACGTATTGAACAACTGACCCGAGAGCCGAGCCCGGTCATCCGCGGCGCGGCTGCGCAACGCCGTTTTGTTGCGGCCAGCTCAACAATTGATGGCTTGCACGGCGCTCCGCGGCCGGCTCACGATGAGTGGGGAGCGCTGCGCGCCCGAAGGAGGCGAAGGATCCGATCATGACCGAGACGTCCGCCGGGAAATGGCGCAGCGACGGCGTTCAAGTGATTCCGGGGTCGTCGCTCGATCCCAACACGGCCCAGACGCCGGGCATGTCGCGGGCGACGGCGATCAATTTCGCGCGCGCCGGCGCGCAGAAGATCTGGGCGGGCACGGTGACGATCGCGCCCAACGCCAAGACCGGGGCGCATCATCACGGTGCGCTCGAGAGCGTGATCTATGTGGTGCGCGGCAAGGCGCGGATGCGCTGGGGCGAGAAGCTGGAGTTCGTGGCCGAGGCCGGCCCCGGCGATTTCATCTTCATTCCGCCCTACGTGCCCCACCAGGAGATCAACGCCGATCCGGGCGAGAAGCTCGAATGCGTGCTGGTGCGCAGCGACCAGGAGCCGGTCGTGGTCAATCTCGACATCGAACCGGTCGAGAAGCCGGATGCCGTCGCCTGGATCGACCCGATCCATCGCCACCCGCACAAATGACGTGTCTGCTGCGCTCGTCAGGGCGGGGTTTCACTGAATCCAGGAGTAGATCATGAATGCCGAACGCGGCCGTGACATCCAGCTGCTGATCGATGGCGAGTTTCGGGCGGGCAGCTCGAACGACTGGCTTGCGATCGTGAACCCCGCGACCGAGGCGACCGTCGGCCGCCTCGCCGTCGCGACGAAGGCGGATCTCGACCGGGCACTGGCCGCCGCCGCGCGCGGCTTCGCGCAATGGCGCACGGTCTCGCCGTTCGAGCGCTCGAAGCTGCTGCGCCGCGCGGGCGACCTGATCCGGTCGCGCGCCGACGGCCTGGCCGAGGCGCTGACCGCGGAGCAGGGCAAGCCGCTGGCCGAGGCGCGCATCGAGATCATGACCTGCGGCGACATCCTCGACTGGTATGCGGAGGAAGGGCGGCGCACTTACGGCCGCACCATCCCGGCGCGCCTGCCGGGCGTGACGCAGATCGTGACACAGGAGCCGGTCGGCCCCGTCGCGGCCTTCAGCCCCTGGAACTTTCCGGCCTCGCAGGCGATGCGCAAGATCGCCGGCGCGCTCGCCGCCGGCTGCTCGATCATCATCAAGCCGCCGGAAGAGGCGCCGAGCGCGGCGCTCGCCTTCGGCGCGGCGCTGACCGAGGCCGGGGTGCCGGCCGGCGTGGTCAATATCGTGTTCGGCCGTCCGGCGGAGATCTCCGAGCATCTGATCCCTTCGCCGATCATCCGCAAGGTCTCCTTCACCGGCTCGGTGCCGGTCGGCAAGCATCTGGCGCAGCTCGCCGGCGCGCATATGAAGCCGGCCACGATGGAGCTCGGCGGCCATGCGCCGGTCCTGGTGTTCGACGATGTCGATCCGGCCAAGGCGGCGCAGATCCTGGTCGGCATGAAGTTCCGCAACGCCGGGCAGGTCTGCGTGTCGCCGACGCGCTTCTATGTGCAGGGCGACAGCTACCGACCCTTCCTCAAGGCCTTCGCCGGCGCGGCGCAGGCCTTGCGCGTGGGCGAGGGCCGCGATCCGCAATCGCAGATGGGACCGCTCGCCAACCGCCGCCGGCTCGACGCCGTCGAGAGCCTGGTGAACGACGCGGTCGCGGACGGTGCCAAGGTCGCCACGGGCGGCAAGCGCATCGGCAATCGCGGCTATTTCTACGCGCCCACCGTGCTGACCGATCTGCCGGCCTCGGCGCGGATCCTCTCGACCGAGCCCTTCGGCCCGGTCGCCCTGATCCAGCCCTTCGGCGATCCGGCCGAGGCGATCGAGAAAGCCAATGCCACCAGCTATGGGCTGGCTTCCTATGCCTTCACGAAATCCTCCGAACGGGCGGCGCTGGCAGCGGGCTCGCTGCAGTCCGGCATGGTCGGCATCAATCATTTCGGGGTGGGGCTGATCGAGACGCCGTTCGGCGGCATCAAGGACAGCGGCTACGGCCACGAAGGCGGCAGCGAAGGCCTCGCAGCCTATCTGGTGAAAAAGTTCGTCAGCCAGGCGCCGATCTGATCCGGCCGCGCCGTCACTCGGCGGCGCTGACGCCGCGGCTGCGCGCCCGGTCGGCGGCGAGCCGGCGGGTCAGCGGGATCAGTTCGCGGCCATAATCGATCGCGTCCTCCAGCGGATCGAAGCCGCGGATCAGGAAGGTCGTGACGCCGAGATCGAAATAATCGAGCAGGCCCTCGGCGACCTGCTCCGGCGTTCCCACCAGCGAGGTGCTGTTGCCGCGCGCGCCGGTCGCGGCGGCGGCGGCCGTCCAGAGGCGCTTGTCGAGGCGGGCGCCCTGGGCCGCCGCCGCCAGCAGGCGCTGCGAGCCGGTATTGGCGGGCTTGAGATCGGCCGCGCCGAGCCCGGCCTCTGCCCGCACGGCGCGGATGCGCTCGAGGATCTCGTCCGCCCGCTTCCAGGCCGCCTCTTCCGTGCCGGCCAGGATCGGCCGCAGCGAGAGGCTGAAGCGGACCTGCCGCCCATGCTTCGCCGCGGCGGCGCGCACCCGCGTGACGGTCTCGCGCACCTGTGCAAGGGTCTCGCCCCACAGCGCATAGATGTCCGCATGCTTGCCGGCGATCTCGACCGCCGCGTCGGAGGAGCCGCCGAAATAGACCGGGATCGACGGCGTCTGCAGCGGCTTCACCTGGGAGAAGGCGCCGTCGACCCGGTAATACTTGCCGCTGAAGTCGAAGGGCTTCTCGCTGGTCCAGGTCCGGCGCAGCAGCGTGACGAACTCGTCGGTGCGCTCATAGCGCTCGTCGTGGGTGAGATAGTCGCCGTCGCGGCGCTGCTCGGCATCGTCGCCGCCCGAGATGATATGGACTGCCACGCGCCCGCCGGTGACGTGATCGAGCGTGGCGAAGTTGCGCGCGGCATAGGTCGGCGCCACGAAGCCCGGGCGATGCGCGATCATCAGGCCCAGCCGTTGCGTGACGCTGGCGGCATAGGCGGCGATCTGGGCGCCATCGGGGGCGTCCGAATGATGCGCGACCAGGATGCGGTCGAACCCGGCCGCCTCATGCGCCTGCGCGAAGCGCCGGACATAGTCGAGATCGACGATCGGCCCGCGCGCCGGGATCGTCTCGGAGGCGAGGCGGTGGGCGATCATGCCGATGAAGTCGATGGTCATGGCGGTTTTTCCGGGGCTCTTTGGAAGGGGCGTCGCGTCAGGGGACCGGCGCCTCGAGATCGAGGGCCAGCCGTCCGCTCGCGATCCGTACCGAATCGTCCTGGGGTGTGTGGATGCGGCCGCAGACCACGTCGCGGAAATGGCGCTCCAGCGGCTCCTCGGTGGAAAGGCCGGGATTGCCGGAGAGCCTGACCGCGGTTTCGACGGCAGCGATCGCCTGGCTGGTCACGGTCAGCTTGATCTGGCCGCTTTCCGTGAGGCGGGGCGGATGGCCTTCGTCGGCGTCGCGGGCGGCGCTGCGCAGAAGACGCTTATTGACGTCGAGTAGCGTCTCGATCTCGCCGGCTGCCTCCTGGAAGCGCGGCAGGCTCGCGAGCGGCGCGCCCAGATTGGCCGGTGCGCGTGTCTGCAGAAATCGCAGGAACCATTGGCGGGCCGCCAGAGCGATGCCGTGATAGACCGCGGCCACCAGCAGCGTGTTCCACGCATAGACGGTCGGGTCCTGCGGATGCCAGGCGGCGGGGGCGCGGATATCGACGGCGTGATCCGCCGGAATCGCCACATCGCGCAGGATCACGTCATGGCTGGCCGAGGCCCGCATGCCGAGCTGGTTCCAACTTTCCCTGACTTCGATGCCGGGCGTGCCGCCGGGCACCAGGAACGTGCCGACCCTGGGGTCGGGCCCCTCGGTGTGGGCCCAGACCGCGAGCCAGGACAGGATGGGGATGCCGGTCGAGTAGATCTTGTGCCCGCTGAGGCTCCAGCCGTTCGCCGTTCGCCGCGCCACGGTCGCCGGCAGGCCGCCGCGCGCCGGCGTGCCCAGGGCGGGCTCGACCCTGAGCGCGTTGATCAGCGAGATCCCGGTCGCCGCTTCGCGGCCGAGCCGCTCCGCCCAGGCGGCGGGCCAGCTGCGTGCCGCCGTCGCGAGATGGATATAATGCATGGCGAGCACCAGCGCGGTCGAAGGCTCGCCCTGTGCGATGTCGCGGATCACGGCGACGGCATCCTCGAGCCCGCGGGCGTGGCCGCCGAAACGCTGCGGCGCATTGAGTGCCAGCAGGCCTTCCTGGGCGAGCCGGTCGAAATTCGCATGGGGAAAGCTCGGGGCCCGGTCGTGAGCGCCGGCGGTCAGGGCGAATTCCTCGCCGAGCCGGGCCGCGCGATGAACCGGCGATTCGACCTCGATGGACGGACTCGGGTGGGGCTTGGCCATGGGGACCATTGGAATGGGCCAATTTCGGGGATGGGGCCGTCACCGCCCCGCCCCAGAGAACGCGCTGGACGCCCGCGCCGTAAATCGAGCATTTCTTCTGCGGGCCTTGAGAAAATCTCGTTGGTCGCGACCGAGGCCAGCGTATTTAGAAGGCGGTGCGGCCGCGCCGGACGGCGCGTTCCTACGGCCTCTCTCAATGGGTTGGAACCATGGATCTTTTCACACCGGTCACGATCGGGCCGCTGAAACTGCCCAACCGCATCGTCATGGCGCCGATGACGCGCAACCGCGCCCGCGACGATCAGACGCCGACGGAGGCGATGGCGACCTACTATGCCCAGCGCGCCAGCGGCGGCCTGATCGTGACGGAGGCGAGCCAGGTCTCGCATCTGGGCGTCGGCTACCCGCGCACGCCCGGCATCCATAACGAGGCGCAGATCGAGGGCTGGCGCCGGGTGACCGACATGGTGCATGGCGCGGGCGGACGGATCTTCCTGCAGCTCTGGCATGCCGGCCGTGCCTCGCATCCCTCGCTGCTGCCGGACAGCGCCTTGCCGGTCGCGCCCTCGGCCATCGCGGCCCGGGGCAAGGCCTTTACGTTGCAGGGCCTGTTGCCTTTCCCGACGCCGCGAGCACTCGAGACGCGCGAGATCGCCGGGCTGGTCGCCGAGTTCGGCGCGGCCACCCAACGCGCACAGCTTGCCGGTTTCGACGGCGTCGAGATCCATGCCGGCAATGGTTATCTCATCGATCAGTTCCTCCGGGACGGCACCAACCGGCGCACCGACCGCTATGGCGGCGATGCCGCCGGTCGCGCGCGGTTCCTGCTCGAGATCGCCGAGGCGGTCATCGGCAACTGGAGCGCCGACCGGGTGGGCGTGCGCCTGTCGCCGGTGCAGAGCTTCAACGACATGAGCGATTCCGACCCCGCCGCCACCTTCGGCCATGTGGCCGCCGCCTTGGATCCGCTGGGGCTCGCCTATCTCCATGTGGTGGAGCCGGTCACCGGCAGCGAGGCCGGCCAGTTCCCGCCGGTCGCCCCGGGCCTGCGACGCGCTTTCAAGGGGCCGCTGATCCTCAATGGCGGCTACACCCATGCGCTGGCCCAGAAGGCGATCGCGGCGGGCGAGGCCGACCTGATCTCGTTCGGCGCGGCCTTCCTCGCCAATCCCGATCTGCCGGAGCGGCTGCGCCGCCGCACGCCGCTCAACCCGGCCGATCGCGCGACCTTCTATGGCGGCGACGAGCGCGGCTACACCGACTATCCGCCGCTGCCGGATACGGTCGCGGTGGAGGAAGGCGAGGGTCCCAGCCTGTCCTGACGGCGCCGGCCGGGCGCCTCAGCCGCGGTCGAGGATGGTCCGGATCTTCACCGCCAGGGCCCGCTTGCCGAAGGGCTTGGGCAGCAGATGGACGCCGGGGTCGAGGCGGCCGTGATGCACGACGGCATTCTCGGTATAGCCGGAGGTGAAGAGGATCTTGATGCCGGGCCAGCGGCGATGCACCTCGTCGGCGAGCTCGCGCCCCGAGAGCCCGCCCGGCATCACGATGTCGGTGAACAGCAGATCCACCTTCGGCGCCTTCTCCAGCGCGGCGATCGCGTCGGGGCCGTTGGCGGCCTCGACGACGGTGTAGCCGAGCGACTGCAGCAGGCCCACGACATATTCGCGCACCATCCCGTCGTCCTCGACCACCAGGATCGTCTCCTGGCCGCGCGGCTGGGCCGCCGTGTCCGACTGCGGGACCGCCGCCGCCTGCTCGGCCTCCGACAAGGCACGCGGCAGATACATCTTCACCACCGTGCCGTGGCCGATCTCGCTGTAGATCTTGATATGGCCGCCGGACTGCTTGACGAAGCCGTAGATCATGCTGAGGCCCAGCCCGGTCCCCTTGCCGACCTCCTTGGTCGTGAAGAAGGGCTCGAAGGCGCGGGCCTGGACCTCGGGCGTCATGCCCGTGCCCGTGTCCGTCACCGCCAGCATGACATACTGGCCCGGCTCCACATCGGCGTTGGCGACGGCATAGTCCTCGCTGAGCCGCGTGTTGGCGGTCTCGATCGTCAGCTTGCCGCCGTTCGGCATGGCGTCGCGGGCATTGACGGCCAGATTGAGGATCGCGGCCTCGATCTGCGCCGGGTCGGCGAAGCAGGGCCAGAGCCCGCCGGCCAGCACGCATTCGATCTCGATGGATTCGCCGAGCGTGCGCTGCAGCATGGCTTCCATGTTGGCGGCGAGACGGTTCATCTCCACCTTCCGCGGCTCCAGCGGCTGGCGCCGGCCGAAGGCGAGGAGCCGCCGCGTCAGGTCGCTGGCGCGCGAGGCGGCCTGGTCGATCGTCTGGATCTGGTGCCGGCGGGCCTCGTCGAGGTTGGGCGCCGCGCTCAGCATCTCCGTATAGCCGATGATCACCGTCAGCAGATTGTTGAAGTCGTGGGCGATCCCGCCCGTGAGCTGGCCGATCGCTTCCATCTTCTGCGCCTGGCGGAGCTGCTGCTCGAGCTGGCGGCGCTCGTCGATGTCGATCAGGACGCCGACATGGCCCAGATAGCGGCCGTCGGCCGAGAAGCGCGGGACCGAGGTGTCGAGGAACCAGCGGTATTTCCCCTCCTTGTCGCGCAGCTGATATTCGTCGACGCAGCTCGTCCGGTCCGCCACCATCTTGCGCTGGAGGCTCCTCGACGCCTCGCGATGGCTCGGATGCATGTTCTCGGCAAAGCCCTGGCCCAGCTCGTCGTTGAACTCGCGGCCCGAATATTCCAGCCAGCGCTTGTTGACGAAGATGCACTCGCCCTGGTCGTCCGACATCCACAGCAGCGCCGGCATGGTGTCCGCGATCGCGCGGAACCGGCTTTCGCTCTCGCGCAGCTCGTGGATCTTGTCGTTCAGCTGGAGGTTGGCTTTGCGCAGCTCGGCGGTGCGTTCGGCGACGCGCGCCTCCAGCTCCGTCTTCGCGGCGGCCAGGGCGGCCCGGTTCTCCTGCAGCTCGTTGTTGGCCCGGACCACGTCCTCGAAGGTCGAGATCAGGAGGTCGACGATCTGCTCCTTGTCGGAGGTGATGGTGAAGCGCTTGCCCAGGAAGGCGACCTCGACCCCGAGCTTGACCTTCCCGTCCTGGCGCAGCGACTTGCTCTCCAGCAGCGTGCGCACGCGATGGAGCAGCTCGCCCGTCTGGTAGGGCTTGGTCAGGAAGTTGTCGGCCCCGGAATCGAGGCCCTCGATGATGGCCATCGGATTGTCGAGCGTGGTCAGCAGGATCACCGGCGTCCGCTGCGAGGCCGGAAGCTGCTTGACCCTGCGGCAGAGCTCGTAGCCGGACTGCCCGGGCATCACGACGTCGGAGATGACCAGGTCGAACTGCTTCTCCTGCAGGACCGCCAGCGCTTCCTCGGCGCTGCCGGCATGCTCGACCGTGAAGCCCTCGCTTTCCAGGATCATCCGGAGCCGCTCCGCCTGGGTGGGGCTGTCTTCGACGATGAGGATCTCGACCATGCGGTACTCCGGATCTCCTTAGACCATGTCCAGCAACTGCGGCGCGATGGCGGGCAGGGGCAGGATCGCATCGACCTGATTGGCGGCAATGGCGGCGGCCGGCATGCCGAACACGACCGAGGTCGCCTCGTCCTGCGCGATGACGAACCCGCCGCGCTCGCGCACGAAGGACAGGCCGTCGACGCCGTCGCGGCCCATGCCGGTCAGGATGATGGCGGTGACCGCCCGCCCGGCCGCCTGGGCGACCGATTGAAAGAGGAACGTCGCCGAAGGGCGGAATCCGCCGAGGGGCGGTGCCGCCGAAAGCAGGACCGTCCAGTTCGGGAGCAACCCCAGGTGCCGGTTGTCCGGCGCGACATAGACGGTCCGGGGCTCCAGCGTCTCCTCGGCCTCCGCCACCTTCACCCGCAGCGAGCAGACCGTGTTGAGCCAGGTGGTGAAGCCGGCGATGAAGCCGCCGGCGATATGCTGCACGACCAGGATGGGGGCGGGGAATTCCGTCGGCAGCTGCCCCAGCAGGGTCTGGAGAGCGGCCGGCCCGCCGGTGGAGGCCGCGATGGCGACGACCCGGCTGTGCCGCTGCGGCCTGACCTCCGCCGTCGCGCGCGCCCGGGGTGCCGTGTCCCGCGTTCCCCAGTGGCGCACCACCTTGACCTCCGCCATCGCCTTGACGGTGGCGGCGAAGCGTTGCCGCTGCTCGCGCTCCGCCGCGGAGACCGGCTCGGGCGGTCGCGGCAGGACCGTGAGCGCGCCGGCACGAAGGGCCAGGATCGAGAGCTCGACCTGGCGTTCCGACGGCGCCGAGGAGACGATCACGATCGGCGTGGGCGCCTCGATCATGATCCGCTTCGTGGTGTCGAAACCGTTCATGCCCGGCCCGTCGATATCCATGACCACGACGTCGGGCCGCAGCCGCTTGGTCATGGCGACGAGGCTGTTGCCGTCGCCGGCCTCGCCGACTGTGGCGATCGCCGGGTCGGCCGAGAAGAGATCGAGCAGAAGGCGGCGACCGGTGACGGAGGAGTCGGCGAGGAGGATGCGGATCATGGCCTGGGTCCGCTCACAGCATCTGACGGATCGTCTCGATCAGCATCGTCTGATCGAAGGTGCTCTTCGGCAGATAGGCATTGGCGCCGACCTCCAGGCCCCGCGCCTTGTCGGATTCGGTTTCGCGGCCGGTGACGAGAATCACCGGCAGGCGGCGGAATCGCGCCGAGCCGCGGATCGTCGCGGTCAGCTCGAACCCGTCCATCCGCGGCATCTCCACATCGCTGACGACCAGGTCGGCGCCCTTCTCCTGCAGCAGGCGCCAGGCCTCGGCGCCATCCGACGCGACCGTCACCTCGTAGCCGGCCGCCTCGAGAATGCTTTTCTCCAGCGTGCGGGTGGTGACGGAATCGTCGGCCACGATCAGCCGCGGCCTGGTCACGGCCTGCGAGGCCTCGGGCAGGCTCGGCCGGCTCGGCAGATGGCGGGCCGCGCGATGCGCCAGATCGGCCGCGTTCAGGATCGGCGCCACCCGTCCGTTCGGGAGGACCAGCCCGCCCGTGACCTCCTTCAAGCCCGCCAGCCGCGGTCCCAGGCTCCGCACCATCGCTTCCTGCTCGGCGATCAGCTCGTCGACCAGCAGCACCACCCGCTGGCCGGCGACCGCAAGAAGGACCGCGGGGCGCTGGTGGCGGTCGCCCGCCGGTTCCGCCGGGGGCATGCCGAGAAGCTCCGAAAGGGCGACCACCGGCAGCGGCGGCCCGCCCAGGATCAGCACATCGCGCCCGTCGATCGAACGCAGATCGTCGGCGCGGATCCGCAGCAGCCGCTCGATCGACGCGTTGTCGAACGCCAGGGTCCGGCCCGAAGCCCTGACCAGCATCACGCGGATGGTCGTGAGCGTCAGGGGCAGCGTCATCGTGAACCGGGTGCCGCGGCCCGCCTCGAAGGCGACATCGACGCCGCCGCGCATGGTTTCCGCCTGCGTCTTGACGGCATCCAGCCCGACGCCGCGGCCGGAAATCTCGGTGACGATCGGGGCCGTCGAGAAGCCGGGCAGGAAGATATGCTGCGCGAGCTCGCGGTCGTCCGCCGTCTCGGGAATGTTCTTCTCTCGGGCGCGTTCGCGGATGGCCGCTATATCGAGCCCGGCACCATCGTCGGCGACCGTGACCTCCACCCGGGCGCCGCGCAGCGCCGCGGCGACGGTGACGCGGCCCCGGCTCGGCTTGCCGCGCGCGCGGCGGACGGAAGGCAGCTCGACTCCGTGGTCCATGGCGTTGCGCACGAGGTGCAGGAGCGGATCCTTCAGCCCCTCGAGCACCGATCGGTCGAGCTCGATCTCGGCGCCGTTGATCGCCAGCTCCGCCTCCTTGCCGCTGCTCTTCGCGAGATCGCGCACCACGCGCTCCAGCCCTTCGCAGGCCTCGGCGAAGGGCAGCAGGCGGGCCCGGCGGACCTCGGAATCGAGCATGCCGGTGGCGCGCTCGAAGACCCGCCGGTCGGCGACCAGGCCGCCGGCGAGGCGCTGAAGATCCTGCTCGATGCGATGCATGGCCTCGGTCGCGCGCCGGAACGCGGCCGTCGAGCGCGGCGAAACGCCCGGGCGCCGCTCGGCGGCGGCCGGAGCGGCGGAAGGCTCCGTGCCCGAGCCCTCCCGCAGCAGGCGCTCCATGGCGCGTTCGACCGTCCGCCAGTCGGATCGCCAGCGCTTGACGGTCTCGAGCGTGCCGGCGGCATCGGCCGCGCGTGCCGCGGCGCCGCGTTGCGCCACCATGAGCTCGCCGCTATAGGCCATGAGCGCGTCGAGCTTCTCGGCCGGAATCCGCACCAGCCGGTCGGAGAGCGGGCGCTCATCGACCGCCGCGGCCGGCCGGGCGGGCGGCTCGGAGGGAGCAGGCGGGCGGGGCCGGGTCGGCTCCTTGGCCGTCTTGCCGGCCAGCGCCGTATCGAGGCGCTGCAGCGGCTGAGCCAGGGTCTGGGCGTCGAGATCCTTCTGCGCGCGAAGCTGCTTCACCATGTCGTCGATCGCGTCGACGATCGCGAACAGGGCCCGGAACAGGTCCGCATCGATGGAACGCCCATCGACGGCGGTGGCGAACAGCTCCTCCAGCTTGTGGCAGGCGGTCTCGATCGCCGGCACCGTCACCGCATGGGCCGCTCCCTTCAGGCTGTGGGCGGTGCGGAACAGGGTCTTCAAGGTCGCGCCGCGATCGGCTGCCGCAGGTTGCTTTTCCAGCTCCAGCAAGCCGCGGTTCAGCGCCTGGACATGTTCCTCGGCTTCGCCGAGGAAGGTCTTCATCAGGCGGGCGATGAGGGCGTCGTTTTCCAAGGGGCCGGGCTCAGCGTCCGCCGTTGACGAGCAGCCGCAGCTTCGCGCTCAGCAGGTCCAGGTCCTGCGCGGCGCGCTCGGTCTGCCGGGTCGACACCAGATTCTGGTTGGCGACCTGGTTGATGTTCTTCATGGCCTGGTGGATCTGCGCCATCCCCGTCGCCTGCTGCCCGACGGAGGCCGAGATCTGCGCCGCGAGCTGCGCCGCCTCGGTGATGGTCTCGGCCAGCGCCCGGATCGTATCGCCGGCCCGGCCCACCACCAGGATCGCCTCGTTGACGTTGCGGGTACCTTCCTCGGTCCGCATCACCGCGCCGTTGGTCGCCTTCTGGATGTCGCCCAGGATCTGGCGGATCTGCGCCGTCGCCTTCTTGGACTGGTCGGCCAGCGACTTGACCTCGCCGGCGACGACGGCGAAGCCGCGGCCGTGCTCGCCGGCGCGCGACGCCTCGATGGCGGCGTTGAGTGCCAGGAGGTTGGTCTGCTCCGCGATCTCGTTGACCGTGGCGATGATGTCGCCGATCGACTGCGCCTGCTCGGCCAGCCCCAAGATCCCTTCGGCGATGGATTCCGACTGCTCCTTGACCTTGCCCATCACGGTGACGGCTTCGTCCACGGCCCGCCGCCCGGCCTTGCCGCTCTCGACCGAGCGCTGGGCGGCCTCGGAAACGGCTTTCGAGCGCTGTGCCGCCTGATCGGAAGTCTGCGTCACCTCGTCCACCGTGCTGACGGTTTCGGCGACGGCCGCCGCCTGCTCCTGCGAGCCCGAGGCGAGCTGCGTGGTGGCGGCCAGGATCTCGGCGGTCGCCGAGGCGAGGTTGCCGACCGCCGTGGTCACCGGGATCGTGATGCTGCGCAGGATGAAGAAGCCGGCCAACAGCATCAGGGCGACCGCGATCAGCGTTCCATAGATGATGCTGTCGAAGGTGGACTGCGCGGTATCCGCGGCGACCTTGTCCCGCCCCGTCTGCAGCATCGCTTCCTCGTCATCCATGTCCTTGAGGATGCCGCGGGCGTCGTCCATGAGCGCCTTGACGGTGCCGGCCTTGACCAGGCTCATGGCGCCATCCAGACCGGAGCTGCGTCGCGCATCGACCGTTTCCGCAAAGCGGTCGAACAGCGTCTTGGTCGTGTCGCGCAGCTTCTGCAGGCGTGCCTGCTGGTTGGGATTGTCCGCGGTCAGCGCGGTGACATCGGCCAGCGCCGCATCGAAGGCTTGCCTTCCGCTCTGGTAGGGATCCAGGAAGCTCTCGTCGCCGGTCAGCAGGTAGCCGCGCTCGCCGGTTTCCATGTCGATCAGGCCGGTCTTCACCTCGCCGATGGCCTTCTCGACCTCGAGCGAGTGGCGGGCGATGGCACGAGCGGTCATCAGGTCGCTCGTGTTGCTGTAGGACACCGCGCCGATGATAAGCAGGAACAGGAGGGCGAGGCCGAATCCAGTGCCGATCTTCGCCCTTATAGACAAGGTTTGCAGCATTCCATCCCCCTATGGCTGGCGCGGCCGCGCCTGGCGGTCCGGCGCCACGAACAGACGGCGATCCTTCAGCAGCGCCGCCCCATCGATCACGATCAAGGCCGTCTCGGTCACGCCCAGCCGGAGATCGGACGGCTGGCCCGGTGCGAAATCCGTCGATGTCAGAAGGCTCGGGGCCGGCAGCTCCACGGTCTCATGGAACTCCGTCACCGCGGCGCCCAGATCGGCGAACGCCTCGCCCAGGATAAGAACCCAGCTCGCCTCTTCTGGCGTCGTATGGCCGATACCGAAGAGGCGGCGAAGATCGGCGATCGGCAGGATGTCGCCGCGAAGATTGACGAGCCCCAGGAAGAGATCGGCAGCGCCCGGTATCGGCGCGACCTCGTTCACACGGACGGCTTCGCGCACATAGCGGGCTTCGATCGCGTAGCGCTCCGTTCCCAGGGAGAAGACGACGAGCTTGAGGCCGTCCCCGACCTCCGTCCGGTCGGAAAGCGGCTGCGCCAGGGCCCGGGCGCGCTGGTCCAGCGTGGCCCGCGCTTGCTCGCCTGCCGGTTCGTGGGGCTCGAGTGCGGCGGCGGACCGCGCCAGCCGCTCGCGTACCCGAGCCCAGTCTATCGACGATCTCTGCTCGTTCGAATCCGTCACGGCCGCCCGCCCTGGTCATCGCCGATCAGCGCCAGTTGCGCTTTTGCGGCCGCCGTCAGTCGTCCGGCCGTCTCGCCCTCCGACAAGGGCACGGCCTCGTCCGCCGCTTTTCCGGCGGCCAGATCGCGGCCTCGGCGGTAGGCGCGCCGTGCGCCCGCCAGATCGCCGATCCGGCGCAGAACAGAGCCGAGCGCCAGATGGGCGACCGCCAGCGAGCGGTCCAGATAGAGCGTCCGTTGCAGGGCCCGCTCCGCTTCCTCGTTGCGATCGAGACCGATCAGGAGCATGGCATGGAGAAAATGCAGCTCGGCCGTCAGCGGATGGGCGGCAATCGCGGCGCCGGCGAGCTTCTCGGCTTCCAGCGCGTCGCCGCTGTTGGCCAGGGCCTGCAGATGAAGCACGGCGGCGTGCGGGTCGGCCGCCCGCGAACGCCGCGTGAGCTCGATGACCTTGGCATGGTCCCCACGCGCGGCGGCGGCCCGCGCTTGCGCAAGAAGATCCGCCGTCTCCGCTGCCGGAGGGGCCTGGTCGCGATCCGGTGGCGGCGCCGGTTTGCGGTCCCACGACGCCGGGGGAGCCGGTTTCGGCGGTTCCGGCGGCCATTCCAGCTTTTGAGCCCAGCCGCGGAGGGTGGAACGCGGACGCCGCTCATGCCGATAGAACACGCCGGCCGGCGTCACCATGATCTCGTGCGGGCCTTCCTCCTGATAGACGGGATCGGACGGACCCATGATCAGCACGCCGCCGTCGGCGAGGGAATCGATCAGCGCGCGCATGACGCGCCGGCCCGTCTCGCGGTCGAAATAGATCAGGACGTTGCGGCACAGGATCAGATCCATGCCCCAGGCGCCGCTGGCGAGGGAGGGGTAGTGGTCGAGCGCCAGGTTCAGATATTCGAAATTGACCTTCTGGCGGAACCGCTCGGCCAGGAGCAGCCGGTCGCCGCCGCGCCGGAAATAGCGGTCGGCCAGCATCCCATCGTCGCCGCGCAGGGACCAGGAGCCGTAGCTCGCAGCGCGGGCGCGCGCCAGCGCCGCACGCGATATATCGGTCGCGAGGATGGTGAAGCGCTGATCGACCATCTCCTGCTCGAACAGGATGGCCAGCGAATAGGCCTCCTCCCCGGAGGCGCAGCCGGCACTCCAGGCGCGGATGGCGTGGTCGTGGCCGTGGCGGCGACGTATCTGCGGCAGAAGCTCGTGGCGGATGAACTCGAACTGGCCGGGGTCGCGGAAGAAATAGGTCTCGCCGACGGTGAGCTCGGTGATGAAATCGTCCAGCGGCAGGCGCTGGCTGCCCAGGAGCTGCCGGCACAGCGCGACATCGTCGATGCCGGCCTTCGTCATCACCCGACGGATACCCGCCTCCGCGTCGTGGCGGCGATGGGGATTGAAATAGAGCCCCGTGCGTGCCTGGAGCCAGCCGGCAACCGCTTCATAGGCCGGATCGGTCCATGCGTCCGGTGTCATGCCGGGGCCTCGGTCTCGACCAGCGCGTCGATCGCGTCCGCCTCGGCGGCCGAGAGGAAGGCCTGGAGGTTGTGGATGAGCACGAGGCCATCGGGCAGCTTGGCCACCCCGGCCACGAGATCGGCCCTGGTGCCGATCGATGCGGGATTCTCGATCAGGCCGGGGTCGATGGCGATGAAATCCATCGCCCCCTCGACCCGCAGCGCCACGAGGCGGGGACCGGCACGCGCGACGATCAGCCGGTCGGCCGCCGACAGGGGCTTGGCGGGAAGGTTGAAGCGCGCGCGGATATCGAGGACGGGGACGAGCCTGCCCCGGAGATTGATCACGCCTTCGACAATGGCGGGCGCGCGCGGCAACGCGGCCATGGTGACCGCCCGCACCACCTGATCGACATCGGTGCCGATCAGGCCATAACGCTGCCCGCTCAGAAGAAAAACGAGGACGTCCATGAGCCGCCCTTCTCAGTGCCCCGCTTGTCCTGGCCTAGATCAATTTCCCTTTACCGGCCCTCGGTTCAATGGAGGTTCCAATGCCCGACCCTAGGGCACAACCTGACCAACTGGGTATCTTTCAAAAGTGATTAACAAGATGTTAAGGTTATTGGTTCCCTGCGATTCGGCCTGAAAATCCGCAAGCGAGAACGGGCGACCGTTCTCTCGCGGCGGTCGCGGGCGGCCACGCCGGATCGGCGCAATCCGAGCGAGGGCGGCCGGAGCCGGGGAAGGGGGCCGAGGGCGGGAAAAGCGCCTAGCGCGCCGCGACGGGTGCGCCGGCCGGCAGGAAATCGCGCCCCAGCACGCGGGCCTGCCGCAGCAGCGCCTGGCTCGCGGCATCGCTCTCGGTCGAGTTGAGCAGCAGCTCGAGCCGCCCGTTCTGCACGCCGCAATAGTCGAGGATGCCCTGGACCAGCTGGGTCTCCATGGCGCCGCGATAGCCGCGCGGGCCGTCATAGGTTTTGTTCCCGCCGGCAGCGAGGCCGATCAGGAGCCCGTGCTGGAGCGCGAGCCGGCTTTCGTCATAGGCCCAGCCGCGATTCCAGACTCGATCGATCCAGCCCTTGAGCATCGCCGGAAAGGACCACCACCAGACCGGAAAGACCATCGCGATCGCCTGATGGCGTTCGACTCGGGCCTGCTCGGCCAGCACCGCATCGGAATAGCGCTTGGTCGCGTCGTCCCAATCCGGCTCGTCGGGCGGCAGGACCAGGGGATCGAAGCCCTCGGCATAGAGGTCGGCCAGCTCGCCGCCATGGCCGCTCTCGGCCAGCCCGGCACGAAACTCTCGAGCGACGGCCGCCGTCAGGGAATCGCGGCGCGGATGGCAGAGCACGGTCAGGACTTGCATGCGCGCGGATTCCCTCTCGGTGACGGCCGGTTACTTCTTCTTCTCGTCTTTCGGCTCGAAGGTCAAGGAAGCGGAGTTGATGCAGAAGCGCAGGCCTGTCGGCGCCGGCCCGTCCGGGAACACATGGCCCAGATGCGCCGCGCAGCGCGCGCAATGCACTTCGGTGCGGACCATCATGTGGCTGCGGTCGATCTGGGTCTCGACGACGTCCTTGCTCTCGGGCTGGGTGAAGCTCGGCCAGCCGCAGCCGGAATCGAACTTGTCGTCGGATTCGAACAGCAGCTCGCCGCAGCAGACGCAGCGATAGCGCCCGGTCTCGTGATTGTCCCAGTACGCGCCGGTGAAGGCGCGCTCGGTGCCCTGCTGCCGGGTGACGCGATACTGTTCCGGCGTCAGCTCCTGGCGCCATTCGGCGTCTGATTTCTGGATCTTCGGGGCCTTGGTGCCGCTCTCGGTCATGATGAACCTCCTCGGGTGCAAGCTCAGGACAGAAGCCGGTCGATCACGCCGACGAGCGCGCCCAGCAGCAGCATGATACAGGCCGCCGCCGCTATCACGAAACCGGGCCCGCGCGTCGCCGGATCGCGGAAATAGGCGACGAGGTAGAAAATCCGTCCGGCAACCCAGACCGCGCCCAGCAGCGCCGCCCAGACCGGCGACAGGAACAGGGCGAACAGCCAGAGCGAGGCCAGGAACGGCACGAGCTGCTCCAGCGTGTTCGCCTGGATGCGCAGGGCACGCTTGAATTCCTCAGGCCCCTCGGTCGAGGGCGCCACGACGCGATGCTTGGCCCGCATCCGGCTCGCCAGCGCGAAGCTCGCGAGATAGACGAGCAAGGCCGCGATCGTCGCCAGGGCGGGCCATGCGTAGGGGTCAGCCATCGGATTGCGCGTTCCTGGGTGGGTTGCCGTGCCCTAGAGATAAGGAGCCGGGTCGCGGTTGCGAGTCACGAGCGGGTGACCCGGCCATGACTCCCCTCCCCCGGAACGGGGGAGGGCGAGGGAGGGGGCTGCTCGCTGTCGAAGATCGCGCAGCCCCCTTCCCAACCTTCCCCCGAAGACGGGGGAAGGGACAATCATTACCTCTACCCGGCAGCTACCGCCGCCCGCGGCCGCGGAACCCGCCGCGCTTCGGCCGCCCGGCCTTCGGTGCGCCGGCGGGTCGGTCCCAGGGGGTGAGGGCGGGCTCGGCCGCCTTGGGCAGGCGCGCGCGGGGCGTCTTGGCCGGCTCGCCGGCGCGGCCCGCGATCGAGCGCGGGGCGGGCGAGCCGTCGGCGGGGATCTCCAGATCGATCGCCTCCAGGCGGCGGATCTCGTCGCGCAGCCGGGCCGCTTCCTCGAACTCGAGATCGGCCGCGGCGGTGCGCATGCGCTTCTCGAGATCAGCGAGGGTCGTCTGCAGGTTATGGCCGATATGGTGGAGCGCGTCCTTGTCGCCGGTCGTGACCGTGACATGGTCGCGCTCATAGACGCTCTCGAGGATGTCGGAGATCGACTTCTTCACGGATTCCGGGGTGATGCCGTGCGCCGCGTTCCAGGCGGTCTGCTTGTCGCGGCGGCGCTGCGTCTCCGAGAGGGCCACCTCCATGGACTTGGTCATCACGTCGGCATAGAGGATCACGCGGCCTTCGACGTTGCGCGCGGCACGGCCGATGGTCTGGATCAGCGAGGTCTGCGAGCGCAGATAGCCTTCCTTGTCGGCGTCGAGGATGGCGACCAGCGCGCATTCGGGAATGTCGAGGCCCTCGCGCAGCAGGTTGATGCCGATCAGCACGTCGAAGGCCCCGAGCCTCAGGTCGCGGATGATCTCGATGCGCTCCAGCGTCTCGACGTCGGAATGGATGTAGCGCACGCGCACGCCGGCCTCGTGCATATATTCCGTCAGGTCCTCGGCCATGCGCTTGGTCAGGGTCGTGATCAGCACGCGCTGGCCCTTGGCGGCGGCGGCCTTGCATTCGGCGATCACGTCGTCGACCTGGGTCTCGGTCGGGCGGATGATGCAGGGCGGATCGATCAGGCCGGTCGGGCGGATCACCTGCTCGGCGAAGACGCCATGGGTGCGCTCCATCTCCCAGGGGCCGGGCGTGGCCGAGACATAGACCGACTGCGGCCGCATCTGGTCCCACTCCTCGAACTTGAGCGGACGGTTGTCGATGCAGGAAGGCAGGCGGAAGCCGTATTCCGAGAGCGTCGATTTGCGTTGATAGTCGCCGCGGAACATGCCGCCCACCTGGGGCACCGTCACATGGCTTTCGTCGACGATGAGGAGCGCATCGGCGGGGATATATTCGAACAGGGTGGGCGGCGGCTCGCCGGGCCTGCGGCCGGTCAGGTAGCGGGAATAGTTCTCGATGCCGGCGCAGGAGCCGGTCGCCGCCATCATCTCGATGTCGAACTGGGTCCGCTGCTCCAGCCGCTGCGCCTCCAGCAGCTTGCCCGATTGGGCGAACTCCTCAAGCCGTAGCTTGAGGTCCACCTTGATCTGCTCGATCGCCTGGTTGAGCGTCGGCTTCGGCGTCACATAGTGGCTGTTGGCGTAGATCTTGATCTCGTTGAGCGCTGCCGTGCGCTCGCCGGTCAGGGGATCGAACTCGACGATGCTCTCGACCTCGTCGCCGAACAGCGACAGCCGCCAGGCGCGGTCCTCCAGGTGGGCCGGAAAGATCTCGATCGAATCGCCGCGCACGCGGAAGGCGCCGCGCTGGAAGGCGGCGTCGTTGCGCTTGTACTGGATCTCGACCAGGCGGCGCAGCAGCTCCTGGCGCTGCAGGAACTCGCCCTTCTTGATCGTGATCGTCATGGTCGAATAGGTCTCGGGCGAGCCGATGCCGTAGATGCAGGAGACCGACGCGACGATCACCACGTCGCGCCGCTCGAACAGCGCCCGCGTCGCCGAGTGGCGCATGCGGTCGATCTGCTCGTTGATCGAGCTTTCCTTCTCGATATAGGTGTCGGTGCGCGGGACGTAGGCTTCCGGCTGGTAGTAGTCGTAATAGGAGACGAAATACTCGACCGCGTTCTCCGGGAAGAAGCTCTTCATCTCGCCATAGAGCTGGGCCGCCAGCGTCTTGTTCGGCGCGAGGATCAGGGTCGGGCGCTGCAGGCGCTGGATCACATGCGCCATGGTGTAGGTCTTGCCCGAGCCGGTGACGCCCAGCAGCACCTGGTCGCGCTCGCCCTGGAGCAGGCCGTCGCTGAGCTGGGCGATCGCCTGCGGCTGGTCGCCCGCCGGCGCGAAGGGCGAGACGAGCTTGAAGGGCGTGCCGTCGCCGGCCATCGGGCGCTCGAGCACGATCGGGTCGGAGCCCGGCGGGGCCCCTTTCACGGAATTCAGCTTGGGCATGGCCCCAGATATAGCGAGCGTCACCCGCCCTGGGTAGGGGCGGGGAGGGAAGACCTTGTCGCGTCCGGGGAGATTGTCAGGGCCTGTCAGGGGGCGGCGGCGAGCGGGGCCTGGCCCCGAGAGCCGGATTCCGCAAAAGAAAACCCGGCCTCTGCGGGAGGCCGGGAGGGCGGACGGGGCCGCTCTAAGGGGAACCGACTGTCATGAACGGGTCGGACCCTGTCACCGGTCCGACTCATCCAGGTGATGCGACCAAGCCGGGACTGAAGGCCCCAGCTGGGCCACGCTGACGAGGCCCGGCGGCGGTTTGAGGCCGAGAGACTCGGCCACACGCGGAACCGACAGCACGAGCAGCGCCAACAACATGGCGCCCGACATCAGACCGATCCGGATGCTGGCGATCAGCTTGCGGCCCTTGCCGCCTTGGATCGACCCGTTGCCCTGCGCAAACTTGGCATTACCGCGCATCCTGCACCCCCTTAACCCTTCGCATGCATCCCGAAGCGGCCCTCTCGGCCGTCGGGACGATCCAGATATGGTCGCTCGCTGTGGCGAGACACGTTCCCCAAAGGGGCGTTTCCGTGATTCTTTGCGGCGGAATTGTGGCGCCATCCTTGGCGTCCCGATTCGGCGCCGCGCGTCCTCACCTCTCGCCGGTCTTCGATGATTGCGCGCAGCGCGGTTGCGGCCCTGTTAAGGGGCGTGGTTAACGCGCGGGATTTTTTCCCAAGCGGTCGATGCCGGCAAATTTGGCGCGAATGCGCGCGATCTCTCGGCAGCGAGAGATCGCACCTGTCTCGAGTTTCTCGCCCCCTCCCGCAAGGGGAGGGGGCGTGAGCTCTGTTACTGCGGCACCGCGACCGTGAAGTAGGGCGCCGTGGGCTTCTCCTGGGGGCCGAAGGGACCCGGTACCTTGTGCGGGAAGGGCGGGAGCGACTTGAGATAGGCCACCAGCGCCTTGGCATCGGCGTCCGTGAGCGCGCCATAGGAATGCCAGGGCATGATCGGCGCCAGCTCGCGCCCGTCCGGCCGCACGCCCTTGCGCACCGCATCGATGATCTCGGCCTCGCTCCAATGGCCGAGACCGGTCTCCTGGTCGGGCGTCAGGTTGGGCGGATAGAACACGCCGAGGCCCGGGATCTCGAAGCCGAGATCGGAACCGCCCAGCGGATGGGTCAGGTCGGGCTGGGGCGTCATCGCGCCCGGTGTATGGCAACCGCCGCAATCCATGATGGTCGCGAGATAGCGGCCGCGTTCGACCTTGCTCTCGGCCTGGGCGGCGGTCGCTCCGACCAGACCGAAGCCGGCCAGGCCGAAGGCGAGCGCGAGGATGGCGGCGCGCGCTGGAAGCTGCGTCTTGATCGTAGGCATGGGTTGGGCCTCTCCCCTGGAGGTGTGACGCCGGCTTCTCAGCCGGCGCGGATCCGGGGTGCGAAGCGGCGACCACACGCCGCTGATGAACCCGCCCCCGTTCGTCAGGGGCGTCGTTCTACGGGAGAAAATCCGCGCTTGTCGAGAGGCGATGCACAGGATTCAACGCAGTGCCGCCATGCGGGGAGAACATCGTTTCACGTCCCCGCTCTGGCGGCAACAATGCACGACATAGATGAAACAATTCCTGCCGTTCTAGAGGCGATCGACCCTGCGTTTCGCCTCGATCATTGCGCGGCCGGATGGTTCGCCAACCAGTCCTTCATCATGTCCAGCTCCTTCTGCTGCGCCGAGACGATGTTCTGTGCGAGCTGCTTGATTTGCGGGTCCTTGCCATATTGCAGTACGGCTTGCGCCATCGCGACGGCACCCTCGTGATGCGCGATCATGTGCGCGACGAAGTCGCGATCGGCGTCGCCGCTGTAAGGCTGGTTCATCGCCCGGTGCATCTGCATCTCGGCCTGCCACAACGCCTGGGATCCCCGAGCGCCATTGCCCATCATGCCGCCGCCCATCATGCCGGGGCCGACGCCATAACCTTGCTGGCCCATCATGCCGGGACCCATGCCATACGCCGGTGCGTTCATCGTGCCTGCGCCATAGCCGCAGCCCATGCAGCCCGGGCCATAGCCGTAGCCCATCATCATGCCGGGCCCGTAGCCATAGCCCATCATTCCCGGCATCCAGCCTTGACGCATCATCGGCATCCCGCCGCCCGCCATCATCTGTTGCATCACGCCGAACATCTGCTGATGCAGTTCCAGCATCTGTTCCCGCAAATCCTGAAGCTGCTGCTGGGTCTGGTCCTGTTGTGCCGCTGCCGGTTCGGGGCTTGCGGCCAGGCTGAAGACAAAGGCGAGGATGACGGCGGTGCCGGACAGCCATCCTGCGAATCGATGGATGGCGGCAGGTCTGATCGTGTCAAAGTTCATGTCGGTCGCTCCTTGATAGGGGTTTCCCGTCCGCGGGCCCCAGGGTCACGGCGGCCACCCTAAAGCTTCCCGCCCGGGAAGGTTCAAGGGCCGCTGCGGCCGCCGGCCGTCACGGTGACAATTTTGGCAGCGGCCGAAACGGGTTACCGTCTTGCGCCCCAGGGAGGCCGCCACTATCTTCGCGCCGCCGGCCGCGTGCCGGAATCCGCACGCCGCCCGCATCCGTTTCTCTCCTCTCAAGAGCCCCGGGAAATCGCCATGGCCTTCCTCGCTGACCGTCTCGACCTGATCAAGCCGTCCCCCACGATCGCCGTTACCATGAAGGCGCGCGAACTGAAGGCGGCCGGCCGCGACGTGATCGGCCTCGGGGCCGGCGAGCCGGACTTCGACACGCCCGACAACATCAAGGCGGCGGCGGTCGAGGCGATCCGCCGCGGCGACACGAAATACACCAATGTCGACGGCACGCCCGAGCTCAAGAAGGCGATCTGCGGCAAGTTCGAGCGCGAGAACGGCCTGTCCTATAAGGTCGACGAGATCACCGTCGCCTCGGGCGGCAAGCAGATCATCTATAACGCGATGGTCGCGACCCTCAATCCGGGCGACGAGGTGGTGATCCCCGCGCCCTACTGGGTGTCCTATCCCGATATCGTGCTGCTCTGCGAGGGCAAGCCGGTGTTCGTGCCCTGCGGCCAGGAGAGCGGCTTCAAGATGCAGGCGCGCGATCTCGACCGCGCCATCACGCCCAAGACCAAGTGGGTCATCCTCAACAGCCCGTCCAACCCGACCGGCGCCGCCTATACCCGCGACGAGCTCAAGGCGCTGACCGACGTGCTGGTCAAGCATCCGCATGTCTGGATCCTCACGGACGACATGTACGAGCACCTGGTCTACGACAATTTCGTCTTCACCACCCCGGCGCAGATCGAGCCGCGGCTCAAGGACCGCACCGTGACGATGAACGGCGTCAGCAAGGCCTATTGCATGACCGGCTGGCGCATCGGTTACGCGGCAGCCCCCGTGGCGCTGATCAAGGCGATCGCCAAGGTGCAGTCGCAGAGCACCTCGAACCCCTGCTCGGTGAGCCAGGCCGCCTCGGTCGAGGCGCTCAACGGGCCGCAGGATTTCATCGCCAAGCACAACGCCGTCTTCAAGCAGCGCCGCGACATGGTCGTCGAGATGCTGAACCAGGCGAAGGGGCTGAAGTGCCACAAGCCGGAAGGCGCGTTCTATGTCTATCCGTCCTGCGCGGGCACCATCGGCAAGCGCACGCCCGAGGGCAAGGTGATCGCCAGCGACGACGATTTCGTCGCCTATATCCTCGAAGCCGAGGGCGTGGCGGCGGTGCAGGGTTCGGCCTTCGGGCTTTCGCCCTTCTTCCGCATCTCCTACGCGACCTCGACCGAGGCGCTGAAGGATGCCTGCACCCGCATCCAGCGCGCCTGCGCGAAGCTGGGCTAGGCGCCGGTCCAGCCGAGGATCGCGGCGGCGACGGTCTTGATCGCCGCCCAGCCGGCGCTCAGCGCAAAGATCATCGCGGCATTGCCCAGCAGCGCCGCGATGAGCGCGCTGACGCCGTCGCGCTGAATCAACGCCAGCCCGAACAGGACGATCGGTGCCGAGAGCAGGCTGCCGGTGGGCGGGATCGGCAGCGCCAGCAGCAGGCTCAGCATCAGGCAGAGGGTGGCGATCAGCGAGATCGCGAGCGGCGTCAGCATGAGCGGCAGGCGCGGGCGCAGGATCCGTTCGACCTTGGCGAGCCAGGGGGCGGCCCGGCCGACGATGCGGCGATAGGCATCGCGCTCGACCTTGTGTCGTGCGAGCCACCGCGGCAGCCAGGGGTGGGGCTGCTGCAGGATCATCTGGACGCTCAGGATCGCGAGCGGGATGCCGAACAGGGCCGACAGGCCCGGGATCGGATTCGGGATGAGATTGGGCAGCCCGAACAGCACCAGCAGCACGCCATGGCCGCGATGCTCCAGAGCCGTGACCAGGCTTTCGAGATCGATCTGCCCTTTGCGCCAGGAACGCCCGAACGCGACCAGCAGGCGAGAGACGCTGTCGTGACCGTCTGGGCCGCCGTGGGCGGGCGGCTGTGAATCCCGGGCATGGTCGCCGCGCATGGCGCCGGTCGTCGCTGGCGGCGAAGGGGGTGTCGCTGCGGCTGACATGGAGCGTCCGTCCTCCCGGTGGAAACGGGCGAAAGCGGAGGGGCGGCTTCCACCACCAGGGATCGGGGGTCGGCGAGCCCATGGCCCCTATAGACGGATTCAACGAGGGGCCAGGTGCGAGGTTCCTGCAGAACCCGCTTCCGATCCGGCCTCGATCTTTCCCTGGGTTCAGAACGCATTGCGGCAAAAGGGCCGGCGGAGTTTTCCCCCTTGCCACTGCGCCGCACACGCCCGGATGATGAGGGCAACCAAGGGCGGAAGGCTCCGCCAGGGCCGAACCGCCCCTTTTCGTGACGACACAACGCGATCAGGGAGTATGGCCATGGGCGAGAAAACGACGGCGGCGCCCCGTTGCGCCGCCTTGGTGGGTCCTTATCTCAGCGGCAAGACGACGCTGCTCGAAAGCCTCCTCTTCGTCACCGGTGCCGTGTCCAGGAAGGGCACCATCAAGGAAGGCAACACGGTCGGCGACAGCGCACCTGAAGCGCGCGCCCGCAAGATGTCGGTCGAGATCGCCTCGGCCACGACCGAGTTCCTCGGCGAATCCTGGTGCTTTCTCGATTGTCCCGGCTCCGTCGAGCTCGCCCGCGAAGCGCAGCAGGCGCTCATGGTGGCCGACGCCGCCATCGTGGTGTGCGAGCCCGAGCCGGCCAAGGCGCTGACCCTGGCGCCGCTGCTGAAATTCCTCGACGACCGCAAGATCCCCCACCTGCTGTTCGTCAACAAGATGGACATCGCGCCTTATCGCGTGGCCGAGCTGATGGCGGCGCTGCAGGCGGTGTCGGCGCGCCCGCTGGTGCTGCGCCAGGTGCCGATCCGGACCGCGGACAAGAACGGCGTCGACCAGATCACGGGCTATGTCGATCTGGTGAGCGAGCGCGCCTATCAGTACAAGCCGGGCCAGCCCTCGGATCTGATGAAGATGCCGGAGACGGTGCTGGAGCGCGAGCAGACGGCGCGCCGCTCCCTGCTGGAATCGCTGGCCGACTTCGACGATGCGCTGCTCGAGCAGCTGCTGGAGGACGCGGTGCCCTCCAAGGACAGCATCTATCAGCAGCTGACCAAGGATCTGGCCGCCGACCTGATCGTGCCGGTCTTCCTGGGCGCGGCCGAGCGCGATCATGGCGTGCGCCGGCTGCTCAAGACGCTGCGCCACGAGGTGCCGGATGTACGCGAGACCGCGAAGCGGCTCGGTATCGCTTCCGACGCAGGCGACACCGTCGCGCAGGTGTTCAAGACCTATCATCAGGCCCATACCGGCAAGCTCTCGCTGGCCCGCGTCTGGAGCGGCAAGCTGCAGGACGGGATGACGCTCTCGGGCCATCGCGTGGGCAGCGTGTCGCGGATGAAGGGCCATGAGCTGGCGAAGCTTGCGGGTGCCGCAGCCGGCGAGGTGGTGGCGCTGGGGCGCATGGAGGAGGTGGCCGGTGGCGCGTTGCTCTCGGCCTCCGGCAAGGCCAGGACGACCACGCCCTGGCCGGCGAAGCCGGCGCCGCTGTTCTCGCTCGCCATCGACACCGAGAACCGCGCCGACGAGGTCAAGCTGACGGCGGCGCTGCACAAGCTGGTCGAGGAAGACGAGGCGCTGTCGGTCGATCAGAATCCCGACACGCACGAGCTGGTGCTGTGGGGGCAGGGCGAGATCCATCTGCAGATCGCCATCGATCGGCTCAGGCTCAAATACAACCTGCCGGTCAAGTCGCACCGTCCCCAGGTCAATTACAAGGAGACCATCCGCAAGGGCACCAAGCAGCATTCCCGCTTCAAGCGCCAGAGCGGCGGCCATGGCCAGTTCGCCGACATCCATGTCGGCATCTCGCCCTTGCCGCGCGGCAAGGGCTTCGAGTTCCACGACGAGATCGTGGGCGGTGCCGTCCCGCGCCAATACATCCCCTCGGTCGAGGAAGGGGTGCGCGAGTATCTCGTGCGCGGGCCGCTGGGCTTTCCGGTGGTCGACCTCGCCGTCACCCTGACCGACGGGCAGTTCCACACGGTTGACAGCTCGGACATGGCCTTCAAGACCGCCGCCCGCATGGCGATGACCGAGGCCCTGCCCAACTGCGAGCCGGTGCTGCTGGAGCCGATCTATGCCGTCACCGTGACGGTGCCGACGGAGTTCACCTCGCGCGTCCATGGCCTCATCAGCGGCCGGCGCGGGCAGATCCTGGGCTTCGACGCCAAGGAGGGCTGGTCGGGCTGGGACGAGGTCAGCGCGCATATGCCGCAGTCGGAGCTGCACGACCTGATCATCGAGCTGCGTTCGCTCACACTCGGCGTCGGGACCTTCGCCTGGAAGTTCGATCACCTGCAGGAGCTGATCGGGCGAATCGCCGACAAGGTCGTCGAGCAGCGGGTCCAGCCGGCGCATTGAGCGGCGACGGCCCGCCGGCCCGGGAGTTTTCGCCGTCGGCGCCTGTCACAGTTTGGAAATGATCCAGATCGGGCTTGAAGGTCCGATTCAGGCGTCTATAAACTCGGCCGCGGCCCGCAACGGGCCGCCGGACCGGATGCCATCGATTTTGAACCGTTGGGGGAGACAAGGACATGGGAAAGAAGGATGAGATGCCGATCGAGATCGGCATCTCGGAGAAAGATCGCAAGAAGATCGCCGATGGCCTGTCGAACCTGCTGGCCGACAGCTACACGCTCTATCTCAAGACCCACAATTTCCATTGGAACGTGACCGGCCCGATGTTCAACACGCTGCATCTCATGTTCGAGACGCAGTACACCGAGCTGGCGCTCGCGGTCGATCTCATCGCCGAGCGCATCCGCGCGCTGGGTCATCCGGCGCCGGGCAGCTACAAGGCCTATTCGAAGCTCTCCTCGATCAAGGAAGCCGACGGCGTGCCGGACGCGGAGGAGATGATCCGCCAGCTGGTCGCCGGTCAGGAGGCGGTGACGCGCACCGCCCGCAGCGTCTTCCCGGTCGTCGACAAGGCGCATGACGAGCCGACCGCCGACCTGCTGACCCAGCGCATGCAGGTTCACGAGAAGAACGCCTGGATGCTCCGCAGCCTGCTCGACTGAGAACTTTTCCCCTCCCCCTCGTTTACGAGGGGGAGGGTTGCGCAGGCTCAGGCGAGACGAAGTCGAGCCTTGGCCGGAGCTGGAAGAGGGCGGTCTCTCCGGGCGCGCACCGCACCCCTCACCCTTCCATCGCGTCGCCATGGGTCCCTCCCTCTCCCCACAAGGTGGGGCGGGGGTTGTTTTCCGGATCGCAATCGCCTCACCCTTTCTTGAGTTGAGCGGAGCGGGCGCCGGGCCTAGCTCTGTATCGGCCCATTCAGGAGAGGAGTGCCTGCCATGCTGATTCGGACCCGACGGCGCTGGGAACTGCCGGAGCGGATGGCGACGCCCGAGGCCCTGTTCCGCGACCGCCGGCGCCTGCTGAAGGGGCTGGCGCTGGGGCCGATCCTGCTGGCCGGCGCCGGCGCGATGCCGGCCGAAGCGGCCATGGAGGATCCCTCCGCCAAGCTCTATCCGGTGACGCGCAACGACAGCTACACGCTCGACCGGCCGTTGACCGAGGAGAAGTTCGCGACCAGCTGGAACAATTTCTACGAGTTCAACGACAGCAAGGACGTGGTCGACGATGCCCAGGCGCTGCCGATCCGCCCCTGGAGCGTGAAGATCGACGGCATGGTGGCGCAGCCGATGGAGATCGCGATCGACGATCTTCTCGCCAAGATGCCGCTCGAGGAGCGGCTCTATCGCCATCGCTGCGTCGAGGCCTGGTCGATGGCGGTGCCCTGGAGCGGCTTCCCGCTGAAGGCGCTGGTGGCGATGGCTCAGCCTTCGGCGGGCGCCAAATACCTGCGCATGGAGACCTTCATGAACCCCGACGCGGCGCCGGGCCAGCAGCAGAGCTGGTATCCCTGGCCCTATGTCGAGGGGCTGACGCTCGCGGAAGCGACCCACGATCTGGCCTTCATCGCGACCGGCGTCTATGGCAAGCCGCTGCCGGCCCAGAACGGATCGCCGCTGCGCCTGACCGTGCCGTGGAAATACGGCTTCAAGTCGATCAAGTCGATCGTGCGCTTCAGCTTCACCGACCAGCAGCCGATGAATTTCTGGCAGGCGCTGCAGGCGAGCGAGTACGGCTTCTGGGCCAACGTCAATCCCGAGGTGCCGCATCCGCGCTGGAGCCAGGCGCATGAGCGCGTGCTCGGCACCGACCAGGTGGTGGCGACCCAGCTCTTCAACGGCTATGCCGACGAGGTCGCCGGCCTCTACAAGGACCTGCAGAACGAGCGGCTTTACGCGTAGGCCTTGGTCAGATCTCGCTCTGCATCACCCCTCCCCCTACCCCCTCCCGCAAGGGGAGGGGGCTGGTACATCAAGCATCGCGCCCCCTCCCCTTTGCGGGAGGGGGTAGGGGGAGGGGACGTTTCAGGATCGAACAGAGCGCAGATCGTCGGGCGCGTTCGAAGCTTGAAATCAGAGCGTAGCGATCACTTAAGAGACGCCGTGTCAACGCGGTTGCCCCGCGGCTGCGCAATGATGCCCCGTTGCCGGCCCGTCGCGGAACCGTCAAGGTCACGGGCAGCGCAGCATGCCTTGCCGAAGGGACGCTCTCATGACGGCCGCCTTCCTTGCCCATATCGACGCCACCCTGGCGCAGATCCGCGCCGACGGCTTCTACAAGGCGGAACGGCGCATCGCCACGCCGCAGAACTCGGCCATCCGCCTCGAGAACGGGGCCGAGGTGCTGAACTTCTGCGCCAACAACTATCTGGGGCTGGCCGACGACCCGCGGCTGATCGAGGCCGCGCGCAAGGGCCTCGACCAGTACGGCTTCGGCATGGCCTCGGTCCGCTTCATCTGCGGCACCCAGACCCTGCATAAGGAGCTGGAGGCCGCGCTGAGCCGGTTCCTCGGCACCGAGGACACGATCCTCTATTCGAGCTGCTTCGACGCCAATGGCGGGCTGTTCGAGACGATCCTGGGCGAGGAGGACGCCGTCATCAGCGACGCCCTCAACCATGCCTCGATCATCGACGGCATCCGGCTCTGCAAGGCCAAGCGCTACCGCTACGCCAACAACGACATGGCCGACCTCGAGGCCCAGCTCAAGGCGGCGACCGAGGCCGGCGCCCGCTTCAAGCTGATCGCCACCGACGGCGTGTTCTCGATGGACGGCATCATCGCCAACCTCAAGGGCATCTGCGAGCTGGCCGACCGCCATGACGCGCTGGTCATGGTCGACGATTCCCACGCCGTCGGCTTCATCGGGGCGCAGGGGCGGGGCACGCCCGAGCATTGCGGGGTGGCGGACCGGATCGACATCTATACCGGTACCCTCGGCAAGGCGCTGGGTGGCGCCAGCGGCGGCTATACCGCGGGACGCCGGCCGATCGTCGAACTGCTGCGCCAGCGCTCGCGGCCCTATCTCTTCTCCAACAGCCTGGCGCCGGCGATCGCCGCCGCTTCGCTCGCCTGCCTGGCGCTGCTGGGCACGGCGGAGGGGGCCGGGCTGCGCCGCAAGGTCCGGGAGAACGGCGCCTATTTCCGCGAGAAGATGGCGACGCTGGGCTTCAAGCTGGTGCCGGGCGAGCACCCCATCATCCCGGTGATGCTGGGCGATGCCAAGCTCGCCTCCGCCATGGCCGAGGCGCTCCTCAAGGAGGGCGTCTATGTCATCGGTTTCAGCTATCCTGTGGTGCCCAAGGGCCAGGCGCGGATCCGCACCCAGATGAGCGCCGCCCACAGCCGGGAGCAGATCGACCGCGCCGTCGCCGCGTTCGCCAAGGTCGGCAAGGCGCTGGGCGCGATCTGAGGCGTCCCCAACCGAACGAGGAATGAAGGGCTTGTCATGCGTGCGCTGGTGAAGACGGTGGCCGGGCCCGGCCTGACCCTGACCGACGTCAGGGATCCCGAGGTCGGCCACAACGACGTGATGATCCGGATCAAGAAGACCGCGATCTGCGGCACCGATATCCATATCTGGAAATGGGACGAGTGGGCGCAGAAGACGATCCCGGTGCCGATGCATGTCGGCCATGAATATGTCGGCGAGATCGTCGATATGGGCGTCGAGGTGAAGGGATTCAAAGTCGGCGACCGGGTCTCGGGCGAGGGCCATATCACCTGCGGCTATTGCCGCAACTGCCGGGCCGGCCGGCGCCATCTCTGCCGCCATACGGTCGGCGTCGGCGTCAACCGCGAGGGCGCCTTCGCCGACTTCCTGGTGATCCCGGCCTTCAACGCCTTCAAGATCCCGGCCGAGATCAGCGACGATCTGGCCTCGATCTTCGATCCCTTCGGCAACGCCACCCACACCGCGCTGAGCTTCGACCTGGTCGGCGAGGATGTGCTGATCACCGGGGCCGGCCCCATCGGCATCATGGCCGCCGCCATCGCGCGCCATGTCGGCGCCCGCCATGTCGTCATCACCGACGTCAACGACTACCGGCTCGGCCTCGCCAAGAAGATGGGCGCCACCCGCAGCGTCAACGTCACGAAGGAATCGCTCAAGGACGTGATGAGCGAGATCGGCATGGTCGAGGGCTTCGATGTCGGGCTCGAGATGTCGGGCGTGCCGACGGCCTTCTCCGACATGCTGTCGGTCATGAACCATGGCGGCAAGGTGGCGCTGCTCGGCATCCCGCCCGCCAACACCGCGATCGACTGGAACCAGGTCATCTTCAAGGGCCTCGAGATCCGCGGCATCTATGGCCGCCAGATGTTCGAGACCTGGTACAAGATGGTGGCGATGCTGCAGAGCGGCCTCGATCTGACGCCGGTCATCACGCATCATTTCAAGGTCCAGGACTATGTCGCCGGCTTCAACACCATGCTGTCGGGCCAGAGCGGCAAGGTGGTGCTGGACTGGCGTTGATGCCGGGTGGCTGGCAGGCCTGGATTCCCGGAACCCCCACCGGTAGAAATAGGGAAGCCGCGCTCGCGCGGATTCTTCGATGTCGACGGACGGGGGGGCTCCATGCCGGTTTCGTGCGATTGGCTTTCGGACCGGTTCCCCGGCATCCGTGGTTTCCTGGCGGCCACCCTGCTCCTGGCTCTGGCGGGCTGTGCCGGCGGCCTGGATCCGGCGATGCCGGTGGCCGACAGCCACGGCGTCATGACCCTCGATGTCGGCGGCATGCCGGTGAAGTTTCAGCCCATCGACGGCTGGTGCCCCGCCTCGCGCGATCTGACCCGTAGCGTCCTCCGCGAGGCGCAGGAGGAGATCAAGGTCCTGGTCGTGTTCGGGGGCTGCAAGGAAATGCGGACGGCACACGATATCGACGATCCGATTCCCAATTTCGGGATGCTGGCGGTCCCGACAGAGATGTGGAGCACCGACATCGGGAACGACCGTGCGGCGTTCGTCGACCTGATCGCCGAGAACTTGGGAGCGATCGACTTGGCCGCGGCGATGAAGGAAGAGATGGACTCCCGACGCGCGCAGATTCAAAGCCGGATCGACGCGGCGAAGCGAGCGGGCATGACTCTGCAGGTTGACGACCCGATCGATCTCGGTCTCCTGGTTCATGACGACGACGCGGCCTGCTTCGGCGTCAACCTGAGAGTGGTGACGGGCCTCGCCAGTTCCGATGCCTATACGAAAGACATCGGCATCGTGACGCTGTTCTGTGCGACAGAGCTACAAGGTCGCGCCGTCATCTGCATGATGCAGACGCAGTTGGAGCCCTCGCCGCGGAGCAGCCGCAGCCGTTCGCTCGAGCCCGTGCTGAAGCTGGTGCGCTCGCAGGTGAAGCGGTTGATCGAGCTCAACCCCGATCAGGGACTGGCGATCTGACAGCGCGGGGGCCGGCTTATCTCTGGAGCTCGAGCCGCGGCCGGAAATAGATCGCGCCGAGGATCATGTTGACATGCTCGCCATCGTCGGAGAGCGGCAGCAGCAGCTTGGCCTGGCGCGCGAGCTTGCCTTCGCTCGAGAGGATGTCGGACTCGTAATAGGCGGGCCGGCCCTCGTCGAAGACGATCTCCCATTGCGGCAGGACCGCCTTGCGCTCGCTGTCGGCCGTCATGGCCTCGACGCCGCGGCCGGTGCGCCGCGCGTCATGGCCGTAGAACTCCTCGATGCGGGTGCCCTCGAGCCGGTAGCGGAACTCGATGAACCTGCCGGTCGGAAACTCGACCAGCACCAGATTACCGAGCCATTCCTTCATCTCGATCGGATCGAGATCGCGGCGTGCCGGCATGCGCCGGGCGCCGGCCTTGCCTTTCCAATAGGCGTGGAGCGCTTTCAGCCGGGGATCGCGGATATCGGTTTCCTGGAACATCGCGACGGCGGGGGCAACGCTCGGCAAGGCGACACTCATGATCGAGGGGGGACCGTCGGCTGATGATGGGGATGGTGCGCGGCGGGTTCGGCCGCGGGCGGGCGATATTGTCCAGGCCGGGTTAAGAATCCCATGACGCCGGATGCCGCGGGGGCGGCCCGTCCGGGCCGTTGCCGGATCGTTCCCCCCGAGGGAAAAACGCCGCCGCGCCGCTTATCGGGTTATGCACCCGGCGAGGGCGGTCGCCGGAGCCTTCCCGCAAAAGAAAAAGCCGGGCCCAAAGGCCCGGCAAGTTAAACAGGGAGGCTTCACGTCTGGGAGACGTAAGGGTCCGAAGACCCTCATCCGGGCCTTGCACCCGGATCCGATGTGGCGAAACCAAGGGCTTCGCCGAAACTCGTTCGGCTGCTTCGCGATTGTGCGATGCAGCAGATATTAGAATAAGTAGCGAAGCTGTCCGCTCGGACCAGAGTCAAAATCACAAGCGAGATATGCGCCAATCGCATACCATTTTCCTTCGCCTCGCAGACCGGTTTCGAGAGCTCTCCTCCTGAATGTCATCCTATTGACTTCAAAGAACGATTGCGGCAGCGGGCGATCATTGGTCGACGAATCAGGATTCGGTCGCCGCCACTTTTCTCAGAAGAAAATCGCGAAAGACCTGGATGCGTTTCGAGTTGCGCAGTTCCTCCGGATAGACGAAGTAGGCGTCGACTCGGGGGCCTTCAAGCTCGGGCAGGATGCGCACGACGTTCGGCGTGTCGTGCGCCATGTAGGTCGCGAGGCTCGCGATGCCGATGCCGCTCTGGACGGCGCGCAGGATGGCGTAGCTGTTGTTGACGGTGAGCGCCGCCTGGCGCGGCCGGTCGGGCGGCGTGCCGGCGCGCAGGAGCCAGTTCACTTCCGGCACCGGCGGGCGGACCTCCTCGCCGAACACGATGATGCGGTGCTTGTCGAGATCGGCGGCGCTCTCGGGCGCGCCGTAGCGCTTGATGTAGTCGGGCGCCGCGTAGATCGGCATGCGCACCGTCATCAGGTGGCGCTGGATCAGGCCGGGCTGGCGCGGCGGCGCCATGCGGATGGCGACGTCGGCCTCGCGCATGCTGAGATCGAGCTCGCGGTCCTCGAGCACGAGATCGACGCCGACATCGGGATAGAGATCGACGAACTCGGCCATGCGCGGCGTGAGCCAGGTCGAGCCGAGCGCCACGGTCGCCGTGATCTTGAGGCGGCCTTTGGGCCGCTCCTTGCTTTCGGCGAGCTGCGCCTCGGTCATGGCGAGCTTTGCGAATACGTCATGGGCGGTGCGGTAGAGCAGCTCGCCCTGCTCGGTGAGGATCAGGCCGCGCGCATGGCGGTGGAACAGCACGACATTGAGGCTCTCCTCGAGCGCGCTGATCTGCCGGCTCACCGCCGACTGCGAAAGGTTCAGCACCTCGCCCGCATGGGTGAAGCTGCCGGCCTCCGCGACCGCGTGAAAGATCCTGAGCTTGTCCCAATCCATGGCCATGGCCGGATCGGCCCCCTGACGCAAATCTGATTGACCTGCCGCATCCCGTCCCTTCCGGCGCGGGCAGGCACCCCTGAACCGGCCCGGCTATTCCGCCGCGGCCGGCTCGCTTTCGGCTTCCTCGGCGGCCAGGAATCGCTCGGCCTCGAGGGCGGCCATGCAGCCCATGCCGGCCGCCGTTACGGCCTGGCGGAACACCTTGTCCTTGACGTCGCCCGCCGCGAACACGCCGCGGACCGAGGTCTGCGTGCTGTCGGGCCGGGTCACGACATAGCCGTCGGCATCGATCTCGATCTGGCCCTTGAAGAGCTCGGTCGCCGGCGTATGGCCGATGGCGACGAAGAACCCCTCGCAGGCAAGCTCGCTGGTCTTGCCGCTCTTCACGTTGCGCAGCCTGACACCGGTCACGCCCGGCGGATCGCCGGCCGAGAGCACCTCCTCGACCACGCTGTCCCAGATGACGTTGATCTTCGGATTCTTGAACAGCCGGTCCTGCATGATCTTCTCGGCGCGGAAGCTGTCGCGCCGATGCACCACCGTGACCTTGCTGGCGATGTTGCTCAGATAGATCGCCTCCTCGACGGCGGTGTTGCCGCCGCCCACCAGCACGACCTCCCTGCCGCGGAAGAAGAAGCCGTCGCAGGTGGCGCAGGCCGAGACGCCCGAGCCGCGCAGCCGCTGCTCGCTCTCGAGCCCCAGCCAGCGCGCCTGGGCGCCGGTGGCGATGACGATCGCGTCGGCGATGTAGACATCGCCGCTGTCGCCGGTGGCGCGGAAGGGCCGGCGCGACAGATCGATCGTGGTGATGGTGTCGGCCTCGATGCGCGTGCCCACATGGAGCGCCTGGGCGCGCATCTGCTCCATCAGCCAGGGGCCCTGGATCACGTCGGCGAAGCCCGGATAGTTCTCCACGTCGGTGGTGATGGTCATCTGGCCGCCGGGCTGGATGCCCTCGAGCAGCATCGGCTTCAGGTTGGCGCGCGCGGCATAGATCGCCGCCGTCAAGCCGGCGGGACCCGAGCCGATGATCAGGAGTTTGAGGTGATGCTGCTGCGCCATGAGGGGCCGATCCTTGGGCTCGTCGTTTTCCAGATGAGGCGACACTAGCGGGCCGACTCGCTTGCCGGATAGCGACGCCAATCTGTTGCGGGACCCCGCCTGAAGGGACCCGCTGGGACGGCGCCGGAGCTCGCGAAAACCGGTCTCCTCACATTAAGGGTGGGGCGGCCGCGGAAACAAGCCATGCTCCGAACGCGGAGCTCTGCAAATTTCGGTCAGAATCCTTGTTTCTCCTGGGGTTAAGCGCCCAGTGGCGCTCTCTACCCAGGCGCCGGAACCGGCGGCGACGGCTGGCGGCCCTGCCGGTTCGGCAATATAATTGCGCATAACCCGCCACCGCCCGCCCGAGGGAAACCATGCGCCGGGTCAAGCTCGACCGAATCGACCGGAAGATCCTCAGCGACCTCCAGCAGGACGGCCGCATGACGAATGTGGACCTGGCGAAGAATGCCGGGATCTCGGCGCCGCCCTGCCTCAGGCGCGTGCGCGCGCTGGAGGAGGCCGGCTTCATCCGCGGCTACCATGCCGATCTCAATGCCGAGGCCCTGGGCTATGGCGTGACGGTGTTCGCGCAGGTCGGCCTCTCGAGCCAGGCCGAGCATGACCTCAAGGCCTTCGAGGCGCTGACCAACTCCTGGCCGGAGGTGCGCGAGTGCCACATGCTGGCCGGCGAGACGGATTTCCTCCTGAAGGTGGTCGCGGTCGACTGGGACGCCTATCAGCGCTTCCTCACCACCAAGCTGACGCCCGCCCCCAACGTCAGCCACGTCAAGTCGGCGCTGGCCATCCGCACCTGCAAGAACGCGCCGGGCGTGCCGATCGACCTCGAGGACGAGCTGGTCGCGGCACAATAGGGTGCCTCGCGCGGCGCAGCCTTCTCCCCCGACATCGCCGGACAGCGGAGCGACTCCCGTGAGCGAAGAGCGCCTCCTGCCGTTCCGCCAACTCTATGCCGATCTCCTGATGGCACCGCTGAAAGGGCCCGCGGTCGAGCGGCTGCGCGATGCTTTCCGCTCGATTCCCCGGGAGCGGTTTCTCGGCCCCGGTCCGTGGCGGATCTTCACCGACGGCGGCTATGTCGTGACTCCCTCCGACGATCCCGCCCTGATCTACCAGGATCTCGTCGTGGCGCTCTCGGCGGAGCAGGGCATCAATAACGGCGAGCCCAGCCTTCATGCGCGGTCGCTGATGGCGCTCGATCCGCGCCCCGGCGAGACGGTCACCCATGTCGGCACCGGCACCGGCTATTACACGGCCATCCTGGCCCATCTGGTCGGCCCCGAAGGTGCCGTACATGGCATCGAGATCGACGCGCCTCTTTCCCGCCGGGCCGCGGGCCTTCTCGCCGACCGGCCGAACGTCACGATCCATAACCGGTCGGGCGCGAGCGGGCCGCTGCCGCCCAGCGACGTCATCTACGTCAATGCGGGCGCGACGCATCCGGCGGAGGCTTGGCTCGAGGCCCTGCGCCCGGGCGGCCGCCTGCTGTTTCCGCTGACGCCCGACAAGGGCTGGGGCGGCATGTTGCTGATCGAGGCGGGAACGCGGGGTTTCGAGGCGGAATTCGTGACGCCGGCGATGTTCATCGCCTGCCAGGGCTTGCGCGAGGCGGAAGCGGCGCAGCGGGCACGCCAAGCCTTCGCGCGCGGCGATGCCGTCAAGGTGCGTTCCTTGCGACGGGGAATCCCGCCGGACGAGAGTTGCTGGCTGGCGTGGGAAGGTGGATGGCTCTCGACCGCGCCCCTCGCCGCGGCGTGACAGCGACCTGACGCCCCCGCGCGAGGCGAGCGACGCGCTATTCCGTCTCGCCCTTCAGCCGCGCCACTTCCTCTTCCAGCTCCTGGATCCGCGCCAGCATCGCGCCGGCCGCGGCCTCGACCTCCTCGGCGGTGAAGAGCTGGGGGATATGCTGCGGGCAGTTCACGTCCCAGCCTTCGAGGCGGAAGCGGATCGCGCGCTGCGGGCGAAGGCGGGATTGGGGCGGGGTCAGCCGCTCGATGAGCGCGGGATCGTCCTCGATCACCTCGGCGCGGCCCCAGAGCTTGATGCGCTGGCGGTGCGCATAGTCGATCGCGAAGATGATGGCACGGTCGTTCTCGCTGAGATTGCCCAGCGTGATGTATTGCTTGTTGCCGGGCAGGTCGGCGAAGGCCAGATGCTTCTCGTCCAGCGCCGCCAGGAAGCCCGGCGGCCCGCCGCGATGCTGGATATAGGGGCGGCCGTCGGCGCTGGCCGTGCCGAGGAAGAAGCTGTTGCGCTCGGCGAGCCAGGCCGCCAGCTCCGGCGTGACGCTGTTGCGGGCCGGGCTGCGCTCGATCTCCTCGTTGCGCCCGCGCGAGCCCAGCCGCGCCTGCACGGCCTTGACCGCGTCGGTGAAGGCGACGTCGAAGAAGCCGCGCGGTTCGGAGACCGCGGAACCGTCGGGCGGTTCCGCGGCAGAGCCGTCCCCGGCCGTGCTACTTGAACGCGACCTTGGTGATTTCGTAGGACTTGGAGCCACCGGGCGTCGTCACCTCGATGCTGTCGCCGACATGCTTGCCGATGAGGGCGCGCGCGAGCGGCGAGGAGATCGACAGCCGCTTGGAGGCGATGTCGGATTCGTCCTGCCCCACGATCTGGTAGATCGTCTTCTCCTCGGTGTCCTCGTCCAGCAGCGTGACGGTGGCGCCGAACTTCACTTCCTTGCCCGACAGGCGGCTGACATCGATCACCTCGGCGCGCGAGATCTTGTCCTCGAGCTCGGCCACCCGGCCCTCGATGAAGCTCTGGCGCTCGCGCGCGGCGTGATACTCCGCGTTCTCCGACAGATCGCCATGCTCACGCGCCTCGGCGATGGCGCGGATCACGGCCGGGCGTTCGACCGACTTCAGATGCTTCAGTTCCTCTTCCAGGCGCGCGAAGCCTTCCGCCGTCATGGGAATCTTGGTCATGCCATTCCAACCACGAGATCAAAAAACGGTGCTGTCACGGGATAGGGAGGCGGCCGACCCCGCTTCATGCTGAGGTCAAAAGCACACCGTCGGCCGCAACCCGCGTTGGGCCGATTATCAGAACCCGCGCTTAAAGTACGATTGCAGCGGCGCGACTTCAAGCGGGCCGGCGGCCAGTGCGGCAATTGCCGCGACCGCCGCCCGCGCTCCAGAAACCGTTGTATAGTAAGGGATATTGCCCAAAAGTGCGGTTTGCCGGATGGAGGCGCTGTCGGCGATGGCGGCCGCCCCCTCGGTGGTGTTGAAAACCAGCTGGACCCGGCCGTTCTTCATGGCGTCGACCACGTGGGGCCGGCCTTCCAGCACCTTGTTGATCCGGGTGACGGGCAGGCCTTCGCCGGCCAGGAAGCGCTGGGTGCCGGCCGTCGCGATCAGGGTGAAGCCCATCTCCACCAGCTTCCGGCCCAGCGGGATCATCGCCGATTTGTCATGATCCTTGACCGAGATGAAGACCGTGCCCTTGGTCGGCAGATCGACGCCGGCGCCGAGCTGCGATTTGGCGAAGGCGCGGCCGAAATCGCGGTCGAGCCCCATCACCTCGCCGGTCGATTTCATCTCCGGCCCCAGGATCACGTCGACGCCGGGGAAGCGGGCGAAGGGGAAGACCGCCTCCTTGACCGCGATATGCCCGTCATTCATCGCCTTGGGCTTGAGATCGGCGAGCTTCTCGCCGGCCATGACGCGGGCCGCGATCTTGGCGATCGGCTGGCCGGTCGCCTTGGCGACGAAGGGAACCGTGCGGCTGGCGCGCGGATTGACCTCGAGCACATAGATCACGCCGTCCTTGACCGCGAACTGCGTGTTCATGAGGCCGACGACATTGAGCGCCTTGGCCAGCGCGATCGTCTGGCGCTCGAGCTCGGCGACGATTTCGGGCTCGAGGTGATAGGGCGGCAGCGAGCAGGCGGAATCGCCCGAATGGATCCCGGCCTCCTCGATATGTTCCATGATGCCGGCGACATAGACGTCCTTGCCGTCGGCGACGGCATCGACATCGACCTCGACCGCGTCCTGCAGGTAGGAATCGATCAGCACCGGGCTCGAGCCCGAGACCGTGACCGCCGTCTTGATGTAGCGCTCGAGATCGGCGTCGTTATGGACGATCTCCATGGCGCGCCCGCCCAGCACATAGGAGGGACGGATCACGACCGGATAGCCGATCTGGTTGGCGATCTTGAGCGCCTCGGGGCCGGAGCGCGCCGTGCCGTTCGCCGGCTGGCGCAGCTTGAGCTTGGCCAGGAGCGCCTGGAAGCGCTCGCGGTCCTCGGCCAGGTCGATCGCGTCGGGCGAGGTACCGAGGATCGGGATCTCGGCGGCCTCGAGGGCGGCCGCGAGCTTCAGCGGCGTCTGGCCGCCGAACTGCACGATGAGGCCTTCGAGCCTGCCCTTGCGCTGCTCGACCCGCGCCAGCTCGATCACGTCCTCGGCCGTCAGCGGCTCGAAATAGAGCCGGTCCGAGGTGTCGTAGTCGGTCGAGACGGTCTCCGGGTTGCAATTGACCATGATGGTCTCGAACCCGGCCTCCTTCAGCGCATAGGCCGCATGGACGCAGCAATAGTCGAACTCGATGCCCTGGCCGATGCGATTGGGGCCGCCGCCGAGGATGATGATCTTGCGCCGGTCGGAGGGATCGGCCTCGCATTCGGGCGGCTCGACGCCGTCGCCCTCGTAGGCGCTGTACATGTAGGGCGTGGCGGAGGGGAACTCGGCGGCGCAGGTATCGACGCGCTTATAGACCGGTGTCACGCCGGCGCGCCGGCGCGCGAGCGCGACCGAGGCCTCCTCCTTGCCCGTCAGCTCGGCGAGGCGCGCGTCGGAGAAGCCCATCTTCTTGAGGCGCACCCAGCCCGTGGCATCGGACGGCAGGCCGGCGGCGCGGACCCGGGCCTCGGCCGCCACCACCGCCTCGATCTCGCGCAGGAACCAGGGATCGTAATGGGTGATGGCATGGATATCCTCGACCGAGAGGCCGAGGCGGAAGGCCTGCGCCACGACCAGGAGCCGGTCGGGCGTGGGCCGCCCCAGCATGGCGCGCACCGCGTTGATCGGGTCGGCGCCGGGCACCGCCACCTCGTTGAAGCCGGTGAGCCCCGTCTCCATCGAGCGCAGCGCCTTCTGCACCGATTCCTGGAAGCTGCGGCCGATCGACATGGCCTCGCCCACCGACTTCATCGCGGTGGTGAGCAGCGGCTCCGCGCCCTTGAACTTCTCGAAGGTGAAGCGCGGCATCTTGGTGACGACATAGTCGATGGTCGGCTCGAAGGAGGCCGGCGTGACGCGGGTGATGTCGTTCTTGAGCTCGTCGAGGCTGTAGCCGACCGCGAGCTTGGCCGCGATCTTGGCGATCGGGAAGCCGGTGGCCTTCGACGCCAATGCAGACGAACGCGAGACGCGCGGGTTCATCTCGATCACGACCATGCGGCCGGATTTGGGATCGACCGCGAACTGCACGTTCGACCCGCCGGTATCGACGCCGATCTCGCGCAGGACCGCGATCGAGGCGTCGCGCATGATCTGGTATTCCTTGTCGGTCAGCGTGAGGGCGGGCGCCACCGTCACGCTGTCGCCGGTATGGATGCCCATCGGATCGATGTTCTCGATCGAGCAGATGATGATGCAGTTGTCGGCGCGGTCGCGCACGACCTCCATCTCGTATTCCTTCCAGCCCAGGACCGATTCCTCGATCAGCACCTGGCTGACCGGCGAGGCGCGCAGGCCGCCGGCCGCGATCTTCTCGAACTCGTCGCGGTTATAGGCGATGCCGCCGCCGGTGCCGCCCAGCGTGAAGGAGGGGCGGATGACGCAGGGCAGCCCGATCTCCTCCATCGCCTCGATGGCGTCTTCCAGCGTGTTGACGAGATGGCTGCGGGGGCTCTGCAGCCCGATGCGCTCCATCGCCTGGCGGAACAGCAGCCGGTCCTCGGCCAGCTCGATCGCCTCGGCCTTGGCGCCGATGAGCTCGACGCCGAGCCGCTCCAGCACGCCCGACTTGGCGAGCTTCATCGCGGTGTTGAGCGCGGTCTGGCCGCCCATGGTGGGGAGCAGCGCGTCGGGGCGCTCCTTCTCCAGGATGCGCGCCACGATCTCGGGCGTGATCGGCTCGATATAGGTGGCGTCGGCCATGCCCGGGTCGGTCATGATCGTCGCCGGGTTCGAGTTCACCAGGACGACGCGATAGCCTTCCTGCTTCAGCGCCTGGCAGGCCTGGGTCCCCGAATAGTCGAACTCGCAAGCCTGGCCGATCACGATCGGCCCGGCGCCGATGATCATGATCGATTTGATGTCGGTACGCTTCGGCATATTAAAACAACCACTTGATGATCGCGGTGGCTGCCACCTTTGCGAGCTCACCAATTGTCATTTCCGCGAACTTTCGTGCGACGAACTTTAAAGGGTCTAGGAGCAGAGCTTTAATTTCAGCACGCGTAGGGAAGGCGTGCTTGATGCGGTCGAGTCCAGTTTGGATCGCGGTGACAATCTGCTCTCGTTCATCTGCTTGCGAAGTTGCGTAACCGTTGTCCCCCCTGATAGCTTCTAAAGCAGCTTCAACTGAGTTCACGACTTCTTGATACTCTGGCTGTTGCCGGTCGATCTTCAAAGGTTGCCAAGTATCAGCTTGCTCGGGCGCGGATGCTCGAAGTGGGGCCTGTGCTTCTTCTTCTGCGTACTGCCCGATGACTGTCCATGAAGACTCCAATTGAGCTTCAACATATTCGATACCTCGGGCTGAAATCTCGAAGTGCTCCGGCCACCCCTCGCTACGTTCTAAGAGCCCTTCTTCAATAAGCGCCTGAATTGCCTTTCTCGCGATTAATGAAGAGGTGTCTTGAGGCGAGAATCTTTGCGCAGACGTAATGTGATAATGACCAGCGCTATTTGAATCATAAGCCTCATTCCAGATTAGAAAGAGGACCTTCTCTTTCACTTCTTGAAAGAGTGCCATGTCAGGCACCCCGCTTGTGTTTCTCGATCAGCTCGGCGAAGCGGTCGAAGAGATAGTGGCTGTCCTTGGGGCCGGGCGAGGCCTCGGGGTGGTACTGCACCGAGAAGACCGGCTTGTCCGTGAGCCTGAGGCCCTCGTTCGAGCCGTCGAAGAGCGAGACATGCGAGACCTCGACGCCCTCGGGCAGCGATTCCGGCAGCACGCAGAAGCCGTGGTTCTGGCTGGTGATCTCGACCTTGCCGGTGGCGAGGTCCTTGACCGGATGGTTGGCGCCGCGATGGCCGATCGGCATCTTCTTGGTCTTGCCGCCGAGCGCCAGCGCCAGGAGCTGGTGGCCGAGGCAGATGCCGAAGAGCGGAATGCCGGTCGCGAGCAGCTGGCGGATCACCGGTACCGCATACTGACCGGTGGCGGCCGGATCGCCGGGGCCGTTCGCCAGGAAGATGCCGTCGGGCTTGTGGCGCAGGATGTCCTCGGCGCTGGCCGTCGCCGGCACCACGGTGACCTTGGCGCCGACCGAGGCGAGGCAGCGCAGGATGTTGCGCTTGGCCCCGTAATCGACCGCGACGACATGGAAGCGCGGGCTCGTCTGCCGGCCATAGCCCTTCTCGAGCGTCCAGCGCGTTTCGTCCCACTCGTAGCTCTGCCGGCAGCTCACCTCGAGCGCCAGATCCATCCCGTCGAGCCCGGGCCAGGCCTTGGCTTCGGCGACGAGGGCCGCTTCGTCGAAATTCTTGTCCGGCGCGTGGCAGATCACGCCCGAGGGCGCGCCCGCGTCGCGGATGCGCCGCGTGAGCTGGCGCGTATCGATGCCGGCGATGCCGATCAGGTTGCGCGACTTGAGCCAGGCATCGAGATGCTGGGTCGCGCGCCAGTTCGAGGGCTCGGTGATGTCGGCACGCAGCACGAGACCGCGCGCGGCCGGCGTCACCGTCTCGATGTCCTCTTCATTGGTGCCGACATTGCCGATATGCGGAAAGGTGAAGGTGATGATCTGGCCGGCATAGGAGGGATCGGTCAGGATCTCCTGATAGCCGGTGAGCGAGGTGTTGAAGCAGACCTCGCCGACCGCCTTGCCCACGGCGCCGATGCCATGGCCCCAGATCAGATGCCCGTCCGCCAGCGCGAGAACCGCCGTGGCCCAGGAACGCCGCCCCCCTGACGAGTTCGGGGCGGGCGTGTGTCGGGGCTCGCTCATCGGCGGGTTGATCCTGGCGATCGCGGGGAGGAGGAGGTCGCGGCGCACCCGTATATTGTCACGCGCGCCGCGTCGCTCAAGTTGGCGGCGCTTGTAAGCAAAGCGGGCCCGCGCGTCAAGCCAGGAACTGCTTTATTTCTTTGAGCGAAATCAAGCCTTTGCACGAGCGCGGCGAAATTGCCTCGGAGGCTTCGATCCGCTACCCTGCGCCCTTTCCCGAAAGCGGCTGGAGTCGGCGGGCGTCAGGCCCGCATTTTCCGCCTTATCCCTATCGAGAGCGGCCCATGTTGCGCACCGACCTGAACGAAGCCCTGAAGACGGCCATGAAGACTCGTGACCAGCGCACGATCTCGACCGTCCGCCTCATCCTCGCGGCCCTCAAGGATCGCGACATCGCGGCGCGGCCCAAGGGCGTCACCGACGGCATCGGCGAGGAGGAGATCGTCGAGATGCTGCACAAGATGGTCCGCCAGCGCCGCGAATCGATCGAGCTCTATGAGAAAGGCGGCCGGCTCGAGCTGGCGCAGCAGGAGCAGGAGGAGATCGGCGTCATCGAGCGTTTCCTGCCCAAGCAGATGACCGAGGCCGAGATGGGCGAAGCCATCGCCGCCGCCATCGGCGAGACCGGCGCCTCGAGCATCAAGGACATGGGCAAGATCATGGGCCTGCTGAAGCAGCGCTTCGCCGGCCGGATGGATTTCGCCAAGGCCGGGCAGCTGGTGAAGCAGAAGCTGGGCGCTTGATCGGGGCGGCCAGCCCTCGCCTGCGGCAAGGCCGCGCCCTGCCGTTCCATTCGCGTAATCCCCATATTTAGCGGGATTTCACGCCTTGCCCCCGACTCGGGGGCAGGCCGACACTCTGTCACCCTTTCGAGGCCCTCGGCCGCTTCAGGAGTCCTGCGCCGTCCATGGCCTTTCCCCCGGAATTTCTCGACGAGCTGAGAAGCCGCCTGCCGCTGGCGGATGTGGTCGGGCGCCGGGTGAAGCTGCAGAAGCGGGGCCGCGATTTCGTCGGGCTCTGCCCCTTCCATAACGAGAAGACGCCCTCCTTCACCGTCAACGAGGAGAAGGGATTCTTCCACTGCTTCGGCTGCGGCGCCCATGGCGACGCGATCGGCTTCCTGATGCGGGCGGAGGGGGCGAGCTTTCCCGAGGCGGTCGAGCGGCTGGCCAACGAGGCGGGCCTGCCGGTGCCGCAGCCCGACCCCGAGGCGCGGGCCAAGGCGGAGCGCCAGAGCACGCTTTTAGGGGCGATGGAGGCGGCCGCCAAGTTCTTCGAGGCCGAGCTCAAGGGCCCGCGCGGTCGCACCGCGCGCGATTATATCGAGCATCGCGGCCTCGCCGAGGAAACCGTCGCGCGCTTCCGCCTCGGCTATGCGCCGGATTCCCGCGGGGCGCTGAAAGAGGCGCTGACCAGGCAGGGCATCCCCGAGGCGCTGCTGATCGAGGGCGGCCTCCTGATCAAGCCGCCGGATGGCGGGGCCTCCTACGACCGGTTCCGCGGCCGGGTGATGTTCCCCATCACCGACAAGCGCGGGCGCGTCATCGCCTTCGGCGGGCGGGTGATGGGCGAGGGAGAGCCCAAATACCTGAACTCGCCCGAGACGCCGCTGTTCCATAAGGGCCGCGTGCTGTTCGGCCTGGCCCAGGCGCAGGAGGCGATCCGCCAGAAGAGCGAGGTCATCGTCGCCGAGGGCTATATGGACGTGATCGGCCTGAGCCAGGGGGGCTTTGCCCAAGCCGTGGCGCCGCTGGGCACGGCTTTGACCGAGGAGCAGATCCTGCTGCTCTGGCGCCTGGCGCCGGAGCCGATCCTCTGTTTCGACGGCGACAATGCCGGCCAGCGGGCGGCCGCCCGGGGCGCCGACCGGGCCCTGCCGCTGCTCAAGCCCGGCTGCTCGCTGCGTTTCGCGCTGATGCCCAAGGGCGAGGATCCCGACAGCCTGATCAAGGCCCGGGGTCCCTCGGCCATGGAGGAGGTGCTGGTTCGGGCGACGCCGCTGGCCGACCTGCTCTGGGAGACCGAGACCGCCGGCCGGCGATTCGACACGCCGGAACGCCGGTCGGGCCTGCGCCAGCATCTGGGCGAGCTGGCGGCCCGGATCGCCGACCGCACGGTCCAGGAGGACTACCGGCTCGAGTTCGACCGGCGGCTGGCCGAGGCGTTCGGCTATGGCAACCGGCGGGGCGGGACGGGCGGTCCGGCGGCGGATCGCCGCGCCGGCGGCGGCAAGGGCGGCGGGACCGGGTTTGGCAGCAGCCGGGGGGCGGGGAACCGGTATCGCCAGGCCCCGGCCGAGCGGGGCGGAGCCGCGCTGCGCCAAGGGGTTCCGGACCCGGAACGTCGCCAGCCGGAGATGCTCCTGGGAATCGTAGTGACTCACCCCCGGATCGCCCATCTGCGGACCGAGGAATTGGCACATCTCGTGCTAGGCGACTCGCAACTTGACAAGCTTCGTCAAGCCATTATAGACCACGCCGCTGGCACGCCGGACCTTGACGTCGAGGGGTTGAAACGCCACTTGGTGGATGCTGGGTTTGGCGGCGTCCTGGACGCGCTAACCACCCGAAACAAGGGTCTTTCCGTCTGTCGCTCCGGGGTCGATGACACGGCCGCGGAAGAGGCGTTTGACCATCTGCTCGGTCTGATGAAGGAGAGACAGGCGCGGCTGGAGGCGGATCTCGCGGCCCAACGGCTCGGTGCCGAGGCGACAGCCGAGGCCTGGGCGCGGTTCCAGGCGGCGCAGCGCGAGAGCCTCGCGGGAGAGAGCCGCCGGCGCGACATCGATAAACGGGTGAAGTAAGCTCGCCGACTTTATAGGCCGGGCGCCGGAGTTTCCCGGGCGACCGGCAGAACCATATTTGAATGATCGGGTGCGATCGTCGGGCGGTGGGCCCGGGATCGGCCCTGGAATGAACCGAACGGATAGCATCAGGCGGTAAAGAGATGGCGACGAAACCGGTAGCCAAGACGGAAAACGGCGAAGCGCGCGAGGAGGGCGGCGACAGCCCGCTCCTCGACAGCGTGAGCGCCTCCGTCAAGAAGCTCGTCACGCGCGGCAAGGAGCGCGGCTATGTCACCTATGACGAGCTGAACCAGGCGCTGCCGGCCGACAAGGTCTCCTCGGAGCAGATCGAGGACACGATGGCCATGCTCAACGAGCTGGGCGTCAATGTCGTCGAATCCGAGGACGAGGAGGCGGCGGCCGAGCCCGCGGCCCCGCAGCCCGACGAGGAGGAATCCGAGAGCGGCCGCGGCGGCAATCTGGGCGACGAGGATATCGGCCGCACCGACGACCCCGTGCGCATGTATCTGCGCGAGATGGGCTCGGTCGAGCTGCTGTCGCGCGAGGGCGAGATCGCCATCGCCAAGCGCATCGAGGCCGGCCGCGACATGATGATCGGCGGCATCGCCGAGAGCCCGCTGACCTGCCGCGCCATCATCGAGTGGCGCGACAAGCTCAAGGCCGGGCAGATGCTGCTGCGCGACGTGATCGACCTCGAGGCCACCTATGGCGGCAGCCCCGAGGGCGACGCCGCCATGACCGCCGGCGGCAATGCCGTCGAGGAGGAGGAAGAGGAAGAAGAGGCGGAAACCGAGGAGGGCGCGGAGCCGCGCCCCGAGGGCGCACCGGCCGAAGGCGAGGAGAGCGACGAGAACGCCATGTCGCTCTCGGCCATGGAGCAGGAGCTGCTGCCCTCGGTCATCCTGTCCTTCGACGCCGTGGCCGCGGCCTATCAGAAGCTCGAGCGGATCGCCGAGAAGCGGCTCGAGGCCTTCAAGAAGGGCGAGAAGTTCATTCCGGCGAGCGAGAAGCGCTACGAGAAGCTGAAGCAGGAGCTGGCCGAGCTGATGAAGCCCATCAAGCTCAACAACGGCCGGCTCGAGGGCCTCGTGGGCGAGATGTACCAGCTCAACCGCAAGCTGGTCGGGCTCGAGGGGCAACTGCTGCGCCTGGCCGAGAAGCACCGCGTCAAGCGCGAAGATTTCATCCAGCGCTATTACGGCAGCGAGCTCGATCCGCGCTGGCTCTCCAAGGTCGGCCGCCTCACCTCCAAGGGCTGGAAGGACTACGCCGCCAAGCACAAGGACGAGGTGAAGGTGATCCGCCAGGACATCGCGGCGATCGCCGACCATGTCTCCCTGCCGATCGCCGACTTCCGGCGCGTGGTCAACACGATCCAGAAGGGCGAGCGCGAGGCGGGTCGCGCGAAGAAGGAGATGGTCGAGGCCAACCTGCGCCTCGTGATCTCGATCGCGAAGAAATACACCAACCGCGGCCTGCAGTTCCTGGACCTGATCCAGGAGGGCAATATCGGCCTGATGAAGGCGGTCGATAAGTTCGAGTATCGCCGCGGCTACAAGTTCTCGACCTACGCCACCTGGTGGATCCGGCAGGCGATCACCCGCTCGATCGCCGATCAGGCCCGCACCATCCGCATCCCGGTGCATATGATCGAGACCATCAACAAGCTGGTGCGCACCTCGCGCCAGATGCTGCACGAGATCGGCCGCGAGCCGACGCCCGAGGAGCTGGCCGAGAAGCTCGGCATGCCGCTCGAGAAGGTGCGCAAGGTGATGAAGATCGCCAAGGAGCCGATCAGCCTCGAGACGCCGATCGGCGACGAGGAGGATTCGCATCTGGGCGATTTCATCGAGGACAAGAACGCGGTGCTGCCGCTCGATGCCGCGATCCAGGCCAACCTGCGCGAGACCACGACCCGGGTCCTCGCCAGCCTGACGCCGCGCGAGGAGCGCGTGCTGCGCATGCGCTTCGGCATCGGCATGAACACCGACCACACCCTCGAGGAGGTCGGCCAGCAGTTCTCGGTCACCCGCGAGCGCATACGACAGATCGAGGCGAAGGCGCTCCGGAAGCTCAAGCATCCGAGCCGCTCGCGCAAGCTGAGGAGCTTCCTCGATACCTGATCGGAAGCTTCCCTTCGCCGGATACCAAAAGCCAGAATGACCTGTCGTTCTGGCTTTTGCTTTAGTGCCGACCGTCCGCCTGGGATCGGGCCCGTAGTTCAGTTGGTCAGAACGCGCCGCTCATAACGGTGTTGTCGCAGGTTCAAGTCCTGCCGGGCCCACCAGCCTTCGCTCGCTTCGCGAGCTACGGCTCGGCAAGCCGAGTCGGGTTCTCAGAGGCGAAGCGAGCGAAGGCTGCCGCGCCGAAGCCCGGAGGGCGAAGGCGGGCAGGTGCAAGATATGGCTCGCTTCGCGAGCTACGGCTCGGCAAGCCGAGTCGGGTTCTCAGAGGCGAAGCGAGCGAAGGCTGCCGCGCCGAAGCCCGGAGGGCGAAGGCGGGCAGGTGCAAGATATGGCTCGCTTCGCGAGCTACGGCTCGGCAAGCCGAGTCGGGTTCTCAGAGGCGAAGCGAGCGAAGGCTGCCGCGCCGAAGCCCGGAGGGCGAAGGCGGGCAGGTGCAAGATATGGCTCGCTTCGCGAGCTACGGCTCGGCAAGCCGAGTCGGGTTCTCAGAGGCGAAGCGAGCGAAGGCTGCCGCGCCGAAGCCCGGAGGGCGAAGGCGGGCAGGTGCAAGATATGGCGCGCTTCGCGAGCTACGGCTCGGCAAGTCCGGGGGAAGGCGCATGATCTACGTGTATATTCTTCGCAGCAAGGAGGATGCTGACCGCTACTATGTCGGTGTTACGGCCGACCTGCGCGCCCGTCTGGAGAAGCACAATGCAGGCGACGTGCCTCATACGTCGAAGTATGCGCCCTGGGTCATCAAGACCTACGTCGCGTTCTCGGATGAAAAGCAAGCCTTTGCTTTCGAGAAGTACCTGAAGTCACCATCCGGCAGAGCTTTCTCAAAGAAGCGGCTATAGCGACAACCGGCACAATGGCGATCTGCTATTCCGCCTTCCCGGACAAATCCAAAGCTCTGAAGTTCGAAACCTATCTGAAATCCCATTCCGGGAGAGCATTCGCGAGAAAGCGACTTTGTTCCTAGGCCGTGCGCAGTCACCTGGCTCGCCCGGGCCGCTTTAGGGCCATCCAACTTGTCACCATTCGGGTGCGAGAATATTCTCGCCCTGGCGTTCGGCCCTTCGGTCGGAGGGGCGTGGGCAAGACCAGCAAAAAACAAAATCCGATTTGATGCGGGGGGCGATCATGGATGAGCGGTCGATTTGCCGCATGCTCGGCGGTGCCATTCTGGCGGGCATGCTGACCTGGGGGAATGCGGCGGTTGCGGCTCCACAAATCACCGTGCCGGCCTGCGACGTCCTGAAAGCATGGTCGGCCACGGTCGTTCCGACCGACACCTACACCGTCGCCCCGGCCCTGCCGCTGCCGAAGGCGCTTGCCGACGAGGCGCTCCTGCCGGTCTTCGGCGTGACCGCGCTTTCCTGGACCGGCGAGGATATCAAGGCGGCGAGTGGCGCTCTCACGGCCTGTTATCGAGAAGCGAAGAAGGCGGGCGACAAGCCGGCGATGGATGCGCTGGGCGTCGCGAACGCCGCTGTCGCCAAGACGCTCGGCCAGACGCTGGCGGCCGTCGCCAAGGCACGCCAGGCGGTGGAATCGCAGCGCCCGGCCATTGCCGGGCTGCCCGACACGGCCGAGCTCGACCGCGGCCTTGCCGCCCTCATTGACGCCGATCCGGCCAAGCCGAACCTCCAGGCGGCCGCGGGTTTGCCGCGCGAGATCACGGGTCCCCTTGTCTATATCGCCAAGTTCCTCCCCTACCTGCCGGACGGCGACCGCCAGCATCTCATGGCCGAATTATCGGACCGCCGCGCGACGATCCAGGCCGCCGCGGGCCAGGCGATGGGACAGGACGTGGCGGCCGCGCCGGCAACCGCTGACGGCGTCGTCACCCTGATGAAAGTGCGCCAGCGCATCGCCGCGATGGTGGCGAGCGACGAACTGACAGCGATCGACGGTCAGGCCGCCACGCGCGCCGAGGAGATCCGTGCCGGACTGCGACAGGCGACGCCCGCCGGCTGGGTGCCGCCCGATTGCATCGAGCTCTATCGCTGGAGCGGTGCGGCCGATGCGCGGCAGGGCGTGACGCTCGGCAACCAGAGCACTTATACCGCCTTCCTGGATGAACGCGTGGTGCCGGTTTTCGGCATCTCGTTGGCCGTCTGGGGCGATGAGGATCTGACCCGGTTCCAGACGCTTCGAGCGGTATGCCAGGCGACATGGCGCGCCATGCCCGGCGCCGCCACGATATCGAACCCGCCCGCCGATGCGCCCGAGCTTCTCAAGCTGGCGGCAAAAGGGGCCTGGATCGATACCGCCGACCCGCAGATCGCCCAGGCGCGCACGGCCATCAAGGCCTACAGCGCGGGCCTCGAGGCGCTCGCCGCCGTCGAGACCAGGATCGCCGCCCTCCCCGACACGTCCGATTCGCTTCCCCAGCTCTATCAGCTCGCCAATGATCCTGCACAGCAAAGCGTGGATCAGGCCAGGCGGCAGAGCTTCCAGGCCGCCGTCGCGGCCAAGCAGAAGGCGATCAATGCGCGAGCCTTGACCGCGGCGATGGACGGGCTGGGCCAGGTGCAGGTCGCCTCGCTCGGCGATCTTGCCAAGCTGGTGAACTACTGGGGCACGGCATCCATGACCATCGCCGACCCCAACGATCGGCAGCGCTTCGGCCAAGCCGCCGAGCAGGTCCTCGATGAGGACATCAACAGATTGCTGCCGGATTTCAAGGCGAAGCTCGACGAGATGCCGGCAACGCTGGCCGGGTTGGGCAAGGTCCGAACAGCCGTCCTCGACTTGACGGGAGTGAGCGAGACCGAGAAGGCGCCCCCGTTCCAGCCCATGCACGCCGCGATCCATGAGCGAAGCGCCGCGATCATCGAGGCCCTGCACCAGGAGAACTGCACGGCGCTGCTGAAGGAACTCGACATCGGCGACAGCGCAGCCGAGCAGCTTGTGTGGGATGGCAAGACCGGCACGAAGCTCGGTGTTTTCGTCTGCAACCTCACTGAGAGCGGCAGCCCGGTCCACGAATATGCGGGAGGCGGCCTGCTCTCCGGTGATCAGAAGCTCAAGGCGACGTTGGCCATGGGCGGCCTGCAAACCCTGTGGCTGCACAAGGCCGAGGTCGCGCAGGGCCAAGAGGACATGCTGGTGGGTTTCAAGATGGCCGACGCCAACCAGGAGCGCCCGATATCGGTGGAGGAGTGGGCGATGTTCACCGCCATGGCAACCGGCGGACAGTTCGTGACCCCGGAAATCTGCGACGCGGTGATGAGCAAACCCGAGGATCAGCTCACCATCGGGGACAAGATGACGGGCGTGGCCTGCGCCCAGGAAGTCCTGAACGGCAGCTGGGGGTTCCAGTGAGGGGCGCGAGCTGAGACCGCATCCCCGCTGAAACGCCGTTGCGGCCTATGCTTGCGGCAAGCCTTTGCCGTGCTACGTTGTCCAAGGGAAACCGGGGGGCAGATCCACGTGGCTGCAAAGCGCCGCTTCCAGCTCGTGCTGATCAAGCCGTCGCATTATGACGATGATGGCTACGTGATCCGCTGGTGGCGGGCGATGATCCCCTCCAATTCGCTCGCCGCCATGTATGGCATCGCGGCCGATTGCGCCGAGCGGCGGGTGCTCGGGACCGATACCGGGATCGACATCGCGATCATCGACGAGACCAACACCCGTATCGACCTGCCGGTTCTTCTGGCTCGCTTCCAACGTCATGAGGGCTTCGGGCTGGTGGCCCTCGTTGGTGTCCAGTCGAACCAGTATCCTCGCGCGCTCGATATCGCACGGCCGTTCCGCAATGCCGGCATCCCTGTCGTCATGGGCGGTTTCCATGTTTCAGGCTGCCTGTCGATGCTCGACGGGCATGCGGTTGGGCTCGATGCCTGCCGCGAGCTCGGCATTTCCATGTTCGCCGGGGAGGCGGAAGGCCGCTTCGAAGATCTGTTGCGCGACGCGGCGACGGGCGGGCTGGCGCCGCTCTACAACTTCCTGAGCGATCTGCCGGGGATGGAGGGCGCGCCCGCGCCATTCATTCCTAAACAACATGTGCAGCGCACGCTGGGCTTCAGCACCAGCTTCGATGCGGGCCGCGGCTGCCCTTATCAGTGCTCGTTCTGCACCATCATCAATGTGCAGGGCCGCAAGTCCCGATTCCGCACCGCCGACGATGTCGAGAAGCTCGTCCGCCTCAACTGGGCGCAGGGCATCCATAAATTCTTCATCACCGACGACAACTTCGCGCGCAACCGGAACTGGGAGGCGATCTTCGACCGCCTGATCGAACTGCGCGAGAAGGGCGGGATTCCCCTCGGGCTGATGATCCAGGTCGACACGCTATGCCACAAGATTCCCGGCTTCATCGCCAAGGCGAAGCGGGCGGGCGTCACCCGCGTCTTCATCGGGCTCGAGAACGTCAATCCCGACAATCTCGCGATCGCCAAGAAGCGCCAGAACAAGATCACCGAGTATCGCCGGATGCTGCTGGCGTGGAAGGCCGAAGGCATTCTGACGCTCGCGGGGTACATCCTCGGGTTTCCGGAAGACACGCCGGCGACGATCCGGCGCGATATCGCGATCATCCAGGAGGAGCTGCCGCTCGACATCGTCGAGTTCTTCTGCCTGACGCCGTTGCCGGGCTCGGAGGATCATCAGCTCCTCTGGAAGAAGGGCGCCGCGATGGATCCGGATCTCAACAGATACGATGTCGAGCATGTCTGCACCGATCATCTCAGGATGAGCCGGCCGGAATGGGAAGGTATCTATCGCGAGGCCTGGTCCCTCTATTACACGCCGGCCCATATCGAGACGCTGTTGCGGCGCGCGGCGGCGACGGGTTTGCCGATGGGCAGCCTGATCAAGCTGCTCGTCAATTTCGCGACCACGGTCCGGCTCGAGAACCTGCATCCCCTGCAGAGCGGCCTCCTCCGGCTCAAGCGCCCTTCCGAGCGCCGTCCCGGTCTCCCGCGCGAGAGCGCTTGGAGGTTCTGGCCGCGTTTCATCCTCGAAACTCTCGGCAAGCACGCGATCATCGTCGCCGCGATCTCACGGTTGCTGTGGCTGAGGTGGGCCATCCTTCGCGATCCCGGCGCCAGCTCCTATCGGGACCGGGCGCTGACGCCGGTCGACGACAACGACCATGAGACGCTCGATCTCCTGACCAAGACCACGGGAGGTCGCGCGGCGGTCGCGCATGCCCGGCGAATCGGGGAACTGACCGGCGTCGGCCGGGCCGGCTGAGCGGGCACCGTCACCGCTTGTCGGGATAGATCAGCGGCTCCTCGGTCACGTCATAGCCGAACACCCAGTCCGGGTCGGCGGTCTCCTTCAGCCAGACGTTCTTGCGCGACTCGTCCTGGATGCTGGCGGTCCGCGACTTGCGGTTCAGCTCGTAGAGCTGGAACGCGAACTCGAAATCGGTCGGCGAGGCCTTGAGGCAGCGTGTCAGCATGGCGGCGTCCTCGATCGCCATCGCGGCGCCCTGTCCCATGAACGGGAGCATCGGGTGGCAGGCATCGCCCAGCAGCACGATGCGGCCGCGGCTCCAGAGCGGAAAGGGCTCATGGTCGTACATGGCCCATTTGGTCGCCTGCGGGCAGAGGCTGGCGATGCGCTGCACCTCGGGATGGAAGCCCTGGAAGGCGGCGCGCAGCTCGCCGAGATCGCCCGGCACCGAAGAGGTCGGGTGCGGCCATTCGGCTTCCGGCGAGGCGGTGACGAGGAACATCTCGTCATGGGCGCGGGTGATGTAATAGACCAGGAAGATCCGGTCCTCGCCCCACCATTTGACGCAATCCGCCATCTTGTAGTCGCCCAGCAGGGCTGCCGGGAACACCGAGCGAAAGGCGACCTGGCCGGAGAATTGCGGCTCCTCCGGCCCCAGCAGCACCTCGCGCATGCGCGAGCGCACGCCATCGGCCCCGATGATGATGTCGGCCTCGGCCTTGGTGCCGTCCTCGAAACCGAGCTTCGCCACCGATCCCGTCGGATCGATCTCGACCACGCGCTTGCCCAGCGAGATCGATTCCGGCCTGACGGCATCGAACAGCCGGGCATGGAAGTCGCCGCGATGGACCATCATATAGGGGACGCCGTAGCGCCGTGCGGCGGGTTCGCCGATCTCGTGGTCCAGCAGCACGCGCCCGTCGTCCCATTTCCGGCTCACCCAGCGATTGGGCGACGCGCCGGTCTCGATGACGCGGTCCGCGATGCCGATGCGCCGCAGCACCTTCATCAGGTTGGGCCCGAGATGGATGCCCGCCCCCAGCCGCGTGAAGACCTGGGCCTGCTCGTAGACATGGACGTTGTAGCCTTCGGCCTGCAGCAGCGCCGCCGCCGCGAGCCCGCCCAGCCCGCCACCCACGATCGCAATTCTGGGCGCGCTCTTTGCCATCGCACTCTCTCCGATCACGAATTCAAACGCGGCAATCTCATTGCACGAGCGGCATGCTACTTCACGCCATCGCGCGCAAAGTATGGCGTCTGCTTATCTTTGCTTCAGGGCCGGGTGTCGTTTCGGCGAAGGAGCACGATGACGACCGCGCAGGCGATCGCGCGCCGCGCCTGACGTCACGCATCGCGACATTCAGAGATGAGCGCCGCCGTCGACGACGATCCTGATTCCGGTGGCGGCCGTGAGATGCGTCACGCAGGCCAGGACGGCCCGGGCGACGTCGTCGGGCTCGATGATCCGCTGCAGCGGCGAGGCCCGGGCCATGCGTTGCAGCGCGTCCCAGTCGCGTCCGGGCACGAAATCGGTGTCCACGCTGCCGGGCGAGACGGCGACGACGCGGATCGCGGGCGCCAGCGCGCGGGCCAGCGAGCGCGTGAGCGTATCGAGCGCCGCCTTTGAGGCGGCATAGGCGATGTTGCTGCCCCGGCCGGTGAAGGCCGAGGTCGAGGAGACGTTCACCACCACGGCATCGCCGGCGCTCTGCAGGAGCGGCTTCAGCGCACGGATCGTGGCCAGGGGTCCACGCAGATTGACGGCGAAGATCCGATCGATCGTGGCGTCGTCCAGCGCCTCGAGATCGTCATGGGCGATCGACCGCGTCGTTCCGGCGGCGTTGACGAGAATATCGAGCCGTGGGTAAGCACGGGCGAGCGCGTCGGCCAGGACCCGGATCGCCCGGCTGTCCTCCACGGCGACCTGCATCGCGCGATGCCCGGCGCCGGGCAGCTCGGCGAGAAGCGCCGTCGCCGCGGTCTCTCCCTTGTTGTAGCCGACGATCACCGTGGCGCCGGCGCGAGCCAGGGCGCGAACCGTGGCGGCGCCGATGCCGCCGCTGCCGCCGACGACCAGCGCCAGGCGTCCCGCCAGATCGCCGGAAGCTTCGGCCACGGAGCGCCTCAGGCGCCCAGATAGGCGCGGCGAATGCCTTCGTCGCGCGCCAGGGTTTCGGGCTCCCCGGATGCGACCACCTGGCCGCGTTCCAGGATGTAGGCGAAGCTCGCGATGCGCAGCGCCATGGTGGCGTTCTGCTCGACCAGCAGGATGCCCAGCCCGTCCTTCTTCAGCGCCACCAGATACTCGAAGATCCGCTGCACGACCAGGGGCGCCAGCCCCATGGAAGGTTCGTCGAGAAGGAGGATCTTGGGGTTGCTCATGAGGGCGCGGGCGATGGCCAGCATCTCCTGCTCGCCGCCGGAAAGCAGGCCGCCGGGCGATTTCAGCTTCTGCTTCAGGACCGGGAACAGGGTCATCATCTTGTCCTGAAGCTCGGCCACGAGCTTGCGGCTGCGGATCGTGTAGGCGCCCATGCTGAGATTTTCCTGGACCGTGAGGCCGGGGAGGATGCGCCGCCCTTCCGGAACCTGCGCCAGGCCGGCCTGGACGACCTCGGCGGGGCTGCCCCGGTCGATGCGCTTTCCATCGAGCTCGATCCTGCCCGACCAGAGGCGCAGCAATCCCGAGACCGCGGCCAGGGTCGTGGTCTTGCCGGCGCCGTTCGGACCCATCAGCGCGACGATGCTGCCGCTTTCGACCGACAGCGACACCTTGTCGATCGCGGGCTGCGGCGCGTGATAGCCGGACGAGATCTCAGTGAGCGTCAATACTGACATGATCGGGTCCGAGATAAGCTTCGATGACGGCGGGGTTCTTCTGCACCTTGTCCGGCGTGTCGGCGGCGATGGTCTGGCCGAAATTGAGCACGGTGATGCGGTCGCAGAGCCCCATCACGAATTTCAGGTGGTGCTCGACCACCACGACGGTCGAGCCGCGGGCGCGGAACTCGCGGACGATGCCGGCGAGCTGCGCCACCTCGTTGGGGTTGAGGCCGGCGGCGGGTTCGTCCAGCAGCAGCAGGCTCGGCGCCGCCACCATGGCCCGCGCCAGATCGAGCATCCGCTGGCCGCCGAAGGAGAGCGTGCCGGCCGGCATGGCCGTCGAGCCTTCGAGCCCGGTCCATTTCAGCGCCGCCAGGGCGCGCGCCTGGTTCTCGAGCTCGGCCGCCTGCCCCAGGAAAGGAACGCAGGAGCGCAGGAAGGACTGGGAATCGTGCAGATGCAGCCCGACCAGCACATTCTCCATCACGCTCAGCTCGGGGAAGACGGCGATCCCCTGGAAGCTGCGGCCCAGCCCCATGGCGGCGCGCCGATGGACCGGCAGCCTCTCGATCCGGGCATCGGCGAAGGCGATGCTGCCCGTCCGCGCCCGCGCAAAGCCGCAGACGGCATTGAGCATCGTCGTCTTGCCCGAGCCGTTCGGGCCGATCAGCCCGTGGATCTCGCCCTTCTCGACCCGAAGGGAGGCGCCGCTCAGCGCCTTGAAGCTGCCATAGGTGACGAACAGGTCCTGGACCTCGAGGAGCACGCTCATGCCCTCACAAGCTGGGCCGGTCGAGCGGCCGGCGCACCAGGCTGCGCGCCCGCTTGATCCGCTCGACGACCGATTCCGCCACGCCCGCCATGCCGCGCGGCGCCACGACCATCACCACCATGATCAGGATCCCGTAGAACAGCAACCAGGAGGAGGCGGCCTGCTGGAAGGCTTCGGCGATCGCCGTGAGGATCACCAGGCTGACGCAGGCCGCGACGTTGGACCCGAGCCCGCCGACCACGACGGTCAGCGTCAGAAGCAGGGTCAGGCTCAGGCTGAAATCTTCCGGCCCCAGGAAGCCGATGAGATGGGCGAACAGGCTGCCGGACGCGCCGAAATAGACGCCGGCGAAGACCATCGCCCAGACCCGGTAGCGGTTGACGTTGATCCCGCTCATGCGCGCGGCGGGCGCGTGCAGCCGGGCCGCGATCATGGCGCGTCCCGGCTTCGAGTGGCGCAGGCGCTCGGCGAAATAGAGCGCCGCCACGAAGACCGGCGCCGTCAGCCAGTAATAGCTGCGGTCGTTGGCGAGGCGCCAGGGCCCGATCTCGACCTTCGGCACGTTGAAGAGCCCGGAGGCGCCGCCGGTCAGCCAGTTCTCGTTGACGATGACGAGGAAGATCGCGACATGGATGCCGAGCGTGATCACCAGGAGATAATTGGTCTCGACCCGGTTGCCGAGGAGCCCGACGAAGCCGCTGACGATGCCGCAGAAGAGGCAGGCGGTCACGAAGGCGATCGGGAAAGGCATGCCCAGCTTCAGCATCAGCAGGGCCGAAGTATAGGCTCCCAAGGCCATCAAGGCGGCATGCGCGATCGACACGAGCCCGGCGAATCCGAGCACGACATTGACGCCGAGCGCCGCCACCGCCTGGATCAGCATGGTGTTGACGATGCGGATCAGATACTGGCTCGAGAAGACCGGCTCGATCAGCAGCAGGGCCGCGAGCAGGAGCGGGTAGCGGGCCAGCGAGAAGGTGGAGGCGTAGAGACGCTGAATCACCGGGGGAATCCGTTGCCGGAGGGGAGCCGCTGCCGGGCGGGCGCGACGGTTCGGGGGCGGCGGGCCGTCATACCAGGCGGCCCTGGACGGTTTCTTCGCCGAAGAGGCCGCGCGCCCTCACCAGCAGCACGATGACGAACACGACGTAGGTGACGATCGGGCTGTAGCGCGGATCGATCACCAGCACCGACACCGCCTGGACGATACCGAGGATGAAGCCGCCGATGAGCGCGCCCGGCATGCTGCCCAGCCCGCCCAGGAGGGCGGCGATATAGCCGGGCACGCCGAGCTGCAGGCCCATGGTCGGCTGCAGATAGGTGATCGGCGCGATCAGAATGCCGGCGAAGGCACCCACCATGCCGCTGAGGAAGAAGGCGCCGCTGAACATCCGCCCGACCTTGATGCCGAGCAGGTTGGCGACGCGGCTGTCCTGCGCGCAGGCGCGCATGGCCGTCCCGTATTTGGTCTTGGCCAGGAAGACGAAGAGGACGCCGGTCAGCAGGATGGCGATCGAGAAGATCCAGATCTTGTCCGGCACCACGCGCAGGCCCAGGACCTTGACGGCCCGGTCGCCGAAGGGGTTCGGCATGACGCGGACGAACGGCCCCCAGATCTGCTGGATCCCGCTCTGGATGGCGAAGCTGAGGCCGATCGTGGTGATGAAGGTATAGAGCTCGCCCAGGCGGTAGAGCGGGCGGATCGCGACGAATTCGACGGCGGCGGCGAAGATGCCCACCGCGAGGCAGCCGATCACCAGCGCCAGCCAGTAATGGCCGGGAAGGGCGGCCAGCACGCTGAAGGCCACATAGGCGCCGAGCGCCCCGAAATCGCCTTGCGCGAAATTGAAGACGCGGGTGGTGCGATAGACGATGCCGAAACTGATCGCGACGAGCGCATAGAGACCGCCCGCCGCGAGGCCGCTGAGGATCGTCTGAACGAGAATGGTCGAGTTCATGTCATCCCCTCGAGGCCGGTGGCGGCAACGGGCCGCCACCGGCCGTCGACGAGCATAGCTCCGACGTCGAAGAGAGGCGAACTCACTCGGCCTTGATCGATTCGCGCTTGACCGTCACCACCTTGCCGTCCTGGACCGTCTGCAGGATGGCGAAGCTGTCGGCGGGCTCGCCGGTGGCGGTCCAGGCGGCGGTGCCGGCCGGCGTCTGGAGATGGAGCTTCTTCAGCTCGTCGCGCAGCGCCTCGCCCTTCACGTCCGGCCCCTGGCGCGTCCAGATGTCGGCCAGCGCATACATCGCGATGGCGGCGCTCACCTGCACCACGCTGGGCGTCTTGTTGTAGGCCGCCTGGTAGGCCTTGGTGAACTCGGCCGTCGCCGGATCGTCCGCGGCATAGGCCGCCGAATAGATCACGCCGTTGGCGCTGGCACCGCCGATATCGAGGAATTCCGGCTCCGCCGCGGCGGTGCCGCAGAAGACCGGGATCTCGAGACCGAGCTGCTGGGCCTGCTTCACGAACAGACCCTGCAGGTTCTCGTAGCTCAGCACCACCACGGCGTCGGCGCCCGAGGCCTGGATCTTGCCGATCTGGCCCGAGAAGTCGGTCACCGAGAAGTCGTAGGAGAGGGTCACGACCGGATCGGCCATGCCGAATTCCTTCAGGGCCGCCAGGAACGCGTCCTTCTCGCCGACGCCGAAGCCGGTCGTGTCATAGGCGAGCGCGATCTTCGTCTTGCCCTGGGCCTTCACGTAGGCGGCGAGTGCGCGGATCAGCGGGCCGTCGCCGGGCGTGGCGCGGAAGAAGTAGTCGTCGCCCTGGGCGCTCAAGGTCGGCAGGTAGGCGGGCGTGAAATGCGGGATCTTCGCTTCCTTGAGGATCGGCTGGACGGCGGCCATGTCGCCGCTGCAGCTCGGCCCGATCACGGCGACGGCGCGATCGATGATCCGGTTCGCGGCCTCGACCGCGTTGCTCGGCGTGCATTGATCGTCGAGCTGGACGAACTCGATCTTCTTGCCGCCGAACGTATCGCCCTTTTCCTTGAGGACGAGATTGAGCGCATTCATCGTGTTCTGGCCATAGGCGGCGATGGGGCCGGTGAAAGGCTGGATCACGCCGATCACGATCGTGTCGGCGGCCTGAACCGGCCGGGCCAGCGGCAATGTGGCGGTAAGCGCGAGCGCCGCGACGGCACCGGCGCCGACAAGATGCTTCAGACCACCCAGCATGTTGATCCCCCGTGTTTGTCTCGATTGAACGTTCACGCGTTTTCTCCTGCGGCCGCGGGCACTGCCAGCGGCCCTTCTTGGTTTGATCGCCATTCAGGATGTCTCGACGCCGCGCGACATACGGTTCGAAATTGCGGATTTGGACTTCACGCCGCCATGAACCGACAGGACCGAAGTCTGCCCGGACGGTCAGCGTCGGCCTTGGCCCGCAACCCTAGCCGGCGCAGGCGCGCATCAGCGCGGCCTTGTAATTCGGGCTCTGCTTCAGACTCTTGATGATGGTTTCCGGCGTCAGCGGCGACATGTTCAGCCGGGCGTCGAACGGCGTCAGCGCGTGCTCGATCGCCGACACGATGGCGGCGGCGGCCGGAATGGTGCCGCCTTCGCCCGCACCCTTGGCCCCCAGCGGATTGACCGGCGAGGGCGTCTCCAGATGCGCGATCCGGACCGTCGGCACCACCGTCGAGCTCGGCAGCAGATACTCGCCGAAATTGGTGGTGAGCGGCTGGCCGTTGGGATCGAACGCCATCCACTCCAGCAGCGCGTTGCCGATTCCGTGGGCAACGCCGCCCTGAATCTGGCCATCGACGATCAGCGGGTTGATGACGGTGCCGCAATCATGCGCCACCACATAGTCCAGGATCTTCACGCCGCCGGTGGCGATATCGACCTCGACCTCGACAACATGCGTGCCGTTGCACCAGGTGGCCTGGGCCGGCGTGAAATAGCTCGTATGCTCCAGGCCCGGCGTGTCGCCGCGATGCATGGAGACGCCCGGTGAGCCTTTCGCCCGGCGGGCGAGCTCGCCGAGGCTCAGCCCCTGGCGGTTGCCATGCCTCGCCTCGACGCGGCCCTTCTCCAGCACCAGATCCTCTTCGGGCGTCTCGAGCAGGCGCGAGGCGAGGCTCAGGATCTTGGCCTTGACGGTCTGGGCCGCGCCCAGCGCGGAGGGGCCGGCATTGGCGGCGATGCGGCTGGCGAAGGTGCCGACGCCCATGGCGATGGCGTTCGTGTCGCCCAGCGTGACGATCACGTCCTCGATCTCGACATTGAGCGTTTCGGCGCAGATCTGGGCCAGCATCGTCTTGTGGCCCTGGCCGGTGGGCGCGGCGCCGGAGCGCAGGTTGATCTTGCCGTTGTCGAGCACCTTGATGCTCACGCCTTCATAGGGACCGACACCGCAGCCTTCGACATAATTGGCGATGCCGATGCCGATATGGCGGCCCTGGGCCCGCGCCTCGGCCTGGCGCCGCCCGAAATCGGCATAGTTCGCCAGCTCCAGCGCCATCGACTGGGTGGTCGGGTAATCGCCGCTGTCATAGACGACGGCGCGCCCGTCGCGGTAGGTCAGCCCGGTCGGGTAGGGCATCTGGTCGGGCTGCACGAAATTGCGCCGCCGCAGTTCCGCCCGGTCGATGCCGAGCTCGCGCGCGACGCGATCGAGCAGCCGCTCCATCGCGAACACGGCCTGGGGCCGGCCGGAGCCGCGGATGGCGCTGGCGGGCGGCAGGTTGGTATAGGCGACGGTGACGTCCAGATCGTAGGCGGGCAGCCGGTAGGGGCCGGGCATGGTGACCGCGGCGATGTAGGGGAGGCTGAATTCCCACGGCAGATAGGCGCCGCCGTCATGCAGCATCGAGCCGCGCACGCCGAGGATGCGTCCCTCGCCGTCCACCGCGATCTCGACATCCCAGTATTGATCGCGCTCCTGGACGGCGGTCAGGAAATGCTCGCGCCGGTCCTCGACCCATTTGACCGGCCGCCCGAGCTTCATCGCGGCCGCCGCGACCACCAGCTCCTCGGGATAGAACACCGCCTTCGGGCCGAAGCCGCCGCCCACGTCGGGTGCGATCACGCGCACCGATTCCGGATCCATCGCCAGGAGATCGCAGAGAACATGCTTGGCGATATGCGGGATCTGGGTGGAGGACCAGAGGGTCAGGCCGCCACGCAGCGGGTCGTGTTCCGCAACCGCTCCCCGGCATTCGATCGAATGACCGCAGCCGCGATGCTGCCACATGTCCTGGCGGAACACGTGGGGCGCGGTCGCGAATGCCGCCGCGGCATCGCCGATGGTGGCCTTGAAGCGGGTGGCCTTGTTGGAGCTGCTGCCATTGTGGGTTCGCGGCGCCTCCGCCTGGGCCGCGTCGCGGCAGTTGGCGACCGCCGGCAGCTCGTCATAGTCGACCGCGATCAGCCCGGCCGCGTCCTCCGCCAGATAGCGGCTGTCGGCGACGACGACGGCGACCGGCTCGCCGACATAGCAGACTTCCTCCGGCGCCAATGCGTAGGGCGTCATGACCTGGGTCTGCTGGGGGCTCGAGCCCATCACCGGCAGGCGCGTGTTGCGCAGCATCTCCGGCAGATCCTGGGCCGTGAGCACGGCATGAACGCCGGGGGCGTCCAGCGCCGCCGTCGCATCGATCGAGCGGATCACGCCATGGGCCAGGGGCGAGCGCAGGAAGGCGGCATGCAGCATGCCCGGGAGCGCGATATCGTCGAGATAGCGGCCCTTCCCGGACAGGAGCGCCGGATCCTCGGTCCGCTGCACGCGGGCGCCGATGGCCTTCATGCCCATCTCAGCGGTCCTTCGCTTCGGGCGCCAGTCGCGCCAGGACATCGAGAGCGGCCGCCACGATGCCGGCATAGCCGGTGCAACGGCAGAGATTGCCCGACAGCGTGTCGCGGACCTCCGCCTCGGTGGCCGCGGGGTTGTCGCGCAGCAGCTCGGCCAGGGTCATGAGCATGCCCGGGGTACAAAAGCCGCATTGCAGGCCGTGATGCTCGCGAAAGGCCGATTGCAGGGGCGAGAGCGAGCCATCCGGGTTGGCCAGACCCTCGACGGTGGTGACGGCATGGCCGCTCGCCTGTACCGCGAACATCAGGCAGGCGCGCACGCTCTGGCCGTCGAGCAGCACGGTGCAGGCGCCGCAGGCGCCATGCTCGCACCCGACATGAGTGCCGGTCAGGCCCAGATGCTGGCGCAGGAAATCCGCGAGCGTGGTGCGGGGATCGACCTGCTTCTCGTAGGGGCGGTCGTTGACGGTCAAGGCGACGGTCGCGGGCGCGGTCATGCCGGTGCTTTCATCTGGGTTTGCGCCCGCCGCGCGGCGGTGGCAAGGCCACGCGCGGTCAGCACCTGCGCCAGATGCCGGCGATAATCGGCGCTGGCATGGATGTCTTCGTTGGCGTCGCCCTCGGCGGCGAGCGCGGCGGCGCTGTCGATCAGGGCCGGCTCGATGCGGTGGCCCCGCAATGCTTCCTCGACCGCGGTCAGCCGCGACTGCACCGGCCCTACCCCGGCCAGCGCGACCGCGACGCGGGTGACGGTGCCCTTGGCATCGAGCGCCATCATGACCGCGGCCGCCGCCACCGCGAAATCGCCCAGGCGGCGGGCGAACTCGACGAAGGCATAGCCATGCGGACCCTGCCAGCGCGGCAGGGTGACGGCGCTCATGATCTCGTCGGGCTCGAGGGCCGTGGTCATGAAACCCAACGCGAATTCGGCCATCGGCATCGAGCGCGTGCCACGAGGGCCCCGGATCTCGATCACGCCATCGAGGGCCAGCACCACGGTCGGAAGCTCCGCCGACGGATCGGCATGGGCCAGGCTGCCGCCGATGGTGCCGCGATTGCGGGTCTGGCGATGGCCCACATGCTGCAGGGCCTCGCCGATGATCGGGCAGGCCTGGCGCAGTTCGTTGGAAAATTCCATGCGGCGCTGCCGGGTCATGGCGCCGATCTCGATGGAATCGGTTCTGACCGTGAGCCGATCGAGCTCCGTCACCGGATTGAGATCGATCAGGTGATCCGGCATCGCCAGGCGGAAATTCATCATCGGCACCAGCGACTGTCCGCCGGCGAGGATCTTGGCGTTCTCGTTCTGCGCCAGGAGGTCGACGGCGGCGGCGAGCGAGGAGGGCGCGTGATAGGCGAAGGGCGCCGGCTTCACCGCCGATCCTCCGGCCCCCGGCCTCGCAGGCCCGCCAGCCAGCGCCGGAAGCGCCGCTTCAGCGCGCCGATCAGGAGCTCGGTGGCGGAGATCGGCTTGGCCGGTGCTGGAGGCGTGGCCGGAGGCACCGGTGCCGTGGTGTTCGCCGCACCGGTTGGCGAGGGCTCGCCGGTGACGGCCGGCGCTGCGCGGGCGGCATCGGCCTGGATCTGGGCCTTCAGCGCTTCGGCGAATTTATCGACGAGCTGCTGGGCGACGTCGCCGATCATGCCCGAGGCACGGCCATATTGCGCGACCGCGCCATTGAGATTGAGATCGGTGTCGATCTTGACGCGGGTTCCGGAGCCGGGGACCGACGTCAGCGCGAAATCGACCTTGGCCTGCGCGCCGCCCCGGCCCTTGGTCTCGTTGCCGCTGGCCTTGACGTTGGCCCGTCGGGCGACGGGGTCCTTGCTTTCGAAACGCGCGATGCCCTGGAAGGTCACCGCCATCGGCCCGAGCTTGACCGAGACCTTGCCGCGATAGGCGTCGCTATCGATGGTCTCGAGCAGCTCGGCGCCCGGCAGGCAGGGGGCGACACGCTGGATATCCAGAAGCAGGTCCCAGGTCTGCTCGACCGGCAGGGGCACGTCGAAACTGTTCTCGATCTTCATGTCGCGAGATTACCCGGATCGGGAGGTCTTTGGCCAACCGGAGACGAACCTGCCCGGTCACTCGTCGCAGCGGCCGGGGGCCGCGATGCCCACACTCGGCCCGGGGTCGGCAGCATCGCCATTGTCACAGGACGCTCGCCGGCGCATCAGCCGAGCGCCAGCTTCGCCAGGGCGATGAATTTCTGCGGCTGCTCGAAGGAGCAGGGATGGCCGCAATCGGCCAGCCGGTAGAGGTCCGCCCGCGGCAGAAGCCGCGCCAGCTCGATGCCGCCCTCTTCGAAGGGCACGCAGGCGTCGTCGGCGCCGTGGATCATCGTCACGTCGCATTTGAGCTTGCGCAATGCCTGGGGCGAGATCCGCGAGGCATCGACATAGCGCTGCTTGTTGCCGACGAACATGGTGTTGAAATACTTGTCGTAGCCGTCCTTGCGAAGCAGTGCCATGCGGCCCTTGACGAACTCGTCCGTGAGCGGGATCCGGACCCGGATCACGTTCTTGTAGTAGTGCCGGAAGGCCTTCTCGTCCTTCGGCACGCGCCAGCTGCGCGCGATCGGGAGGGTGATCTTCTTCTGGGCGCCGAGCGATCCCTGCAGGATGAGCTTGTTGACGCGAGGCACTTCCAGCGCGGTGCGGAGCGCGACGGCGCCGCCCAGCGAATGGCCGATGATCCCGACCGGCCCCCTGGGCGCCAGCAGGTCGAGCGCCGCGATCGCCTGGCGGACCCACATATCCATGTCGAAATAGGGCTTCGCCGGCTTCCGGCCGGACTTGCCGTAGCCGATCATGTCCATGGCGAGGATGCGATAGGACTTCGAGAGCGGCTCCATGACATGCGCCCAGTTCGTGGCCGAGGCCGTGCCGGGGCCCGAACCGTGGATCATGAGAACGGGATAACCTTTCCCGCCCTCATAGCAATGCATGGTCGTGCCTTCGAACTCGACGTCACGTTCCTTGATCGGCATGTCGATATCGCTCCGGGAAGCTTGCTGGCGGGAATTCGAGGGGATCAGGTGAAGACGGGCTGCAGCTTCTGCATCGCCTCGCGCAGATGCGGCGGGCCCACGACCACCCCGTCCTTCACGATCGGCTGGCCGTCGATCCAGATCGACTGCATCGTGAAGACGATGTCGGGGTGGTTCTCGCCGCCGCCCGGCTCCCAGGGCGGCAGGCCGAGCCCGACGGCGTTGGAGCCCATCACCCGCTGGTCTTCCATGAAGGACTTGCCGGTCAGCCGCGCCGCCGGATGGATGCCGCAGGTGAAATGCACCACATAGCCATAGTCGCCGTTGCCCGCGCGCGCGATCGAGCGGCGCATGACCTTGTGCTCGGAGCCGCCGCCGATGATGTCCTGCACCTTGCCCTTGATCTTGAGCGTCACCGGCTCGGAGGATTCCGTATAGTACTCGTGGAAGAAATGGTGGACGACGATCGTGCCCTCGACCGATTTCAGCTCGGGCAGCAGCAGGACCGTGCCCGGCATGAAATAGCCGCCGGGCTTGGTCGCCTTCGCGAGGCCGAGACCGTCGGGCTTGGCCAGCGTGAAGGTGACGTCGGTGCCCTCCCGCGTCGTGATCCGGCATTCCTTGCCGGTATGTTGCTGGACATAGGCGCCGAACACGTCGCCGACCTCGAGCAGCGTGTCGAGATCGACCTTGCCCATCAGCCGGATCAGCTCTTCCGTGCCGACATCGGCCCCGAGGAAATAGCGGGTGCGGTTGTTGTGCATCGCGTGGTCGTAGGCCTTCGAGCCCGCGAGATAGGGGAAGCAGAGATCGATGCAGACATCGCAGGCGTCGATCGCGGCGCGGACATGAGCGGGCATGTATTCGTCCGCCAGCGCGCCCTGGAAGGGCAGTTGCGGCGCCAGGATCAGGCTCGCGACCTTGGCGCCCAGGCGATAGCCGGAATCCTGCAGCGCCTCGACCGCCGCCCGGTCGGTGCCGGTATCGGCCGCGATCAGCAGGCTTTCGCCGGGCTTCACGCACATCAGGTCGCGCACCAGCACGTCGGCCGCGCGCGACAGTTTCGGGCCATATTCGCCGTGAGCCATGTTTCCGATCTCCCGAGCTGCGGGCAGCCGCATTTCCGGAAATGATAGAGAGGCGCTTCCCGCTTCGGTTCAAAGTCTCGCAAAGTCCAATTCGGGGGTCCGCGAACCCAAACCGCCGCCGGTCTCGGCAGAGTCGTTCCCGACCTCCATCCGCCACGGGAACCTCATGTCGAGCTACAATCCGCGCGAAACCCGCCTGCTGTCCTTTCACGACGCCGTCGACCGGTTCCGCGACGGCGGCGACAATCCGCGCGCCTATCTCGAGCGCTGCCTCGAGCGGATCGAGGCGCGCGAACCGGAGATCCGCGCCTTCGTCACGATGAACATCGCGGGCGCGCGCCGGGCGGCCGACGAATCGACCGCGCGCTATCGCGCCAACCGGTCCCTGTCGGCGGTCGACGGCATGCCCGTCGGCATCAAGGATCTCTACGAGACCATCGACATGCCGACCCAGATGGGCAGCCCGATCTTCGCCGGCTGGCAGGGCAAGCGCGATGCGGCGTCGGTCTATGCGCTGCGGCAGAGCGGGGCGGTGATCCTGGGCAAGACCGTCACGACCGAGTTCGGATTCTACAGCCCCGGGCCCACCCGCAACCCGTTCGATCCCCAGCGCACGCCGGGCGGCTCCTCCAGCGGCTCGGCCGCCGCGGTGGGTGCCGGGTTCGTGCCGGTCGCCATCGGCAGCCAGGTGGTCGGTTCCCTGATCCGTCCGGCGAGCTATTGCGGCAATTACGGCTTCAAGCCGTCGCTGGGCGCGCTCAACCGGCAAGGGGGCCATTCCGGCCTGAGCCAGGCCTGCATCGGCGTCCATGCCGGCAATCTGCGCGATCTCTGGACCACCGCGCATCGCATCGCCAGCATCGCCGGCGGCGATCCCGGCCAGCCCGGCTTGTTCGGCGGCGCCGAGCTCAGCCCGCCGGTCAAGCCGGCAAGCTTGATCCGCCTCGATACCGCGGGCTGGTCGCTCTGCAATCCGGAGACGCAGTCGAGGCTCGACGAGGCCCTCTCGCGGCTGGAGAAGCAGGGCGTCGAGATCGTTTCGCGCAAGACCGATCCCGCGATCGAGGCTTTCGAGGTTCTGCTGCGCGAGGCGCGGGAGATGACCCATACCATCTGCGGCTATGAGCTGCGCTGGCCGCTCAAGCCCTATCGCGAGCTGGGCCCCGGCTCGTTGAGCGAGGATCTGGGCAACCGCCTTAATGCCTGGGAGCACCTCACGGCCGAGGAATATCGGGCCGCCCTGACGCGCCGCGACGAGATCCGCAAGATCAGCGCCGGCCTGCTGTCGCGGGCCGCGGGATTCGTCACCCTGTCGGCGTCGGGAGCGGCACCCCTCGGCATCCAGAACACCGGCGATCCGGCGTTCGCCGTGCCGGGATCGCTGCTGGGCGCTCCTTGCATCTCGTTGCCGCTGCTCGAAGCCGAGCGGCTGCCGTTGGGCCTGCAATTGATCGGACCGCTCCACGGCGATGCCGGCTTGATGGGCCATGCCGCCTGGATCGCCGGCCATCTCTGACATGCGGCCCGCGACATCGGTCGGGGCGGCATGGCCCCCGCATTGCACCGCTCCGGGGGATCGGCTTGAATGCGGACCCATCGCGCAAGCCGGTCGGGGACCGGACTCGGGCGGCCGATTCCTCGACCGGTAATTCCCCGATCCTCCCTCTCGCTGCCGACCTGAACACCACCACAGACAGACCATGACCCTCCAGACCAGATCGAAGCGGGCCGCCGCGCCCGGGCCGGAAACCTCGCCGGACCGGCCGACGAAGCTGGGCCGCCGCCCCGGCGACAACGCGACCGGCGACAAGATCCTCGACGCGGCGGAAGAGGAATTTGCGGCGCGCGGCTATGAAGGCACGTCGCTGCGCGAAATCTCGCAGCGGGCGCAGATCAACCAGGCGTTGATTCGCTATTACTTCGGATCGAAGCAGGGGCTTTATTGCTCGATCTATCTGCGCCGCGGCCAGGAGCTGGGCCGCGAACGCATCCGCCTGCTCGATGCGCTCGAAGCGCGCCCCGGACAGCCGCCGACGATCGAGGAGCTGGTTCGCGCCTTCATCGTGCCGGCGATCGAGATCAAGCGGCAGGGAGCCGGGGGCGTCGCCTATATGCGCCTGCATGCGCGCCTGCAGGACGAGGCGCCCGATTTCATGTCGGACCTGCGCAAGCGAGTCTATGACGAATCCACCACGCGCTATATCAACGCGCTGAAGCGCGCGCTGGGCGACATGCATCCGGATTGCGTCTATTGGCGCATGATCTTCCTGATCGGCGCCTACTTCTACACCCTGGCCGATTCCGACCGGCTCGAGGCCTATTCCGGCGGCAGTTGCAGCACCAAGGATCTGGACGAATGCGTCCGCCAGATCGTGCCGTTCCTGGTGGGCGGCCTCACCGCGCCGATGCCGGGGAAGTAGCCCGCCGTCCCTCGGCGGGCGCGCAAGCCACGGATTCTCCGCCCTTATCGATCCGCCTGCTGGAGAGGGCTCAAGAATCATTGAGTCCTCCCAGAAGCCTTTATTGACCCTCAGAATTAATTATGTAACTGTTTAAACAATTCGAGAGCCCCCAAGCCAAAAGGCGCGAGCAGGCCGGCAAATCGGGGCGGAGGAGACTGCTCGAGTGAGGCAGGTAATGGCCTTGGATTCGATCTACCGGGCGGGGTGGTCGACGATGCCGGACGGGGAGCGACAGCCATGACAAGGCGGCTTCCCGAGCTGACGGCCTTCGACTTGCGGCTGCTGCAGGTCTTCGACGCGGTGGTTGCGGCCGGCAGCTTCACCGCGGCGGAGGTGAAGCTCAACAAGAGCAAATCCGCCATCAGCACCGATATCGCGGCGCTCGAGACCCGGTTGGGCGTGAAGCTCTGCCGGCGCGGACGCGCGGGCTTCGGCTTGACCGACCACGGCAGGAAGATCCACGAGGCCAGCCTGGAGCTGTTCCGGGGCATGTCCGGCTTCCGCGACAGCGTCGGCCGGATCGTGTCGCGCATCGCGGGCGAGTTCACCATCGCCATGGACGACGATCTCGTTGTCGGCGCGCGGGCCCAGGTGGCGGACGCCATCCGCATGTTCACGCTGCGCAACCCCGACGTCTTCATCAATCTCCGTTCGTCGTCGCCGGAGCATGTGACGCAGCTCGTGCTCGAGGGCGGCGCCGATATCGGCGTCAATGTGGTGCCGCGGCGCCTGCCCGAATTGACGATGCATCCGCTGTTCTCGAAAGATCTGTCGCTCTATTGCGGCGCCCGGCACCCCCTCCATCCGGTCGCGGATGGCGAGATCACGGCGGATATGCTGTCGCAATACGAGTGCATCGACCTGGTGGCCGCCCCCGGGGCCGGGATTGCCGAGCTCGTCGATCGCATGCGCGTGACGGCGCGGGCCGCCAGCATGGAATCGCGGCTGATGCTGATCCTCACCGGCCGCTATATCGGCTTCCTGCCCTGCGATTTCGCGCGGTCCTGGGTCGAGCGCGGCGATATCCGCGCGATCGCCATGCCGGGCCTTGCCGCCAGCAGCACCGGTTATGCGGTCTTCAGGCGCGACGCGGCGCCCAGTGCGGGCCGCGACCTCTTCCTCGCGGACCTGACCCGCGCCTTCAAGCCGCTGCGGCCGCCGGCGCCAGAATCCAAATCGATCCTGTCGAGCCGGCCGAAGACGGTCTTTCAGCCCGAGGCCGGCGCGGCTTAGCGGCGGCAACGCTACCGTTGGCAGCTAGGTCGTCGCGACCAGCAGCTCCTCGGCATTGTGGGGCGGACGCAGCCCATCCGTTCTCCCGGCGAAATAGCGTTCGGCGAGCGCGGCTGCCGACACATGCCGGGCTTCCTTGAAACCGGCGTCGCGGGCGAGCGCCAACATCTCTGCCGGCGTGAAGAAGCTGATGAAGGGCGTGCCGCTGGCCCGCGCGCCTTTCTCGGCCATCTGCAATCCCGGGCGCGCATCGGGGTCTGCGAGCTCGATCGGCAGCAGGAAGCTCATGACGAAGGTCGATCCCGGCGCCAGCGTCGCGACCTGGCGCAGCGTGGCCGCGACGGCGTCCTTGGTGAGATACATGCTGACGCCGGTCGAGGCCACGACCGCCGGCCGGCCGGCATCGAGGCCGGCCGCCGTCAGCTTCCGCCACCAGTCCTCGCCCGCCTCGAAATCGACCGGCACGAGCCGCAGCGAGGCCGGCATACCGAAACCGAGCTCGATGAGGCGCCGGCGCTTCCAGGCCTGCGGCCCGGGGCGATCAACCTCGAAGATCGTCAGTCGCGAGGCGATCGCCGGCTGGCGCTGGGCGAAGCTGTCGAGGCCCGCGCCGAGGATGACGTATTGACCGATGCCGCGGCTCGTTTGCTCCGTAACCAGGTCTTCGATGAAGCGGGCGCGGGCCAGGATGGAGGCGCGGAAGGGGCGCGTGCCTTGCGGGTCCATGTCCGGACGGCGGCGCCAGCCCTCATCGGGCGCCGCCAGCCGCAGGCCGACCTCGTCCTCGATCACATGCGGCGGCGGATCGACCTCGAGATGCAGGGCCCGCCACAGGGCGACCCGCACGGCGGTGCTGTCCGGGGCCGTGGTCGGCTTGTCGGCCGTCATGCTCTGTCCCTTCTTCGGTCGTGGTGACATCCCGCAAGCGCTGGCGCATGGGGCGCTTGCCGAGATTCTTCGCTGATGATTTTAGAGAGAAAGGAGTATCGCGAGCGATAAGGTCCGATACCCGGATTCACGGCCACCGATCCACCATTCGTCTTGCCGCCTGTCTTGTCGGTATCGGATCAGATCAGCTATCAATCCCAGCGACGCCGTCGGGCGCTCCTTGGTTTCGCGAGTCGAAGATGGACAACGCTTCCCGGTCAGAACGTTCCCGCAATGCCGCGATCCAGGCGGCACTCACCATCATCGCCCGTGACGGCCCCGGTCGGTTGACGCTCGATGCCATCGCCCGCGAAGCAGGCATGAGCAAGGGCGGGGTCATGCATCAGTTCCCCACCAAGCAGGCGGTGCTGATGGCGTTGTTGGATCAGCAGCGCGCCTATTTCGAAGAGTTTTCCCAGCGGTTCAAGGCCGAAAACAGATCGGCAACGGCCGAGCCCGAGCTGGCGGCGAGAATTGCCACCTGGCGCGAGGTGGCGCTCAAGCGGGAGCCGGTCGCTTTCGCCATCCTCGGCGCCCTGATCGAGGATCCGGGCTTTCTCTCCGTCGGCCGCGACACCGAAGCCAAGAAGGTGGATCTCATCAAGGCCGAGGCGGAGGACCCGCAACTGGCGCTGCTCCGGGCGGCGGCGGCGCAAGGCTTGGCCCTCGCGAGCCTGCTCGGCATCTCCACCTTGTCGGAGAAGGAACGCGCGCAGCTGTTCGAGCGCCTGCTCGACGATGCGCAATGGTTGGCGCTCGCGAAGCCCGGCAAGCGGTCTGCCCGGCGGCCGAAATCGCCTTCCAAATCCCGCGCATCCTGATCGCGTTGTCAGTCTGACCGCCCGCGCCCTGATCGGGGGTGCGGGCTCCCTTTGTCGTTTTTATTTGCAAACCGTCTGGTCGGTTTTTATATTACACCCTCGTCATGCCGCCGCGGGCGGCGTCCTGCCGGGGAATGGCGATCGTGGAAAGGAGATACTCGCGTGACCGTCGCAACCGCCTTCCTGCGTCTCGGCTCGGCCCTGCCGCTATCCCTGCTCCTCGTTGTGGGTCTGGCCTGCCTTGCACCGGTGCTGGCCGACGAGAAGAAAGGTGTCAACGGCTATCTGAACCTGGGCGGCGTGATGGTGCCGGATTACGAAGGATCGAGTGACTACCGGCCGGCGCCCCTGGCCGTGGGCAAGCTCGGCTATGACGAATTTTATCTCGATCTGCGCGGGCCGGAGCTGCGCGCCAACATCATGCCGGCGGGTTTGCTTCCCCTGGGTCTCGAGCTGGGTCCGTCCTTGGCCTATCGCTTTGGCCGTAGCGATGTGGAGAACGATCGGGTCGACGCCATGCACGACATCGACGGGACGGTCGCGGCGGGAGGATTCGTCAAGCTCTACGCCGACACGGTGCTGCAGGCGCGCGATCAGATCGGTGTCGAGATCGAGGCCCTCAGCGGCGTCGGCAGCAATGGCGACGGGACCACGGTGAGCTTCGGCCCCTTCTACAGCTTCTGGCCCTGGGATCAACTGCGCCTCGGCATCAGGATCTCCGCGACCTATGCCAGCGGCAAATATAACGAGACCCATTTCGGCATCGACGCCGCCGATGCGGCGCGCAGCGGCTTCACGACCTACGACGCCGACGGTGGCATGAAGGATGTCGGCCTGTCGATCAACGCGACCTATCGGTTGACCGAGCACTGGGGAATCGCCGCGCTGGCCGGCATCACGCGGTTGGTGGGCGATGCGGCCGACAGTCCCATCGTCGAGGATGCGGGCGACGCGACCCAGGGTTTCGTCGGTGCCGGCCTCGTCTACAACTTCTGAACGGTGCTCTGAATGTTGTGCCTTGTCCCGTTGCTCATCGCTCCCCTGCCGCAGCGCCCCCATTGCGGTCTTGATGGCGGAGCGATGAGGCGTGCCGGGTGCTGCCTCAAATCAGCGCCCTGTGCATGACGCGCCGCCAGCGATCATTCATCTCCGCTGGCGGCGCCCGTCTTTCCAGCCATTGTCTTCCGGCGAACCCGCCGTCAAGGATTTGTCGTGCTCAGCTGCTTGCGATAGCGCTCGGCGTCCCAATCGAGCAGAGCCTGCTCTTCCTCCGGCGGCAGATAAGAGACGCCGGCATCGGCGGAGAGGCGTTCCGCCACCAGAGCCAGGCATTGCAGCATGAGCTCGGCTGCCGGCAGGATGTCGGCACGGACGATGGCGCCGGCGTCGGACACCAGCATCGCCACCGGCATCGGCAGCCCGTCCGCCGTTCGCTCGCGGCGCAACGCGGCCAGCGAACGGTCGGCGGCGAAGACGGGCAGGGCGGGCCCCAGAAAGACAACGTGATCCGGATAGAGCGAGCCGGCCGTCGCGATGCGCAGATTCTCGGGATCGGTCGCGAGGCGATGGCAGAGCAGCTCGATTGCGGGCCGGTAGCTGCCGTCGGCGCAGACCGCCTGCAGCCGCGCGAGATCGAAGGCCGGGGCGGGGCGCAGCGGCGGCAGGGCCAGGCGCCGCTCGACCTCGCGCATGAGCGCCTCGGCCGCGGCGCAATCGGCGCCGGCCACGACCAGCCCGTGATTGCCGAGGATGAGCACATCCGGCGTCTGCCGGCTGGTGAGCTCGGCGACGGCCTGGCTGAGGGGGAGGCCGGGGCGGACATAGGGCAGCTTCGCCCAGGCCAGGCCCGCCAGGCGCCGCGCCAATTCGTCATCGCCATCGGTGCGGCAGGCCCAGGCGATCGTGTTGATCGCATGGGCATGCAGCACCACGGCATGCGGCAGCAGCGCGTGAAGCGAGGTCTCGATCGAGGCGCGCAGCGCAGGCGCGCCGTCGCGCGCGATCACCGGCATCGTCTCCGAGCCCGCGGCCAGCGCCCGGCGCGCGCCGGCGAGATCGACCGGGACGAAGATCTCCTTCGTCTCCGCCTCGGCGAGCCAGGTGCCCGAGGCCTTGATCCACAGCACCCCGCCGTCCTTGATCGAGGTGTTGCCGCCGGGACCCTGGACCAGCCGCAGGTCGAGCCCGATACGCCGGGAGACCGCCTTCAGCGCCGCCAGAGATGCGGGTGCTTCCATCGCTGTCACCATGTCAAATGCGGCATCACCCAATCGGGCATCCGCGCCTCGCTGCCGGCCAGCGCGCGGACGGCGGCGGCCAGTTCCTCCGATATCGTCCTTTGGGCCAGATCGGCCGCATGGACGCCGCTGCCGATCAGCAGGGTCCGCATGCCGGCCGCGCGTCCGCCTTGCACATCATGATCCAGCGAGTCGCCGACGACCAGCAGGCGCGCGCGCGGCGGCTGCCCCAAGGCGGCGACGGCCGCGTCGAAGATCGGCGCATGCGGCTTGCCGATATAGAGGACGCGGCCGCCCAGCATCTCGTAGAAGCGGGCGAGCGCGCCCGGCGCGGGCGCCAGGCCGCTCTGCCCGAACATGGTGAGGTCGGGATTGGCGCAGAGCAGGGGCAGATGGCGGCGCACCGCGCTGGCGAAGATCTCGCGCCAGGCCTCGGGTTCGCTGCGGTCGTCGTCGAGACCGGCCAGCAGGATGAAATCGGCGGCGGCGATGTCCTCGGTGCGCCGGATGTCGAGCCCCTCGAGGATGCCGGTATCGCCGTCGCGCGCGATCAGCAGGCCGGTGCCGCGAAAAGGCGCGAAAACCGGATCGGTGTGGTCCCGCAGGCCGTGCCAGGTCACCTCGCCCGAGGTCAGCAGCAGGTCGTATTCGCCGCGCGGCAGCCCCAGCTTCGCCAGGCGACGCTCGTTGTCGAGCGCGCGCTTGCCGGAATTGGAGAGGATCACCACGTGCTTGCCGGCCGCGCGCAGCCTTGCCACGCAATCCCGCGCGGCCGGAAAGACGGCTTGGCCCTCATGCAGCGCGCCCCATTGATCGAGCAGGACATGATCGAAGCGATCGAGGATTTCGTGCAGCCCCGCGATCGCCTCGGGCTTCCGTGCGAGCGTCATGCCGGGCCGCCCCGCAAGGCCAGCAGGGCCGCGCCGAAGCCGGCCTCCGTGGTCTCGGCCGTCTCGACCGGCACGCCCAGCACGCGGCGCCGGATCTTCGTCCAGGCTTCGTTCTTCGCCCCGCCGCCCACGCTGATGACGCGCTTGAGGGAGGGAGCGCCCAGCTCCTCCAGGCGCCGGTAGGCGAGGGCCTCGATGGCGGCGATGCCTTCGAGCAGGCCCTGGAAGAAGACGGCGTCGTCGCTCGGACGCGGCGTGACACGCGGCGGCAGGGCCGCATCGGCGATCGGGAAACGCTCGCCGGGCTTGGGCAGCGGATAATAGTCGAGGCCGGTCGGCCGCGCCGGATCGATCCGCGCTGTCAGTGCCTCCATCTGCCCGGCCGTGAAATGAGCGAGCAGCGCCGTGCCGCCGCTGTTGGAGGCGCCGCCGGCGAGCCAGCGATCGCCCAGCCGGTGGCTGTAGACGCCTTGCGCAGGCGCGAAGATCGGCCGTTCGGAGAGAAGCTTCACCACCAGCGTCGTGCCCAGCGAGGTCACCGCGTCACCCACCTCGGACGCGCGCGTGGCGATGAAGGCGGCGACGCCGTCGGTCGTGCCGGCGCGGATCTCGACCGCCGGCGAAAGACCGAGCGTTCCGGCCATCGCGGGATCGATGCGGCCGACCAGGGCGCCCGGCACCAGCACGTCCGGCAGGAGGTGGCGCGGAACTTCGAGCCTGTCGATCCAATCGGGCCAGCGTCGCGTCACTGGATCGTAGCCGAGCTTCAGAGCGTTGTTCTCGTCGCTCCAGCCGAACCGGCCCGCGAGCCGCCCGGCGATCCAGTCGGCCTGGTGGATCGCGTGGCGGACCCGCGCATCGCCGCCCTCGCGCAGCAGATGCAGGAGCTTGGCGAGGGCCGAGCTCGCGCCATGCGCGCCGCTTTCGGGCGGTGCCAGCGCCTTGATCCGTGCCGCCTCGTCCGCCGCGCGGGCGTCGTTGTACATGAGGCCGGTCGAGAGCGGCGCGCCGGTTTCGTCGGTCAAGAGCAGTGTGCCGGAGGTTCCGTCGACGGCGATGCGCGCGACGGCGCCGAGATCGAGCGAACGGCCGAGCTCGCGCAGCATCCGGGTCACCGCCTCCCACCAGATTGCCGGTTCCTGGTCGATCGCGGCGCCTTGCTGGCGCGGCGCGGGCAGGGGAGCGGCGGTCATGCCCGCGACCTGGCCGGCCGCACCGAGCGCGCAGCCCCGCACCGCGCTGGTGCCGACATCGATGCCGAGGAACAGGGGCTGCGCCATGACTCCGTCCTGCCGGGGTTCCAGGTCCGGCGGTTGCGTCCGGTCTAGCGGCCGCGCGATCCGGCCCGTTGCCGGGCGGCCGTCTTCCCGCCAGCGGGTTGGCGGCCCCGGGCGGCCTTGCCCGCGGGCTTCGGGCGGGGGCCGTAGCTTTTGAACTTCTCGATCACATGCGCGATCTCGGCGTCGGACAGGACCTGCGCGCCGCCGATCGAGAGGGAGAGATAATATTGCCGCGCCAGCGTTTCGACCTCGACCGCCAGCCACAGCGCCCGCTTCACATTGGCGCCCGTCGCGATCACGCCGTGATTGCGCAGCAGGCAGCAGCTGCGGTCCTTGAGCGCCGCCAGCGCCTGCGTCGAGAGCGCCGGCGTGCCGTAGGTCTCGTAGGGCGCCACGCGGATGGTCGGGCCGCCCGAGGCCGCCACCATGTAATGGATCGCCGGGATCTCCTTGCCGCAGATGGCGAGCACCGTGGCATAGGTGCTGTGGGTATGCACGACCGAGCCGACCTCGGGGCGCGAGCGCATGATGTCGAGATGGAAGCGCCATTCCGAGGACGGCTGCAGCGGCCCGCTCCAGTCGCCATAGGCGCCGGTGAGGGTCATCTCGGCGATGTCGGCGGGCTTGAGCTGGTCGTAGGGAACGCCCGACGGCGTGATCAGCATCACATCGCCATGGCGGGCGCTGATATTGCCCGAGGTGCCCTGGTTGACGCCGAGCGCATTCATCGAGCGGCAGGCTTCGATGATCCCTTGGCGCAGCTCAAGCTCTTCTTTCGTCATGGTCCTGGACCTTCGGCAGCGGTTGCAGGGGTTCGGGCGGGCGCAGCGCCCGTCCCGGGCTCAGTGCTGGGTCTCGGCGAAGCGGTCGAGCAGGCCGGCATCGGCCGCGAGATCGAGCATCGAATAGCGGCGCCGGATCTCGCGGGCATGGCGCACCGCCTCGCGATAGAAGCCGACATCGAGGCGAAGCTCGGCGGCGGTGGTGGGACCGCCGGAAGCGGCGAGCGCTGTCCGCATGGCCTCGACCGGCAGGGTGAAGCCCTGGAGCTCGGCCCTGAGCGTCGGCCAGAGTGCCTCGAGCTTCGCGTTCATCGCCTCGGCACCGGCGTGGTCGAGTGCCTTGTGTGCCATCTCGGCGAGACAGATGGGGGCCACCTCGGCGCCGACGCGCCGGCGCAGATCGGCCTCGTCGATCCTGGTGGGCGCGACCACCGGCGGCTTGTCCGAGGCCAGGATCTGGGCCTGGAGCCGCGCCATCGACAGGCTCGCCACACCGACCTGTTGCCCATGCAACGTGCCGGGATGGCGCTTTCCGGCGAAGCAGTCGATGTAGTGGGAGATCTGATGCTCGCCCATCGAGCCGTGATTGGTGGTGCCGGTGAAGGAGACGCCGAAGCCGCAGAGCGTGAGCACGCGATGCAGATAGCCAACGGCCTCGATATCGCCCTTGGCGAGCGCCGGCGCCCGCCTCATCAGCTCCTTCTCGTCCGGGATCTCGATCAGGAAGGCGAGGTTGGAATATTTGGTGCCGAGCAGGCGGCTCGAGAGCCAGCAATCGACCTGGGCCACCGAGCGGCAGAGACAGTCGCCGAAGCCGGCGGCGATGAGATAGGTGGGAGCCGCCGCGTTGACCGCGAGATCGATGAAGACGCCCTTGGGCGCGTGCGCCGGCTTCGAGGTCTTGAGCCCGCTCGCGATCGTGATCGAGGCGGTGGTCGAGGTATAGCCGTTCATCGAGGGCGCCGTGCCGAAGACGCAATAGCCGCGCCCGTCGAGCGAGGTCACGTATTTGCAGAGATCGTTGATCGTGCCCGAGCCCACGGCGATCACGGCATCGGCATGGCGCAGCCGGTCCTTGAGCGCGGCGACGTTGGCCTCGTCGGCATGCGGATGGTCGAGCACGACGCTCTCGACGCTGCCGAGTTTCTTGAGCGCCGCTTCGACCCGCTGGCCCATCACGCCATGGGTATTCTCGTCCGAGACCACGGCGAGGCGGCCGGAGAAGCCGAGCTTCGCGACCAGGTCGGCCTCGGCGCCGTCGAGCCGATCTTCGATCACAACAATGTCATAGGGGACCCTGCCGGGCTGGCCCGTCTCGGGATTGACCCAGCGGCCCGCGACCATCTCGTCGATCAGCGATGTCGTCCACCGTCCCATCCGCGCTTGCTCCTGAATGATCCCGGGTGCCGCGGCTCCGGCCCTGTGGTCCGGAAGCTCATGGTGCGGTGCGAAATGATTCTCGCACCAGCGAGCTTTTCGCCCATCCGCGGGTTCGCGCCCTCGTCTCTTCTTTCGCCCGGATGGTGGCACAGTGCCGTCAACTTGACAAATGTCAAAGGGCAGTGTCATTTTTGCAGCCGGTTCCTGGAGTTCGGCGAAGGCATGACGCGCCGTCTTGAGAAATCTCAGTCCCGCGTCCAGCGGAGCGCGCTGTCTCCACCGCCCGAATTCGTGGGCGATCCGATCGTATGGGCGGCTTGGCTCTATTATGAGGAGCGCATGACGCAGGAAGAGGTGGCAGATCGGCTCGGCGTCTCGCGCGCGTCCGTCGTGAACTTCCTGCAGGAAGCGCGCGACCGCGGCATCGTCACGATCGCGGTCGCCTCCGAGCATCTGCAATCGGTGCGGGTGTCGCGCGAGCTCTGCAAGCGCTTCGGCCTCAAGAGCTGCGTCGTCATCCCCGACGATGGCGGCCGCCTGCCCGACTATGAGCGGATCGGACGCGCGGGCGGCCGGCTCCTGACGGAGATCCTGGAGCCCAGCGACATTCTCGGCGTCTCCTGGGGCCGCACGGTGCTGGCGCTCTCGGCCTCGCTGCCGGCGGTCCATCTGCCGGGCGTCTCGGTTGTGCAGATCGCCGGCAGCGCCATCGGCACGGCGGAATTCTCGCCCGAGCTCTGCACCACCAACATCGCAAACCGGCTGGGCGCGCGCTGCGTCAACCTCTACGCGCCGGGCATCGTCTCGCGGCCCGAGGTGAAGAAGCTCTTCATGCAGGAGCCGACGCTGGTGGAGCAGTTCAAGCTGATCCGTTCCTGCAGCAAGGTCCTGTTCGGCGTCGCCGGCGTGGGCCGCGCCAGCACCGCCCTGCGCAGCGGCTACATGACGCCCGAGAAGATCCGCCCCTATGTCCAGGGCGGGGCGGTCGGCGTGATGTCGGGCCGCTTCTTCGACCGCGACGGCAAGCCCGTGCTGGGCCCGCTCGACGAGCAGATGATCGGCCTGACGCTGCGCGAGATCGCCCGGTCCCCGGAGCGGATCTGCATCGCCGGCGGCCCCGACAAGGTCGAGGCCATCGGCGGGATGCTCGCGGGCGGCTATGCGACGATTCTGGTGACCGACGAAACAACCGCGCAGGCCTTGATGACCCGCCATTAGACGCTCGCCGCCAGCGGCGGCAGGGACAACGACTTGACGGCAACCGGGACGAAGAGCCCGGACGTCAGGACGGACCAGGGGAGACACGGGATATGGCGAAGCCACTTGTCGTCATAACGGGAGCGAGCTCGGGGATCGGCGCCGCGACGGCCCAGGCCTTCGCGGCCGACGGGCATCCGCTGCTGTTGCTGGCGCGCCGCCTCGACCGCATGGAGGCGCTGGGTCTGCCCGACGCGATGTGCCGCAAGGTCGATGTGCGCGACCGCGAGGCCGTCCATCGCGCGGTGGCGGAGGCGGAGGCGGCCTACGGCCCCACCGACTGCCTCTTCAACAATGCCGGCATCGCCCGCCTCGCCGACGTCACGCGGCAGGATCCCAAGGAATGGGACGAGACCATCGCCATCAACATCAACGGCGTCATGAACGCCGTCCATGCGGTGATGGCCGGCATGATCCAGCGCCGCCACGGCACCATCGTGCAGATGAGCTCGATCGCCGGCCGCAAGGTCTATCCCGACCACACGGTCTATTGCGGCACGAAATATTTCGTCCATGGCGTGTCGGACAGCCTGCGCCAGCATCTCGCACCCCATGACGTGCGCGTCGTCGTCATCTCGCCGGGCGTGATCGAGACCGAGGTGCTCGACCATGTGACGGACCCCAAGACGCTCGCCAACTACCGCGCCAACAAGGTTCGGATCGGCGGCGGCATCTCGGCCGACCATGTGGCGCAATCCATCCTCTTCGCCTACCGCATGCCGCAGAACGTCCTGATCCAGGAGATCTGCATCACCCCGACGCGGCAGGAATATTAGTGGTCGAGCGCGCCCATATCGCCGAAGGAGCGCGGCGGGCGGTGACCGGCACCGGCCGGCCGTTCCTGGCGCGGATCCTGAGCTCGGAACATCCGTTCCCGTGGCTGTTTCCGATAAGCGCGATGCTCGTGCTGTTCGGCGTCTATCCGCTGCTCTATGCGATCTGGCTGTCGCTGCACAAGCGCAACCCCGTGACGCGCCTCAGCGTCTTCGAGCCCGCCTGGAACTGGATGAAGATCTTCGGCGACCAGCGGGTCTGGGGCGCCATCGGCCATACCTATCTCTATACCGGCTGCGCCATCGTCATCGAGCTGGCGCTGGGGCTGCTGATCGCGCTGCTGCTGGATTCCGACCGCAAGGGCTACGGCGTCCTGCGCGCCCTCATGACCCTGCCGCTGGTGGTGCCGCCGGCGGTCGCCGGCATGATGTTCCTGCTGATGCTCGACGGCTCCTTCGGCGTGCTGAGCCGCGGGCTCTATGCCATGGGCCTCTGGTCGCCGGCCCACCCGATCCTCGCCACCTCCAGCTCGGCGCTCTACGGCATCCTCCTCACCGACATCTGGCAATGGACGCCCTTCATGGTGCTGATCATGATGGCGGGCCTGCGCGCCCTGCCGAAGGGCCCGTTCGAGGCCGCGGCCATCGACGGCGCCACGGCGGTCCAGGCCTTCTTCCGGCTGACGCTGCCGATGCTCTCCAAGATCATCGCGCTCGCGGTCCTGATCCGCGGCGTCGATCTCTTCCGCATCTACGACTACATCAAGGTCATGACCGAGGGCGGCCCCGGGACCTCGACCGAGACCCTGACCGCCTATGCCGGCGCCATCTATTTCAAGAACGCGGACTTCCCCTACGCCTCGACCGTGGCACTCCTGACGCTGATCCTGGTGGTCGCGACCTCGACCCTGTTCATGAAGATCTTCAGGGTGAGGTTCTGATGCCGACCTCCCTCGCCAGGCGATTGCTGCGCGACGCGACCGCGGTCGCGGTGGTGGCGATCTTCATGTTCCCGTTGTTCTGGTGGGCGCTGACCTCCTTCAAGCCGACCTCGGCGATCTTCAACAAGGACGAGGTGGTGTTCTTCGATTTCACGCCGACGCTCGTCAACTACCAGGTGACGCTGCTCGGCAAGTCGCGCGCGGAACTCGCGATCGATTCCGGCAACACCTTCGGGGTCGGCGGCGGCAGCACCTACGATTCGCGCCAGACCATCGTCGATTCCATCGTCGTCGCCGTCGGCGCCACGGCGCTCACGATCCTGCTCGGCGTCAGCGCCGCCTATTCGTTGTCGCGCATGCGCTTCCGCGGACGGCAGGCCTATCTCAACTGGGTCCTGTCGCAGCGCTTCATGCCGCCCATCGCCATCATCGTGCCCATCGTCTTCATGTTCCACTATGTCGGCCTGCGCGACACGCTGCTCGGCCTGATCCTCATCGACACCCTCATCAACCTGCCGCTGGCGGTGCTGATGATGAAGTCGTTCTTCGACGACGTGCCGGTGGAGGTCGACGAGGCCGCCATGATCGACGGCGCCACCCGGTTCCAGATCTTCTGGAAGGTGGTGCTGCCGCTGGTCGCCGGCGGCGTGGCGGCCACCGCCGTGCTTTGCTTCATCTTCTCCTGGACCGAATTCCTGCTGTCTCTGTTTCTCACGACGTCGATTCGTACCCTACCGGTAAAGATCTCCACCTTCGTGACCTCCACCGGCTCGGAGTGGGGCTTCATATCGGCGCTCGGCACCTCTGCCATCGTGCCGAGTTTCATCTTCATTCTGCTGGTGCAAAAACAGCTCGTCCGCGGCCTCACCCTCGGATCGCTGAAGGAATGACAAACCGCACGAGCGCCAAGCTCGGCCATCAATGGAGGACACACCATGGGATTCCATAAGCATGACAAGCAGACTTTCATCGTCGATTCGGCGACCGCCTTCGGCCAGCGGCGCATCTCGAAGCGCGAGTTCCTGCGCCGGATGGGACTGGCCGGCGTCGGCTTCTCCGCCTTCTCGCTGGGCCTGCTCGGCAACAGCCGCCCGCAGCGCCAGGTCAGCCTGATCGGCGAGGCCGCCCATGCCGACCTGCCGGACGACGTGACGAAATTCCTCAAGGATGTCGGCGGCAAATACAAGGGCGCCAAGATCCGCTACACCAGCGAGGCCACGCCGCCCACCGTGGTGCTGAACCAGATCAAGAGCGAGTTCACCGGCCTGACCGGCATCGATGTCGAGGTCGAGATCGTCCCGCTGGAGCAGGTGCTGGCGAAGGCGACGCAGGACGTGCAGGGCCAGCTCGGCACCTACGACCTCTACTATCTCGACCAGTCCTGGGTGGCGACCTTCGCGCCGGACTGCATCGATCCCGTGGAGCTCTACAAATCCAAGCCCGACCTGGCGATGCCGGGCTTCGACTGGGAGGATTTCTCCAAGCCGCTGGTCGAGGGCCTCGCCCTCTATAACGGCAAGATGGTCGGTATCCCCTTCGACATCCCGATCTTCATCCTGATGTATCGCCAGGACCTGCTGGAGAAGCACGGGCTCTCGGTGCCGACGACCTGCGAGGAGTTCTCCAAGGCGGCCCACGCCATCTTCGACGCCGAAAAGGCCAACGGCATCTTCGGCACCGGGCTGCAGGCGAAGTCGGGCCATTATTCGCTGGAATGCGACTGGACCCAGGCGGTCTGGAGCCATGGCGGCTCGATCTTCGGCAAGGACAAGAAGTTCAGCGGCAATGACGCGCAGGGGATCACGGGCCTGAAATGGTACCAGGACCTGCTCACCATCGCGCCGCCGAACTCGACGGCCTCGACCTGGGACGGCCAGTTCCAGATGATGCAGGCGGGCCAGGTGGCGCTGGTGCAGAGCTGGGACGAGTTCTTCCCCGGGCTCGATGCCGACGATTCCAAGGTGAAGGGCCTGTGGCAGCCGGCGAAGCCCCTGAAGGCGACGCCGGGCCTGCGCTCCACGTCCGATGTCGGGTTCGGCGAGATTCCCAATCTCGGCCACCAGGGCGGCTCGATCATGGGTCTCTCGGCCTACTCGAAAAACCAGGAGGCGGCCTGGATATTCATGCAGTGGGCCTGCTGCAAGGAGATCATGACCCGCTGCACGCTCGCCGGCGGTTTCGCGCCGATGCGGGAATCCTCCTTCGCCGATCCGCGCGTCAAGGCCAAGGAGAAGGTCGGTCCCGGCACGACCCGCCATCTCGAGATCGTCAAATGGACCATCGACAATGTCATGGCGTCGGAGCCCGACATGCCGCTCTGGGCCGGCCTCTCCAGCAACGAGATCCCGACGGAGCTCGGCAAGCTGCTGACCGGTCAGGACTATAACGGCGATGCCAAGGCCTGCATGGACGCCGTGGCGAAGATCGTCGATTCCGCCGTCCAGGATGCGGGCCTTCTGTAAGTCTCCGGTGGCATGGACTAGGGTGGAGGCGGGGTCCCCGTCTCCACCCTGTTGCGAATGACAGCGATGACTCCCGACCTCGTCATCGGGATCGATTCCTCGACCACCGCGACCAAGGCGATCGCCTGGGATCGCAACGGGCAGGCCGTGACCGAAGGCCGCGCCTCGGTCCCCCTGTCCAATCCGCAGCCCGGCTATTTCGAGCAGGATCCCGCGGACTGGTGGCGGTCGACGGTCGAGGCGCTCAAGGCCGTGACGCAGCAGGTGGTGCCGTCGCGCATCGCCGCCATCGGCATCTCCAACCAGCGCGAGACCTTCGGCATCTTCGCCGCGGACGGCACGGCGCTGCGGCCCGGCATCGTCTGGCTCGACGATCGCGCCCGCCCGCAGCAGAAGCGCTTCGGCGAAACCTTCGGCGCCCAGCGCGTGCATGAGATCTCGGGCAAGCCGCTCGATGTGATCCCTTGCCTCTATCGCTGGATCTGGCTCAAGGAGCACGAGCCGCAGAATCTCGCACGAACGGCCTGCATCGCCGAGGTGCATGCCTACCTGACCTTCCGCCTCACCGGCGGCTGGGCGACGTCGGTCGCGTCGGCCGATCCGATGGGCGCGCTCGACATGCGCCGGCATGCCTGGTCGCAGGAGATTCTCGAGGCGGCCGGCATCGATCCGGCGAAGCTGGCGCGGCTGGTGGCGCCCGGCTCGCAGACGGGCGTGGTGTCATCGCAAGCGGCGGCCGCCACCGGCCTTCTGGCCGGCACGCCCGTGATCGCCGGCGGCGGTGACGGCCAATGCGCGGGCTATGCGGCCGGCGTCGGCGTGCCGGGCCAGGCCTATGTCAATCTCGGCACCGCCGTCGTGTCCGGCGCCTATGGCAGCACCTATGCCTTCGATCCCGCCTTCCGCACGGAAATCGCGGTCGCGGACGAGGGCTATATCTACGAGACCTGCATGCGCTCCGGCACCTTCCTGGTCGATTGGCTGTCGCGCGAGCTGTTCCTGGCGGACCCGTCGCAGCGACGCGCGCTCCTGGCGGCACTCGAAGCGGAAGCGGCCGCGAGCCCGATCGGCGCCGGCGGCGTGGTGCTGGTCCCCTATTGGCAGGGCTGCATGACGCCTTATTGGGACAGCTTCGCGCGCGGCGTCATCGCCGGGCTTTCCGGCTCGACGCGTCGCGGCGATCTCTATCGCGCGCTGCTCGAAGGCGTGGCGATGGAGCAGACCATCGCCAGCAACGGCGTCCAGCGCGCCACCGGCAGCCCGATCGAGCGCTTCGTCGCGATCGGCGGCGGGGCCGCCTCCGATCTCTGGAGCCAGATTCTCGCCGATGCCAGCGGCCGTCCGGTGCAGCGCTCCACCACCGTGGAGGCCTCCTCGCTGGGGGCCGCGATGGCGGCGGCCAAGGGCTGCGGCTGGTATCCGACCCTGGCGGCGGCGGGGACCGCGATGGCGGGCGAGCTCGCGCGCCGTTTCGAGCCTGACCCGAAGCGCCACGCGCGCTATGCCGAGCTGATGGCCATCTATGCCGATCTATGGCCGGCGCTCTCGGCCTGGAACCAGCGGCTTTCCGACTTCGCAGAACGCGGCGAGGCGTGAGATGATCGCCCCGCGCGCGACAGCCGGCCCCGCAACGATGGGCCTCCCTGGATCGTCACGGGAGCAGAGAGGGAACTGACGCGAATGGCTTCCGTCACGGTCAGGAATGTCACCAAGAGCTATAGCGGGTTCGAGGTCATCCACGGGATCGACCTCGCGATCGAGGATGGCAGCTTCGTCGTGCTGCTGGGCCCCTCCGGCTGCGGCAAGTCCACGCTGCTGCGCATGATCGCCGGGCTCGAGGCGATCTCCTCGGGCGAGATCGCCATCGGCAACCGCGTGGTGAACGACCTGCATCCCAAGGACCGGGACATCGCGATGGTGTTCCAGAACTACGCCCTCTACGCCCACATGACGGCCTTCGACAACATCGCCTTCTCGATGCAGCTCAAGAAGCTGCCGCAGGCGGAGATCCGCCAGAAGGTGGAGTGGGCGGCCTCGATCCTGGGCCTCACCGACTATCTCGACCGCTATCCGCGCCAGCTCTCGGGCGGCCAGCGCCAGCGCATCGCCATGGGACGAGCCATCGTGCGCGACCCGGCGGTGTTCCTGTTCGACGAGCCGCTCTCGAACCTCGACGCCAAGCTGCGCGTGCAGATGCGCACCGAGATCAAGGAGCTGCATCAGCGGCTTTCCACCACCACGATCTATGTCACGCACGACCAGATCGAGGCCATGACCATGGCCGACGTGATCGCGATCCTGCGCGACGGGCGGATCGAGCAGGTGGGGCGGCCGCTCGCCGTCTATGACAAGCCCGCCAATCTCTTCGTCGCCGAGTTCATCGGCTCACCCGGCATCAACCTGATGCCGGGCGAGATCGGGTCCGTGAACGGCAGTCCGGTGGTGCGCAGCGGCGAGATCGCCCTGCCGCTGCCGCCGGCGCTGGGCCTCCAAGCCGGCCGCAAGGTCGTCTATGGCGTCCGGCCCGAGCATCTGCGTCTCGTCACCGACGGCGCCGGCGTGCCCGCGACGGTCTCGGTGGTCGAGCCGACCGGCCCCGAGATCCATATCTATGCCGACATCGCGGGCAAGGAGGTCTGCGCGGTCACGAAGGATCGCCTGGCCATCGATCCGGGCGCCAAGCTCCAGCTCGCGCCGCTGCTGGATCGCGTCCTGCTGTTCGATCAGGAAACGGGCAAGGCGATCGGGCGATAAGCCTGTCGCGTTCGCGCCGCTGGGGGCATCACCAGTGGTGATAGTGGTTATGGTACCCGCCGCCACCGCCGAAATAGAAGGTGAAGCGAGGGCCACCCCAGTAGGGGTAGTAGGGCCGCGGATAATAGTACCGCGGGTAATAGTAGGCGTAGGGCGCCGGATAGTAATAGGGATAAGGATAGTAGTAGGCCGGCGGCGGGTAGGCATAGACCGGCGCCGGGGGCGGGGCCACGACGGCGCCGGGCGCCGGCACAGGTTCCGGCGCGGACATCGGTGCCGTGGCGATCGTGGTCTTGTTGCCGGTGGTCGCCATGCACTGCTGGTAGGCGAGATCGTAGCGCTGCTGGATCTCGGCGGCCGAGGCGTTCGCATTGTTCACGCCGGCGGCGGCGCCGGTCAGGAGGCCGGCGCCCGCGCCGATCGCGGCGCCCATGGCCGGATTGCCCGCGGCCAGACCGATGAGCGCGCCCGCACCGGCGCCCAGCGCCGTGCCGATGGCGGCGCTGCCGAGCCCCGCCTGGTTGGCGGCGTCGGCCGGCGAGATTCCGACCTGCTGGCCGGCGAACGACCGGCAGGTCAGGTCGTCCTGCTGGAATTGGCTGAGCGTCTTCCCGTCGCCCGGCATGACCGGCAGGCTCGGCCCCGGCGGCGCCTGGACCGCGCAGGCGCTGAGGCCCAGCAGGCAGGCAAGGGCGACGAAGCTGAAACGGGCGGAACGCGGGCGCAAGATTGGATCATCCATCCTGGAAACGGGATTCTGCGCTTTGGTACACGTCGCACCCGTGCGATTCCTGCGCCGGCCGAAATCTCTGGATCTTGAAGGCCTTGCCGGTGGCGCGCCTCAGCGCTTGCGGGCGCGACGACGCTCGGAGGGCGAAAGCGCGACCCAATCGGCCCGATAGCGGCGGCCGCGGATGCGTGCTTCGGCGGGGGCGTCATAGACGACGAGAAGACCGGGCTTTCCATGCCGCTCGAGCGGGCAAATCCCCTCGGGATGCTCCCGGCCCAGCGGCCATTCCCACAGGAGGTCCGGCCGCTGGATCTTGTCCGTCCGGCGCGGCCGCCAGCGGAAGAGCTTGAACGGCACGTTGGCGGCGGAGACGGGCCCCGCGAGAATGGCGATCTCGCGATTCATCACGGTCAGGTCGCGAATCCCCAAGCCGCCCAGCTCGAGCAGATGGGTGACGGGCTTCCCGCGCTTGATCAGCCCCTGCCGCGCGGTCTCGAACTCGACCGCGATCGCGATGCTGTCGACCAGCGGACCGCGAAGCCCGAGAAGAAGCCTCTCCCCCGACACGGCGAGGCCTTCGATGTCGAGCCCGTTCTCCTTGCTCGGCAGGTCGATGAAGGGCGCGATATAGGCGTTCTTGCGCAGGATCGCCCGCAGGCTTCCAGCGCCCCGAAAAGGCAGGGCCGTGCCCTTCCGGGCGGTATCGCCGCCGTCCTTCTTGAGCTCGACCGCGCCCAGCAGGCAGCGGCTGGCCCGGTCGCGAAAGCGCGTGTCGATTCGATCCGCCTCTTTCGCCTTGCGGCGGACATGGCAATGCGACCCGCAGACCCAGAGCCGCCCCGCCTCGACCGCGAGGGATTCGATATCGGCCTCGTCACCGCGAGCCTTGCCCGGCAGCGCGGCGAACAGGCCGTCGAGCGAAACCTGCTCGCGCAGGCGGAAGCCATCTCCATGCGGTTCGAGGCACTCGATCGTCCGCCCCTCGTCCGATGCGGTCCAGAGGGACGGCCCGGCCGCCACGGCCGCGGAGATGTTGCGAAGCAGCTTGTCGCTGGCCGCCGGCCCGTAATCCAGCCAGACCGTCGCTGGGCGTCGCTTGCTCTTTCGCATGGATGAAGCGTTTGTTGGTGCCGGCCTCCCGGCTGCATCTTGTCAGATCTTCGGCGGCGCGAAAATCGTCCTGCTCTTCACCTTGATCTCGACATCGACGGCGTAGGTCTTGAGCGCGGCCGGGTTGATCGTGACACCCAGGCCCGGCGCGTCGGGAACCTCGATCTCGCCATTGGCGTTGGGCGCGATGCGCGAGGTGGTGAGCTCGGTGGCGAGGCTGCTGAGCGCCGTCGGATATTCGCAGATCCGGCTGTCCGAGAGGCCCGCGTAGGGCTGGAGCGAGGCGCTCAGCGCCAGGTTCGAGGTGAAGGTGTGGTTCACATAGGTGACGCCCTTCTTCACCGCATAGTCCGCGACCTGCTTGGCGGGCCAAAGCCCGCCGATGCGCCCGCAATCGATCTGGACGAAGCCGACATGGCCGTAGTCGATGAGATGCTGGGCCATATGGCGGTTGTGCGCCGCCTCGCCGCCCGCGAGCTTCACGCTGCCGCTGCGCTTGGCGAGCTGACCATAGGCTTCGTAGGCATGGCCGCCGAACGGCTCCTCGAGCCAGGTCGCCTTGTTGGCGGCGAGCGAGGCGATGCGCTGGGCCGCGGCCTCGACATCCTCGGCGAAGATCTGGCCGGCATCGATCAGCAGGATGCCGTCGGGTCCGAGCCCCTGCCGCGCGGCCTCGACCTGGGCGATGTCGCCTTCGAGGCTGTCGCCGTAGGGGGCCCAGCCGAATTTCGCGGCCCTGAATCCCTTGGCGCGAATCTCCTTCGCGCGGGCGAGCGTCTGATCGGGCGTGGTGCCGAACAGCACGGAGGCGTAGGGCGTCTTGGGATAGGCCTTCTTGTAGCCGAGGAGCTTCCAGGCCGGTTCGCCCCGCACATGGCCGAGCAGGTCCCACAGCGCCATCTCGATGCCGGACCAGGTGTGCGCAGCCTGCAGCAGATCCATGCTGTTGAAGGCGAGCACCGCCGCGATCCGCTGGATGTCCTCGGGCCCGTCGAGCGTCTCGCCCAGCACCGAGGCCGAGACCGGCCGGCAGGCGCCGTGCGACATCGGGCAGACGAAGGCCGCGATCGAGGGCAGGGGCGCCGCCTCGCACTCGCCCCAGCCGACATGGCCGCCGGCCTGGACGCGCACGACGAGCGCATCCTGGCTGCCGTCGCCGGCCGTCGTCACGACGGGCATCGCGAGATAGAAGAAATCCACGCTGTCGATTTTCATGGTCGCCCTGTCCGGCTGGTGAAGCGATAAGCGGGATCGGTTCGGCATTTTATCCCCCGATCCCAATCCCTTGACCGCTATTCAATCTGACCGCAGAGTATCTTCCAAGATACTAGAGCAAAGTCCAGAATGCCGGAATTGAACCGGCGGGGAAAACGGGAGCCGGCCGGCGGATTCTCAGTTTTTCGGGCGGGCGCGCAGCGGTGGGAAACGGCGCGCCCTCGAAAGCCCGGGCGAGGATGGCCGGTCCATCGGGTGACGGAATGCCTCTGCTGAGCGATCGGGTCTGCATGATCACCGGCGCGGGCCAGGGCCTCGGGCGCGCCGTGGCGCTCGAGATGGCCCGGGAGGGCGCGCGTGTCGTGCTGCTCGAGCGCAACCCCGACACGCTCCAGGCCGTCGCCGCCGAGATCGCTGCCGCCGGCGGCAGCGCTGCTCCCTACACGCTCGACGTCACCGACTACGAGACCTATGGCCGCATCGCCGCCGACGTGATCGCCAAGCAGGGGCGTATCGACGTGCTGGTGAACAACGCGGCTATCAATCCCGACGCCAAGACGATCCTGGAGGACCGGCTCGAGGATTGGCGCCGCACCCTCGCGATCAATCTCGAGGCCGTCTATATGGGCTCGAAGCTGGTGGCGCCGCAGATGGTGAAGCAGAAGGACGGGCGCATCATCTCCATCGCCTCGATCCAGGGCTTCGCCTCGAGCGGCACGGTCGGCGCCTACAACGCCGCCAAGGGCGGCATCATCGCCTTCACCAAATCGATGGCGGTCGAGCTTGGCGCCTACAACATCCTGGTCAATGCCGTGGCGCCGGGCTTCATGTCCACGCCGATGTCGGTCATCAACGGCGTCAACGAGACCGAGACGCCGGAATTCATCGAATGGTACGTCGACAAGGCGAAGATCCCGCTGCGCCGCACCGGCTATCCGGAGGATGTATCCGGCACGGTGATCTTCCTGGCCTCGCCCTATTGCCGCTACATGACCGGCCAGCTGCTGGTCGTCGATGGCGGCCTCATGAGCACATTCTGATCCGATCGAGATTCCTTATCCGGACAACCGCAGCCAACAGGAAGGCATGTCCATGACAACAAAACAAAACGGCTCTGCTGGTTTCTCTCGCCGCAAGCTTCTCCAGGCGTCCGCCGGTCTCGGGGCCGGCGCTGCGCTTGGCGGCCTGCTGCCCTCGCTCTCCGCGCGCGCCGACGCACCGACCCTGAACATGTGGTGGTGGGGCGAGCAGGAACTGCCCGGTCTGCAGGCCTTCCTCGACGATTCGGTCAAGGCCTACAGCGCGGCGAGTGTGAAGACGATGCTGCAGGACACGGCGGTCGTGATCTCGCAGTTCCAGACCGCCGCGGCCGCGGGCAACGCGCCGGACATCCAGTATCTCTGGAACGGCATCTACCACATGGAAAGCGTGTGGCTGGGCTATCTCAAGCCGCTGAACGGCCTGCTCAAGGACGACGTGCTCAAGGCCTCGCAGCCGACGCTGCTCAGCCATTTCGGCAACAACATTTACCGCATGGGCTGGTATCCCCAGCCGATGATCTGGATCTATAACAAGGACCTGTTCGACAAGGCCGGCCTCGATGCCGACAGCCCGCCCAAGACCTGGGACGAGATGCTCGCGGCCTGCGACAAGCTCAAGGCCAAGGGCATCGAACCCTGCGGCGGCGGCATCCAGGACGGCTATTGGGGCGAATGGTTCTTCGGCCATGCACTGGCGCAGCAGATCGACAGCACCGGCGAGGCGATCGATCTCTTTACCGGCGCCCGCGATTTCCGCGACCCGAAATATTACGATCCCTGGACACGCATCGAGGAGCTGAGGAAGCACGATTTCCTCAATCCCGACATGTCCTCGCTCGGGCTCTATCCCGGCATCGACCTGATCGTGACCGGCAAGCTCGGCATGGGTGTCTCGGTCGGCGCGCGGGTGCCGGCCGACAGCAAGACCAGCAAGGGCCGGATCGGCTGCATGGTCATGCCGGTCTATGGCAAGGGCAAGATGGCGGGCAAGCCGATCCTCGATTCGCAAGGCCTCGGCATCTCCACCAACAGCAAGAATCCCGAGGCGGCCGCCGCCTTCCTCGAATATCTGCAGTCGCCCGAGCGGCTGAAGGTGTTCTGGGACAAGACCGGCTGGATCCCGGCCAACAGCAATTTCGACACCTCGGTCATCGAGGACGAGGTGGTGAAGTCGATGTGGAAGAGCTGGGGGCAGTCCGAGAACATCCCCTATGTCTCCAACGTCGTGCCGGGCCAGTTCTACGAGCAGGCGCTGCTGCCGGCCGCCCAGCAGGTGGTGCAGGGCCAGATCACGGGCGAGCAGGCGGGCGAGCTCGCCGCCAAGATCGCCGGCGAATGGCGCGACTTCAATCCGGACATGGTGGAGAATTACAAGAAGTGGGCGAAGGACCTCTCCGCCTGATCGGTGATCGAGGCCCGGGCGTGGCAACGCGCCCGGGCCTCGCCCGGCCCCTGCCGATGCCCCTCGTCGATGAAACCGCCGGCAGCCGGAAGGCGGCCGGGCCATGAACCGTTCCCGGATCGCGCCCTATCTCTATATCCTGCCGCTGCTCCTGCTGCTCGCCTTCGTCTTCGGCTATCCGCTGGTCCGCATCTTCGAGTTCAGCTTCAAGCAGGTGCGCGGCATCAACGGCCCCTGGGTCGGCTGGGCCAACTACAAGCTGGTCCTGGGGCAGGACCTGTTCTGGGATTCCGCGCTCCACAACCTGTTCCTGCTGATCGCGGTGCCGGTCATGGTCGGCTGGTCGCTGCTGATCTCGATCCTGCTCTATGAGCGCATCCGGGGCTGGAAGCTCTATCGCGTCATCCTGTTCGTGCCCTACATCCTGGCGATCCCGATCATCGCCGCGGTGATGAAGAAGGTGTTCCAGTTCAGCGGCCCGGTGAACGAGGTGCTGCGCTGGATCGGGCTCGATTTTCTGGCGCTCGATTGGATCGGCTCCTCGGACGTGGCGCTCTGGACGGTGATGCTGCTGATCATCTGGCGGGAATCCGCGCTCGGCATCATCCTGTTCCTGGCGCGCCTGCTCAGCCTCGACGAATCGCTGATCGAGGCGGCGCGGCTCGAAGGCGCCAACTGGTGGCAGCGCGCCCGCTATGTGCTGATCCCGCAGATGAAGACGGTGATCGAGTTCTATGTGGTGATCAGCGTGATCACCATGCTCTCCTCGGTCTTCTCCTATGTCTACATCATGGGCGGCGGGCGCGGCGGCCCCGGCACCTCGACCATGGTGATCGAGCTCTACATCTTCAGCGCGCTCGTCAAGATCAGCCTGCCCGGCATCGCCTCGGCGGTCTCGGTCCTGCTGTTCCTGATCTCCCTGCTGCTGATCGTGCCGCTCTTCGCGGTGCGGCGGCAGGCCTACCGGGAGGAAGTGGAATAGGCATGCGTGAGCCTGTGGCGATGACCGAGCGGCTTGCCCCTCCCCCTACCCCCTCCCGCAAGGGGAGGGGGCTGGAAATTGGAAACATCTCGCTCCCTCCCCTTGCGGGAGGGGGTAGGGGGAGGGAGCTGCCGTGACCGTGCCTGCAAGCACCATCGCCCAGCGCCGCTGGCAGCCGGCGAGGGCGGACCGGGCGCTCAAGCATGGCGTGCTGCTGCTCGCGACCTTCCTGGCGCTGGTGCCGACCTTGTTCATGATCCTGACCTCGTTCAAGAGCGACGAGGAATACACCTATAACAAGGTGGGGCTCCCGCAGGCCTTCGTGCTCGACCATTACGACAATGTGCTGTTCCAGAGCCCCTTCTTCGCCTGGATGGGCAACAGCGTCATCCTCGTGGCCGGTGCCGTCGCCCTCAGCACATTCGTCTCCTGCCTCGGCGCTTACGCCATCGCCCGCCTGCCCTTCAAAGGGAGCAACCTCCTGTTCTCGGTGAGCACCGCGCTGATGGCGGTGCCGCCGGTGGTGATGATCGTGCCGCTCTTCGTGCTCTATACGCAGCTCGGGCTCATCAGCACCTATCAGGGCACCATCCTCATCTATGCCGGCCTGATCACGCCCTTCTCGGTCTATCTGCTGACCACCTTCTTCCGCACGATCCCGCGCGAGCTGTTCGAGGCGGCGCGCATGGATGGCGCCGGCGACCTGCTCATCCTCTGGCGCGTCGTGCTGCCGCTCTCGCTGCCGGCGCTGCTGACGCTCGTGGTGGTGAACGCGCTCTATGTCTGGAACGACCTGCTCATCGCCATCATCTTCCTGCAGGACGATGCCAAGCGGACCTTGATGGCGGGGATCAGCGTGTTCCAGGGCCGCTATGACAACCAGATCCCGCTGACGATGGCGGGCATGGTGATCGCCAGCGCCCCCATGATCATCCTCTATGTCGCCTTCCAGAAATACTTCATCCAGGGCCTGATGGCGGGCTCGGTGAAATGACGGGCGCGCGCGGCCGCGTGGTGATCGAGAGCGGGGCGCTCAGCATCGCGATCGACACCGCCATCGGCGGCACGATTGCGACGATCGAGCATAAGGGCTGCGGCGCGTCGATCCTGGGCCGGGTGCCTTGGACGCCGGAGGCCCAGCCGCCGGCGAACGTCTCGGCGCCGGACGAATCTGCATGGCTCCGGCATTACACGGGCGGCTGGCCGCTGCTCTTCCCGAACGCCGGCGATGCCTGCCGGATCGACGACGTCTTCCATGGCTTTCACGGCGAGGCCTCGCTGGCGCGCTGGCGGGCCGAGACACGTCCAACGGCGGTGCGGCTGACCCATCGCTTCGCCACCGTCCCGGTCGAGATGGAGCGCGAGATTGCGCTCGAGGGCGAAATGCTCACGATCCGGGAACGGGTGCGGATGCTGAGGTCCGCACCGATCCGGGTCATGTGGGGCCATCACCCGAGCTTCGGCTCCGATCTGCTGGCCGGGCCTGTCGAGATCCGCTCAGGCGCACGCCATGTGCTGGTCGATGATCGATACGATCCGGCAAGCAATCCGCTGCGACCCGGCGCTTCGGGAGCTTGGCCGCGCGTCCCGGGCAAGACCGGCATTGTCGATCTGAGCCGGCCGGCAGGGCCGATGGCTTCGCTGGCCTATCTGCAGGATTTCGACAGTGCCTGGGTCTCGATCCAGCGCCGCGACGGCTTCGTCGGCGTCGCCTTGTCGTGGGACACCGCGGTCTTCCCTTGTGCGTGGCTCTGGTGCGAGCTCGAGGGCACGGCCGATCCGCCCTGGAACGGGAAGACGCGTCTCATCGGGGTCGAGCCCAGCACCACCTGGCCCGGCAACGGTCTCGCCGAGGCCCTGCGCCGCCAGGCTCCGCTTTTGACTCTGCAGCCCGGCACTGAGGTCGAGACGACGGTCCGGCTGCATGTCTTCAAGCCGGGCGGCCCGGTCCGGGCTGTCGATGCGAAGGGCTGCGCGGTCTTCTCCGCTTGATAATATTCATGTTTTGTTCTAAACTCTGGTCGTCGTGGCGATCGTGCCGAGCCTGTCTCCGCTGCCTTCAGGTGCCTCAGGGGCACCTGTTCCAGGCCTGTTTTTTCGCCGGCCCCTTGACCCGACCTTTTCTTGAAAAGGTCTTATTTTCAATATGTTGAACAATTCTGCGGCCGGCGCCCCCTGAATCGGCCCTGTTCTCAGGCGAATCCGTCAAAACCCTTGGCCGTCGGGGCGGGCGCAGAAAGGCGTGAGATCTCGATCGAAGAGCGATCAGCGTGCGAACGCCTCGCCCGCCTCGTCGAAGAGATAGGCTTTCTCGGCGCTGAAGCGGACGGGAATCGGGTCGCCGACGGCAACAACGATGTCGCCCGGCGCGTGCACGGTGATGTCGCTGCCGTCCGCGGTCGCGAGATAGATATAGGTGTCGCCGCCGAGGCGCTCGACCATGCGCACCTTGCCGGCGATGGTGGAATCGCCGGGGCCGTTCGCGTTGAGCGCTTCCGGGCGCAGACCCAGCGTGACGGAAGCACCCTCGACGGCTTTGCCGTCGGGCCGGCAGCGGACGAGAGCCTGTCCGCCGCCGGCGAGCGCCACCGCGATGCCGTTCGCCGACAGACCGGCGATCCGGCCCTTGAGGAAGTTCATGGCGGGCGAGCCGATGAAGCCCGCGACGAACAGGTTGCGTGGCGCGTGATAGAGCTCGAGCGGGCGGCCGATCTGCTCGACATGGCCCTTGTTCAGCACCACGATCTTGTCGGCCATGGTCATGGCCTCGACCTGGTCGTGGGTGACATAGACCATGGTGGCCTTCAGCGCCTGATGCAGCCGCGTGAGCTCGACCCGCATCTGCACCCGGAGCTTGGCGTCGAGGTTCGAGAGCGGCTCGTCGAACAGGAAGACCTTGGGCTGGCGCACGATCGCCCGGCCGATCGCCACGCGCTGGCGCTGGCCGCCCGAGAGCTGGCGCGGCTTGCGCTCCAGCAGCTCCGTGATCTGCAGGATCTCCGCCGCCGCCTGGACGCGCTTTCGCATCTCCGCCTTGTCGACCCGGGCGATGCGCAGGCCGAAGGCCATGTTCTCGAACACGCTCATGTGCGGATAGAGCGCGTAGTTCTGGAACACCATGGCCAGCCCGCGCTCGGCCGGCGGCAGATGGTCGACGCGCTCGCCGCCGATATGGATCGTGCCGGCGCTGACCTCCTCCAGCCCCGCGATCAGCCGCAGCAGCGTGGTCTTGCCGCAGCCCGAGGGCCCGACGAAGACGGTGAACTCCTGCTTCTCGATCTCGAGATCGACGCCATGGATGATCTCCGCCTCGCCGAAGGACTTCACGAGGGACTGGATCTGGACATAGGCCATGGCCGGCGCGGGTATTCCGAAATGCTGGAGGAGAGTGCGGTATTCTGCATGGCAAAGCTAGAGAGCGAACCCGAGGCCGTCAACCGAGGGATGGGACCAGTACCCGCCGCCGGCCGGTCCGAAAAATAAGACGCCATGCAAAACCAATAGACGCCCTGCGCAGCCTGGGCTGCACCGGTCGCGCTTTGTTTGCTCCGGATTTCCAGCGGCCTCGGTGCGGGCCTCGGGTGACGCCCCGCCGGCGGGGCTGGTCCGTCGACGGGGCAGAAGAGCGAACAGGGAGGGACTCCTATGAGAATTCGATCCAGATCGGTGATATCGGCGGCATTCGCCGCCGCCATGGCGGCGGCCTGCTACGCGCCGGCTCATGCGGCGGACACGCTCAAGATCGGTGTCGTCGCGACCCTCGAGGGGCCGCTGTCGACGCTGGGCGAGGATGCGGTCCGCGGCGTCAAGACCGCGCTGAAGGCGGTCAACAACATGGCGGGCGGCCGCCAGATCGAGGTGATCTACGTTGCCTCCGACGCCACGCCGGATTCGGCCGTGCGCGCCGTGCGCAAGCTGGTCGAAGAGGACAAGGTCGATCTCGTCATCGGGCCGGTCTCGGGCGACGAAGGCATTGCCATCAAGGACTACGCGAAGACCCAGCCCAACATCACCTTCCTCAACGGCCAGTCGGGCGCCCAGGACACCACCTACCGGAATCCCGCGCCCAATTTCTTCCGCTTCACGGCCGACGGCGCCCAGCAGATGGCGGGCCTCGGCAGCTACATCTATGACGTGAAGGGCTACAAGAAGATCGCCACGGTGGGCGACGACTACTCCTATCCCTACACCCAGGAGTTCGGCCTGGTGGTCGAGTATTGCAGCGCCGGCGGCGAGGTGACCCAGCGCTTCTGGCCGCCGCTCGGCACCAAGGACTATTCCTCGATCATCACGGCCCTGCCTGACGATGTGGACGCGATCTTCGTGGCGCTGGGCGGTGCCGATGCCGTGAACTTTGTCACGCAGTACGTGGAAGCAGGCGGCAAGGCCAAGATCGTCGGCGGCGCCATCATGGTCGACCAGACCGTGCTCTCGGCCAAGGGCGAGGCCAAGAATGCGCTGATCGGTACGGTCTCCGCGGGCGTCCAGGCCGACACCTGGGACGATCCGAAGTGGCAGGCCTATGTGAAGGCCTACCAGGACGCTTTCCCGCCGGACCAGCGCTTCCCGATCCCCTCGGCCAGCGCAACGACTTACTATGACTCGATCATGGCCGCCTTCACCGTCCTGAACCAGATCAACGGCGATCTCTCCGACGGGCAGAAGAAGTTCCGCGATGGTCTCAAGGCACTGACGCTGGACGCGCCCAACGGCAAGCTCCATCTCGACGACAACCGCCAGGGCATCGTCACCAACTTCGTCACCGAGGTGGTCGAAGGGCCAGACGGCAACCTGGCCACCAAGGTCGTGAAGGTCGTCGAGAACGTGAACCAGCAACTCGGCATCGATCCGGCCGTGTTCGCCACCATCGGCGCGCCCTCGCGCGACGTACCGGAGTGCAAGAAATACAAATGACGATCGAGGCCGGTGCTCCGTGGGGACCCGCTCCCCGCGGAGCGCCGGCGCCTTCCTGATGGGTTCTCGCGCGGCGCCGGCCGTCGGGGTCACCGAATGTCGCTGGTCTTCCAAGCCAACCGCATTCACTTCGGCCGCGGCGCCCTCGGCACTGCGCTCCATGCCGAAATCCGCCGGCACGATCTTCGCCGCTTCGTGATCCTCGCCGATCCGGCCGCCGCCGGCGGTCCGCTCGAGCGGCTGAAAGGCATCCTTCCCGCCGATATCGACGTGCTCCTGCTTTCCGACCAAGGCGGCGCAGCGGCGGAAGGCGCGCCCAGCGTTGCCGAGGTTCGAGAGCTGATCCGGCTCGAGGGTTGCGACACGCTGCTCGCCATCGGGCATGAGGGCCTGATCAACCGAGCCAAGGTCGTGGCCCGCGGCACGCTGATCCCCGAGCTGCCCGCGCTGGCCGGCAAGGCCGCGCGGCCCGAATCCGCCGACCATGCGCCCTACCTGATCGCCGTTCCGGTCGATGCCGGTGCCATCGCGGCGCTGGGGCCGACCATCACGGTGCCGACCGACGATGGCGAGGTCTCGGCCATGTTCGATGCGGATTTCGTGCCGGATGCGTCGGTCTGCGATCCGGATTTCATCGCGGAGATGTCTTGCGCCCAGGGGATCGCCGTCGGCATGCATATCGCGGCCGGGGGCGTCGAGGCCTATATGGCGCGCGGCGAGAATCCGCCGGCCGAAGCGCTGGCGCTCGCGGCGGTGCGGCGCAGCATCGTCTATCTGGAACAGGCGGCTGCGGGACATCCGCCGCCGGGCGGGACCCTGCTCATGGGGGCCGCGATCGAGGCGATGCTCGCGGCCTCGAAGGGCATGGGGGCCGCGCGCGCCATCGGCAACGCCATCGCCGGGCTCGTCAGCTGCGTGATCGAGCCCGGTGCCGTCAGCGCCGTGGTGCTGCCCGTCGTGCTCGATTTCAACGCCGGGGATCCGCACCCCGCCGGCATGCGCCTGACCGATCTGCTCTCGTTGCCCTTCGATATCAATCTATCGGTCTATTTCCGGCAGCTCGCACAACGCCTTGCCTTGCCGGATTCGCTGGCGGAACTCGGCGTCGACCGGCAGATGCTGCCCAGGCTGGCGCGCCGTGCCTTCCGGGATCCCAACACGGCGACCAACCCCGTCGCGGTCAGCGAGGGGGATTATGCGGCCATGCTGGTGCGGGCCGGCGGATTCGAGGAGCGAAGGGTCTAGGGGGAGCGTGAGGAAGGCCTCGGGGGCCGTGGGCGCGGTTCTCCTCACCGGGGCTAGGGCGATACATGGAGTATTTTTCTTTTCCGAAGAGCCGGTCCATGGCTTGCCCGGCACCGGTTGTTCGGCATAGTTGTAGCCGCTGGTGGTCTCAAAATCCCCTCAACTTCAGAGGGTAAGCAATGCCCCGATCAAGAGGGCGCGGGAGGAACCAGGGATGAGCAAGGCAGTCTCCATCATTCACGGCCCCTTCGGGCGGGTCGTGTTGTACCACATCGATCGGACCCTCATCGCCCATGCGCATCGGGAAGGGCATCTGCTCTTTCACGTGAGCGGGGCCAATTCGCGCGTCCGGATCAAGGACAAGGACCATATCGTCGGCCCGACGACCGGCGTGGCGGTCAATCCCTGGGAAGTCCATACCTACATCCCGGAAGTTCCGGCGGTCGGGCAGTATGCGCTGGTGCTCTATATCCGCGAGCCCTGGTTCACCGGCCACCGGCCCGGCGCCTATGACGCGTTGAATTTCGGCCGGCGCGAGTTCCGGATCACGCCCGAGATCGCGCTCCTGGTGAAGCATGTGGTGGGCAAGGTCTTGAGCGGCTCGGAGGACGAGACCATCGAGGCCATGCTCTACGAGCTCGCGGAAGCCTGCCGCTACAGCTCCCACCTGCATCTGCCGCAGCCCCAGCCGCTCGAGCTCAGGCTGGGGGTGAACGATTTCCGCGTCCGCAAATCGATCCGGCTCCTGTCCGACTGCCTCGATGCCGATATCGACATGAGCCAGGTGGCCTCGGAGGCGGGGCTTTCGCGGCCGCATTTCTTCAAGCTGTTCCATTCGCAGGTCGGGCTGCCGCCCAAGCTGTTCTGGAACACGATGCGGATCGAGCGGGCCTTCGTCGATCTGGTGCAGAGCGAGAAGAAGATCGCCGATATCGGCTTCGATCTGGGCTTCTCCTCGCAGAGCAGCTTCTCCCGCTTCTTCTGCCTCAATACCGGCATGGCGCCGACCGACTACCGCCGGGTCGGCCATCTGGTGCATTGAGCCGGGAACACGGCCCCGGGGCCGGAAGCCCCATGAAATCAGACGCCTTGCTATAGCCCGCTCTCCATACTCCCTTACTCTGGCTCCCGAATCTCGTGGCTGACGGCCTCGGGCCCCGGAGTTCGCGATGAGCATGGCAGCGACATGGCAGCAATCGGCGCGGCGTCACCCCTACCGCCTCCTGCTGCTGCTCGTCCTGCTGCTGGCGCTCGCCTGGCTGTTCCTCGCCGTCTGGCCGCCGGGCTTCGAGGCCGTGTTCGGCAAGAAGAAGGTCTTCGTCAGCGCGGTGCTGAACGGCCTCACGCTGGGGAGTCTCTATTTCCTGGTCGCCTGCGGCTTCTCGTTGATCTTCGGGCTGATGAAGAACGTCAACCTGGCGCACGGTACGCTCTATCTATTCGGCGGCTATATCGGCTATGCGGTCCAGGACGCTACCGGTTCCTGGCTGCTCAGCATCTTCGCGGCCTTCGTCACGATGGCGGTGGCGGGTGCGCTGCTGCAGGTGACGGTGTTCCGCCGCCTCGAGGGCCAGGAGCTGCGGCAGGTGCTGATGACCATCGGCGTCGGGCTCTGCGTCGCCGATATCATGCTCTGGATCTGGGGCGGTGGCTTCTATCAGGTGTTGGCGCCCTCCTGGTCGAAGGGCGCCGTCGAGCTGCCCTTCGCCACCGCCGTGAACAGTTCGGGCGAGGTGATCTATCTCTCCTATTCCTTCATCCGACTGATCGTGCTGGCGGCCTCGGTGGCGCTCGGCATCGGGCTCTGGCTCCTGATCAATCGCACCAAGGTCGGGATGATGATCCGCGCCGGCGTCGATGACAGCACCATGCTGGCGGCGACCGGGGCTCGCGTGCAGATCCTCTTCATCGCCGTCTTCGCCTTCGGTGCCGGCCTCACCGGGATCGCCGGTGTCGTCGGCGGCACGTTGCAGTCGCTGGCGCCCGGTGAGGATGCGCGCTTCCTGCTGGCGTCGCTCGTGGTGGTGATCGTGGGCGGCATGGGCAGCATCACAGGCGCCGCCATCGGCGCGCTGCTGGTCGGTCTCGCCGAGCAACTTGGCTCGGTCTATGCCTCGACCTATGCGGTCCTCGTCACCTTCGTGATCATGGTCGCGGTGCTCGCCATCCGGCCGCAGGGAATCATGGGGCGGCGATGAGCGAGACCACGGCTCCCAACCCCATCGCGCTGCCTTCGCGCCGGACACGGCCCCAGCGGCTGGGACGGATCGAGCAGGGCATCGCCGGCATCCGCCCGGGTGCCTGGCTGACGGCCCTCGTCCTTCTGGTCATGCCGGTCTTCGCCGACGACTTCTTCCAGTACCAGATCTTCGGCTGGACCTTCGTCTTCGGTACGATCGGCATGAGCTTCATGTTCCTCGCCGGCTATGGCGGGATGGTGTCGCTGGCACAGATGACCACGGCGGGCCTGTCGGGCTATCTGGTGGCGATCCTGGGCTCGAGCGCGTACGCCGATATCAGTCTCGGCTGGCCCTGGTGGGCCTTCGTGCCGGTCGCCATCCTGGCCGCCACCGTCTTCGGCACCCTCGTCGGCATCATTGCGATCCGCACGCAGGGCATCTACATGATCATGATCACCCTCGCGATCGCGGCGGCGTTCTACTACTTCTGCAACCAGAATCTCGAGGTCTTCAACGGCCAGCGCGGGTTCAATTCGGTCCTGCCGCCGCAGGTGCTGGGGGTCGACTGGCACCGGCCCACGCCTTTCTACTACCTCTCGCTGGGCGTGGCGGCGGCGGCTTTCGGGCTCACCCGGTTCCTTTCGCGCTCGACCTTCTGCCTCGCGGTCAAGGGCGTGCGCGACGATCCGCGGCGCATGGCGTCGCTGGGATTCAGCGTCCCGCTGCTGCGCATCCTGGCCTTCGCCTATGCCTCCTTCATCGCCGCCGTCGCCGGCATCCTGGTGGTCTGGTTCAACGGCCAGATCTCGCCGGGAACCGCATCGGTCAATGCCGCCATCGACATCCTGGTGATCGCGGTCGTGGGCGGCCTCGGCCATCCGATCGGGCCCTATATCGGTGCCTTGGTCTTCATCCTGCTGCGCACCTTCGCGATCGACCTGTTCCATCTGCTGGGCTTCACCAGCCTGCGCTTCAACCTGCTGGTCGGGGTCGGCTTCCTCGCCATCGTCGCCTTCTCCCCGGACGGGGTCATCGGCCTGTGGCAGCGCTGGCGCGGCTCGATCCTGCGCCCGCGGCGTTGAGCGCCGGCGGATCGCGACCGATGGACGCCGTCATGCAAGCCGAACCTGAAGCCTTCGCCCGGGGCCTCGAGAACGCGCTCGACCTGGAGATGGTGACGCGCATGTTCGGCGCGCTGGCGGCGCTCTCCAACGTCTCGCTCTCGGTCAGGCCCGGCGAGCGGCGCGCGGTGCTGGGGTCGAACGGCGCCGGCAAGACCACGCTCTTCAACTGCATCACCGGCGATTTCCTGCCGACGTCCGGCACCATCCGCTTTTTCGGCGAGGACGTGACCGAGTTTCCGCCCCAGGAGCGCGTGCGGCGCGGCTTGCGGCGCACCTACCAGACCTCGCTCCTGTTCAAGAAGCTGACGGTGCGGGAGAACGTGCATCTGGCCTGCCGCGGCGTATCGCGCCAGCGCTTCTCGTTCTTCCCGTCGCGGCGCGACGACGTGCTGATCGCGGCGGCCGAGAAGCTGGTCGAGGCGGTACATCTGACATCGGCCAAGGACAAGATCGTGGCCGATCTGAGCCATGGCCAGCAGCGCCAGCTCGAGATCGCGATGGCCCTGGCGGGGGCGCCGCGCCTCATCCTGTTCGACGAGCCCGCGGCCGGCCTTTCGCCGGCGGAACGCCAGGACCTGGTGGCGATCCTGACCTCGCTGCCGGCCCATATCGGCTTCATCATCATCGAGCACGACATGGATGTGGCGCTGCGCGTCGCCGAGAGCGTGACGGTGATGCATGACGGGCGGATCTTCAAGGAAGGCGCTCCGCGCGAGATCGAGGCGGACGAGGAGGTCCAGGAGCTCTATCTGGGAGGCGAGGATGGCTGACCGTCCGCTTCCCGCCGGCACCGCGGCGCCGATCCTTCAGGTCAGCGGCCTCAACGTCCATTACGGGCAGTCCCACGCGCTCCAGGGCGTCAATCTGAGCCTGCGCTCGGGCGTGCTGGCGGTGGTCGGCCGCAACGGCATGGGCAAGACCACGCTCTGCAAGGCGATCATGGGGATCGTCAAAACCACGAGCGGGTCGGTCCGGTTCGCCGGCGAGGAACTGATCGGCCAGTCCGCGGCGCAGATCGCGCGCAAGGGGATCGGCTATGTGCCGCAAGGCCGCCGGCTCTGGCCGAGCCTGACGGTCGACGAGCATCTGCGCCTGAGCAAGGTCGCGAAGCCGCAGGCCTGGTCGATCGAGCGCATCTACGACACCTTCCCGCGGCTGGCCGAGCGCCGCCAACACGGCGGTGCGCAGCTTTCGGGCGGCGAGCAGCAGATGCTGGCGATCTCGCGCGCCCTGCTGCTGAACCCGCGCCTCCTGGTCATGGACGAGCCGACCGAGGGGCTGGCGCCCGTCATCGTCCAGCAGGTCCGCGACATGCTGATCGGGCTCGCCCGCCAGGGCGAGATCTCGGTGCTGCTGATCGAGCAGAATATCGGCATTGCCACCGCCGTGTCGGAACGCGTGGCCATCATGGTCAATGGCCGCATCAACCGCATCGTCGATGCCAAGGCGCTGGCAGCCGACCGGCTGCTGCAGCAGCGCCTCCTGGGCGTGGGCCAGCATGCCCATGACGAGGATCTGGCGCCGGAGCCCGAGACCGAGCCGGCCGGGGCTCCGTTGGAGGCGGAGGCCGTTCCGCCGGCCACGGCTCTGCCGGAACGCCGGGATAAGAGACGCGCGGGCCCGGCGGCAAAGGCGGGACCGTCGATACCGGCGAGCGCCCCCGGCAGCGCCCGGCTGATGGAGCTGCGCCGTCCGGCGGCCGGATCGGAGAATGTCATTCTCGCCGGCGCGCTCGACCGGCACGAGGCGGCGTTGCGCCATCTGCGCGAGATCCTGCGCGACCAGGGAATCCAGGTCCGCCTCGCGGATCTCTCGGCGCGGGGGCGGGCCTTCGCCTGCGACGTGACGGCGAACCAGATTGCGATCCATCACCCACGAGGCTCGGCCGCCGTCTTCGTCGCCGACGAGGCCCAGGCCGCCGATGCCATGGCCGAGGCCTTCCGCGTCTGGCTCCAAACCCAGCAGGGCATCGCCGGCGTGATCGTTGCCGGCGGCCATGCGGTGGCGGGGATCGCGACGGAGGGAATGCGGGCGTTGCCCATCGGCCTGCCCAAGCTCCTGATCACCAGCGCGGCACCGGACAGCCTGGCCGACAGCGGTGCCACCGACGTCACGCTGCTGCATTCTGTGGCCCATCTCGACAGCGTCAATGCGGTGACCCGCGACGTTCTCGGCAACGGGGCCCGCGCCTTCGCCGGCATGGTCAAGGGACGCAAGGCCGGCGGTGCGGCGCGCCCCGAGGCCCGGCGCCCGCCGCCGGCGATCGGCCTGACCCTGACACCGACGACACGTGCCGGCGCCGATCGCGTCCGGCGGCAATTGGAGCCCGATCACGACAGCGTGCTGTTCGATGCGATGGGCGGTGGCGGGCGGGCGATGGCGCGGCTGGCCGAGGAGGGGCGGCTCGCCGGCCTGCTCGATATCGCCACCGGCGATGTGGCACCGCTCGTTGCCGGCGGCGAGGAGCGCGAGATCGAGGATCGTTTCCGTTCCCTCGCGCGGTCGGGCCTGCCTTATGTCGGCAGTTGCGGCGGCCTCGATGCCGCCGCCTTCGGCGCGATCGATTCCGTACCGACGCGCTTCCGCCATCGCAATCTCCATCGCCTGGCGCCGGGCTTGAGCCTGATGCGCCTCAATGCCGCCGACGGCGCCGTTCTCGGCTGCTGGATCGGCGAGCGCCTCAACCGGATGACGGGGCCGATGCTGTTCCTGCTGCCGGAAGGCGGGCTTTCCGCGCTCGATGCGCCGGGTCAGCCCTTCCACGATCCGGAGGCCGACCGCGCCCTGTTCGCGGCGATCGAGAGCACGGTCCACCCGGGATCGGATCGGCAGGTCCGGCGGCTGCCGTATCACATCAACGAGGCCGGCTTCGCCGCAGCAGCGGTCGAGGCGTTCACGGCGATCGAAGGAAGAAGGACCGCCACCAGGCGGGCGGTGGGCTAGCGATGCTGGGGATCGCGGGCACCGCCGGGACATTCGCAGGCATCGTTCCCTTGCGGGCGCCGGGCTGCCGGTGCTGCGGGGGAGCGAAGCCGGTTCGGGAGGGAGCATGAGTGGCGAGCTGATCGGTTCAATCGTCTCGTGGCTGATCGCCGCGATCGTGGTCGTCGCGATCGTGGTCTATCTGCTCAACTGGCTCTACCGGCGCTCCTCGAAGGAGGTCGCCTTCGTGCGCACCGGCTTCGGCGGCGAGCGGGTGGTGATCGACGGCGGCGCCTTCGTCATCCCGATCCTGCATCAGGTGACCGACGTCAACATGAACGTGCTGCAGCTCCGCGCGGCACGCGAGAACGAGGAGGCGCTCATCACCAAGGACCGGATGCGGGTCGATATCGAGGCCGATTTCTATGTCCGGGTCTCGTCCGACAAGCGCGCGGTGGCGGCCGCGGCCTCGACGCTGGGCCGGCGCACGCTCGAGCCCGAGCGGCTGAACGCGCTCCTCGACGGCAAGCTGGTCTCGGCGCTGCGCATCGCGGCCGCCGCCATGACCATGGAAGAGATGCACGAGAAGCGTGGCGACTATATCCAGCGCGTCCGCACCACCATGACCGACGCGCTGGCCCAGAACGGCCTCGAGCTCGAGACTGTGGCGATCATCGGGCTCGACCAGACCGAGCTCGGCTTCTTCAACCCGGCCAACCGGTTCGACGCCGAGGGCTTGACCAACCTGATCCAGGAGACCGAGGCGCGCCGCAAGCTGCGCAACGATATCGAGCAGGAGACCATGATCCAGATCCGCCTGCGCAATCTCGAGGCCGAGAAGCGGGCGCTCGATATCGAGCAGGAGGCCGAGATGGCGCGGCTCGCGCAGCAGCGCGAAGTCGAGGTGCGCCGGGCCGAACAGCGCGCCGAGGTGGCGCGCGACCGCGCCGCCCAGGAGGCGCTCGCCCAGCAGGCCGAGATCGCGGCCCATGAAGAGACGGAGCGGGTCCGGATCGAACGCGACCTGTCCCTGACCCGCGCCCGGATCGCCAAGGAGCTGGAGTCCGAGCGCATCGATATCGAACGGTCCCGCAACCTCGACCAGTCGCGTATCGAGGCGCGGCTGACGACCGAGACGGCGCGATTGTCCTCGGAGCGCTCGCTCGACGAGGCCCGCATCGGCCGCGAGCTCGAGCTGCACCGGCTCGAGATCGGCCGCGAGCGCAGCGTCGAGGAGGCCGATATCGAGCGCCAGGCTGCGATCCATATGAAGTCGCTCGAGCGCTATGCCGCCCAGGTCAAGGCCGAGGCGGCGCATGCGCAAGCGGCGCAGGCGGAGGAAAACGTCTCGACCGTGCGCGAGATCGAATCCGTCAACCGCCGCCGGCAGGCGGAGGTCGTCATCGCCGAGAAGGAGGCCGAGCAGACGCGCATCCTGGCCGCGGCCGAGCAGTTCCGCTCGCAGATCGTGGCCGAGGCCCAGCGCCTGGTGAACGAGGCCGAGAACGTGCTGAGCGACAACGCCCGCATTTCTCTCTACCGCAAGCAACTCCTCGAGCATGCCGAGGGCATCATCCGCGAGAGCGTGCGGCCGATGGAGAAGATCGACGGCATCCGCATCGTGCAGTTCGACGGTCTCACGGGCAGCGGGCGCGGTGGCGGCGAGCCCAATGGCAGCCTGACCGACGAGGTGATCGATTCGGCCCTGCGCTACCGCGTCCAGGCGCCCATGCTCGACGGCATCCTCAAGGAGATCGGTTTCGAGGGCGGCAGCATCGCCAAGATGGGCGGGTTGATCCGCGAGGCGCGCGATCTCGAATCGATCCGCAAGGATGTCGAGCGGCGGGCTCCCTCCAAGGATGCCGGCGGCTCGTCGGAGGGCGCGTGAGCGGCCGGTAGAGAGGAGGGAAGGCGATGTCCTACCGCGTCATGGCGCCCGAGTTCGAGGCGCTGATCGACCGCAACGAGCCGGTCCGCAGCCTCGCCACCGGCTTCAAGTTCACCGAGGGGCCGATCTGGCACCCGACCGAGCATTACCTGCTGTTCTCGGACATGCCCGGCGATGTGCGCCGGCGCTGGGATGCCGATCGCGGTGTCCAGGAGGTGCGCCGGCCGGCCAACAAATGCAACGGCATGACCTACGATGCCGACCTCAACCTCATCGTCTGCGAGCACGCGACCTCCTCGCTGATCCGCGAGACGCCGGACGGCGGGCGCGAGGTGCTGGCCTCGCATTTCGAAGGGCAGGAGCTCAACAGCCCCAACGATGTCTGCGTGCGTTCCGACGGCTCGATCTATTTCAGCGATCCCTGGTACGGCCGCATGCCGGTCTATGGCGTGGAGCGGCGGCGGGAGCTGGGCTGGCAAGGCGTGTTCCGGCTGCCGCCGGGTGGCGGGGGCCCCCAGCTCGTCGTGCCGCGCTACGACTTCGCCATGCCGAACGGGCTCTGCTTCTCGCCCGACGAACGGCTGCTCTATATCAACGATTCCGAGCGCGGGGTGATCCGGGTCTATGACGTGGCGCCGGACGGCACGCTGCGGCGCGGCCGGATCTTCGCCGACGGGCTCCTGTCGCGCCAGGAGCCGGGCATCCCCGACGGGATGAAATGCGACGAGCGCGGCAATATCTGGTGCACGGGCCCCGGCGGCATCTGGGTCTTCGCGCCCACCGGCACGTTGCTCGGCCGCATCGCGGTGCCAGAGGTGGTGGGCAACCTGCATTGGGGCGGCGCCGATTTCCGCACCCTGTTCCTCGCGGCCAGCACGTCCGTCTACACGGTGCGCACGCGCGTGGGCCCGCATCTCGAACCCTTCATGCGGGCACACCGGGCGCCGGCCGCGAAGCCTGTGGAGCCGCGGCCTGCCGCGCGTCCGACGGCGTCGATCGAAGGGCCGTTGCTCGATCCGTCGCGCGCGGTCCTCATCATCCAGGACCTGCAGAACGACGTGATCACCGAGGGCGGTGCCTTCGCCAGCTCCGGCGCGCCGGCCCATGCGGCCAGGCAGAACATCGTCGAGAATGTCCGGCGCCTGGCCCAGGCCTGCCGCTCGGCCGGCGTTCCGGTGATCCATGTCTGGTTCGTGGTCGAGCCCGGTGCGGCCGGTCTGACTCTCAATGCGCCCATCTTCCAGGGCATCCGGTCGAGCGCCGCTCTCGTGCGTGGGAGCTGGGGTGCCGCCCCGGCTGCCGGGCTCGAGCCCAAGCCCGGCGATTTCATCGTCGAGAAGATGCGCATGAGCGCCTGGGAGGGCACGCGGCTCGAGACCATCCTCAAATCCTTGAACCGCGACACCATCATCAACACCGGCGCCTGGACCAACATGTCGGTCGAGCACACCGCCCGGGTCGGGGCCGACAAGGGTTATGTCGTGGTGATGCCGCAGGACGGCTGCTCGACGATCGACGATTCCTGGCAGAAGGCCTCGATCGATTTCGCGATCCGCAACGTGGCCAAGGTCACGACCTGTGCCGCGGTGGAGGAGCTGCTGCGGACCGCCGAGCCGGAGCAGATGGCCGGCAGCCCCGCGATCCGGTCCTAGAGCATTGTCCGATCAAGATGGATCGGACAATGCTCTAGATTCGTAGGGTGGGTCGCATTTTCTACGGCGAACCGGCGTCCACTTCGCCGGAAAACGCTCTAGCTCAGCGGCAGCACGTCCGAGCGCTTGACCTGGCCCAGCGCGAAGCTCGTCTCGATCGAGGCGACATTGTCGAGACGCGTGAGCTTGTCCTTGAGGAAACGCTCATAGGCCTCGAGATCGCGCACGACGATGCGCATCAGATAGTCCTGGCGACCGGTCATGAGATAGCAGTCGACGACCTCGGGCCAGCGCGCGACGGCCTTGCCGAAACGGTCCAGATCCTCCTCGCGCTGGCGCTCCAGCTTGATCGAGGCGAAGGCGCTGATGGGCAACCCGACCTTCTTCTGGTCGATCACCGCCGTGTAGCCCTTGATCACCCCGTCCTCCTCGAGCAGCCGGACGCGCCGCGCGCAGGGCGAGGGCGACAGCCCGACTTTCTGGGCGAGGTCCTGGGTCGTGATCCGGCCGTCATTCTGCACGGCGGCGATGATCTTCCGGTCGATCTCGTCGATGGCGCGCATTGGCCGATTTCCTCTGTTCACCGCCATATATTGGTGAATATAGCCAATATTATCCCCAATGTCGCGGAGGTTTGGCTGCTATCGCCAGCGACCCGCGCCTATGCTGGGCGCCTCGGAGGGACATGCTCATGACGGGTGCCCGCCTGCCGGTTCTGGCCGCGCTCGAGCGCAAGGTGCTGTGGCTCGCGACCTGGACCATCCACAACGCCAACCATCTGCGCGCGCATGACGACGGGCTCAAGGTCGGGGGCCACCAGGCCTCCTCGGCCTCGCTCGCCACCATCATGACGGCGCTCTATTTCGCGGCGCTGCGCCCGGAGGACCGGGTCGCGGTCAAGCCGCATGCGAGCCCCGTCTTCCATGCGATCCAGTATCTGCTGGGCAATCAGGTCCGCGAGAAGCTCGAGAATTTTCGCGGCTACAAGGGCGCCCAATCCTATCCGTCGCGCACCAAGGACAGCGACGACGTGGATTTCTCGACGGGCTCGGTCGGGCTCGGCGTGGCGCAGACCCTGTTCTCGTCGCTGGTGCAGGACTATGTGCGCGCCAAGGGCTGGGGCCGGGAACGGCCGGAGGGGCGCATGGTGGCCCTCATCGGCGATGCCGAGATGGACGAGGGCAACATCTTCGAGGCGCTGCTCGAAGGCTGGAAGCAGGGCCTCCGCAACACCTGGTGGGTCGTCGATTACAACCGCCAGAGCCTCGACGCGGTGGTGCGCGAGGGGCTCTGGGCCAAGTTCGAGGCGATGTTCCGCAATTTCGGCTGGGACGTCGTCATCCTCAAGCATGGAACGCTGCAGCAGGCGGCCTTCGCCGAGCCCGGCGGCGAGAAGCTCAAGGACTGGATCGATGCCTGCCCGAACCAGCTCTATTCGGCGCTGGCCTTCCAGGGCGGGGCCGCCTGGCGCAAGCGGCTGCTCAACGACCTGGGCGACCAGGGAGCGGTGTTGCGGCTGATCGAGCGGCGTTCCGACGAGGAACTCGCGCGGCTGATGGGCAATCTGGGCGGCCACGATCTGCCCTCGCTGCTCGAGGCCTTCGAGGCGGCGCGGACGCATGACCGGCCGGTCTGCTTCATCGCCTACACCATCAAGGGCTTCGGCCTGCCGCTCGCCGGCCACAAGGACAATCACGCCGGCCTCATGACCCCGGCGCAGATGGAGCAGTTCCGCCAGGCGATGCGGATCCGCGAGGGGCAGGAATGGGAGCTCTTCGAAGGGCTCGATCTGCCGGTGGAGAGCCTCGAGGCCTTCCTGGCTGCGGTGCCGTTCAACCAGGCGGGCCCGCGGCGCTACCGGGCGCCGATGGTGCCGACCCCCGACCGGCTCGAGATCACGGCGCAGCCCGCGATGTCCACCCAGCAGGGCTTCGGCCTGCTGCTGCACGAGGTCGCCAAGGGCGAGACGGAGCTGGCGCGGCGCATCGTCACCACCTCGCCGGACGTCACGGTCTCGACCAATCTGGGCGCCTGGGTCAATCGCCGCGGGCTCTTCGCGCGCGAGGCGATGGCCGACCTCTTCCGCGACGAGCGCATCCCCTCGACCTACAACTGGACCTTCTCGCCGCAGGGCCAGCATATCGAGCTGGGCATCGCGGAGATGAACCTTTTCATCCTGCTTTCGGCGCTCGGGCTGTCGCACTCGATCTTCGGCGAGCGGTTGCTGCCGATCGGCACGGTCTACGATCCCTTCATCGAGCGCGGCCTCGATGCGCTCAACTATGCCTGCTACCAGGATGCCCGCTTCATCCTCGCGGCCACACCCTCCGGCGTGACCCTGGCGCCCGAGGGCGGCGCGCACCAATCGATCGCCACACCGCTCATCGGTATGGCGCAGGACGGGCTCGCGAGCTTCGAGCCGGCCTTCGTCGACGAGCTCGCAACCATCCTGCGCTGGTCCTTCGACTATATCCAGCGCGCGGGCGAGGCCGAGCCGGAAGAGGGGAGCTGGCTGCGCGACAAGGTCGGCGGCTCGGTCTATCTGCGGCTCTCGACCCGCACCCTCGAGCAGCCGCAGCGCCGGATCGAGCCCGCGCTCGCCGAGGATATCATCAACGGCGCCTATTGGATGCGGAAGCCCGGGCCCAACGCGCAAGTGGTCATCGCCTATACCGGCGCCGTGGCGCCCGAGGCGATCGAGGCCATCGGCCTCATGGCCGAGGACCGCCGCGATGTCGGGCTTCTCGCCGTGACCTCGGCCGACCGCCTCAATGCCGGCTGGACGGCGGCGAGCCGCGCCCGCGAGCATGGCCTCGTCCATGCCAGCAGCCATATCGAGCGGCTGCTGCGCGAGGTGCCGTCCCATTGCGGCCTGGTCACGGTTCTCGACGGCCATCCCGCGACGCTGGCCTGGCTCGGCGCCGTCATGGGCCATCGCACGCGCTCGCTGGGCGTCGAGCATTTCGGCCAGACCGGCTCCATCCCCGATCTCTACCGCCACTATGGCATCGACGCGCAGGCGATCATCGCCGCCGCGCAGGCCGTCGTGCCGGGACGGCCGATCCGGAACCTGCGCGCGGCGGGGTGAGGCCGGGCTACGCCCCCTCGATGCCGAGCAGCTGCCGCTGCAGGGTTCCGTCTCGGATCAGGCGGTCCGTGTCGACCGTGGCGGCCACACGGCCATTGACGATGATCAGGGCGTTGCGGGCGACCGCGGCGGCCACCATCAGGTTCTGCTCGATCAGCAGCACGCCGACATCTTCCTTCACCAGTTCCTGGAACAGGCGGATGAGCTGATCCACCACGATCGGCGCCACGCCCTCCGTCGGCTCGTCCATGATCAGGATCCGAGGTCCGGTGCGCAGCGCCCGGGCGATCGCCAGCATCTGCTGCTCGCCGCCGGAAAGCTGGTCGCCGCGGTTGCGCCGCCGTTCCCAGAGGCGGGGGAACTTCTCCCAGACCCGTTGCAGGGTGTAAGGGCCCCGCCTGCCCGCAGCGACCACGGTCAGGTTTTCCTCGACGCTCAGCGAGCGGAAGATATGCCGGCCCTGCGGGACATAGCCGATGCCGCTGCGGGCGACGTCCTCGGGCGCAAGCCGCGTGAGGGACCTTCCTTGCCAGGCGATGGAGCCGGCCTGGCTCTGCACCAGGCCCATGATGGTCCTGCAGAGCGTCGTCTTGCCGACGCCGTTGCGCCCGACGATGGCGAGCGGTTCCCGACCGCAAGCGAAACTGAGGCCATCGAGGATCGTGGCCGTGCCGAAGCGGACGCGGAGGTCGTCAATTTTGAGGATGCTTGCCGCTGTCATGCTGCCGTCCCAGATACACCGCGCGAACGCTGGGATCCCTGGCCATCTCTTCCGAGGTTCCCTGCGTGACGATCCGACCGTTATGCAACAGGGTCACGCGACTCACGACGCTCATGGTGAATTCCATGTCGTGCTCGATCATGACCATGGTCAGCCCGGCATCGAGCTCGGCCAGCACCGTGCGCAGCCGCTTTCTTTCCGCGACGGACAGCCCTGCAGCCGGCTCGTCGAGAAGAAGCAGGCGGGGCGTTCCGGTGAGCGCGCAGGCGATCTCGAGCTGCCTCATCTCGCCATGCGAGAGCTCCCGCGCCAGATCCCCGGCGCGGGCCTCGAGCTGGACCCGTGCCAGCAGATCGTCGGCCTGCGATCTCGCCTTCTTCAGGGCTGCGGTCCCGAGCGAATGACGGGCCGGCGTGATGCCCACGGCCGACAAGGCGACGTTGTCCCTCACCGAGAGCTCATGGACGATGTTCGAGCTCTGGAACGTCCGCCGCATGCCCATGCGAACCCGCTCGAAAGGCCGTTTGCCGGCGAGATCCTGGCCTAAGAAGCGCACCTCGCCGGCGCTCTGGCTGAGGGCACCGGCTGCGATCCCGAACAGGGTCGTCTTGCCGGCTCCGTTGGCGCCGATCAGGCCGTGCCGCTCGCCCTTTTGGATCGCAAGGTCGATGGCCTCGAGTGCGGCCAGCGCACCGAAAGACTTGCCCACGCCCCGGAATTCCAGGGCGACAGGGTCGCCCTGGAAACCGGAAGCGGGGTTGGGCATCGTTGCGCTCACGGGCAGGAGGGGTTGTCGCGGCTGACCTGGCCCAGCGCCAGGAACTTCTCGCGATCCATGCCCAGGGTCTGGTTCACGCCGACGACACGGCGGATGACCTTGTTGTAGAGCTTGCCGTCGCTGTCGGCCGCGATCTCCGTGACGAAATTGTCGATCACGGCCTGGCGGTTCTCGTCGAGATGGACCTCGCCGCCGGTCGGCGTCTTGAAGCTGAGCTTGCTCAGCACCGCGTGCAGCTGCTGATGGCCGTCGGAGAGATCGCCATTCACCGCCTGCAGGCCCCGCAGCAGCGCGGCCGTGTTGAGGTAGTAGGTATAGGCGGCGAGGGAAGGCGAGCCCAGCCCGTCGGGGAACTGCTTGCGATAAGCCGCGACATAGGCCTTCCAGTCGGGATCGTCGAGGCTGTCGGCAATGGCGCCCGCCGAGGGGGTGCCCAGGACATAGTCGCGGAAGCGGCCCTTGGACGAAAGGATCGTCTGGTCGGCGGTGAAGCTGCCGGCGATCATCGGCTTGTCGTTGCCGCCCTGGTGCATCTGCGTCAGGAAGTTGACGGCATCGGCACCCGCCAGGGCGACGTAGACGGCGTCTATATCCTGCGGGATCGCCGCGACGACCGAGCTGAAGTCCTTCTGGCCGATGGGAACCCACTGCTTGGTCACCACATGGCCGCCCAGCGCGCAGAACTCGTACATGAACCCGAAGACCTGCGTGTAGGGGAAGGAGTAGTCCTCGGCGACGATCGCCACCCGGCGATAGTTCTTTTCCTTGTAGGCATAGTCGCCGAGGCCCGCCATCCATTGCGCGCCGTCGCTGGTGAAGCGGAAGAAATTCGGCGCCGGATCCCGCAGCGTCGTGTCCTGCGCCGCCGATGTCCCGTTGACGAAAGTGATGGCCGGGTGGTTCTTGGCATAGTCCTTGACGGCGATGCCTTCGTCGCCCGACAAGGGCCCGACCAGCACGTCGACGCCGTCATTCTCGACCAGCTTCCGCGCAGCCGCGATGGCCGAATCCGGCGATGCATCGGAGGAGGCCTTCAGGATGGTGATCTTGCGGCCCGCCACCTGGCCGCCGACCTCGGCGACCGCCAGCTCGACGCCGCGCACCGCGTCCTGACCCAGGACCGCGAAGGCACCGTCCAGCGTCGCCACGACGCCGATCTTGATGTCCGGCTCGTCCGCCCGGCCCGGGAGCGGCGCCGTGGCCAGCGCGACGGCCATCAGGCCGGCAATTCCTGCAATCTTCCAACGCATCGTTTCCTCCTGTTTGAACGCCATGGACCGGGTTTGCTTTCTCCCGCGCATTCCCGCGCGCCCGATGGAGCTCCGGCGACCGGAGCTCTACCCCGCGATCTCCGATCCTTGATTCGCGGACGAGGCCGTCGCCGCGGCACCGGGCTGCGACGGAGAGCGATCACTGCTTGGGGATTTGCCTGCCGGGCCGAGCGGGAGGGCGTTTCGCAGCAGCGCAGAGCGTTTCGAGAGCCCGAGCAGGCCGTCCGGCGATGCGACCATGACGACGAGGAACACCCCGCCGATCAGCGAGTTGAATCGTTCCGCGCCGATGAGATCGATGGCGAAGTTCTCGAGCAGCAGATAGAGGACGGCGCCGAGCAGGGCGCCCGGCAGGCTTCCCATGCCGCCGAGCACGGCGATGACGAGGATCTGGATGATGCTCGACACGTCGACGGCGCCGGGCGAGATGCGCCCGTGGAACCAGGCCAGCAGGATGCCGGCGCTGCCGGCCATGACGCCGGACAAAGCGAAGGCCAGGATCCGGAGATAACGGATGTCGTAGCCGGCCGCCTCGACGCGGTCCGGGTTGGTCGCGAGGGCCGTGAGGGCGACGCCCAGGGGCGTGCGGCCCAACTGCCGGATGGCGCCGTAGGCCAGGACGGCCACCGTCGCGCAGAGCGCGTAGAACGGCACCGATCCGGCCAGGGACAGGCCCGCGATCTCCGGCCTGCGGATGCCGGCGATCCCGCGGAAGCCGCCGAAGATCGAGTAGTTCTGCCGGGCCAGGTAGAAGAACGTCACGCCGATGGCGAGCGTGATCATCAGGCAATAGATCCCGCGCGTGCGCGCCGCCAGCATGCCGATCAGGGTGGCGACGAGGACGGCCGCCAGAAGTGCCGCCGGAATGGCCGCCGCCAGGGACCAGTGCGGCCCGAGCCCGCTGCTGTTGGGGCCGAGATAGGCGAGCGCATAGGACGCGGCGCCGACGATCGCCACCTGGGCCAGGGAAACCTGGCCGCCGAACCGGATCAGGAAGGAGAGGCTGCCGGCGACGAGCGAGAGGCAGAGCGCCTGGGTCACGATCTGGTCGAGCCAGAAGCTGTTCGCGACCAGCGGAATGACGAGGAGGGCCGCGCCGCCGGCGATCGCGCCGATCCAGGCCCGCGGCGGTTTCATGTCACGCCTTCACGCCGAACAGGCCTTCCGGCCGGAAGGCCAGGACGGCCGCCATCAGCCCGAAGGTGAGCATGACGCTGTAGGTCGGCAGGTAGAAGACGCCGAACTGCTCCGCCAGTCCGACCAGGATCGCGCCCAGCGCCGCGCCGGGAATGCTGCCCATGCCGCCGGCGATGACCACCACCAGCGACGTCAGCAGAAAATGCATGCCCTCGCCGGGCGAGATCGACAGGGCCGTGCCGAAGACCACGCCGGCCAGGCCGGCGAGCGCGCCCGCCAGGAACGCCGTCACCGGAAAGACCAGGCGGACCCGGACGCCCAGCGCGCGCAAGGTCTGCAGGTCGTCGACCCCGGCGCGGATCATCATGCCGAGGCGCGTCCGGTTCAGCAGCAGCCAGAGCAGGCCGCCGACGATGACCGCGAAGGCCAGCACGTAGAGCCGGAGCGTCGAGTAGCCGCCGGCGACGGGCAGCCGGACGACCCTGTCCAGCAGCGCCGGCGGCTCGATCTGATAGGTCTCGGCACCCCAGAAGGCCAGCATCAGGTCGGCCATGACGATGGCGCAGCCGATCGACACCAGCGTCTGGCGCAGCATCTGGTTCTGGAAGCGCGCGAGCAGGAGTTGATAGAGCGCCAGCCCGACGGCGCCGGCGGCGATGGCACCGCCGAGGAGACCGAGGACCCAGGAGCCGGAGCTGTCCGAGATCGAGAAGCCGACATAGCCGCCCAGCAGGAACAGCGAGCCGTGCGCCATGTTGACGATCCGCATCAGCCCGAAGATCAGCGTCAGCCCGCTCGCGACGACGAAATAGAGCGCCGCCAGGGTGAGCGCGTTGAGCAAGACGATGGCGACCTGTTGCACGGCGAGACCCACCCATCCCCGGGACGCCCAAGGCGTCATCGGCGAGGCCGCAATGGCCTCGCCGTCGTGACGATCCGTCGGTGACTAGAGCTTTCGCGCCGCCCGATGGCCTTCGTAGACGGCCTCGTAGGTGTAGCGGGGCGCATTGGCATCGCCGATCATCTCGGCCGAGATCTTGCGCGCCTTGAGAAGCGGATAGAGCGCATTCTCCGAGCGCCGGCCCGTCGCCATCACGATCCAGTCGGCCGGCAGGGTGACCTCGGCCTTCTCGTTATGGACGTTGAAGAGGACGATGTTCTTGCCGTCGATCTTGCGGACGAAATGGTCGGCCATGATGCGCACGCCCGCCTTGTAGACGCGCGGCATGATCCATTCGAAATAGACGTCCAGCATGGTTTCCATGCCGACCATCGGCCAGCGGGTGGCCAGCGTCACCGACTTGCATCCCGATTCCGCCAGGGCCACGGCGGTCAGCGGACCCGCCACGTCGCCCAGATCGTCGAGGACGATGGCGTGGCCGGGGAAGGAGCGCGGCGGGGTCATGGCGCGGCTCGTCACGACCTCTTCCCAGGTCAGGCAGTTGCCGCTTTCCCAGCCCGGCAGGCCGTCGGCCGTCCAGCCCTGGAAGCCGTCGACGGCGCCCTTCGAGCCGGTCGCCACGACCACATGGTCCGGCTTGTACTCGGCCAGGATCTGGTCGAGATTCTCTTCCTCCACCGCGATGCCGGTCTTGATGGCGGCGCCGTTCTTGCCGGCCTGGTCGCCGAGCCAGCGGGCGATCTCGCCGAACTCGGTGCGGGAAGGCAGGAGCGACTGCAGCCTGACATGGCCGCCAAGCTCGTCGGTCGCTTCCAGCACCGTGATCTGATGCCCGCGCGCGGCGGCGACCCGCGCATATTCCAGCCCGGCGGGCCCGCCGCCGATGACGAGCGCCTTCTTCGGGTTATTGACCTTGATGAGCGTGCCGGCGCCCCAGGCCCCTTCGCGGCCGATCGTGGGGTTATAGACGCATTGCACGCGCCCGCCGCGGCTGACGCTCTTCCAGCAGAAGTTGGCGGCCACGCAGGCGCGGATATCGTCGGCCTTGCCGGCGGCCGCCTTGTTCACCCATTCCGGATCGGTGAAGAGCTGGCGCGCGAGGCAGATCGCGTCGGCGCTCTTCGTGGCGAGCAGGTCCTCGGCCACGTCGGGCATGGTGATGCGGCCGACGAGGAAGACCGGCTTGTTCGTGACTTCCTTGATCTTCCGGACGTAGCCGCTCTCCCAGCCGCCCTTGAACTCCATGGGCGTGTGGATGAAGGTGTGGTGCACGCCCGCCGACACGCTCACATAGTCGATGTCCGACTTCGCTTCGATGTCGGGCACGATCTTGCGCACATCGTCGATCTCGAGATCGCCCGGCCAGAACGAGGTCGAGTTGATGCGGTAGCCGAGGAAGGGCTTCTGGCCGATCCCGGCGCGGATCCGCTTCAGGGCCTCGAGCGGGAAGCGCAGCCGGTTCTCATAGGACCCGCCCCAGCGGTCGGTGCGCTTGTTGTAGAGCGGCGAGAGGAACTGCCAGGGCAGGTAGCCATGGCTCAGATGGAGCTCGACACCGTCGAGCCCGGCCTTGATCGCGCGCTCGGCGGCCGAACGATAGGCCGACAGGATCTCCTCGATCTCCTCTTCGTCGAGCTCCTTGGGCGTCGAGGCGCCGGGAAACTCGCCGAGCGGAACCTGGCTCGGGCTCACCGTGTACCAGGTGGCGTCGGGGTCGAAGCCGGCCGCCTGCTTGTAGGTCGGGTAGCCGCGCATGCCCGAATGCCAGAGCTGGATGCCGAGCTTGCAGCCATGGGCATGGACCGCGTCGGCGATCTTCGAGAGCGGCCCGATCTGCGCATCGTTGTAGAGCTGCGGCATCATCAGCGGCGCCGAGAGCGACGAGGGATGCACATGCGTGCCGCCGATGATGATCAGGCCCACGCCACCCTTCGCGCGCTCGGCGTAATAGTCGACCGCCATGTCGGTGAAGATGCCGCTGAAGGGGTCGGAGACCCAGGTCGGGCAGGTGGGCGGGAACACCACCCGGTTCCTGATCTCAGTGGTGCGAAGCTTCCACGGCGCTAGCAGGTGCTGATAGGTCGCCACGACATTCCCTCCCCTCAATTCGGATCCGTTTTGGTCGACCCTGGGGCGACCATGCTGCGGAGCCGGACCTTATCCGCAGCAATTTTGGACTCATTGATGGGTCAATAAGGAACCTATGTCAACACAATAGAGAACCAATTAAAGACGATTGAGGGCGCGAAAAAGGCCTGCTCCCGGACGAAAAGCTGCCTATTTCGAGAGCAGCCGGTTCAAGGAGGGCGCCCTGATCGCGGGCGGGAGGACGCCGGAAAGAGAGGGTTTTCGGCGGCAAGGGCGCCACTTGGCGGCAGCCGGCCGGCGCTGAGCGGGAGGGGAGGGCTTATGGAGGTTGGTGGGGAAATGGTTTATGATTGAGATTCGACAAAAGGCGGCGGCACAACATCCGGCATGGTTCTGAAGCTCGACAATCTGCGCGATCGCTCGCGCGACGCGGCGCGTGAAATCCGGCGATTCATCGAGGACGGGATCGCCAAGGGGCATCTCAGCCCCGGCGACAAGCTGCCCAACGAGCGCGCCCTGGCGGGCCAGTTCCTGGCGGGCCGGAACACGGTGCGGAAGACCCTCATCGCCCTTGAGCAGGAAGGGAAGATCAGCCGCCATGTCGGCCGCGGCACCTTCGTGAGCCTCAAGGCCAACGGCGCCGCGGCAAAGCCGGCCGAACGGAAGCTGGCCGCGGAGGATATCGCGGGGCTGCAGCTCAGCGTCCTGCAGACGGCGAGCCCGCTCGACCTGATGGAGCTGCGGCTCCTGATCGAGCCCCAGATCGCCGAGCTGTCGGCCTTGCGGGCCGGTACCGTCGAGATCGACAAGATGCAGGCGGCGGTCGACAAGTCCCGGGTGGCGAGGACGCTGCGGGAGTTCGAGAATTGCGACGACGAGCTCCACCGGGCCATCGCCGGGGCCTGCCGGAACCCCCTTTTCATGGCCGTGGCCGACATCATCACGTCGGTCCGGACCTCGGGCGAATGGGGCATGCTGAAGGAGCGCACCCTCACCGAGGAGGCGAGGCTGCATCATCTCTCCGAGCATGTCCGCATCGTGCAGGCGATCCGCCAGCGCAATGCCACGGCTGCCCGGGACGAGATGGAAAAGCATCTGGTCGGCATTCGCGACTCGATGATCAAGCGCTGACCTCCCCTTAACCCGCGCCCGCGCCGATCCGGAAGAACGCCGCCCGCTCGGGGGAACCAGTCCCGCTGCCCGATTTCTGGCCGATGGCTGGACCAATATGCCTCTCTTTTCTCCATTAATTGGTATTGAAATGAGATGGAAATGACCCCAATCTGGCGAACCGCCCGGCCTTTTGCGCTTGGCGCCGACCGCATGCCGCCGGGCTGCAGCCAGAGAGGGTGATTTCAAATGAAGCTCGTGAATTTTTGGCGCGATGGGGATGTCCGCCTGGGATTCATGCTGGGCGAGGAGATCCTGGAACCGGGTCTGGCGGGGTCCCTGCTGGGACCCGGCGAGGCGCGGCTGATCGCCGACACGGTCTCCTTCATCGGATCGGGCGAAGCGGGATTGCGGCTGGCGTCACGCCTGATCCAGCAGGCGCCGGCGACGGCACGCCATGCGCTCGCTTCCGTCCGGCTCGCGCCGCCGCTCCGGCCCTCCACCATCCTCTGCACCGGCAGCAATTACAGCGACCATAACCAGGAGAAGGCCAACGCCCCCACCAGCGGGAAGGAGCCGGAGTTCTTCATCAAGACCTCCGACTGCGTCGCCGGTCCCGGGGAGTCGATCCAGTACGACCCGTCCCTGACCCGCAAGCTGGATTGCGAGACCGAGTTGGCCATCGTCATGGGCAAGCCCGGCCGCCACATCCCGCGGGAACGGGCGCTGGAGCATGTGTTCGGCTACACCATCGTCAACGACGTGACCGCGCGCGACCGCCAGGTCCGCCGGTCGAACGGCGTCACCTGGTACGATCTCGGGCGCGGCAAGGCCTTCGATACGAGCGCGCCGATCGGGCCCTGGATCGTCACCGCCGACGAGATCGGCGATCCGCAGGCGCTGCGCCTGCAGACCCGCATCAATGGCGAGCTGCGCCAGTCGAGCAACACCTCGAACATGATCTGGAGCTGCGCCGACCTGATCCACTTCTTCTCGGTGAACTTCACGCTCAAGCCGGGCATGGTGATCATCACCGGAACGCCCGCAGGGACCGCCTGGTCCGCCGACGAGGAACTGGGCGGCCGGGGACAGATCGTCGAAGGCCTGGTCGCGGCCACACGCTACTGCCTGCCCGGCGACGTGATCGAATGCGAGGTCGAATCGATCGGCGTCCTGCGCAGCAACATCGTCGAGCTGCGGATCTGAACGACAGAAGCGATCGCGAGCGATCGAGGCGCCGTCAGGCGCCCTGCAGCACGGTCGAATGCCGCGCGGCCCAGCTCAGCCAGACGAGATCGCCCGGCTTCAAGGCCGTCGCGTCGCGGTTCTGCTGGAATACGGCGAACTCGCCGTCGCCGACGGCGACCCGGTAGGTGATGGAGGCGCCGAGATAGATCGGCTGCAGCACGCGACCCTGCAGCAGGTTGAGCGGCTCGCCATTCACGGCGCGCGGCGGGGCCTCGGCATGGATCGCGAATTTCTCCGGCCGCACGGCGAGCTCGACGCGGCTGCCTTCCGGCGGCAGCGTCCCCAGCGTCAGCACGGATTGCCCGTCATCGAGCCGGACCCGGCCGAACCCGCCTTGCATGCCGCCCGACGCACCGGAGAGGAAGTTGGCGGCGCCCATAAACTTCGCGGCGAAGGCCGTGCGGGGCCGCTCGTAGATCGCGTCGGGCGTGCCGACCTGGACCACCTTGCCGTCGCGGAAGATGGCGATGCGATCGGAGAGCGTCAGCGCCTCCTCCTGGTCGTGCGTGACCAGCACCGTGGTGATCCCGACCTCGCGCTGGATCTGCCGCAGCTCGACCTGCATCTGCTGGCGCAGGCTCTTGTCGAGGGCGCCCAGGGGCTCGTCCAGAAGCAGCACGCGCGGGCGCGAGACGAGGGCGCGCGCCAATGCCACGCGCTGCTGCTGGCCGCCGGAGAGCTCCTTGGGCCGGCGGGCCTCGTAGCCCGGGAGCTGCACCAGCTCGAGGATCTCGGCCACGCGCTTGCGCGCCTCGGAGCCGGTGATGCGCCGGCATTCGAGCCCGAAGGCGATGTTGTCGAAGACCGACATATGCGGGAAGAGGGCGTAGTTCTGAAACACCATCCCGATGTCGCGCTTGTGGGTCGAGACGCGGCCGATATCCTGGCCGTCGATCAGGATCTGGCCGCCCTCCGGCTGGATGAAGCCCGCGATCGAGCGCAGCAATGTGGTCTTGCCGCTGCCGCTGGGGCCGAGCAGGCCGAAGAACTCGCCGTCGGCGAGCTCGAGCGAGACATCGTCCAGCGCCACGATCGCGCCGTAGCGCTTGCTGACATGGCGGATATCGACCCGGCTCATGCGCGCCCGTCCGTCATTGGGTTCCTCCGAAGCGATAGAAGCGCGACACCAGCAGCAGCAACAGCATCGAGACGATGATGATGATGGTGGAGATCGCGTTGATCTCGGGCGTGAAGCCCTTGCGGATCGAGGCATAGATCTCGACCGGCAGGGTGGTGACGCCCGGCGGCGACAGGAAATAGGAGGTGACGAACTGGTCGAAGGAGATGCCGAAGGCGAAGAGGGCAGCCGCCGCCACGCCAGGGGCGATCACCGGCAGCGTGATCTTGAAGAAGACGCGCAAGGGCGAGGCGCCCAGGGTCGCGGCCGCCTCCTCGAGATCGACGCCGAAACTCTGGAGCCGCGCGCCCACCACCACGATGACATAGGGCAGCGAGAGCGCGACATGGGCCAGCAGCATCGCGTGCAGCCCGCGGCCGATGCCCGAATAGAAGAAGAACACCAGCATCGCGGTCGCCAGGATCAGCCAGGGCATGGCGATCGGCGGAAACAGCAGGATCTTCAGCACCGCATGGCCGCGGATGCGGAAACGCGAGAAGGCGAGGGACGTCATCGTGCCCAGCGCCGTCGCCACGACCGTGTTCGCGACCGCCAAGATCAGGCTGTTGCGGCCCGCCCGCCACAGCGTGTCATTGCCGAGCAGCCGCTCGAACCATTGCAGGCTGGGCTCGAAGGGGAGCGTGTAGTTGCTCGACTGGTTGAAGGCCATCAGCATCATCAGCAGGATCGGCAGATAGATGAATCCCAGGAGGATCGCCAGATAGCCGTTGGTGAAGAGGGAGGAGCGAAGAGCGCGCATGGGTCAGGCGAGCCTCAGCCGCGATTTGAGGAGCGGGTAGGCGAGCGCGCAGATCAGCAGCACGATCGCGAGCAGGATGAAGGAGAGCGCCGCACCCAGGGGCCAGTTGAAGACCTCGGTGAACTGGTCCTCGATCACCGTGCCCAGCATGATCCCGTCGCGTCCGCCCAGGATGCGCGGCTCCATGAAGGAGCCGGTGACGGGGATGAAGATCAGCACCACGCCGATCAGGAGGCCCGGCAGGCTGAGCGGCAGGATGATGCGCCGGAAGATGCGGAAATGTGAGGCGCCGAGGCTGCGTCCGGCCTCGATCAGCGAGCCGTCGATCGCCTGCAGCGAGATGTAGCAGGTGAGGATCATGTAGGGCAGGAAGGAATGGACCAGCCCGATCACGATCGCGGGGTAGCTGTAGAGGATGCCGATCGAGGGCGCGCCGGGCCAGGCGACATGGATCGCCTGGTCCACCACGCCGTTGCCGCGCAGCACGATGGTCCAGGCGAAGATGCGGATGAGGGCGTTGCTCCAGAAGGGCAGCACGATGAGCAGCAGCACCGCCTCGCGCCAGCGCCCCTTGACCGAGCGCGCCAGGATCAAGGCCGCGGGATAGCCGAACAGCACGCAGAAGAAGGTGACGTCGATCCCGAGCCGGATCGAGCGCCAGGTCAGGAAGCGGTAGAAGTCCTTCTGGAAGAAGAGCCCGTACTGCTTGAGGGTCAGGCTCGGCTCGGCCTTGCCGAGCGGCATCTGCGACAGGAAGCTGAAATAGAACATCACCAGCAGCGGCAGGAAGACCGTCACGGTGAGCCACAGATAGGAAGGCGCCGTCAGGCCATAGCCGGCCCATTGCCGCTTGAATCGGTTCAATGCCCTGATCCCGTCGAGGCCGGGCGGGATCGCCTTTCGGCAACCCTGCCCGGTCTGGTCACGCGCCGAATCACTCGGCGAAGTAGGCCTTGGTCTCCTGCCACAGGTCCAGATAGCTCTGCCGCTGCTCGTCGGTCAGCGGACCCTTGAAGTTGAGCCGGCCGATGGCTTCCGGTGTCGCCAGGATCGTGCGCGTCATCGAGCTTTCCGGCAGCTCCTCGACCGCCTTCTGGTTCGCCGCGACGGGCGCGCCGCCGACCTTGACCCAGCCGGCATAGAAATCCTTGCTGATCATATAGTCGATGAAGGCCAGCGCCCCCTTCGGATTGGGCGCATCCTTGCCCATGGTCATGCCGTCGCGGAAGGCGATGGCGCCTTCCTTGGCGACGATGAAGCTGATCGGCAGCTTGTCCTGCACCGCGGCCGCCTCGGTGTTGTTGGTCCAGACGGTCGAGAGGTCGCATTCCTTGGCGGCCACGAGCTTGAGCCACTCGTCGCCCGACTTCCAGAAGGCTTTGATCTGCGGCTTCAGCGCACGCAGCTTGTCGCGGATCTTGTTCATATCCGCGGGCGCGTCGGGATTTTGCCCGCTCGCCATCGCCGCGAAGCGGACGGAATCTTCCGGATCGTCGCGCCAGCAGACGCGGCCCTTGTAGGCCGGATCCCACAGCACCGCGAGCGAGGTCGGCGGCGTCTTGAAGACCTCGGTGTTGTAGCTGACCGAGGTGCCGCCCCACATCCAGGCCGCGCCCCACACCTTGCCGTCGAAATTCATCTGCGGGGAATCGCGCATATCCGGGTAGAGGTCGTTGAAGTTCTTGAGCTGCGCCGTGTCGAGCGGCTGGATCAGCCCTTCGTCGGCCGCCTGCTTGATGAAGGCCGCGTTCAGCACCACCACGTCGTAATAGCCCGGGTTGGTGCGCAGCTTGGTGAAGGTCTCGGGGAAGGAGGTGATGTAGTCATGCACCACCTTGATGCCGGTGGCCTTCTCGAACGCCTCGACCGCCCAGGGCTCGTCGGTGCCCCAGCCCTTCCAGTTCAGCACATGCACTTCGTCCGCCGCGGCCGTGCCGTGAAGGCCGGCCGTTCCCATCATGGCGGCGCCGATCGCGAGCATCGCGGCGCGACGGCTCCATTGCTTCCAGTTTTTCATCCTTGTCGCCTCCCAGCTGATTGGCGGGGATGGCATGAACGCGGAGCGTCCCCTCCCCAGCACTGTCCATCTAAGCGCTTACACATAAAAAACACCAATAAAATCGCGTGATTTTCGAAACACCGGTTCAGTGTGGTCTGTTTTTTCACGAAACTCGCCGGAAAACTGGCGCATGATTCAATAAAAGTTATTTTTAAACAGTATGATAGAGATATGTATGGATTTCATGACCGAGCTTGACAGCCGCCGGGGCAGCGCCGATGCTCGGGCGCAAGCGGTCAACGAGGAGAGTGAAGACGTGGCCAAGATCGAATCCGTCAGCGTGTGCACGGCGCGGGTGCCGCTCGACGTGCCGACCTCCTTCGCGACCCGCCAGGTTCTGGCCCGCGACTACGCGCTGGTGCGGGTGCGGACGGAGGACGGCGTCGAAGGGATCGGCTTCTGCTATGGCGGCAGCAGCGCGGGCGCGCTGGTGGCCCATGCGGTGCGCGACCTGCTGGCGCCGCTGCTGATCGGCCAGGACTCCCTCGGCGTCGAGCGGCTCTGGGAGAAGATGTATCAGGAGGCGCTGCTGCAAGGCCGCGCCGGCGCCGTCATCCGCGCGCTCTCGATCCTCGACACCGCGATCTGGGACCGCAATGCGCGTGCCGTGAGGCTGCCGCTCTATCAATATCTGGGTGCCTATCGTTCGGGCACGGTGCCGGCCTATGCCAGCGGCGGCTATTACCTGCCGGGAAAGACTCCGCAGATGCTGGGGGCGGAGCTCGCGGGCTATGTCGCGATGGGCTTCAAGGCCGTGAAGATGAAGGTGGGCCTGCTCGGCGAGCGCGAGGAGGAGGAGCGCATCCGCGCGGCGCGCGAGGCGATCGGCCCCGACATCCTGCTGATGCTCGACGCCAACAATGCCTGGAAGGACCTGCCGACGGCGCAGCGCTTCGTCCGGCGCTACGAGCCCTACGATCCCTACTGGATCGAGGAGCCTTTCAGCCCCGACGATCTCGACAATCACCGCCGGCTCGCGCAGAGCACGCCCGTGCCGGTCGCGACCGGCGAGATCGAGGCCGGCCGCTGGCGCTTCAAGCAGATGCTGGAGATGGAGGCCGCATCGATCCTGCAGACCGATGCCGCCGTCTGCGGCGGGATCAGCGAGTTCCGCCGCATCGCGGCGACGGCGGCGAGCTACGGCGTCAAGATGTGCCCGCACTGGTTCCACGATCTCCATATCCATCTGGTGGCGGCGACGCCCAATGCCGATTTCGTCGAGTTCTTCCCCGACAGCCAGGTGCTGAATTTCCGCCGGCTGGTCGATCGCCAGCTCGCGATCAAGGAGGGCGGCCTCATTCTGCATGAAGGGCCGGGGCTGGGATTCGGCTTCGACATGGAGGCCGTCAAATCCTTCGCCCTCGAACCCTGGCACCGGATCGGCGCGGAAGGCGCCGCCCGGGCCCGCGCATGAAGCTGCTGATCACCGGGGCCGCCGGCAAGATCGGGCGGGTGCTCCGCCAGGGCTTGCGTGGCCGCTACGACTGGCTGCGCCTGACCGATATCGCGCCGCTCGGGCCCGCCGGGCCCGGCGAGGAATGCGTCGCGGCCGATCTGGGCGACCTTGCGGCGATGGAGCGGCTCTGCGCCGGCATCGATGCCGTCGTCCATCTGGGCGGCGTGTCGGAGGAGCCGGCCGAGAATGCCTGGGCGCAGGTGCTGCCGGCCAACATCGTCGGCGTCTATAACCTGTTCGAGGCGGCGCGCCGGGCCGGCGTGCGGCGGGTCGTCTTCGCGTCCTCCAATCATGCCGTCGGTTTCTACGAGCGCAGCCAGACGGTGGGCGTCGACATGCCGCTGCGGCCGGACGGCATCTATGGCTTGAGCAAATGTTTCGGCGAGGCGCTGGGCCGGCTCTATGCCGACAAGCATGGGATGAGCGTCGCCTGCCTCCGGATCGGTTCCTTCCGCGAATTGCCGGAGGATCGCCGCCAGTTCGCGACCTGGATCAGTCCGCGCGACATGGTGCAGCTCGTCCAGCGCTGCCTCGAAGCGCCGTCCTTCGATTTCCTCGTCGCCTACGGCATTTCCAACAACCCGACGAGCTTCTGGAGCAACGACGCCGTCCAGTGGCTCGGTTACCGGCCGCAGGATTCGGCGGAGGATCATCGCGCGCGGCTGGAGCCGGGCTTTCCGCCCGAGGATCCCGTCCAGGCCCGCTTCCATGGCGGCTCCTATTGCGTGATGGGCCTCGGCAAGCCGCAGGGCAGGGCGGGCTGACCTTGCGCGACCGCCGTCGCGACAGGACGCAAGCCGCCAAGCCGCTGCGCAAGCGTGCGCCGCGCCGCCAGTCGAACCGGGTCAAGGTCGAGGATGTGGCCCAGGCCGCCGGCGTCTCCGGCGCCACCGTCTCGCGCGCCCTCAACAATGCGGGCTTCGTCAGCGCGGAGATCCTGCGCCGCGTGCGCGAGGCGGCCGACCGGCTGGGCTATGTGCCGCACGGCGCCGCCCGCGCGCTCGCCTCGCAGCGCTCGCGCGCCATCGGCGCCATCGTGCCCACGCTCGAGAACACCAATTTCGCCATCGGCGCCGAGGCGGTGCAGCGCCGCATCCTTCAAGCCGGCTACAATCTTCTCGTCGCCTCGACCGGCTACGAGCCGTCGCGCGAGCTGCTCCACGTGCAGGAGTTCGCGGCCCACGGCGTCGACGGCATCATGCTGGTCGGGACCCACCGCGATCCCGCGGTCGTCCAGTTCCTCAAGTCGCGGAAGATCCCTTATGTCGCGACCTGGGTGCTGGCCGACGACGACACGCCCAGCGTCGGGTTCGACAATGCGGCCGCGGCCCGGCGCCTCGCCAGCCATCTGCTCGATCTGGGCCACCGCCAGATCGGCGTCATCGCCGGGCTGTCGCGCAACAACGACCGCGCCGCGGCGCGTCTCGAGGGCATCCGCCAGGCGCTGGCCGAGCGCGATCTGGCGCTGCCGCAGGAGCTCTTGATCGAGCGGCCCTACCGCATCGTCGAGGGCCAGTTCGCCATGCGGGCCCTGATGGCGACTTCGCCGCGGCCGACCGCCGTCATCTGCGGCAACGACCAGCTCGCCTTCGGGGCCTTGCTCGAATGCGGCCGGCAGGGAATCCTGGTGCCGCGCGGCGTCTCGGTCGCGGGCTTCGACGATCTCGAGTTCGCGAGCCAGATCCGGCCGTCGCTCACCACGCTCCATGTGCCGGCGGAAGAGATCGGCCTGCGCGCGGCCGAGTATCTGCTGGCCCGGATCGAGAACCGGCCGGTCGCGAGCCAGACGGAGGTGCCGGTCAATCTCATCATCCGCGAAAGCACCGCACCGCCGCCCACACCGCAGCCCATGTCCGAACCCAGATCCGCGAACGAATCCCGGCCCGCAAGCCGGGAGACCGCGCTTTCAACCGAATAGCGAGCATCCATGACCACCACCCGTCTCAAGGGCGTGCTGGCGCCCGTCATCACCCCGTTCCATGCCGATCTCTCCGTCGACAAGGCCCGCCTGGTCGCCCATAGCCGCTGGCTGATCTCGCAGAATTCGGGCCTGGCGCTGTTCGGCACCAACAGCGAGGCCAACTCGCTTTCGGTCGAGGAGCGCATGGAGCTGCTCCAGGCCGTGGTGGAGGCAGGACTGCCGCCGGCGCGCATGATGCCCGGCACCGGTTGCTGCGCGCTGCCGGACAGCGTCAAGCTGACGAAGCATGCGGTGAGTCTCGGCTGCGCCGGCGTGCTGATGCTGCCGCCCTTCTACTACAAGGGCGTCAGCGACGAGGGGTTGTTCCGGAACTTCGCCGAGGTGGTAGAGCGCGTCGGCGATGCGCGCCTCAAGATCTATCTCTATCACATCCCGCCGGTGGCCCAGGTGCCGATCACGCTGCCGCTGCTGGAGCGCCTGTCGAAGGCCTATCCGCAGACGATCGTCGGCATGAAGGACAGCTCGGGCGACTGGAGCTACACCCAGTCGGTGCTGACCGGCTTTCCGCATCTCGACATGTTCGTCGGCAGCGAGGCCTTCCTGCTCGCCGGCATGCGGGGCGGCGGCGTGGGCTGCATCAGCGCCACCGCCAATGTGAACCCGGCGGCGATCCATGCGCTCTATGCCAGCTGGCAGGCGCCGGACGCCGATGCGCAGCAGGCGGCCCTGACGGCAACCCGGACCACGATCCAGGCTTTCCCCATGATCCCGGCGCTCAAGGCGACCCGCGCCCATTATGCGAAAGACCCCGCCTGGGTCGCGGTGCGCCCGCCGCTGGTGGCGCTCACGGAAAAACAGCGGGCGGAGCTGGGCACCAGTCTCGAGGCCAGGGGCTTCGCCATGCCGGGCCTCGCCGGCTAGCGCGCCCGAGGCCTCGCGTCCGATGCCGCAGCCCCTGATCATCGATACCGATCCCGGCAAGGACGACGCGGTCGCGATCCTGCTGGCTTTGTCGGCGCCCGAGATCTTCGACATCCGCATGATGTCGGCCGCGGCCGGCAATGTCGGGCTGCATCACACCTCGGCCAATATCCGGCGGCTCTGCGACGTGGCGGGCCGCCCCGACATCGCGGTCCATGCCGGCTGCCCGCGCCCGATCCTGCGGGCACTCCAGACCGTGCCCGACATCCATGGCGAGGACGGGCTCGCCGGGGCCGACCTGCCGCCGCCGGTCATGCCGATGGCGGAACGCCATGCGGTGCCGGCGCTGATCGATGCGATCAGCGCCTCCGACCGGCCGGTCTCGGTCGCCTGCATCGCGCCCGTGACCAACATGGCGCTCGCCTGCGTGATGGCGCCCGAGATCGCGGAGAATACGGCCGAGATCGTCATCATGGGCGGCACCTTCGGGCGCGGCAACATCACGCCCTATGCCAGTTTCAACATCTATAACGACCCGCACGCGGCGAGCATCCTCTTCGGCGGCGAGGCGCCGGTGACGATGATGGGGCTCGAGGTCACGCGGCGCACCATGCCGACGCCCGAATGGTGCGCGAGGCTGGCGGCCACGGGGCGTCCGGCGGCGCGCGTGGTGGCCGGCCTCTGGCGCGACCCGACGGCCTTCATGAACGACGCCTGCGTCGTCGCCTACCTGATGCGCCCCGATCTCTTCAAGACCGAGTGGCGCCATGTCGAGATCGAGATCAATGACGAGACCGAGATGGGCCGCACCCGCCTGATCGGGACCGGCGAGGCGAACGTCAAGGTCGCGACCGACATCGACGTGCCGGGCTTCTTCGAACTGCTGTTCCGGCAGTTGGGCCGATAACGAAAACCCAGCCAGAGCCCCCGCCCGGGGTCGCCGGGGCGGGTTCGGTCAAGTTTTAAAAACAATAAATATTTCAGTGTATTACAGGATACGCCCGCCTCGGGCGTCGACAGAGATTTGAGCCCGAAGCAAAGAAACGCGACGGTAATTCGACCTTAACCGCGACCGGGCAAGTTGCCTCATGCCCAGGATGCCTCTATTGCGCCCGCCCGGAGCCGCCCGTCATGCGGGACGAACCCTCTAGCAGCTGCCCGCTTTGTCACCAGGACGGAAGCCTCCGACACGAGGCTGTCCGCGATTGTCTGTTCGGTGTCCCGGGCCAATGGGGCATCCGGACCTGCTCGAATCCCGACTGCGGTCTGGTCTGGCTCGACCCGAAGCCGGTCGCGAGCGATCTGCATGAAGCCTATGCGACCTACTACACCCACGATGAGGGCGATGCGGGTGGCGACGTGGGCGGGTCGCGCGGATGGCGTCGCCTCATCGTGCGAAAGCTCGAGCGCCTCTGGCTCGGGGTCTTGTTTCTCGCCTCCGCCCGCACGCAGGTCGAGCATATGTTCCTCGACGACGCGGCGCCGGGCCGACTGCTCGAGGTAGGCTGCGGCGACGGCCGGCTGCTGGCGCGGATGCGCCGCCTCGGATGGGAAGTCGCCGGGCAGGATCTGGATGCGAAGGCCGCCGAGCAGGCCCGACGCATCCATGGCGTGACGGTGCATGTCGGCGACCTGGCTTCCTTGGCGCTGCCCGCCGAATCCTACGATGCCATCGTGATGAATCACGTGATCGAGCATGCCCACGATCCCGCGGCGCTGTTGCGCGAATGCAAACGGCTTCTGAAGCCGGGCGGCTTGTTCGTGGCGACGACGCCCAACCCCGACAGTTTCGGGCATAAGAGATTCGGGGCCGCCTGGATTGGTCTCGATCCACCGCGACATCTCCACCTGTTTCCGTTGCGCACGCTGGCGGCCATCGCCGGATCGGCGGGATTCGGCCGATCGGAAGTCTGGACGACGCCCGCGCGGGCGGGCGGCCTCCTGGCCGCGAGTGCCGACATCGAGCGGTGGGGACATCATCGCATGCGGGCGGGAGTCACGGTCATTCAGGCCGTCGCCGCGGCCTGGTATCAGCTGACGGCCGGAATCGCGCATCGTCTGAACCGGAAATCCGGGGAAGAAGCGGTGCTACGGGCCTGGAAATGATGAACGGCGATTCTTCACTCCGATCGGGCCAGCCGGCGGTCGCCGCGCTGGTCGTCACCTATTTTCCCGATCTGGGATTTCCCGAGCGGTTGGAGACGCTGCTGGCGCAGATCGGCCGCGTCGTCGTCATCGACAACGGCTCGGATGCGGTATGCCTGGCATGGAAGGGCGGGTTCGCCGGCCGCCCTGGCGTGACCATTCTCGAGAATGGTCGAAACCTCGGCATTGCGGCGGCGCTCAACCAGGGCATGGGCCTGCTGGCTGCGGAGGGGTATGGCTGGGTCCTGACCCTGGATCAGGACAGCCTCCTCGAGACGGGTTGCGTCGCGGCACTTCTGGACAGGCTCGCCGAGGACAGCGATCCGGAGCGGGTCGCGATGATTGGCGCAAACCGGACGGATGCCGGCGCCACGCTGGCAGCTCATCGCTGGCTGCGACCGAAAAAGGGATTTCCCTTCTTCGAGCGGGTTTCCTGCGAACGGATTCGCGCCGACGGCGTCACGCTCGTCATCACGTCCGGCACGCTGACGAGCGTGGCGGCGTTCGAGCGGCTGGGGCTCTTCAAGAGCGATCTCTTCATCGATCTGGTCGATTTCGAATATTGCCTGCGTGCCCGGGCGGCGGAATACCGGATCCTGGTAAGCCCCCGGGCGAAGCTGTCGCATCGCGTAGGCGCGAAGCGCCAGGCCAGGCTCGCCATTATGACGCTGTCGCCGATGCATCATGGCGCCTTGCGGAAATACTACATGTTCAGGAACGCGATCCCTGTCATGCGGGCCTATGGCGCCGTCTTTCCGCACTGGCTGGTCTACCAGCTGCTGGCCATGGCCGAGATCGTGATCGGCATCTTGTTCTTCGAGGACCGGAAGCTCTTCAAGCTGCGGGCCTGCCTGGCCGGGCTCTGGGACGGTCTTCTGGGGCGCATGGGCCCCGCCCGGCGGGTTTTCTGAAGCGCCATGACGCTGTCACCCGGCCTCCGCTCGATCCTGCAGAATTTCGGTTTCCTCCTGGGCAGCCAGATTCTGACGACCGCGATCGGCGGCGCCTATGCCGTTCTGCTGGCGCGCCTGCTGGGGCCCGAGCTCTATGGGACGCTGACCTACGGCTATTCCTGGTATCTCACCTTCATCACCCTGACCTATCTGGGGCTCGATATGGTGCTGGCCCGCGAGGTCGGCCGCCAGCCCGCCGCGGGGCCGAGCCTCGCCGGTTCCACGCTGGCCCTTCGCGCGGCGGCCGCGACCCTGGTCGCTATCCTGTCGGCTGTCGCGGCATGTCTGTTCGAGCCGGATCCCACCGCGAGATTTCTGCTCCTCATCCTCTCGGTGGCGCTTCTCGGCCGCGCCCTCTGGCTCTGGTGCGGCTCGGCCTTCGTCGCGTTCGAAGTCACCCGCCGGCAGCTCCCGATCGATCTCGTCTTCCGGCCGCTCGAGCTTCTGGTCGTCATGCTGGCCCTCTGGTTCCTGACGCCGCGGAACATCCTGGCGATTGCCGTCATTCACACGGTTCTGTGGTGGGCGCAGGCGGCGGTGGGCTTCGTCATCGTCGCCGGGAAGGTCACGCGCATCGACTTCTCCGGCATCTCCGCGAAGACGCTGCGCCTGATCGGCGCCGGCATTCCCGGTGCCCTCTACACCATGACCGTCATCTGGTTCCTGCAGGCGCCGATCGTGCTGTTCCGGCAGATCGCGGGCACCGGCGACATGTTGGGCCATTTCGCGCTCGCAATGCAGATGATGGGCTATCTGCTGACGGTGCCCTATCTGGTCGGCAGCGTCGCCATGCCGGTCCTGTCGCGCTCGGTCGCGCGGGACGACGGCAAGACCCGCCATGCCGCGAAGGCGATGCTGGTTGCCATTCCCGCCACCGGCCTGGGTCTCGGGCTGCTGGGAACCTGGCTTGCGCCGCCGCTCATCGCCGTCGCGTTCGGGGCCGATTACCTGCCGGCCGGGCAGATGCTGGGCGAGGCGATCTGGCTGCTGACGCCGATCAGCCTCGCCGTCGGCCTGCAGCAGATCCTGTTCTCGCGGCGCGCCGGCCTCGGCATCGCGTCGGCCTCTGCTGTCCTCGGCGTTGTCGCCATGGCGCTGCTCTATGAGCCGCTGACTCAGACGCTTTCCTATCATGGCGCCTTGCTGGCGATCGCGATCGGGATGGTGGTCTGGGTCGGCGGCCTCGTTGTCGCGCTGTTCCTGAGCGGCATTCTGGCGAAACCCGCGGCTGATCCGCTTCTGCGCGCGGCGGAAGGTAGGGTCCCGTGACCTCATCGCATCCCGGCCATCCGCGCGCCGTCGTCTGGGGCACCTACGATCTGGGCAAGCCGCGCACCCGGATCCTCATCCGCGGCCTGCGCGAGGCGGGCGTGCCTCTGACCGAATGCCATGCCGAGATCTGGGCCGGCGTCGAGGACAAGGCGAGCCTGAAGAGCGCCAGCCAGATTCTCCGCCGCCTGGCGAAGATGCTGGTGGCCTACCCGTGGTTGATCTGGCGTTATCTTCGTCTGCCGCGCCACGATGTCGTCATCGTCGGCTATATGGGACATCTCGACGTTCTGCTGCTCTGGCCCTGGGCCAGGCTGCGCGGCAATCCCGTCATCTGGGATGCCTTCCTCTCGCTCTACGAGACGGTGGTCGAGGATCGCGCGATGCTGTCGCCGCGCCATCCGCTGGCTCGCCTGCTCTGGTTCTGGGACTGGCTCGCCTGCCGGGCGGCCGATCGAGTACTACTCGATACCGCGGCGCACGCCCGATGGTTCGAAAGCTGCTTCGGGCTGCGTTCGGGCCGGACGGCGTCGGTCTTTGTCGGGGTCGAGCCCGAGGCTTTTCCGCCCCTGGCCCTGCCGTCGCCGAAACGCCCGGAGACGCCGCGTCGCATCCTGTTCTACGGCCAGTTCATCGCCCTGCACGGGATCGACAGCATCATCGATGCCGCCGCGCGCTCCGATCCGAGGGAGTTCGCCTGGACGCTCATCGGCACCGGCCAGGAGGCGGCGCGCATCCGCGCGCGGCTCGCGGCCCGGCCTATCCCGCATCTCGAATGGATCGAGTGGGTTCCCTATGGAGAGCTGCGGGAGAGGATCGCGCAGGCCGACATCTGTCTCGGCATCTTCGGCCAATCCGGCAAGGCCGCCCGCGTCATCCCCAACAAGGCGTTCCAGATCGTCGCCGCCGGCCGGCCGCTGGTCAGCCGCGATTCGCCGGCGATGCGCGAATGGATCGGCAAGGGCCAGGCGGGGATCAGGCTTGTCGCGTCCGGTGATCCAGAAGCGCTCCTGGCCGGGATCCGCGATCTTGTCGCCTCCGGCGAGACGGCGCTCGATCCGTCCGCCTTCCAGAGACTCCGGACCCCGATCGCCCCGGCCGCGATCGGAAGCCGGCTGCTGGCGCTGATGCGGGGGCTGACCGATGCCGCCTCGCGCGGTGCGGGCATGGAGATTTCGCGGTCATGAGCGAGGCCACATCGCGTTTGACCGCTCCGCAACCTGCCGGAGCGGTTTCCGGTTGGATCGCGGCGCGAGCCGATATCCTGCTGACGCTCGCCATTGCTGCGGCTCTGGTCCTCAAGTTTGCCCTGGTCTTCCGCCTCAACGTCAACTGGGACGAGTTCTTCTACCTCTCCTTCGTCCAGGATTATCTGCGCGGGACGGTCAGCGACCGGTTCCAGACCTTCCATGTCCATCTCTTCGCCTGGCTGCCGGCGGCGGTCCCGGGCGAGATCGGGCAGATCATCGCGGCGCGCCTCGTCATGGCGGGTTGCGCGACCGTCAGCGCGCTGCTGCTCTATGGCGTCGCGCGGCGCTTCCTGACGCGCGAAGCGGCCTTGTTCGGGCTGCTCGCCTATCTCTCGAACAGCGCCGTCATCGAGCATGGCGCCAGCTTCCGCACGGATACGCTCGCGACCCTGCTGGTGCTGCTGGCGCTGTTCCTGACCCTGCGCCGCCCCGGCGGGCTGCGGGGGATCGCGCTGGCCGGGCTCGTCTTCGCCCTGGCCGTGCTGATCACGATCAAGACGGCTTTCTATGGCGTGCTGATGGCGCCGCTGGTCTGGTGCCTGGGTCGGAGCTTCCGCGACCGCGCGGCCCTGGCCCTGACCTTTGCCGTCTGTTTTGGCCTGGCCTTCGCCGCCCTCTACGGGCTGCATGTCGCCGGCCTGGCACCGCCCGATACCGATACCGGGAGCTACCTGCAGGGCACCGCCGCCAAGGTCTTCCTGGAGGACGGGTTGATGCCGCGCTGGGCGGAACTCGTCACCAACCTGGCGAAGAATTTGCCGTTCTGGCTGTTGATGGTCTACGGGACCGCACAGGCCTGGCGGCAGGCCCGTCAGAAGGGGCGCGGCTGGGAGGCCTGGCTGCCCTTGCTGCTCGCCTTGCCGATCTTGACGCCGATCTTCTATCGCAATGCCTTCGCCTACTATTACGCCTTCATCCTGCCGCCCGCCGCGATCCTGATCGGATTGGTCTATGATCGTCTCGCGCGACAGGATGCCGAGGCAAAAGAGCCGCGCGCCGCCTTGCGGCTGGCGGTCCTGATCGGCCTGCCGGTCGGCTTCCTGCTGTTTCATGCCGCCGCGAATTGGCGCGAGGACATCGACGCCCAGCGCCGCACGCTCGACGCCGTCCATGCCGTCTTCCCGCAGCCGGTTCCCTATATCGACGGCTATGCCGTGGTCTCGAGCTTCCCGCGTTCCGGCTTCTTCATGAGCAGCTGGGGCGTCGACAAGTATCGGGCCGCCGGCACGCCGGTCTATCCAGCCTTGGTCGCGCAGATGCAGCCGCCCTTGCTCCTGGCGGATTCGCCTTCGCTCTATGCGGCCCTGTTCCCCGGCGTCGAGGTCAAGCCGCAGCGCCAGTTGCTGCCGGCGGATGTGGCCTTCCTCAGGGAGAACTACCTGCCGCATTGGGGCATGATCTTCGTCGCGGGCAAGACCCTCGAACTGCCGCCGGCCGGCGAGGAACGACGCTTCGAGATCGCCGTGGCCGGCGAGTACCGGCTGGAAACCCGTGCCGCCGTCACGATCGACGGCGAGACGCGCGAGAACGGCGACATCGTCACCCTCGCGGCCGGAAGCCACGATGTCATGGGCGATCCGGCGGCTGGCCCCGTGACCTTGCGCTGGGCCCAGGCCCGGCCGGGCCCGGATGCCAAGCCCACCGATATCTGGACCTTCTTCGACGTGGGCGACTGAGATCGCCCGCGACGATCCGAGTCGCGGGCGGCCCTTCTCCGCGGCACGCTTCCGGCAGGGCTGCGGGCGCGGCTTTATGCGAAACTGTCGCCCGCCGACTCGCGCGAACCGGATGGGGAGAGAACCGGTCCCTCGCTGTCGATCAACGACGCTGTCGTCAGGCTCGTTCCGAACGGATCGTGATCGAGAGTACCCTCGGCAAGGGCACGCGCTTCGATGTCTATCCGACAGGCGTTCCGGCGGGCCCAAAGGGGAATGCCGATCGAGGGCAGGGGATCGGGATCATGGCGAGAATTCTCGTTATCGACGACGAAGAGACCGTCAGAGGGCTTATCCGTCAGATTCTGGCGCAGGCGGGCCACGAGGTGGAGGAGGCCGAAAACGGTGCGGCAGGGCTCGCCGCGATGCGCCTGCAGGCGGCGGAGCTGGTCATCACCGACATCATCATGCCGGAGATGGAGGGGGTGGAGACGGTCCTGGCCCTGCGCAAGGAGTTTCCCGACACGCCGGTGATCGCCATGTCCGGCGGCGGCCGGACGGCGAACTTCGATTTCCTGGCCACGGCCAAGAAGCTGGGCGCCGCGAGGGTGCTGCAGAAGCCGTTCCGGCCCGCGACGCTGCTCGAGGCGGTCGCGGCCTGCCTGCGCTAGGAGGCGGCTTTTACCCGCTCGACCTGGTGCTGCGTATAGAGGCTGAGGGCTGAGAACGGGAAGACGCCCACCGGCATCGGGACCTGCTCGGCGATGGCGCGGCCCGAGAGGTAGTCGAAGCCGGCGCAGGCCGCGGCGACGGCCAGGCTCGTGGTATGCAGGCAGTAGATATAGGTCTCGAGGTTCGCGGTCGCCGCGGCGCCGGCGAAGGCGTTCATCTTCTGCATGGCCGCGCTTTCGGTCCAGGGATGCTCGCGCAGATCGCCCCCGACAAGCTTCACGCCCGCGGCCTGGACCCGTGTCATGTCGATCTGATCGAGGCTGAGACGCAGGGCGACGTCGCGACAGCTGCGCCGGCATGCCGTCAGGATGCCGGGAACCTGCGCCCAGTCGCCGGCATAGCTGTCGCAGATCTCGAGAATCAGGAGGCGCCGGATGTCCAGGGGCGCCGCTTCGATCATCGACAGGAGCGAGCGCCGTTTCGCCGGCTTGTCGAGGCTGGCGAAGTGCAGGGGGAGGACCACCAGCGCCTTGGTTCCCTGCCGAAGCATGGCCGCCAGATCGGCAATGCCCTTTCGCACCACCAGCCTGTCGATCGCGGCCAGAATCTCGGGCCGGTCGGTCCATTGGCTGATCTCGACCAGATCGCCGGTGCCGCCGTCGATATCGCAGTGGATATCGAGCCGATAGGAGGTGACGGCGTTCTTCGTGCTGCGCCAGACCGGGAAATACTGGAACCGGCCATCGGCAGGCGCCGTCGTGGCGGTCTTCGGTCCCGAGCGCATCGCCGCGTCGATCGGGCTGTCGATCCTCATGGCGTCGGTCGGCGCGATGGCGGCCTTCTCCGCCGCCTCGCGCGCCATCGCGTTATGCTCGCGCGAATGGGCTTGCGGATCGTACTGGATATGCTGCGTCAGCGGCACGGCCAGGTTGGCCTGACCGATCTGGCTCTCGAGCTTCTTCAGCAACTGTTCCACGGAGTCCGCGGCGTCCGGCGCGCCGCCGGGTGCCGGTCCGGCCGGAGGCTCCTGGCCGGCGACCTTGAAGGCCCTCCAGGCGAACTCGGGATCGTCGGCGTCGGTATCGCCCTGCAGCGTTGCCGGGCCATCCTTGGCGGCGCTCAGGGCCGCCAGGATCGCGGTCATCGGGTTTTCGTCGGGAAGCGCCACCGAGCCGTCGATTCTGGCCACGGCCGAGGCGACGGTCACCTGGCCGAGGCCTTCCGCGTTGCCGAACAGCTTGCGCTGGATCTCAAGCCCGATCAGCCCGCATCGGGCCCGGGCCTGGACCTCGTCGGCGGAATCGAACATCACGACATAGATGTCGTCGCTGAGCTGGGTATGGAAATCCGGCGCCTTCACGAACTGCCGCAGGATGGATTCGGTGGCGGTCGCGACGCGCTCGCGCACCGCGGGCCAGCCGTCGCCGTAAGCCTCCTTGATCGAGGAGAGATTGAGGAAGTGGATCTTGCCGGCGACCAAAGCCTCGCGGTCGCGGATGAGGGCGCTCGCGCGCGCCTCGAAGCTCGCCAGGGACGAGCCGGGCGAGGGCGGGGTCTCGGCGGCTTGATCTTCCGATCGGCCGGATTCGCCCTCGGCCTTGAATCCCAGCGTGGCACTCAGCTTTTTCCAGAACCGGTTGGCCATGCGATTCTCGTCTCGGGCCGGTCCCTCGCGGCCGGCGACATCCGGGATACTCCACGGGAGATGAGCCGCGGTTCCCAAGGAGGTTGAGCCGCGGCCCTGTCGTCCGCCGGCAGCCCCCCTTGCGGGGCAGCCGGCGGCTTGCCGGGAATTTTGCCGAAATAGGGTGAAGGCGCCGTTAAGCCGCGGCGCCACGGATCGCCCGATGGAATCCCCAGCCACCATCGGGGGTTGTGGTCTCCCGGCCGTCGCCGGAGGGCGCCTCTCGCCGGATCGGGGCAGCCTGGCGGGCGGCTCAGAACACCGCGCTGAAGCCGCCATCCACCATGAGCTGGTGGCCGTTCACGTAGGAGCCGGCCTCGGATGCCAGGAACACGGCAGCGCCGGCGATCTCTCGCGGCCTGCCCCAGCGCCGCATCGGCGTGCGGCCTTTGACCCAGGCGCTGAACTCCGCGTTGGCGATCAGCGCCTCGTTCATCTCGGTCTCGAAATAGCCGGGCCCGATCGCGTTGACGTTGATGCCCTGCGGCCCGAGCTCCGCCGCCAGCGCCTTGGTCAGGCCCCAGAGCCCGCTCTTGGCCGCGACATAGGCCGGGATGGTGGCGCGGGCGAGGCTGGCCGCGATCGAGGTGGTGAAGATGATCCGCCCGGCACCCTGCCTGATCATCGGCGCCGAGGCCTCGCGGGCGAGCGCGAAGCAGGCCGTGAGGTTGGTGTCGATCACGCGCTGCCAGTCGGCGAGCTTCCAGTCGGGCAGGGGCGAGCGATGCTGGATGCCGGCATTGCCGATCGCGATGTCGAGGCGGCCTTGTCGCGCGACAATCGCCGGGATCGCGTCCCCGAGGGCCGTCTCGTCGGTCACGTCGAAGGCCGCGGCGCTGGCGGCGAATCCACGGTCGCGAAGCTCCGCGACCCGCGCGTCGAGACGCGCCGCGTCGCGGCCATTGATCACCACATGGGCGCCGGCCTCGGCCAGGCCCTGCGCCATGGCCCAGCCGAGCCCGCGCGAGGCGCCCGAAACCAGCGCCACCTTGCCCGCCAGCGAGAACAAGCCCGTCATGCCCGCCAGTCCTTTCCATTTTTGCGTCGCGGCCGCGCCCCGAGTGTGGCGGCGGGGCAGGTCCGGAGCAAGACCAAGGGCCCATTGGTCTCAAGGAAAGAACGCCTCTGGCCGGCCCCCCGCCGAATCGTGTGTTATGGCGGCGCTTCCGCTCCTCCCTCCCGCGAGGGGGCGGTCTTCCGCATTCCGAATGGCATCGATCTTCGAGAGAGCACTCCATGGCGCGCGATCCCCGTTACGACATCCTGTTCGAGCCCGTCCGCATCGGCCCGGTGACGGCGAAGAACCGCTTCTTCCAGGTGCCGCACTGCAACGGCATGGGGATCATCTATCCGAGCTCGATGATCGGCATGCGCGGGATGAAGGCCGAGGGCGGCTGGGCGGTGGTCTGCACCGAGGAGACCGACATCCATCCGAGCGGCGATCTTTCGCCCTTGGCCGAGGGAAGGCTCTGGGACGATCTCGACGTGCCGGTCTTCGCCCGCATGAACGAGGCGATCCACAAGCATGGCGCGCTCGCCGGCGTCGAGATCACCCACACCGCCAACCGCGACGCCTGCCTCTTCAGCCGCGAGGTGCCGGTCAACGTCACCCATGCGCCGGCGGGCGAAGGCTACTACCCGGCCCAGGCCCGGCGCATGGACCGCGCCGACATCCGCAACTACCGGCGCTGGCATCGCGAGGCGGCCTTGAGGGCCGAGCGCGCCGGATTCGACATCATCTATGTCTATGTCCGCGCCTATACCTCGATCAACGGCAACTTCCTCTCGCGCCATCTCAACGACCGCAGCGACGAATATGGCGGCAGCCTCGAGAACCGCCTGCGGCTGACGCGCGAGGTGACGGAGGACCTGATCGAGGCGGTGGGCGGGCGCTGCGCCATCGCGATCCGCTGGACCGTGGACGATCCGATCGGGCCGGACGGCCAGCCCGATCTCGCCGAAGGCCGCGAGGTGGTGGAGCGTCTGGCCGAGCTGCCCGATCTCTGGGACATCAACCTGCGCGACTGGAGCCGCGATTCCATGCCCTCGCGCTTCGGGCCGGAAGGATCGCAGGAGGAGTTCGTCCGCTTCGTCAAATCCGTGACCAGCAAGCCCGTGGTCGGAGTCGGGCGCTTCACCTCGCCCGACACGATGGTGTCCCAGGTGCGGCGCGGCATCCTGGACTTCATCGGCGCGGCGCGGCCTTCGATCGCCGATCCGTTCCTGCCGAAGAAGATCGAGGAGGGGCGGATCGACGATATCCGCGAATGCATCGGCTGCAACATGTGCGTCTCCTCCGACTTCACCATGGTGCCGATGCGCTGCACCCAGAACCCGACCGCGGGCGAGGAATGGCGCAAGGGCTGGCATCCGGAGAAGATCGCGCCCCGGAAATCGGACGAGGCGGTGCTGATCGTGGGGGCGGGGCCGGCCGGTCTGGAAGCCGCCCGGGCGCTGGGTCAGCGCGGCTATGAGGTGACGCTGGCCGAGGCGCGCCAGGAGGTCGGCGGGCGCGTCGCGCTCGAAAGCAAGCTGCCCGGGCTCGCAACCTGGGGCCGGGTGCGCGATTACCGGCTGCAGCAGATCCAGCGCATGCCGAACCTTCAGCTCTATCTCGACAGCAAGCTCGGCGCCGAGGATATCCGCGGCTATGGCTTCGCCAAGGTGGTGCTGGCGACGGGCGGCCATTGGCGGCGCGACGGCGTCGGCCGCGCCCGCCATGAGGCGATCGCCGGCCTCGACAAGATCGACGTTCTGACGCCCGACGACATCTTCGCCGGCCGGAAGGCCGCGGGGCCGGTCGTGATCTATGACGACGATCACTACTATATGGGCGGCGTGCTGGCCGAGAAGCTGCGGCTGGAGGGGTTCGATGTCACGCTGGTGACCCCGGCCTCCGACATCTCGAGCTGGACCAAGTTCACCCTGGAGCAGCCGCTGATCGAGCAGCGCCTGCACGAGATCGGAGTGACGGTGCTGGAAAAGCAGATCGTCGCCGTGGCCCGGCCGGGCGAGCTGGAGCTCGAGCACAGTCATCATGGCGGTCGGCGCCGCATTGCCTGCGGCGCGCTGGTGCTGGTGACCATGCGCCTGCCGAATGACGGGGTTTTCCTGGAGCTGTCGGCCGACCTGCAGGCGCTCGAGGAGGCCGGCATCAAGTCCGTCACCCGCATCGGCGACTGCCACGCGCCCTCGACGATCGCGGCCGCCGTCTATGCCGGCCATCGCTGCGCGCGCGAGATGGACGAGCCGGAGCAGGAGATCGCCTTCCGGCGCGAGCTGATCGCGCTGGCCCCGGCTTGAGCGGCAACCGGTCGCGGGGCGACTCCTCGGCACGCTTAATCATGAACGGTCGCGCTTCGGGATTATCACAGTGGCAAGTGCTTGGATTCCGGCCCTTTGAGACCGCCGATCAAGGCGGAATTGTGGTGGGATTCCCGGAGCTTATACGTTCGTATGATTCATACGGTCACGGTGACTCTCCGGTGACGAAAGCCCATCTATGGTGCCGGCGGCGCTTGGCACGTGTTCTTGTGCGAACCTGGCCGCTTCGAGGAATGGATGATGCCGGCCTTGTTGATGTCGGAAGCGCAGGTCGCGACGGAGAACGGCGCGCGCTATTTGCAGCAGCTTTGCAAGCATTGGGCTCATAAGTTCGTCGTGCAATACACGGCGAAGAGCGGTCGCATCGATTTCGGCGAAGGCCGCGCGGTGGCCTTCGCGGTCGGCACGGACCATCTGAGCCTGCTCGCCAAGGCGCCCGACGCCGACACGCTTGCCAAGCTCGAGAGCGTCGTCGCCGACCATCTCAAGCGCTTCGGCTTCCGCGAGCAGCTCGAGGTGAGCTGGGCGCCGGTGCTGCTGTAGGGCCGGTCGGACTCTTCCTATCGTAACTCCCCCGTCATGCCGGCCTTTGAGCGCGTGAAGAAATCGAGAGCGCCACGCAAGGGCATAGCAAACACTCAAGCCCCCTCCCCTTGCGGGAGGGCGTTGGGGGGAGGGGTGCCACGGACGCAGCCCGGGGCATCCCTGCGATCAATCACCGCTCTGGAGGCAGAAGGCCTGGACAGGGCGCCAAGCGAGCGAGCCCGAGCAGATCAGGCTCCGCTTATTTGCCAGGATCTCGCACGGCATCGCCCCTCCCCCTACCCCTTCCCGCAAGGGGCGGGGGCGAGAGAGTTCTTTGGCATCGCCGATTTCTTCACACGCTCCTTTGCCGGGATGACGAAGGAGTCGAACGCGTCCTTCGCTTCCCTTTTTCCGATCATCTCACCGGAACGGCGGCTCGTCGAAGCTCCTGAGCTTGCGCGAATGGAGCGAGCCGAGCTGGCTGCGCAGCAGGTCGATCGCGGTGAGGCCGATCCTGAGATGCTCGCCGACCGCGCGCTTGTAGAAGGCGGTGGCGGCGCCCGGCAGCTTGATCTCGCCATGGAGCGGCTTGTCGGAGACGCAAAGCAGCGTCCCGTAAGGCACGCGCAACCGATAGCCCTGGGTCGCGAGCGTGCCGCTCTCCATGTCGACCGCGATGGCGCGGCCGAGATTGATGCGCCGGCGCTCCTGCGCCCAGCGCAGCTCCCAGTTCCGGTCGGCATAGCTCACCACCGTGCCGGTGCGCAGGCGCCGCTTCAGCCCGTCGCCGCGCTCCCCCGTGACGAGGGCGGCCGCCTCCTGGAGTGCCAGCTGCACCTCGGCCAGCGCCGGCACCGGCATCTCAGTCGGCACCAGCTCGTCGAGGATGCGGTCGCGGCGCAGATAGCCGTGGGCCAGCACGTAATCGCCGATGGTCTGCGACTGGCGCAACCCCCCGCAATGGCCGATCATGAGCCAGCAATGCGGCCGCAGCACCGCCAGATGGTCGGTCGCGTTCTTCGTGTTGGAGGGGCCGACGCCGATATTGACGATGGTGACGCCGCCCTGGCCGTCGCCGCGCAAGAGGCTGTAGGCCGGCATCTGGAACCGCTCCCAGGGGGCGGCCGTCACGGTCGCCACCGCCATCTCGCTGTCGTCGCCGCGCCTCACCGCGCCGCCGCCCGGCAGCACCAGCTCGGTATAAGGGCCATTCGGCCGCGCCAGCTCCTCCAGCCCCCATTGCAGGAACTGGTCGACATAGCGCTGATAGTTGGTGCAGAGGATCCAGGGCTGGATCGTGTGCCAGGGCGTGCCGGTGTAATGCACCAGGCGGCGCAGCGAGAAATCGACGCGCACCGCGTCGAACAAAGAGAGCGGGCGCGGCTGGCCTTCCTTGATCTCCCAGAGCCCGTCGGCGATCTCGTCGCCCACGCTGGCCAGCGCCGGCGTCGGGAAATGGCGGGCGAGCTCGGCGACCGAGATGTCGCCATGGACGAACTCGTCGCCGGATTCGATCACGAAGGGGTAGGGGATCTCCTGCTCGCTGATGCGGACCTCGATCCGCGCGCCGAACTCCTCGACCAGCGGCCGGAGCTGCTCCAGCAGATAGGAGCGGAAGAAGGCCGGCTGGGTGATCGTGGTCGCATAGACCCCGGGCGCCTGGAACTTGGCCCAGGCGCGCCGGGTGAACTGCACGGCGCCCTCCGGCTGCCAGGCGACCCGCAGCTCCGGATAGCGCAGGGCGGTGCGCTCGGCGCGGGTCGGCACCGTGCCGTCCGCCACATAGCGCGCGACCGCCTCGCGCAGCGCCACTGTGGCGGTGCGGTGTAATTCCTCGAGGCGGTCGACTGCTTGCTCGGGCGTCAGATGGCTCATCGGCTTTCACCGGCTTTCGTGCGCCGAAAACCCTTGTGAAGGTGGGGTTTCGGCAGCCACGATCCTTTCGCCGGAGTCTACACCGCCCACCAGAACCGGGTCAGGTGGAAGAAGATGGGGGCCGCGAAGATCACCGAATCGAGCCGGTCGAGCATGCCGCCATGGCCCTCGATCATCTGGCCCCAATCCTTGACGCCGCGGTCGCGCTTGATGGCCGACATGACGAGGCCGCCGCAGAAGCCCATCAGGTTGACGACGAGGGCCATCAGCCCCGCCTGCCACCAGGCGAAGGGCGTGATCCACCAGAGGGCGGCCCCCAGCGCCGTGGCGCTGGCGACGCCGCCGACGAAGCCCTCGATGGTCTTGGAGGGCGACAGGCTCGGCGCGATCTTGTGCCGGCCGGCGAGCTTGCCCCAGACATATTGCAGCACGTCGCTCGCCTGGACGACGATGATGAGGAACACGATCAGCATCGCGTTGCGGCCCTCGAAGCCCGGGATCTGGAGCGTCAAGAGGGCCGGCGCATGCGAGACGCAGAAGACCGAGACCATGAGGCCCCATTGCACCTCGGCGATGCGCGAGATGAACTCGGTGGTGTCGCCGCGCAGGGCCGCGATGATCGGCATGCCGAGGAACACATAGACCGGGATGAAGATCGAGTAGAGCCCGTACCAGTTCCCGCCGATCAGCAGATATTGCAGCGGCAGCACGATAAAGAAGGCGGTGGCGAGCGCGATATGGTCGCCGCGGCGCGTCGGGGTGAGGGTGATGAACTCGCGCAAGGCGGCGAAGGAGCAGAAGGCGAAGAGCACCAGCACGCCCACCTTGCCGAGCGCGAAGGCGATGGCGATCAAGATCACCATCACCCACCAGGCCTTGATCCGGCTGTTGAGGTTGGCGATCGTGGCGCTGGGCCGGCCCCGCTGCCGGCGGGCCAGCGCATAGCCGATGAGCGAGGCCGTGGCCAGCACGGCGAGGATGCCGCCGATGAGCCAGAGCCAGGTCGCGCTGACCATCATGGCACCGCTTCCTTCGCGGGTTGCGTTTCCTCCTCATGCTCCGGCGCCAGCGCCAGCAGCGCCGCACGGGCGCGCTCGCAGAACCGGGCCTTGTGCTCGCCTTCCTCGAGATGGAGCGGCGCGCCGAAGGTGACGGTGCAGAGGAGAGGGACCGGCACGAACTCGCCCTTGGGCATGACCCGGTTGAGGTTGTCGATCCAGACCGGCACCAGCTCCACATCGGGGCGGCGCTGGGCGAGGTAATAGATGCCGCGCTTGAAGGGCAGCAGCCGCTGGCCTCCGGTGTTGCGCGTGCCCTCGGGGAAGAGGATCAGCGAGGCGCCCTCGTCGAGCGCCCGGGTCATGGGCTCGACCGGGTCGACCGTGCGGGTGATGGCGTTGCGGTCGATCAGCACGGCATTGAAGGCATTCACCGCGATATAGCGCCGCGCCGCACTCGTGAGCCAGTAGTCGGCCGCCGCCACGGGCCGCGTGCCCTGGCGCAGCGCAGGCGGGAGCGCGGTGCGGATCAGGATGAAGTCGCCATGGCTCGCATGGTTGGCGAAATAGATGCGGGGCCGCGGCTCGGGCGCGCAGCCCTGCCACCGGCCCCTGACGCCCGTGATCAGATGGGCCGCGGCGGTGGCCGCCACCGCGACGATATTGTCGATCAAGGCCCGGTCTCCCCCTGCGGACGGATCATTCTAGTGCCAGAAAGCCCGCCGCGGCGATCATCGCCGCCAGCTGCAGCACGAGGCACCAGACCTGCCGGCGCAGCAGCTTCCGGGCGCCGTCGATGCGATCCTCGAGCGGGCGCGGGGTCGCCGCCGCCGGCCGCAGTCCGAGCCTGAGCAAGCTGGCATCGAGCGCCGGGAGGTTGGGGAGCGCCGTTCCCGCGGCGAGCGCGCGGAAGAGGGCCGCATCGAATCCGACCCGGAAGGCGAAATAGAGCTCGATCAGGCCCAGGAGCACCGACAGGGCGAGCAGCAGCACCGCCGTGGTCATGCCATCGTGGCCGGTGAGAGGCCCGAGGAACAGCAGCAGAAGCACGGCGCCCACCGTCAGAAGCTGCGACAGCCGGTCGGGGATCCGGCCCTGATCGAGAAGGGCCGCGGTCGTGGCGGCGAGAGCGGCCTCGGTGGACGGGGGCGGACGGGTGGGCGAGCCTGTCATGGAATGATCCTCCGGCCGGCTCGGGGCTTCATCCGGCGATCCGCCGCGCGAGTGAGACGGTGAAGATACCCTCCTCGTCGATGCGCTGCTCCAGCTTGGTGAAGCCGGCCTCGGCCACGAGCTGGTCCATCTCCGCCTGGGTCCGGCGGCGCATGATCCAGGCCTGACCCTGGCGATGACTGGTGAGGGCGCGCGCGATCAATTCGAGCTGAGGATGCCAGGGCTGGCCGGTATAGACCAGATAGCCGCCCGCCTCGACCGCATCGGCCACGCCCGCAAGCGAGCGGCGGATTATCCCGTTGTCGGGAAAGAGCTCGTAAAGACCGGAGACGACGGCGAGCGTCGGGCGCGGGCTCACGGCGGCGAGGCTGGCACGGTCGAAGGCGTCGGCCTGCTCGAAGCGCGCGAGGGCGCCGAGCCCCTTCTCCTCGATCAGCCGGCGGCCGGCCGCGACATTGATCTCGCTATAGTCGCGCAGCAGGATCGAAGCCGGCTTGACCGGGCTGCCTTCGAGCGCCTCCAGCATGTAGCGGCCATGGCCGGCGGCGATATCCATCATGCGGATCGGCGATCCCGCCGCTTCCAACCGCGCCATGGCGATGCGGATCAACGCCTCGACATGGATCTTGCGCTGGCGGATGCCGCGCCAGCCGGGCGAGTCCAGGTAGGATCTGTCGATGGCGCGCCCGAGGGCGCCGAGGCCGCTCGGCTTGTCGCGATAGACATAATCGAGGGTCGAGCCGGAATCGAAGCCGGTCTCGTGCCCGAGCGCGATGCCCTCGGAGAGCATCCCGCCCAGCTTCAGGTTCCGGCGCACCGCCGCCCAATAGAGGCCGCGCGGCGACAGGGCGGGGAGCGGCGAAGCCAGCGCGTCCGCTTCGTCGCGGGTATAGCCCAGCTTGTCGGCCTCGAGCAGCGAGGGGCGGTTCAAAGGCTCGGCGAAGCGGGCGAGAAGGAAGGGACGGACCTTGTTCAGCGCGATCTGCCGGTCCTTCTCCCCCAGCGTGTCGTGATAGAAGCCTTCCAGGATATGGCGCTCCTTGATCGGCGTGCCGAGCCGCTCGTAGAAGCGATGCTGCGGCCCGCGATGCACCACCCAGTCGGCGCCCGAGATCAGGAGCTGCGTCGGGATCGTAATGGCATGCGCGTCGGCGACGATGCGTTCGGCCGTGCGATAAAGCTGCAGCAGGATATCCACCGAGATGGCGCGCGTGATCAACGGATCGGCGTCGAAGGAGGCGATGCGCGCCGGATCGTGGGTCAGGAACTTCGCCTTGACGTAGGACTGCACATAGAAATGGCCGCGGAACCGGCGCATGAGCGCCAGGCCGGGCCTGGCGAAGGGAACATAGAGCTTCACCTTGAAGGCAGGCGAGGCCAGCACCAGAGCGCGGATGCGGGGGGCGTAGTCGTGGGCCCAGGTCGCGGCCAGCACGGCCCCGACGCTCTGCGCGATCACCGCCATGTCCTCGATGGCGATGCCGTGGGTCCGGGTGATGTGATCGGCGAAGGTCTGGATGTCGCGCACCGAGCTGCCGAGGCTGGGGCTGAAACCCCGCTCGCCGGGCGAGCGGCCATGGCCGCGGGCGTCCCAGGCGAAGACGGCGAAGTCCGGCAGATCGAGCTCGTCCGCGAGGTGGGCGACGCGGCCCGAATGCTCATGGCCGCGATGGAACAGCAGAATGGCGCCGCGCGGGCTGCCGGCGGCGGGCCAGTGGCGATAGAACAGCTCGACCCCGTCATGGGTCTGGAAGGTCAGCTCTTCGACGGGGCGCATGGCGGCTCCAGGGTTGACGATGCGAAGGGTGGGGGAGGGATGACGCGTTCGCGGGGTCAGCGCGCCGTCTTGCCGCGCGCCTCGGCGAGGCCGGCACGGATGCGGTTGACGATGGTGAAGGCCAGCGCCAGCGCCATCAGGGGCATGAGCCAATGCAGCCAGTCGGGCCTCGGGCCCCCGATGCCGATCCAGAGCCCCAGCGCGCCGAAGGCGAGCGCACGGTCGCTCTTACCGAACGGCCCGTCATAGCGCCGCGAGGCCCCGAGCGTCAGGCCCTGCAATCCCGCCATCTCGGTGAGCGCCGCCAGGAGGATCACGAGCCCGACCTCGAGCGGCCCGAACGGGGCCACCAGCGCGAAAGGCGCATAGAGCAGGGCGTCGGAGACGACGTCGGTGATCTCGTTGAGATAGGCGCCGAGCTGGCTCTTCTGGCCGAACTCGCGCGCCAGCATCCCGTCCACCGCGTTGAGCGCCATGCGCAGGAAGAGCCAGATCGGGATCAGCAGGAAGAGGATGGGACAGGCGGCGCCCCAACCGATCAGCAGCAGCCCGACCAGGATCGAGCCCAGGCAGGCGCCGAGCGTCACCTGGTTGGCGGTGATGCCGGCGGCGGCCATCCGCCCGACCATCGGTCGCAGCAGCGCCTGGAAGCGCGGCTTCAGGTCATAGAGCGTCGCCAATCGATCCCCCTGGGCGCGGAAGCGGTGGCTTCCGCAGTGCCCGTCAAAGCGGCCGTCGCGCCAATCCTCGACGGGCCGGGGCGGAACCGCAACAACCTCATTGAAGAGAATCCTGTCCGGGCGCTGCGGCTGAATTGAGGCGTTCGGCCCCAGCGAAAGGCGGATCCATGGCGGAATTGCGTCCATCCCGACGCGCCCGCTGGGTTTTCTCTCCCGCCCGGCAGCTTGTGGGATTTTGGTCTTGCCTGGAACCGGGCGCCTGGGAAACATCGCGCCCATCGCCGCGCCGATTCGGCGCCACCCGAGGGAGGACAAGATGGGTCTGAACGAGAAGCGAAAGGTCAAGGAGCTCCAGGACGTCACCCTGCCGGGGCGCAGCAAGGAGATCGAGGAGATCTGCGGCAAGGCCATCGCCTACGAGGTCGACTGGCCCAGCGTCGCCGACAATGCGGAAGCGCTGAACTTCATTGACAATGTCTCCTGCCACCGCCTGAACATGGCGCTGCGCGTGATCTGCCAGGACGATATGGGCAAGGAAGCCGTCCGCGAGGGGCTGAAGCTCGTCAAGCTCAAGAATGTCGCCGACAAATCGGCCAAGAAGCTCAGCTTCGAGAACGGCGTGCTGGAGATGCAATGCGCCTGGGCGCAGGGCCTCGACGGCGCCTTCAGCGACAACGAGATCAGGGCGCTGCTGACCGACAAGCTGTGAGCGGAGCAATCTCCTCCTCTCCCCCGCGAAGCGGGGGAGAGGAAGGAAAAGCGCCCGTCGCCACGCGCTCAGCCAGCATCTTCTCCTACTCACATTCCGTCTTCGCGCTGCGATAGGTCTTCACCGGCAGCAGTTCCTTCCCGTCCCAGCGGTAATAGGCGATGCCGTCCTTGCTCTCGTCCTCGTGGAGCGCCCCCAGCAGGATGAGCAGGTCGCTGTCGGGGCGGAAACGCAGCGCGTCATAGGCGGGCGCGGGCTCGTTCGCGGCCGTGCCGGCATTCATCACGCGGACGGCGCGGATCTCGGGCGGGAAATAGACATGCCCGTTCTTGGCGTCGAGGATGCCGAAATCGAGGCAGGCGGAGCCGCAGCCCCAGCCGACGATGGTGTAATGGCCGGCGAAGTTCGGACCATCCTTGGCGCCGTCGCGCAGCTGGGTCCGGAAGGTCTTGGCCTCGGGATGGCTCGCCAGATCGGGCGCCGCCGGCTTGGCGATCGGCAGGATCTCGGCCGGGTAGGCGGCGAAGGCCGGCGGATCGAACGCGGCGACATCGTCGAGCGTGAAGGGAAGGCAGCCCTCGATCGACTGGGCCAGGCTCGGGCCGGCCAGAAACGCGGCCGCTGCGAGCGCGCAAAGGCCTGGGAAGATCTTCATGACGGGAAGGGAATCCGATGTTGATGCGATCGCGTCGCAACCGCTCATGACGGCGGCGCGGTCCGGCGGATGCCGGCGGCCGGATACTCGACGGAAAGCGTTGAAATCGCAAGGCGGGTCCGCGCACCATCCGTCAGCGAATCGAGCGATCGATTCTTGATCCTTCCGGCCCGAGGCCCCTCTTGCGCTATCTTCTCAATCTCCCGCTCCTGGCGGCGGTCTTCGGCATCGCCCTGTTCCTCTATCTGGCCGTGCTGTCGGAGCGGCCGAGCGGCGGCGATGCGCAGATGGGCCAGGCCCTCGCCCTCGTCTTCGCGGCCGTGATCTATACGCTCGGGCTGGCGATCGCTCTGCTGGGCAGCGTGTTCGCCGGCGGCTTCGACTGGATCCCTGTCGCGGACCGCGGCGGCCGGTTGGTCGTCGTGCTGCTGGGATTCGTTCTTCTCGGCCTGCTCTGCTTTGCCTCCATCAGCATCGCCATGGAGACGACCGGCTCGGACCAGCGCTGGAGCCATGGCGTGGTGGTGGCGTCGCGCTGGGTCGCCATCGGCATGCCGACCATACTGGCCCTCTACGTGGCCTGGGCGATCAACGCGCCTGTGGAGCTGCGGTCGATCGTGGTGCTGCGTTACGGGCTCCTGGCCGGTATCGCGATTTTCGGCGCGCTGGCGGGTTTCGTCACCCTCAAGGAGATCGCGCGCTCCAACCAGCAGGCGGCCGAGGCGGCGCTCGCGGCACAGCAGGAGGAGGACGAGAAGATCCAGGAGACGCGCCGCGCCTTCGCGGCCCTGACCGACGCCGATCCGCTCGTCACCTGGGACATCTATGTCGGCTATTACAACATCCCCGACGATATCCGCGAGACGGCGCTGCAACGCATCGCGGCCCGGCCGCATCTCGAGGCGGAGCTGACGGAGGCGCTGGCAAGCGACAATCATCTCTGGGTCCAGGAGGCCCTGTCGCTCCTCGCGCGCCTGAATTTCGCGCCCTCGGCCGGTCTCGCCGATCCGGTCCGCGGCGCGATCGACCGCCTGACGGTGCAGCTCGCCGAGGAGGCCAAGGCCGAGAACTATGACGGCGACCGCTATATCGACTATTACCGCGCGAGCCTGCTCAAGACCGTGCGCGAGGCCGCGGTCAAGATGGCGCAAGGGGCCGGCCTGGATCTCTCCGACCGGCTCGACCGGCTGCAGCAGGTGGTGATCGAGGGCTATCCGAAATCGGCGGCGGCCTCGAGCTTTCCGCGCGAGGTGGCCGCGTCGAAACAGGAGATCGCGGTGGCGCTGGCCGCGCGCGCCAACTGAGCGTCGGGATCCGAGGAACCGGAGACCGCGGTCTCAGCGCGCGTCGCCGAGCGCCGCCAGCATCTCCGCCAGCCGCACCGGCTTGCGCAGCGTCATCACCGTGCCGAGGCCTTTCGCCTCCGCCAGCGTGCGCGCGATCTTCGAATAGAGCGGGTTGAAGCCGCTGACGATGATGACCTTGACCGCGGCCTTGCGCTCGGCGAGCCAGTCCACGATCTCGGTGCCCTCGATGCCCGGCATCACCATGTCGAGCACGAGGATGTCGGGCGAGAGCTCCTCGAACACGTTCTGGAACCGGTTCGAGTCCGTCAGCATGACGGCATTCAGGTTGAGCATCTCCGCGGCGCTCTTCACGAACTCCGCGAAGTCGGCATTGTCATCGACGACGAGAACCGTCTTCTGTGCCGCGGTCGACATCTCGGGCCTGCCCTATCCTCCCCCCCAGCCAACCAATTCTATGATCAGGGCGGTTAACAACCATTGATGTCAAGCGTGAGCTCACCGAATGGCGATAGCGGTCAACCCTTTGGCGTTGCCGGGTTTTCCCTGAATGACTGACCAACGTCGTTCTCCGGCCCGGGCGATGCGCCGGAGCCGGTTCTCTTCGCGGCCTGACCGAGCCCGCTCCAGCCCATGAAAGCGCGCTTTGCGACAGGGGCGGCTTTGCGTTAAGAAGACCGCCTTTCCCGGACCGGGCGGGTTCCTGGTCGGCTCCGACGCGCCGGCGGCCGGAGCCTCGGCCTCGCCGTTTGGATCGGTCCCCTGATCCGGGACCGGCCGCGAACCCTGTCCCCCGCGCATAACGCCCAAGGAGCCTCAGGCCGATGGCCGCCTACCAATACATCTATGTGATGAAGGGCTTGACCAAGATCTATCCGGGCAGCCGCAAGGTGCTCGAGGATATCTGGCTGAGCTTCCTGCCCGGCGCCAAGATCGGCGTGCTCGGCCTCAACGGCTCCGGCAAATCGACCCTGCTCAAGATCATGGCCGGGATCGAGAAGGATTTCGCGGGCGAGGCCTGGATGGCCGACGGCGCCACGGTCGGCCTGCTGCCCCAGGAGCCGCAGCTCGATCCCGGCAAGGACGTCGCCGGCAACGTGATGGAGGGGCTTGCCCCCATCAAGCGGCTGGTCGAGCGCTTCGAGGCGGTCAGCATGCGGCTGGGCGAGGATCTCGACGGCGACGAGATGGAGAAGCTGATCGCCGAGCAGGGCGAGCTGCAGGAGAAGATCGATGCCGTCAACGGCTGGGATCTCGACCGCACCATCGAGATCGCCATGGACGCGCTGCGCTGCCCGCCGGGCGACGCCAAGGTCGACAAGCTCTCGGGCGGCGAGCGCCGGCGCGTGGCGCTCTGCCGGCTCCTGCTGCAGAAGCCGGACCTGCTGCTGCTGGACGAGCCCACCAACCATCTCGACGCCGAATCCGTCGCCTGGCTCGAGCGCTTTCTGCACGATTATCAGGGCACCGTGGTGGCGGTCACCCACGACCGCTACTTCCTCGACAATGTCGCCGGCTGGATCCTGGAGCTCGACCGCGGCAAGGGCATTCCCTGGGAGGGCAACTATTCCTCCTGGCTCGACCAGAAGCAGAAGCGGCTCGAGCTCGAGGAGAAGCAGGAGACCAACCGCCAGCGCACGCTCCAGCGCGAGCTGGAATGGATCAAGCAGAGCCCGCGCGCGCGCCAGGCCAAGAGCAAGGCGCGCATCACCGCCTATGAGAGCCTGGTGGCCAACAGCGGCAAGCAGTCGGCCGAGGCGGGGACGCTCGTCGTCCCGTCAGGCCCGCGCCTGGGCGACCTGGTGATCGAGGCCGATCACCTGAAGAAGGGCTTCGGCGACCGGCTGCTGATCGAGGATCTGAGCTTCAAGCTGCCGCCGGGCGGCATCGTGGGCGTGATCGGGCCCAACGGCGCCGGCAAGACCACGCTGTTCCGCATGATCGTCGGCCAGGAGACGCCGGATGGCGGAACCCTGCGGGTCGGGCCCACGGTCAAGCTCGGCTATGTCGACCAGTCGCGCGACGCGCTCGCCCCCAACAAGACGGTCTGGGAGGAGATCTCCGGCGGCGCCGACGAGCTCGACCTGGGCGGACGCAAGGTGGCCAGCCGCGGCTATGTGGCGGCCTTCAATTTCAAGGGCGCCGACCAGCAGAAGAAGGTGGGCCAGCTCTCGGGCGGCGAGCGCAACCGCGTCCATCTGGCGAAGATGCTGAAGTCGGGCGCCAACCTGCTGCTGCTCGACGAGCCCAGCAACGATCTCGACGTCGACACGCTGCGGGCGCTCGAGGAGGCGCTGCTCGAGTTCGCCGGCTGCGCCGTGGTCATCAGCCACGACCGCTGGTTCCTCGATCGCATCGCCACCCACATGCTGGCCTTCGAGGGCGACAGCCAGGCGGTCTGGTTCGAGGGGAACTATGCGGATTACGAGGCCGACCGCCACAAGCGCCTGGGCGCCGAGGCCGACCAGCCGCACCGGATCAAGTTCAAGCCGCTGACGCGGTAGGAGCGCCTCAGCCCGTTCCCAGCTGCGCCGCCTTCTTGCGCAGCGCGTCGATCAGGCCGGCGACCTTGCCGCCGCTGTTCTGGATCACCGAGGCGAACTCGGAGCGGTGGGTCTCGGACATGCTGATGCCCTCGATCTTCAGGTCGAGGATCTTGTAGCTGTCGCCGTCGTCGCGCATCAGCCAGTCGAGGCGCGCATTCTGCCCGTTGGGGCGCGCGATCAGGGTCTGGACGGTATGCATGCCCTCGCCTTCGTCCCGCACATTGGCGACGGTGAAGGTCTCGCCGGCATACTGGCCGAAGCGCTGGGCATAGTTGCCGACCAGGAAATCCTCGAACAGCTTCAGGTATTCCTGCTGCTCGTCGGGCGACGCGGCCTTCCAGTAGCGGCCGAGCACGGTCTTGCCGATGGCGGGCACGTCGAAATTGGCCACCAGCAGCTTGCGGAAGCGATCCGCCCGCTCGGTCTTGGTGATGTCGCTGCCGACGAGCTGCGCCAGCGCCTGGTCGCCGAGAGTGCGGATGAACTCCGACGGATCGGCGGCCACGGCGGCGGCCGGGCCGACCAGTCCGGGCATGACGGCCAGCGCGGCCGCGATGAACGCGGCGCTGCCGGCCAGGAAAGCGCGGCGTCCGATCATGGGATCACGGCGCCTCGGAGGTCTGAGGATCGCTGAGATAGTCGAGGACCGACACGGCATCGGGCGGCGCGCCATTGCGGATTTCATCGGTACGGTGCTGGCGGTAGAGGCTGCGCACCGTCGCGTAATAGTCAATGGCGCCCTGCTTGATCTCGTCAAGCGTCTTCAGGTTGCGCGCGCGCAGGTCCACGGCGTCAAGGCCCGCGCGGATATAGCCGAGATAGCCCAAATCGTAGGCAGGCAGGATCCAGGTCAGCGGATCCATCGCCATGTCGACGCCGCGGCCCACCGCATCACGCGGATTTGAGGGCCCCAGGATCGGCAGGACGAGATAGGGGCCCTCGCCGGTGCCCCAGACGGCCAGGGTCTGGCCGAAATCCTCGTCGTGATAGATGAGGCCGAACTCGCTGGCGACGTCCCACAGGCCGGCGATGCCGAGCGTGCTGTTGATGAAGAAGCGCGCGATCGTGGTGCCGGCGCGGTCGAGATCGCCCTGAAACAGGTCGTTCCCCAGGATCACGGGGCTGCGCAGGTTGTTGAGCGCATCGCGCACGCGGTCCTGGGCGTAGTTCGGCAGCAGGATATAATACCAGCCGGCGAACGGCTTCAGGATCAGCTCGTCCATCGCGTTGTTGAGGTCGAAGAAATAGCGGTTCATCGGCTCGAGCGGATCGTTGCGCTCGTCATAGGCCGCTCTTTCGTCCGGGTCGGTGGGGACCTCGGCACATCCATAGGCCATCGCGAGCAGCGCAAACCCCGCCGCTGCCACCACTGACTTGAACCTGCCGCACCGCATCGACCGCCCGATCCCCTGATTATCCGAGCCTGTTCCCCTTGCGGATTCCGTCGACACAGGCGGCCGCAGAAAAACAGCGGCGCCGGAGCCGCCAGGCTCCACGCACCGCCCCTTCCGCGGCTCGCGTCACGGTTGATCCCCCCACCAAGGTTGGCATTTGACCGTTAACGCAACCTGTATGAACGGCCGCCGCGAGGCCCCACCCTCGATTCCGGCGGCCGCAAGTCACCCGAACCAGATCAAATCATCTATCGCGTTAACCATGTTATTCCAAGGTGCAATCGGCAGCGAGCCAGGCCCCCGGAGCGCCGATGACCGCCACCTGTGGCAGAAAAGCCTCAATCCTTACAGAGAGATAAGCCAGGGCGACCGGCGCGGCGGGTCCGGGAGGCCGCCGCCGGCCGCGACCGGTCTTACCGGGAACCGGTCGGCGTGGCGGGCGCTTCCCCGACCGATTCGGCATGGTGGCAGGCCACCAGCCGCCCATCGACCGGGCGGGAATCGGGGCGTTCGCGGGCGCAGCGTTCCGTGGCGTAAGGGCAGCGGCGATGAAAAGCGCAGCCGGGCGGCGGGTTGAGGGGCGAGGGCAGCTCGCCCTTGATCGCGGTGCGCAGCCGGCGATGAGCCGGATCGACCGCGGGCGTGCTGGCGAGGAGCGCCTGGGTGTAGGGGTGGCGCGGATGGCGGAAGATCACGTCGCGCGGTCCCTGTTCGACCGGGCGCCCCAGATACATGACCATGAGCTCGTCGGCGATGTGCTTCACCACGCCCAGGTCGTGGGAGATGAACAGGTAGGCGAGGTTGAACTCCGCCTGCAGGTCCATCATCAGGTTGAGGACCTGCGCCCGGATCGAGACGTCGAGGGCCGAGACCGGCTCGTCCGCGACCACGAGCTTCGGCCGCAGCATGAGGGCGCGCGCGATCGCGATGCGCTGGCGCTGGCCGCCCGAGAACATGTGCGGGTAGCGCTGATAGAACTCGGGCCGCAAGCCCACCTTCGCCATCATCTCCTGCGCCGCCTTGCGCCGCGCCTTGGCGTCCAGGCCGGTATTGATGAGGAGCGGTTCCTCGAGGATGGCACCGACCTGCTTGCGCGGGTTGAGCGAGGCGTAGGGATTCTGGAACACCATCTGCACGACCGGGCGCAGCCGCCTCAGGGTCTGCTTGTCCGCCTTCTCGACCGCCTGGCCGTCGATCAGGAGCCGGCCCGCGGTGGGCCGCTCGATCATGGTCACCATGCGGGCGAGGGTGGATTTCCCGCAGCCGGATTCGCCGACCACCGCCAATGTGCGGCCGGCGGCGACGGTGAAATTGGCGCCGACCACGGCCCGGAGCGTCCGCCCGCCGCGGAACATGCCGCCGCCGACGATATAGTCGCGGCCGAGATCGTGACCCTCGACCAGGGCGGATGCCGCGGAGGGCAGAGGGGTCGCGGTTGCGGCGCTCACGACACGGCTCCCTGGTTCAGCGGGAAGAAGCAGCGCTTGCGGCCCTCGGCCGGCGTGCCTTCGAGCCGCGGCTCCTCGCGGACGCAGCGTTCCTGGGCATAGCGGCAGCGTGGGTGGAACAGGCAGCCCTGCGGCCGGTCGTCGATGCCGGGCACGACGCCGGGGATGGTGGCGAGCCGCGTCTTGGCGGCGCTGCGCTCGGGCAACGCATCGAGCAGGGCCGCAGTATAGGGATGATGCGGGTGCTGGAACAGGCTGTCGACCGCCTGCTCCTCCACCTGCTGGCCCGCATACATCACCATGACGCGCTGCGCGGTCTCGGCGACGACGCCCATATCGTGGGTGATCAGGACCAGCGCCATGCCGCGCTGGCGCTGCAGCTCGATCAGCAGCTCCAGGATCTGCGCCTGGATGGTGACGTCGAGCGCCGTGGTCGGCTCGTCGGCGATCAGGAGCTTGGGATTGCAGGCGATCGCCATGGCGATCATCACCCGCTGGTTCATGCCGCCCGAGAGCTGGTGCGGAAAGGCGGAGATGCGAGTCTCGGGCGCCGGGATGCCGACCTGGCCCAGGAGCTCGATGGTGCGGCGCTGGCGTTCCGCGCGAGTGCCGCCTTCATGGAACTTCAGCGTCTCCGCGATCTGGAACCCCACGGTGAAGCAGGGATTGAGGCTGGTGCCCGGCTCCTGGAACACCATCGCGATGTCCTTGCCGACGATGCGCCGGCGCTGGGCGCCCGTCAGGTTCAGGAGGCTGCGCCCGTCGAAATCGAGCCGGTCGGCCGTGACCTTCCCCGGATAGGCGATGAGGCCCATCAGCGCCAGCATCGACACGCTCTTGCCGGAGCCGGATTCGCCGACGATGCCCAGCACCTCGCGCGCATCGATCGTGATGTCGACCCCGTCCACGGCGCGGAACGGCCCGCGATGGGTCTGGAACTCGACCGCCAGGTTCCGGATCTCCACGAGCGCCATCGCCGGGACTTTCAGCGCTTGAGCTTCGGGTCGAGCGCATCGCGCAACCCGTCGCCCATCAGGTTGAAGGCCAGCACGGTGATGAGGATCGCCAGGCCCGGGAAGGTGACGACCCAGGGCGCCCGCTGCAGGAACTTGAGCGCGTCCGCCAGCATCGTGCCCCATTCGGGGGTCGGTGCCTGGGCGCCCAGCCCCAGGAAGCCCAGCGCCGCCGCGTCGAGGATGGCGGTCGAGAAGCTCAAGGTGGCCTGGACGATCAGCGGCGCCAGGCAGTTGGGCAGCACGGTCGAGAGCATCAGCCTGAGCGTGCCGGCGCCGGCCACGCGCGAGGCGACCACATATTCCTTGCCGAGCTCGCTCAAGACCGCGGCGCGCGTGAGGCGGGCGTAATGCGGCACATAGGTGATCGAGACCGCGATCATGGCATTGGTCAGGCCGGGCCCCAGGATCGCGACGATCACGATCGAGAGCAGCAGGCTCGGCATGGCCAGCACGATGTCCATGAAGCGCATGAGCCCGATATCGGTCAGCCCCCGGAAGAAGCCGGCCAGCATGCCGAACGCGATGCCGAGCGCCAGCGACAGCGTCACCACGATGGTGCCGATGAAGAGCGAGAGGCGCGCGCCATAGACGATGCGCGAGTAGATGCAGCGCCCGACATCGTCGGTGCCGAGCGGGAAGGCCCAGGAGCCGCCCTCGGCCCAGACCGGCGGCTCGAGGAAATGATCGCGATACTGCTCGGCATAGGGATGGAGCGCCACGACGTCGGCGAAGATCGCGGCCAGGACGATGATCACGATGATGATGAGCCCCGCCATCGCGCCGCGGTTGGCGCGCATGGCGAGCCAGACCTCTTCGGCCGGGGTGATCGGCGGTGGGTTGGGCCGGGTCGGGCTTTCCGCCATCGCCTGCTCCTAGCGCCGGTGCCGGATGCGCGGATCGAGCAGCCCGTAGAGCAGATCGATCAGCAGGTTGACCGTCATCACCAGCGTGGCGATCAGGAGCACGCCGCCCTGGAGGGCCGGATAGTCGCGGCGGTTGATCGATTCCACCAGCCATTTGCCGATGCCGGGCCAGGAGAAGATCGTCTCGGTCAGGATGGCGCCGCCCATCAGCGTGCCGACCTGGAGCCCGATCACCGTGACCACGGGGATGAGCGCGTTGCGCAGGGCGTGGATCGAGATCACCCGCCAGCCGGGCAGGCCCTTGGCGCGCGCGGTGCGGATATAGTCCTCGCCCAGCACCTCGAGCATCGAGGAGCGCGTCATGCGCGCGATCACGGCCAGCGGGATCGTGCCCAGCACGACGGTCGGCAGGATCAGGTGCGAGAGCGCCGAGCGGAAGGCGCCCTCCTGGTCCGAGAACAGCGAATCGACCGTCATCAGGCCGGTGACGGGATCGAAGAAATAGTCGAGAGCGATGCGGCCCGACACCGGCGTCCAATGCAGGTTGACGGAGAAGGTGAGGATCAGGAGCAGTCCCCACCAGAAGATCGGCATCGAATAGCCGGTGAGCGATGCGCCCATCACCACATGATCGAAGATGGAGCCTCGCCGCACCGCCGCCAGCACGCCGGCCGGGAGGCCCAGGATGGTGGCGAAGATCATGGCGCAGAAGGCGAGCTCGAAGGTCGCGGGGAAGAGGGTCAGGAACTCGTCCAGCACGGGACGGTGGGTGACGAGCGAGAGGCCGAGATCGCCGCGCAAGACCTGGCCGGCATAGTCGAAGAACTGGGTCGAGAGGGGGCGGTCGAGGCCCATCTCGTGCAGCAGCTTGGCATGGCGCACCGGATCGATGCCGCGTTCGCCGACGCGGACCTCGACCGGATCGCCGGGCACCAGATGGATCAGCAGGAACGCGAGGAACACGACCCCGAAGAAGGTCGGGATGACCAGGCTGACGCGCGTGAGGAGGAACCGGAGCATCGGTCCTCAGCGCGCTCGGAAGGGTCGGTTCATGGCCAGCGGAACAAGCGACAAAAGCAATCGGCCGGCGGAACCTTGTGGGCTCCGCCGGCCGGGTCTCTCCCTGGTCCTACTCCTGGATATCCACGCCTTCGAAGATGTGGGTGCCCAGCGGGTGGACCTTGTAGCCGACGACCTTCTTGCTCATCGGCATATAGACGACCGAGTGGGCGATCGGGATCCACGGCGCGTCGTCGTGGAAGATCACCTGAGCCTTCTCGTAGAGCTCGGTGCGCTTGGCGACGTCGGAGGTCTTCTTGGCCTCGTCGATCAGGGCCGAGAAGTCCTTGTTGCACCATTTGGACAGGTTCTGGCCGCCCTCGCGGGCCGACTGGCAGGACAGCAGCACGCCCATGAAGTTGTCCGGGTCGCCGTTGTCGCCGGTCCAGCCGAGCTGGCCCATCTGGTGCTCGCCCGCCTGCAGGCGCTTGCGGTACTCGCCCCACTCGTAGCTCTTGAGCTCCGCCGTGATGCCGAGCTTCGCCAGGTCGGCCTGGATCAGCTCCGCGATCTTCTTCGCGTCGGGGTTATAGGGACGTTGCACCGGCATGTACCAGAGATCGGTGGTGAAGCCGTTGGCATAGCCGGCCTCGGCCAGCAGCGCCTTCGCCTTCGCCGGGTCGTATGGGTAGGGCTTGATGTCCTTGTCGTAGGACCAGATGGTCGGCGGGATCGGGTTGACCGCCGGCTTGCCCGCGCCCTGGAACACCGCCTTGATGATCGCGTCCTTGTCGATCGCCATGTTCATGGCCTGGCGGACGCGCACATCGTCGAACGGCTTCTTCGTCACGTTCATCGAGACGTAGCCGACATTGAGGCCTTCCTGCTGCTCGACCTTCAGGTTCGGGTCAGCCTTCAGCTTCTCGATATCGGCCGGGTTCGGATAGGGCGCGATCTGGCATTCGCCGGCCTGCAGCTTGGCCATGCGCGCGGTCGCGTCGGGCGTGATGGCGAAGACCAGGTTGTCGATCTTCTGCTTGCCGCGGAAATAATCCGGGTTCGCCTTGTAGCGGATCACCGCGTCCTTCTGATAGTCGACGAAGATGAAGGGACCGGTGCCGACCGGTACCTGGTCGACCTGCTCGGGCGTGCCCGCCTTCATCATCGCGTCCATATATTCCTTCGAGAGGATGGCCGCGAAATCCATCGCCAGGTTGGCGATGAAGGGCGCATTGGGCTCGTTGAGCGTGAACTTGACCGTGTAGTCGTCGACCTTGTCGATCGACTTCAGCAGATCGGCCATGCCCATGTCGTTGAAGTAGTCGTAAGCGCCGCCCGACACGTTGTGATAGGGGTCGTCCGCCTTCCAGGGGCGGTTGAAGGTGGCGACGACGTCGTCGGCGTTGAAGTCGCGCGTCGGCGTGAAGCCCTTCACGCTGTGGAACTTCACGCCCTTGTGCAGGTGGAAGGTGTAGGTCAGGCCGTCGTCGGAGACGTCCCACTTGTCGGCCAGCGCCGGCATGATCTCGGTGGTGCCGGGCTTGAACTCGACCAGGCGGTTGTAGACGGGATAAGCGGCATCGAAGCTGGTGCCGGTGGTGTTGATTTGCGGATTGAAGTTCTCAGGGCTGCCTTCCGAGCAATAGACCAGGGTCTTTGCTTCGGCCGCGACAGTAAAGCCGGCGAAGATCGCCAGCGCCGCGACGGCTCCCAATAGTTGACGTTTCATAGAGAATGACCTCCCCGAAGTGATTGCGGCGGCCGCTCCGAAGCACTGGTTCTCGGACGACCGCCTTGGCCGCGACCCTAGGCGGGCCCAATCAGCCTTGTCAATGTACGAGGGCCCTTAACAGTGCGCCGCCACGGGCATCGAAGCGGCGCCAATCCGGCGTTTTCGAGCCCCTCGATGCAGCGCGGTAACGGCTTGACCGGCTTCGCTCTTTCGCTAAGGTGCCGCGCCATGCGCGACGAACCTCCCCCGATCGAGACCCCCTTCCGCGTGGAAGGGCTGAAGGTGTTGCCGGCCTGGATCGACAGCAACGGGCATTTCAACATTGCCTATTACCTGCATTGCTTCGACCTCGCCTATGACGGGGTCTATGAGAAGCTCGGATTCGAACATGACATGATCCGCAAGCAGCAGGCCTCGACCTTCGCGGCCGAGCTGCATCTGAGCTTCAAGCGCGAGCTGTTCGAGGGGGCGCCGCTGCGCATCGACACCCACATGGTCGATTTCGATGCCAAGCGCTGCTTTTTCATGCAGGCGATGTACCACGCGGAAGAGGGTTATCTGTCCGCGACTGTGGAATGGCTGGTTCTTTACATCGATATGAACCGGCGCCGGGTGGCGACCATGCCGGCGACGCTCCAGGCCCATATGGCCCGCGTGCTGGACGCGCATCGTGCCATCCCGTTGCCGGCACCGGTCGGGCGGGGGATCGCCATTCATCGACCGCCGGCCGGCGAGCCCGCCTGATCGCGGTTCTCGTCTCCCGGGAGCGTTCCGCTCAATCCTGGAGCAGATAGCCCCGGCGCGAAGCCAGCGGCTCGGTGCCGACGATCTTGGCCACGCAATCGCCGGGCCGCACCATCTTGTGCTGGCGGCGCGTCAGTATCAGCCCGTCGGTCCCGGCCTCGAGCGCGAGGCGCGCCGGCGATGGGCCTTGGGCCAGGGGATCGAGGATCTCGGCGATCACCTCGCCCTTGGCGACCCGGTCGCCCAGGGCCTTTCGATAGCAAACGATCCCGGCCACGGGCGTGCGCAGCACCTCGGTCGCGTCGAGCCTCGTCGCCTCGCACAGAGGCCGGGGCAACGGCCCCGGATCGCCCGCGATCAGCCCGCGGCGCTGCAGGAAGCGGAACAGCGCCTCGGCATCGGGCCGGTTGATCTCGTCGCCCGTATCTGCCTGCCCGCGATATTCGATCGTGCCCGAGAGGCAGGCCGGCGGGATCGGTATGCCGGCGGGAACCGCGGCCGCGAGCCTGATCCAGGGGTTGCTGAAGGTCTCGTCGAAGGCGTTGCCGCCCGAATCCTCCGACAACAGCGTCGCGCGGCTGCCGATCTCGGCCGAAAGATCGCTGGCGGAAGGCCAATGCTGCGGGATCGAGTAGAGATGCATCAGCGCCTCGTCGTCGCAATGCATGTCGAGCACGATGTCGGCATCGACCGCGAAGCTCGCGAGCGCGAGGCGGAGGCTGGAGAATTCGCTGCTCGGCGTGAGCTCCGCCACGATCTCGCGCAACGCCGCGCGCACCAGCTCGACGTTCCGGGCCGCGTCGGGCCCCAGCTTGCCGGCGATGCGATCGGGCAGGGTCGGATAGAGATCGGGCCAGCTCCGGTTGAAATTGCCGCCGCCCGAGGCCTCGTGGCGGCCGAGCAGGTGATCGTTCAAGGTCTGCGACAAGCCGATCGGGTTGGCCACGGGCACGAGCAGGATCTCGCCCGTGATGGCACCCTTGGCATCGGCCTCGTCGAGCAGGTGCATGAGATGATGCGCGACCAGCATCGCCGGCGTTTCGTCGGCATGGATCGATGCCTGCAGATAGGCCTTGGGCCGGGCCCCCGGCCGGCCATAGCGATGGACGAGCAGATGGCGCTGCGTGCCGGGGCTGGGCGACAGCAGCGCGATGCGGTTCGTGGTCTTGGTCATGGAGCAGGGTCTCTTGCGACGGCGGCCCCCCGCGTCTGCGCGCGGGGATGACGAATGCCATCGTTATCATATCCCCCTTGAAACCGACAGAAGGCCGGGCTTGGCCCCGAGCCGTGCCGGCGACGCCGATTCCGAGCATGGAACGGGGCTTTTGACGCCGATGTGATCACGCCGGCGCGCCACACCATGATCTTTTATGACGGCGATGGTCAGAATCGCTCACTTGCCAGATCGTCTTTCGGCGGTTAACTGACATGGACGAACAATGACTCGATCAGACCCTGCACGCCGCTCCATCGCCGTTCAGAGTGCCTTCGATGCACTCGTGGCGGCGTTGCGCTCGCGGCTGCACCAGGGCGCCGAGATCCCCATCGACGCTTCCGAGCGGTTCGAGCAACGCCTGGGCGAGCTGGCCGGGGCGCCGATCGCGCGCGACGCGGTCGGCGAGGGCGCGGGCCTGCCGGTGCTGGCCCGGTTGCCCGACGCGCTGGCGGCGGCCGTGGAGGCGGCCCCGGACCTGGCCGAGCCGCTGGCGCAGATGTCGCCTTCCCTGCGCTGGACCCAGAGCTATCGCGAGCGGCCGCCCTCGCCCGATTTCCTCTCGCGCTACGGCTATGCGCAGTTCGCCGGTCCCGACAATGTGCCGACCTTGATCACGAGCGACCGGCTGGCGCTGGGCGTGCTGATGCTGGCGCCGGGGACCGTCTATCCGACCCATGCCCATCCGGCCGAGGAGATCTATCTGCCGCTCGCCGCCGCGCGCTGGCAACGCGGCACCGAGGCCTGGCGTGAGCGGCAGGGCGGCGATCTCGTGCATCATCCCTCGGGCATGGTCCACGCGACCGAGGCCGGAGCCCTGCCCTTGCTGGCGCTCTATATCTGGCTGGGCGATCTCGCCACCGGTGCCCGGATTCTCGGTGCCTGAGCCCTCGGGGCCGGAGCCGGAGCGGCCCGGCCGAAAACGCATCAATCGCTTGGGACGGGCATGCTATAAGCCCTTCCTGTGATGAATTCCGATGACGATTCTCCCCGGCCCGACCCGCGATCCGCACCGGCGGGCGCTCGCCCGCCGCTCTATCTCTCGGCGCTGAACGAGAGCCAGCGCGCGGCGGTCGAGGCGCTGGACGGCCCGGTCCTGGTGCTGGCGGGCGCCGGCACCGGCAAGACGCGCGTGCTGACCACGCGGCTCGCTCATCTCCTGACCACGGGCAAGGCGGGGCCGGGCGATCTGCTCGCGGTCACCTTCACCAACAAGGCGGCGCGCGAGATGAAGGATCGCGTCGCGGCCCTGATCGGACGTCCGGTCGAGGGTTGGTGGCTCGGCACCTTCCATGCGCTCGCCGCGCGCATCCTGCGCAGCCACGCGGAAGTGGTGGGGCTCAAGCCCAACTTCACCATCCTCGATACCGACGACCAGCTCCGGCTGATGAAGCAGATCGTGCAGGCGGCCGATATCGACGACAAGAAATGGCCGGCGCGCGCGGTGCTGCATCAGATCGAGCGCTGGAAGGATCGAGGTCTCGGCCCCGAGAAGATCGGCATCGCCGAGGCCGGCGATTTCGCCGGGGGCAAGGCGCCCGAGATCTACCGCGATTATCAGGAGCGTCTGCGGACGCTGAACGCCGTCGATTTCGGCGATCTTCTGCTGCACAACCTGACGATCTTCCTCTCGCGTCCCGAGATCCTCGAGCGCTACCAGCAGCGCTTCCGCTACATCCTGGTGGACGAGTATCAGGACACCAACGTCGCGCAATATCTCTGGCTGCGGCTCCTGGCGCAGAAGCACCGCAACATCTGCTGCGTGGGCGACGACGACCAGTCGATCTATGGCTGGCGCGGAGCGGAGGTCGGCAACATCCTGCGCTTCGAGCAGGATTTCCCCGGCGCCCGCATCGTCCGCCTCGAGCGCAACTACCGCTCGACCCAGCATATCCTGCGCGCGGCCTCGGACCTGATCGCGCATAACGACGGGCGGCTCGGCAAGACGCTCTGGACCGAGGACGAGCCGGGCGAGAAGGTGATCTTACGGGGTCTCTGGGACGGCGAGGCCGAGGCGCGCTTCGTCTCGGACGAGATCGAGGCGATCGAGCGGCGCGGCGGCTCGCTCGACCAGATCGCGATCCTGGTGCGCGCCGGCTATCAGACCCGCGAGTTCGAAGAGCGGTTCCTCAATGCGGGCATCTCCTATCGCCTGGTGGGCGGCCCGCGTTTCTACGAGCGCCAGGAAATCCGCGATGCGCTGGCTTATCTGCGCCTGGTGCATCAGCCGGCCGACGATCTCGCCTTCGAGCGCGTCGTCAATCTGCCCCGCCGCGGCATCGGCGACAGCACGATGCAGTTGCTGCACCGCTTCGCCCGCGCCAGCGAGATGCCCCTGACCGAGGCCGCGCTGCGGCTCGTCGGCACCGACGAGCTCAAGCCCGCCGCCAAGAAGGCGCTCGGCCGCTTCATGGAGGATCTCGAGCGCTGGCGCGGCTTCGCGCGCGACCTGCCCCACACGGAGCTGGCCGAGCGGTTGCTGGACGAATCCGGCTACACCGCCATGTGGCAGAACGACCGCTCGCCCGACGCGCCGGGGCGGCTCGAGAACCTGAAGGAGCTCGTCGTCGGCATGGCCGAGTTCGACACGCTCGAGGGCTTTCTCGAGCATGTCAGCCTCGTCATGGAGAACGTGACCTCCGAGTCCGAGGCGAAGGTCACCCTGATGACGCTCCACAGCGCCAAGGGCCTCGAGTTCGACTATGTGTTCCTGCCGGGCTGGGAGGAGGGCGTGTTCCCGCATCAGCGGGCGCTCGACGAGACCGGCCTGTCGGGCCTCGAGGAGGAACGGCGCCTCGCCTATGTCGGGCTGACGCGCGCGCGCAAGCGCGCCTGGGTCTCCTATGCCGCCAACCGGCGCATCCACAACCAGTGGCAGAGCCTGATCCCCTCGCGCTTCGTCGACGAGCTGCCCAAGGACGCGATCGACCGGATCGTCGATCCCGGCCTCTATGGCGCCGGCCGCTACGATGCCGGCGGCGAGCCCGACGAATGGCCGCGCAACCGCCTCGGCGAAGAAGGCGGGCGAGGGGCCGGGGGCGGACGCGAGTTCGGCCGCTATTTCTCGGGCGGCAATGCGGGCCGCGGCAATGTCGCGCGCTTCAGCCCGCGCCGCGACGCCTTCGCCCGCGAGCGTCCGCCGCGTCTCATCGAATCGTCTTCGGCCCCCTCGCGTTCCGGCGGCGCCTTCGGCGTCGGCGACCGCGTGTTCCATCTCAAGTTCGGCTACGGCAAGGTCACGGCGGCGGAAGGCGACAAGCTCGAGATCGAGTTCGACAAGGCCGGCACCAAGCGCGTGATGGCGAGCTTCGTCCTTCCGGCCGACCAGGCGGGCTGAGCTTCTGATGGGCAAATCGGCCGCGCCGGCCGCGGACGCTCCGCCGCTCTGGCAATTCCGCATCGAGCTGGCCGCGCGCGACATGGCGGCGATCGAGGCGCTGGAGCAAGCGCTCGAGCCGCAAGCCGTCGCGCTGCTGCGCTTCGAGCGGGCGAAAGGCAAGCGCTGGCGCATCGAGGCGCTCTTCCTCGGCAAGCCCGAGCGTCGCCGGCTCCTCTCGTTGCTGCGCTCGCTGGGGCTGGAGACGCGCGCCTGGCAGCTCGAGCGGCTGCCGGACCGCGATTGGGTGGCCGAGAGCCAGGCGAAGCTGCCGTCGCTGAAGGTCGGGCGCTTCTTCATCCATGGCTCGCATCACAAGGGCGCTGTGCCGCGCGGCAAGCTCGCGCTCGAGATCGATGCCGGCATCGCCTTCGGCACCGGCCGCCACCAGACCACGCGAGGCTGCCTCGAGCTCATCGAATCGCTGGCCGCCACGCCGCCCGGGCGGCCGCTCGATCTGGGTTGCGGCACGGGCATCCTGGCGCTGGCCATGGCCCGGCTCTGGGGCGTGAGAGTGCTGGCCGCGGACAACGATCCGGATGCGGTGAAGGTCACGAAGGAGAATGCCGCGCGCAACGGTCTGAAGCCGCTCGTCCGTGTCCTGCGCAGCGAAGGCTACGAAGCCGCGCTTCTCAAGCGCGCGGCCCCCTTCGATCTGATCGTCGCCAACATCCTGGCGCGGCCCTTGATCGAGATGGCGCCGGATCTGGCGCGCCATCTGGCACCGGGCGGACGCGCGATCCTGTCGGGGCTGCTGATCGAGCAGGAAGGGGAGGTGCTGGCGGCGCATCGCGCGCTGGGTCTGCGCTGCGAGGCACGCCGCCATCATGGCGACTGGTCGGCGCTGCTCCTGCGCAAGCCCAAGGCCCGACGCGGCGTCCGAAAGCGCCGCGCCTGACGATCGAGAACGGCGGCGGCGCGGTCAGAGATCGTCGGGATTGGCCTTCGCCGTCGAGCCGGCGCCGACGATCTTGCCTTCGGAGATCAGCTGGAACCCGTTGCCGTCGCGGCCGAACTGCCAGCATCCCTTGCTGTCGGGCTGGCCCTTGATCTCGAAGCAGAGGGCGTTGTTCTGGATGGTCCAGGTGCCGCTATAGCCGGCGCCCTCGAAGGTGCCGTCGGTCTTGTAGGAATCGCTGAATTCGCCGCGCTTCAGGGTCTGGCCGGTCAAGGTGTGACCGACGATGAGCCGTTGGATCTCGGAACCCATCAGGATCTCCTGGACCCCTTTGGGCGAAGCCTGCAGCGTTGCCGGAATGGCAAACACCGTCACCGCCATGCCCGCAAGCAAGGCCGAACGAAGCCGCGTCATCACACGCCCCCAAGCACAATTTTGTTTGTCGTTGCGGCGGGAGTCACATGTTCCTACGGTCGGCCCGAGCCTGACCGGTGAAGCTCCCCGATGCTCAGAATGGACCGGGATTAAGTCAAAATAAAGACGACGGCCCGGGACCGGGCCGCCGTCTCATTTTAGTCTCTCTTATCAGCGACTTGGTCGCTGACGGGATCAGGCGGCGCGCGGCGCCGGCTTGTCGTTCGCGTTCGCCGGGCGGACCGAGCGGATCGCCAGCTCCTCGGCAACCCAGTCGATATCGCCACGCACGATGCCGATATCGGCCAGCATGTGATTGTCGAGCTGGCCCAGCTCCTTGGCGGCGGCGCGATAGCGGTTCCACACGCGGATGCTGCCGCTCTCGTCGGCGTTACCGGCCCAGACCGGCGCGTCGCCGGTGAGGGCCTTCACGACGGCCGGGATCTCGTCCCGGGTGAGGCCGATGTCCTGCAGCATGCGGTCGTCGAGCGCCATCAGGTTGTGATAGGCGCGACGGCGACGGGCGAGCCGCACGAACGGGCGCACCAGGACGTCCCGGACCAGCGCCTTGATATCCTGGAACAGGGTGCCGTCGACCGGGGCATAGGCCTGGGCGGTGAGCTCGGCCACGCGCTCGGCGTCGCCACGGACGAGCCCGACGTCGGACAGCATCCGCTCGTTCAGCACCGCCAGCTCCTGCATCACCTGATGCTTCCGGGCCGCATGGCGCCAGCGATTGGCGAGCGAGCGGCCGAAGGCGGCGATGCGAGCAAGGGCATCGACAGGGACGACGGAGGCCGGCATCGTCGCGCGGCGGTCCATCGTGAGTTCCAAATCCATCAAGCGAGTCATTTTCGGGTATCCGATCATCTTTCCGAGGCGCTATTGCCTTGTGTTCACGGTGGCAAATATAGGGAGAGCACCTCGTTTTAGGCAGCGGCTTTGCTGCATCGCAGTAATGCTCTAGGCGCATGCATTGACAAAATCTTGACCATTTTTGCATATCGGCTTAACGAATGAGAAAATCTTGTGGCGACGGCAAGGCGCCCTGATGGCAGGGCCTGAATGGCAGGAGAACCGAGCGTGAATCAACCCGTCCAGACCGCCCGCTATGAAGGCGACGCCAGCATGGCCGCCCTCCTGAAGTCGTCAGGATCTCGGTTGGATATCAATAGTCTGCGCCATCTCGTCGCGGGTGTCGTGTCGGCGCCCCGAGGCGAGCGGCCGAAGGACTGGATGGGCCTGGTCGCAAGCCCCCCGAGCCCGGCTCTGGAAACCCAGCTTGCCGCTTTGGAAGCAGAAATAGCCGCTGGGCGGCCAACCGAGCTGGCGGCCCGCGGGGCGGAGCGAGCCGTGCGTCTTGCTGCAGTGCAACAAGAATTGGGCAGGCAGAAGCTGGACGGCTTCCTGGTGCCCCGGGCCGACGAATTCCAGGGCGAGTATGTCCCGCCGCGGGCCGAACGGCTGGCCTGGCTGACCGGCTTCACCGGCTCGGCCGGCCTGGCGCTGGTCCTGGCCAAGCGGGCCGCCGTCTTCGTCGACGGGCGCTACACCCTCCAGGTCCGCGACGAGGTCGATGGCGGGCTCTATGACTACCGCCACATCACCGACGAGCCGGCCGAAGCCTGGCTCGCCCAGCATTTCCCGACCGGTGGGCGCCTGGGCTACGACCCCTGGCTCCATACCCAGGACGGGCTGATCGCGATCCGCGAGGCGGTCGAGCGGCGCCAGGGCCAGCTGGTGCCTTGCGAGCGCAATCCGGTCGACGCGGTCTGGAGCGACCAGCCCGCGGCGCCGATCGCCCCCGTGGTGGTGCATCCGCTGCAATATGCCGGCCGCGAGGCGGCGGAAAAGCGCGCCGCGATCGGCGCCGAGCTGGAGAAGGCGGGCCTCGATGCCGCGGTCATCAGCCAGCCGCCCTCGCTCGCCTGGCTGCTCAATATCCGCGGCGCCGACGTGCCGCGCACGCCGCTGCCGCTGGGTTTCGCGCTGGTGCATCGCGACGGCACGGTCGAGCTCTTCATCGAGCCGCTGAAGCTGGCCCCGGGAATTGAAACCCATCTCGGCAACGGTGTCTCGGTCTCGCCGCCCGCCGAGTTCGGCCGGGCGCTGGACCGGCTCGGCAGCCAGCACCGCCGTGTCCTGGTGGACCGCGGCTCGGGCGCGCTCTGGATCGTCGAGAAGCTGAAAGCTGCGGGCGCGGGCCTGGTCATGGGCGAGGATCCTTGCGCGCTGCCCAAGGCCTGCAAGAACGAGACCGAGCTCGCCGGCATGCGTCACGCCCACCGGCGCGACGGCGTGGCGGTGACGCGCTTCCTCGCCTGGCTCGACGCCCATGCCGCCAAGGGCGAGGTCGACGAGCTGATCGCGGTGGAGAAGCTGGCGCAGTTCCGCCGCCTGGGCGAGCTGTTCCGCGATTTCAGCTTCGACACCATCTCGGGCGCCGGTCCCAACGGCGCCATCGTCCATTACCGCTCGAGCCCGCGCACCAACCGCAAGCTCGAGAGCGGCGAGCTGTTCCTGATCGATTCCGGCGCGCAATATCTGGACGGCACCACCGACATCACCCGCACGGTCGCGATCGGCACGCCCACGCCGGAGATGCGCGACCGCTTCACCCGCGTGCTCAAGGGCCATATCGCGCTGGGCGCCGCGAAGTTCCCGCGCGGTACCTCCGGCAGCCAGCTCGACGCGCTGGCGCGCCGCGCGCTCTGGGAGGTCGGGCTCGATTACGACCATGGCACCGGTCATGGCGTGGGCAGCTATCTCTCGGTGCATGAGGGCCCGCACCGCATCTCGAAGGTGCCGAACCGCGTGGCGCTGCAGCCCGGCATGATCGTCTCGAACGAGCCCGGCTACTACAAGACCGGCGGCTACGGCATCCGCATCGAGAACCTGGTGGCGGTGCAGCCGGAGCCGGCGGCCGAGGGCGGCCTGCCGATGCTCTCCTTCGAGACCCTGACGCTGGCGCCGATCGACCGGCGGCTGGTCGAGACCAAGATCATGACCGCCGACGAGATCGCTTGGCTCGACGCCTATCACAGCCGCGTGCGCGAAAGCCTGACGCCCTTGCTCGATGCAGCGACGGCGACCTGGCTCGCCCAGGCGACGCGGCCGCTATAACCACATCTCTTCCTCTCCACCCGCGTAGCGGGGGGAGAGCGACTGTGTTGCCAGTCAAGCGGTTTGCCAGGGTTTGTTGTCGCGAACCATGGCATTGAGGGTGACGAGCAGCTTTCGCATGCAGGCGGTGATGGCGACCTTGGCCGGCTTGCCGGCCGCCCGCAGGCGAGCATGGAAGGCCTTGATCGCGGGATTGTGGCGAATGGCGGCCAGGGCGGCCATGTAGAGCGTTGCCCGCAAGGCGGCGCGCCCGCCCCAGATGGTGCGCTGGCCGCGCAGGGTGCCGCTGTCGCGATTGAAGGGTGCCAAGCCGACCAAGGCAGCGATCTGACGCCGGGTGAGGCGGCCCAGTTCGGGCAGCTCGGCCAGCAGGGTGCGAGACGCGACATCACCGATCCCTGGGACGCTTTTCAGCAATTCTTCCTTGGCTCGGAAGATCGGGCTGGAGCGCACGGCATTGTCGAGATCCTCGTCGATCCGGTTCAAGGCCTTGCCCAGCCATTCGAGATGAGCATCGAGATCGGCCTTGAGATCGGGCCGGGTCACCTGATGGCGCCGGTTCTTCTCCGCGGTCATCATCTCGACGATCTGGCGCCGGCGGACGATCAAGCCGTTGAGCCGGTCGGTCTCGGCATCGGGCAGAGGCCGGGGTTCCGGCTGGACCGCCTCGGCAAACCGGGCGATCGCCTCGGCGTCGAGCGCGTCAGTCTTGGCCAGGCGGCCCGTGGCGCGGGCAAAGTCACGGACTTGACGCGGGTTGACCACCGCCACCGGCAGCCCGGCCGCCGCCAGCACCGCCGCGGCCCGCAACTGCAGGCCTCCCGTCGCCTCCAGCACGACCAACTTTGGCGCCAGTGCCTTCAGCCGGGCAACCAAAGCCGCCAGACCTTCCTCGTCGCGCGCGACGCTAAAGGCCGCACCCGTCGGCCGGACGTGCACATCCAGCCGAGCCTTCGAAACATCGATCCCAACGAACATTCCCGGTCCCTTTCTGCGGCTCTTCGCCCGACCTTGCAGATACGGGCTCGCAGCGCGGCCCCGGCGACTGTTCGGGCTCGGAGAACCTGCAAGCGGAGCCCCCAGCTCTCCCACGGTCTTCAAAACCAGAGGGTTGACGGGCTTCCGCTTGCAACCGTGTCGATCATTCATGACCGGATACCCTTGTCTAGATACAAGGGTTGGGTGAGGGGGGGTCGAAACATTCTCGGCGGTGGCCGAGCTTGGCATCGGTGTTTGCGATCGAGGATCTGGCCCTACGAGCAAGGCCCCCTCACCTTGGTCCTCTCCCCCACTTTGTGGGGGAGAGGAAAGAGAAGGGGCGTCACCCGCCGATGAGCTCGAGCCACTCCTGCTCGCTCAGCGTCTTGACGCCGAGCTCGGCGGCCTTCTTGGCCTTGGAGCCGGCATCGGCGCCGACCACGACATAGTCGGTCTTGCTGGAGACCGAGCCCGAGACCTTGGCGCCGAGCGATTCGGCCCGGGCCTTGGCCTCGTTGCGGCCCATGGTCTCGAGCGTGCCGGTGAAGACCACGGTCTTGCCCGCCACCGGCGAGTTGCCGAGCTTGGGCGCCTTGAAGGGCTGGACCTCGATCTCCTTCTCCAGCTCCTTCAGCACCTCGCGGTTATGCTTCTCGGCGAAGAACTCCACGATGTCGTTGGCGACCGAGGGGCCGATGCCCTCGATATCGTCGAGATCGCGGATGGCAGGGCTGAGGCTCGCGGCCAGCTGCCAGACGTCGAGCGGCAACTCGTCGCTCGATTGCTTCGCGGCCTTCTCCAGGCCTTGGCTCGCCTCGATCATGGCGTCCCGCCAGCTGGCCAGGGTCTCGTAATGCCGGGCCAGGAGCTTCGCGGTCTGGTCGCCGACCTGGCGGATGCCCAGCGCATAGATGAAGCGATCGAGGGGGATCCGGCGGCGCGCGTCGATCGCGTCCAGGAGCTTCTTGACCGACTGCTCGCCCCAGCCTTCGCGCCCGAGCAGCGCGTCACGGTGCTTGTGCAGGCGGTAGATGTCGGCCGGCGTCTTGAGCCAGCCCTCGTCCCAGAACGCCTGGATATGCTTCTCGCCCATCCCCTCGATATCCGCGGCGCCGCGGCTGACGAAATGGCGCAGCCGCTCGACGGCCTGCGCCGAGCAGATCAGTCCGCCGGTGCAGCGGCGCGCGGCCTCGTCGATCTCGCGCACCGCCAGGCTGCCGCAGACCGGGCATTTTTGCGGAAACCGATAAGGCTTCGAATCCCGGGGCCGCCTTTTCTTGACGACCTCGACCACCTGCGGGATCACGTCGCCGGCCCGCTGCACGATGACCCAGTCGCCCTCGCGGATATCCTTGCGCTCGATCTCGTCCTCGTTATGGAGCGTCGCGCGCGAGACCACGACGCCGCCGACCGTGATCGGCTGGAGCTCGGCCACCGGCGTCAGGGTGCCGGTGCGGCCGACCTGGATGCGGATCTGGTTGAGCCGGGTCTCGGCGCGCTCGGCCGGGAACTTGTGGGCCAGCGCCCAGCGCGGCGCCCTGCCGACGAAGCCCAGCCGCTGCTGCCAGTCGCGGCGGTTCACCTTGTAGACGACGCCGTCGATGTCGTAGTCGAGCTGCGCGCGCCGCTCGCCGATCCGCTCATAGAAGGCGAGCAGCGCCTTTTCGCTCTCGCAGCGCTCGATCAGCGGATTGACGGTGAAGCCCCATTCCCGCAGGCGCTCGAGGAAGGCCCAATGGGTCTTGCAGTCGTCGGTGGCGCCGCTGGTCTCGCCCTCGGTATAGGCGAAGAAATGCAGCGGCCGTCGGGCGGTGATGGTGGGGTCGAGCTGGCGCACGCTGCCGGCGGCGGCGTTGCGGGGATTGGCGAAGACCGGCTCGCCTTCGGCCTCGCGGCTCTTGTTGAGCTTCTGAAAATCGACGTGGCGCATATAGACTTCGCCGCGCACCTCGATGAGCTTGCCCTGATGGCGGCCTTTCAGCTGCTTGGGCAGGTCGGCAATGGTGGCGAGATTGCGCGTGATGTCCTCGCCCACCGTGCCGTCGCCGCGCGTGGCGCCCTGGACGAAATGACCGTCCTCGTAGGTCAAGGCCGCCGAGAGCCCGTCGATCTTGGGCTCGGCCACCATCTCGATATCGCCGTCCTCCGGCAGCTTGAGGAAACGGCGGATGCGGCCGAGGAAGTCCGTCACGTCCTCGGTGCTGAAGCCGTTGTCGAGCGAGAGCATCGGGCGGCTGTGCGTCACCTTGGCGAAGCCGCTCGCGGGTGCCGCGCCGACGCGTGCAGACGGGCTGTCGCCGCGCTTCAGTTCCGGGAAGCGTTTCTCGATCGCCCGGTTGCGGGCCACCAGCGCGTCATACTCGGCGTCCGAGATCTCGGGCGCGTCCTTCTGGTGATAGAGCTGGTCGTGATGCGCGATCTCGGCGGCCAGGCGCGCGAGCTCCGCTTCCGCCTGGGCGCGGGTCAGCTCCTCGACCGCCGCCGCCTTCTTCGCCGCGGGCTTCTTCGTCATGCGGTTCCTGCCATCAGCCGGTCGGCGGCGGCCCGGGCCTCGTCGGTCACCTTGGCGCCGGAGAGCATGCGCGCGATCTCCTCGCGCCGGCCCCGATCGTCGAGCGGCTCGACCTCGGTGCGCGGGCTCTTGCCCAGGGTCTTATGCACCCGCCAATGGTGGCTGCCCAGGGCCGCCACCTGTGGCGAATGGGTGACGACGATCACCTGCAGATCGTCCGCCAGGCGCTTGAGCCGGGCGCCCACGGCCGCGGCGGTGGCGCCGCCCACGCCGGCATCGACCTCGTCGAAGATGAGGGTCGAGACCGGATCGCTGCCGGCGAGCACCACGCGCAGCGCCAGCATCAGCCGCGACAGCTCGCCGCCCGAGGCGACCTTGCCCAGGGGGCCGGGCTCGGCGCCGGGCATGGTCGCGATCTCGAAATGCACCCGCTCCAGGCCGTTCGGACCCCATTGCGCGTCGGGCAGCGCCTCCAGCCGGGTGCGGAACAGCGCCTTCTCCAGCTTGAGGGGCGCCAGCTCGGCATTGACACGGCGGTCGAGCTTGCGCGCGGCGTCGCCGCGGCCCTTGGACAGGGCCTCGGCCGACTTGCGATAGGCGGCGCCGGCGTCGGCCTCGCGCCGGCCCAGTTCCGCGAGCCCGCCCGACTGGTCGTCGAGCGCCTCGAGCTGGGCCTCCATCTCCGCCAGCAGGGCGGGCAGGGCCTCGACTGCGCGGTTATGCTTGCGCGCCTGCTCGCGCAGCGCGAAGAGCCGTTCCTCGACCTTCTCGAGCCGGCCCGGATCGGCATCGAGCGCCGCCGCCACGCTCTGGAGCGCATGCACCGCCTCGGCGAGCTCGCTGGCTGCGCGGTCGAGCGCCGCCAGCACCGGCTGCAGCGCGTCGCCCGCCTTCTCGGCGATACGGTCGAGCCGTCGCTGCGCCTGGGCCAGCCGCTCGTCGGCGCTGCCGTCGCCGCTGATGGCTGTCAGCGCGCCGGTGAGCGCCTCGCCCAGCTTCTCGCGGTTCATCAGCATGCTGCGCTCGTTGGCGAGCGCCGTCTCCTCGCCGGCTTCGGGCCTGAGCGCCGCCAGCTCGGTCACGGCGTGGCGCAGGAATTCCTCGTCGCGGCGCGCCGCCGCCAGCCGCGCTTCGGCCGCCTCGCGCGCGGCCTTCGCCCTCTGCCAGTCCTGCCAATGGGCCGCCGCCTGGCGCGAGGCGGCGCGCAAGCTTCCGAAGGCGTCCAGCAGGTCGCGGTGGGTCGCCGAATCCATCAGCCCGCTCTGGCTCGCCTGGCTCGCGATCTCGACCAGGGTCTCGCCCAGGCGCTTGAGCAGCCCGACGCTGACCGGCTCGTCATTGACGAAGGCGCGGCTGCGCCCGTCGCGGCCGAGCTGGCGGCGCAGGATGAGCGCCGGCTCGACCGCCAGCCCCTGCTCGGCCAGCAGCGCATTGGCGGGGTGGGAGGCGGGCAGATCGAACTCGGCGGTGACGCTGGCCTGCTCGGCGCCGGGGCGCAGCAGGCCGGCATCGGCCCGCTCGCCCAGCGCCAGTCCCAGCGAATCCAGCAGGATCGACTTGCCGGCGCCGGTCTCGCCGGTCAGCACGGAGAGGCCCGGCGCAAAGGAGAGATCGAGCCGGTCGATCAGAACGACATCGCGGATGGCGAGGCCGACCAGCATGCAGGTTCAGAAGATGGCGTTGAGCCAGGAACCTTCCTTGCGCTCCGGTTCCAGATCGTGACTCGTCAGGAGCGCGTAGGAGTCCTGATACCAGTCGCTGCCAGGGAAGTTATAGCCCAGCACCGCGCCGGCGGTCTGGGCTTCGTCGTTGACGCCCAGCGCCAGATAGCATTCGACCAGGCGCGACAGGGCCTCCGGCACATGGGTGGTGGTCTGGAAGCGCTCGATGACGGTGCGGAACCGGTTGATCGCCGCGACCCACTGGCCGCGCGTCTCGTAATAGCGGCCGATCTCCATCTCCTTGCCGGCCAGATGGTCGCGGGTCAGGTCGAGCTTGAGCGAGGCGTCGCGCGCATAGTCGGTGTTGGGGAAGCGGGCCACCACCTCGGCCAGGCTCTGCAGCGCCAGCTCGGTGTTCTTCTGGTCGCGGCCGACGTCGACGATCTGCTCGTAATAGCAGAGCGCCTTGAGGTAGTAGGCGTAGGGCGCGTTGCGATGGCCGGGATGGAGGTCGAGGAAATGCTCCACCCCGATGATGGCGTCGTCATACTCGTTGTTGACGTAGTGCGCGTAGGCCGACATCAGCTGCGCCTGGGTGGCCCAGGTCGAGTAGGGATGCTGCCGCTCGACCTCGTCGAACATCTTCGCGGCCTGCTTGTACTGGCCGGTCTGGATCAGATCGTAGCCCTGGTTGTAGAGCACCTCGGGCGGTTGATCGGGGACCTGGGGTTCGTCCGAGCTGCAGGCGCCGAGCGCGAGGCCGGCCAGGAGAACGAGAGCGGCCAGCGCGGGCCGGCGGGAAAAGATCGGGGTCGGCATCGGTTTCTTTGCTGCCTCGGCACATTCAAGTCGCTGGCCCGCCTGACAAATTCACGCTTCCGCCAAGCCGGCTTCGGGGCCCGACTATAGGGCTCCGGCAGCGGCCCCTCAAGCGCCGGCCGGAAGGGCGGGCCAGGGGCGTCGGCGGACGGGAAAAATGGCGGAAGGCCGCCCTTCCGGGCGGGCCGGGGCTACTCGGCGGCGGTGGCCCGCGAGGGCTGTTCCTCGAGAATCGGGGCCCAGTCCCAAGCCTCGGAGTCGGCAAAGAGGGCCGCCAGCAGCCGGTGATGCAGCCTGTGGCCCGAGCGCCGGCCTTCGAAGCGGGCCTTGAGCGGCGCGCCGGCGAGCGCCATGTCGCCGATCACGTCGAGCGCCTTGTGGCGGGCGAGCTCGTTGGCATAGCGCAGGCCGCCCTCGTTCAGCACCTTGCCGTCCGACACCACGACCGCGTTGTCGAGCGACGCGCCCCGGGCCAGGCCGGCGGCCCTGAGCGCCTCGGCATCGGCGAGGAATCCATAGGTGCGGGCCCGGGCGATCTCGGCCCTGAACCCGTCGGCGGTGACCCGGCCGCAATAGCTCTGGGGCGAGAGGTTGCCGGGACCGTAATCGACCTCGATCGCGACGGTGAACGCATCGGCCGGATGGAGCGCCACGCGGCGCTCGGCATCCTCGATCATCACGGTCTTGCGCACGGCGATGGCGCGGCGCGGCGACGGCTGCGGGACGGTGCCGGCGCATTCGATCAGGAACAGGAAGGGGGCGGCGCTGCCATCCATGATCGGCAGCTCGGGCGCATCGACCGCGATCTCGGCATTGTCGACGCCGCAAGCCGACAGCGCGGCCAGCACATGCTCGACCGTGGCCACGCGCGTTCCGGCTTCGTTGCTGAGGGCGGTGCAGAGCGGCAGATCGCAGACCTGCCGCCAATCCGCGGCGATGATCGCCTTGTCGCCGCTGAGATCGGTGCGTCGGAACCGGATGCCGCTGCCGGCCGGCGCCGGATGGATGGTCATGCGGACGGGACGCCCGCTATGCAACCCGATTCCGGAGCAGCTGACGCTGTTGCACAGCGTACGCTGGTGTCCAATGCCAGCGAAGCCGGTCGATATGTCGGGCATGGGCGAGAGACGGTTCCCTGAGCGATCGTGAGAGATCTAGGAAATCGGTCCCGTATAGGTGGTAAGCCGCGGTTCCGATTCGACCGTCAGCCTAGAGGAAGAAAGAACCCCGGGGCCATCGAAAAGGTGATGGCACCCGGGGAAAAGCTGTGGCACCCGCGTCAGGCTTCAGTCATTGCCGTGACGCAATGACGCTCGAAGCCTTAATTGGCTTGCCGACGAAGGAACGCGGGGATTTCGAAGAACTCCTCCTCCGCCCGCGTCGGTGCGATGCGGTCCTTGGGATCCAGGCCCGACAGACGCTGCTGCGCGTCGCCGGCCGCCGCCGGTTGGGTTGCGGCCGGGCGAGGCTGCACAACCGGCTGGGCAGGCATGGCGGGCGCTTGCAGACGCGGTGCCGGCGCCGGCGCCGGAGCAGCGGGAGCCGCAACCGGTGTCGGCGGCATCGCCGCGTCTACTTTGGGCGCCCGACCAAACAAGCCGCCGGTGCCCGTCACCCGTGCGAACAGGTTCGTGCCGCGACGCGGCGCTTCCGGTGCCGCGGGCGCGGCGCCGGAACGGGCCGCGGATGCCGCCATGGTCTGTGCCGCCGGGGCCGTCATGGCGGGCGGGGTCATGGTCGGCGAGGGCATCGACGGGGTCATGGGCGGCATGGCCGGACGGGGTGCCGGTGCCGCCGCCCGTTCGACCGGGGCCGGCGCGATGAAGGGCCGTTCCTCGGCCGGACGGGGCGCCGGCATTTGCGGTGCCGGGGCCATCGTCGGTGCCGGAGCCGCCATCGTCGGCGCCGGGCTCGCGACGGTCGGTGCCGCCGTGCCCGCGAGATCGAAGGCGAGCGACATGCCCGCGTCGGTCTGCGGCTGGGCAGCCGGTGCCGTCATGACCGGCATCGTCATCGGCGGAACCGGTTTCGGCACCTGCATCGCCGGCTGGGTTTCCATCGCCATGGCCAAGGCACCGGCCGTCGCGGGCTGAGCGCTCATGACGGCGGCGGGAACCTCCATCTCGCGGCGTTCGGCACGCAGCACCGGCGGCGCCTCGGCCGGCTGATGGGCCGGCGTGCTGACGACGCGGCCGCCGGCCGCGACGAGGCTGAGGCTGACCGGACGCGGCATCACCTGGCCTGCGGCCTCGATGCCGGTCGCCACCACCGAAATGCGGATCTTGCCGGTGAGGTTCTGGTCGAAGGTCGAGCCGAAGATGATATTGGCCTCGGGATCGACTTCCTCGCGGATGCGGGTTGCCGCCTCGTCGACCTCGAACAGGGTCATGTCCGGGCCGCCGGTGATGTTGATGAGGACGCCGCGGGCGCCCTTCATCGAGACGTCGTCGAGCAGCGGGTTGGAGATCGCCCGCTCGGCCGCGGTCACGGCCCGGCCTTCGCCCTCGGCCTCGCCGGTGCCCATCATCGCCTTGCCCATCTCGGTCATGACCGAGCGGATGTCGGCGAAGTCGAGATTGATCAGGCCCGGCATCACCATCAGGTCGGTGACGCCGCGCACGCCCGAATAGAGCACCTGGTCGGCCATCGCGAAGGCGTCGGCGAAGGTGGTCTTCTCGGTCGCGATCCGGAACAGGTTCTGGTTCGGGATGATGATCAGCGTGTCGACATATTGCTGCAGTTCCTGGATGCCGCTGTCGGCGAGCCGCATCCGGTGCAGGCCTTCGAAGTGGAACGGCTTGGTGACGACGCCGACGGTCAGGATGCCGTGCTCGCGCGCGGCGCGGGCCACGACGGGAGCGGCCCCGGTGCCGGTGCCGCCGCCCATGCCGGCGGTGATGAACACCATGTTCGAGCCGGCCAGCTCCTCGATCACGCTGTCGATCGATTCCTCGGCCGCGGCGCGGCCGATGTCGGGACGCGAGCCCGCGCCCAGACCCTGGGTGATGCCATGGCCGAGCTGGATGCGGCGCGCGCATTGCGACTGGGCGAGCGCCTGGGCGTCGGTGTTGGCGATGATGAATTCGACCCCCTCGAGGTTCGAGCGGATCATGTTGCTGACGGCATTGCCGCCGGCGCCGCCGACACCGATCACGGTGATGCGCGGCTTGATCTCATGCGGGTTGTTCGGCAGAGACAGGTTCAACGTCATGTACGGCCTCCATTCATGACACGGGTGTGTCGGCGCCGGTTGATCCGACGCCGGTTATGCCGGGTCTTGCCAGGGACCCGGTATGGGGTGAGCTCAAAAATTGACACGGAGCCAGTTGCCCAGCCGGCCGATGAAGCCGGCGGCCTCTCCTTGTTGGGTTGCGTAACGCGATTCGGTGCGCGGCAGCCGGAGCGCCGATTGCTGCGCATAGACGAGCAGGCCGGCAGCGGTGGCGAAGGCGGGACCGCCCGTCGCCTCGGCGAGCCCTGCGATGCGGATCGGGCGGCCCATGCGCACCTGCTTGTCGAGGATGGCCGAGGCCAGCTCGCGCAGGCCCGCCAGCTGCGAGGCGCCGCCGGTGAGCACGACGCGCCGTCCGGCGATCTTGTCGAAGCCGCTCTGCTCCAGGCGCTGGCGCACCAGCTCGAAGGTCTCCTCGAGGCGCGGCTGGATGATGCCGACCAGCATCGAGCGGGCGATGGTGTTGCCCTCGACCGCGTCTTCCTCGCCGACCAGCGGCACGGTGATCATCTCGCGCTCGTCGGAGGGCGAGAGCATGCAGTTGCCGTAGAGCGTCTTGAGCCGCTCGGCATGGGCGAGCGGCGTCGAGAGCCCGCGCGCGATGTCGTTGGTCACATGGGCGCCGCCCACGGGGACGATGTCGGTATAGACGACGTTGCCGTCGAAGAAGACGGAGAGGGTGGTGGCGCCGCCGCCCATGTCGATCACGGTCACGCCCAGGTCGCGCTCGTCGTCGACCAGCGTGGCGAGGCCGGCGGCATAAGGCGAGACCACCAGCGCGCCGATCTCGAGATGGCAGCGGGCGATGCAGCTCGTCAGGTTGCGCACGGCGCCCGCCTGCGCGGTCACGACATGCATGTCGACGCCGAGCTTCTCGCCGAACATGCCGCGCGGATCGCGGATGCCGCTGCTGCCGTCGATCGAGTAGCGGATCGGGATCGAATGGATCAGCCGGCGCTCGCCCTGGGCGTCGAGCATGCCGCCCTGTTCCAGCACGCGCCGGAGGTCGCCGTCGCCGATCTCGTGGCCGGCGATCTGGACCTCGACGCCCACCGTCTGCGAGGCCGGATAGCCGCCCGAGAGATTGACGATCACCTCATGGATGGTCTCGCCCGCCATCTCCTCGGCGGCATGGACCGCGCCGAGGATCACCGCCTCGGCCTGTTCCATGTCGACGATGGCGCCGCCGCGCACGCCGCGCGACACCTGGTGGCCGATGCCGGTCACCCGCGGGCGGCCGTCTTCCTCCAGCCGCGCGATGAAGCAGCAGATCTTGCTGGTCCCGACATCGAGTGCCGCGACCGTCCCGCTGCGCGACGCCATTCTCGGCTTCCTCATGCCCAACGCCCCTGTTCTTCCCTTTGTGCCGGCCTTGCCGTCGGACCGCCGGCCCGCTTCCCGTTCGTCATGTGTCGCTCCCGGGCGCCGTGGGCTTGGCGGCCGCGGGCTCCGAGCCCGGCGCCAGCCGCACCACCATGCGGTCGGGCAGTCTGAGATCGATGGTCGAAAGATCGCGCTTGAGCAGGCCCTGCTCGCGCTCGAGGCGCGCCAGCTGGAGCCACGCGGCCGTCGGATTGGTCTCGGGCAGCTTCACGTCGACACCGTTGTCGAGCCGCAGGTTCCAGCGCCGGTCGCCGACCCAGACCGCGGCCTTGACCCGCGCCTTGAGCTCGGGCTCGAGCCCCAGCATCGCCACCAGGTCGGACGCATGCTGCGGGGCGTTGTCGCCGACCAGCACCAGGAGCTGGCTGAAGCGGCCGGGGTCGGAGGCGGCGATGGCCTCGCCCTCGCGATCCACCAGATAGAACTTGCCGTCGCGCTGCCACAGCGCGAAGGGCGCGAACTCGTCGATATGAACCTTGAGATTGCCGTCGAGCCCGCGATGCACGCTGGCGCTCTTGACCCAGGGCAGATTCTCGACGCGGGCGCGGATCGCCGCGGGATCGAGCGCCAGGATCGGCGTGCCGCGATCGGCGCCGATCGCGGCCAGCAGCTCCTCGGGCGGCGTCTGCTCGCGGCCATCGACCGTGACGCTCTGCAGCGTCAGGCCCAGATGGCCGGAGAGCGTCACCATGCCGTCGCCGAGCGTCGTGCCCTGGCGCTGGATCCATTCGGAAGGCCACAGCATCCAGCCGGCGCCGGCGATCGCGAGCAGCACGGCACCGATCGCGGCCTGGCGCTGGAGGCGCTGCCGGCGCAGGCTGCGCGGATCGCGCCGCGGCTTCGCCTTGGCGCGCGGCTGGGAAGCGCGGGGCTTGGCGGTCACGCGTCGCATTGCGCGTTCTCCACCATCCAGCTCACCAGCGCGCGGAACGAGATGCCGGCATGCTTGGCCTGCTCGGGCGCCAGCGACAGCGGCGTCATGCCCGGCTGGGTGTTGACCTCGAGCAGATAGAGGTGCTCGGGGCCCTCGCCCTTGGTGTCGTCGTAACGGAAGTCGCTGCGCGAGACGCCGCGGCAGCCGAGCACCTGGTGGGCGGCGAGCGCCATCGCCAGCGCCGCGTCATAGACCTTCGCCGGCAGAGGGGCGGGCACCAGATGCTGGGTGATGCCGTCGGTATATTTCGCTTCGTAATCGTAGAAGTTGGTCTTGGACTTGAGCTCGGTGACGGCGAGCGGGCGGTCGCCCATCACGGCGACGGTGAGCTCGCGGCCGGCGATATAGGGCTCGACCAGGGCGGCCGAGCCGTAGGACCAGCTCGTGGCGGGGGGAACATTGTCGCCCTGACGCACGATGCGCACGCCCACGCTGGAGCCCTCGTTATAGGGCTTCATCACATAGGGCCGCGCCATCGGCTCGCCCTTGGCGAACTCCTCGCGCGTGACGAGCCGGCCGCCGGGGCAGCGCAGCCCCGCCGCCTGGAACACGCGCTTGGCCATCGGCTTGTCCATGGCGAGCGCCGAGGCCAGCAGGCCGGAGTGGGTGTAGGGGATGCCCATCAGGTTGAGCACGCCCTGGACGCAGCCATCCTCGCCCCAGCGCCCGTGAAGCGCGTTGAACACCACATCGGGGTGCGGATCGAGCGCCGCGATCAGGGCCGTCACGTCGCGGCCGGCATCGATCGTGGTCACGTCATAGCCTTCGGCGCGCAGCGCCTCGGCACAGGCCTTGCCGCTCACCAGCGAGACCTCGCGCTCGGCGGAAGCCCCGCCCATCAGCACGGCGACGCGTTTCATGCGCGCACCTCCGGTCCGCTGGTTGCCGGCCGGCCGATGCGCCGGATCTCCCATTCGAGCGTCACGCCGGTCTTCTCCTTCACGCGCCGGCGCACGTCCTCGCCCAGCGTCTCGATATCGGCGGCCGTGGCGTCGCCGGTGTTGATGAGGAAATTGCAGTGGCGCTCGGAAACCTGCGCGCCGCCGATGCGCAAGCCCCGGCAGCCGGCCTCGTCGATGAGCTGCCAGGCCTTGCGGCCGCGCGCTTCGGGGCCGGCGGGATTGGCGAAGGTGCTGCCGCCGGTGCGGGTGCGGATCGGCTGGCTCTCCTCGCGCGTCTTCTGGATCTCGGCCATGCGGGCCTGGATCGCGGCCGGCTCGTCGCGCCGCCCCTGGAGCAGGGCGCCGGTGAAGATCCAATCCTCGGGCAGATCGCAATGGCGGTAGGAGAAGCCGAAATCCCGGTGCGCCAGCCGGTGCAGCCCGCCGCCGCCGTCGAGCGCCTCGCCCTCGATCACCACGTCGGTCATCTCGCGGCCATAGGCGCCGCCATTCATGCGCAAGGCGCCGCCGATGGTGCCGGGAATGCCCGAGAGGAACTCGAGGCCGGCGAGGCCGGCATCGCGCGCGGCGATCGCGACATTGAGGTCGAGCGCGCCGGCGCCGGCGCGGATGCGGTCGTCTTCGGTCTCGATGCGCGCGAACTCGCGGCCGAGCCGGATCACGACGCCGGGCACGCCGCCGTCGCGCACGAGCAGGTTCGAGCCGACGCCGATCACGGTGACGGGCAGGCCCTGGGGCTTGCCGGCGAGGAAGGCCGCGAGATCGTCGCGGTCGGCCGGGCGGAACATGATCTCGGCCGTCCCGCCGACGCGGAACCAGGTGATGCCCGCCAGCGGCGCGTCCGCGGTCAGCCGTCCGCGCACGGGCGGCAATCCGGCCAGGGGATCGGTGGGGCGCTTGGCGGCGGCCATCATTCGCCCGCTCCCTTGAAAGTCTTGGGCTGGCTCGCCTGCAGCGCCTTGAGCTGCTCGGGGAGCGCGTTCGCCCAATAGGTGATGCTGCCGGCGCCGAGGCAGACGACGAGGTCGCCCGGCTGCGCCCGCTCGTGGATCATGGCCGGCAGGGCTTCGGGATTGGGCAGCGGCGAGACATGGCGATGGCCGCGGTTCTGCAGGCCCGCGACCAGCGCATCGCGGCTGGCGCCCTCGATCGGCGCCTCGCCCGCGGTATAGACGTCGGCCACGATCACCTCGTCGGCGTCGTTGAAGCAGGCGCAGAATTCCTCGAACAGGTTCTTGAGCCGGGTGAAGCGGTGCGGCTGCACCACGGCGATGACGCGGCCTTGCGTCGCGCCGCGCGCGGCGCGCAGCACCGCCGCGATCTCGACCGGGTGGTGACCGTAATCGTCGATCACGGTGATGCCGCCGGCCTCGCCCGTGCGGGTGAAGCGGCGCTTGACGCCGGCGAAGGAGCCGAGCCCCTTGCGGATGATGTCGTCGCCGATGCCCATCTCGTGCGCGACGGCAATGGCGGCCAGCGAGTTCTGCACGTTGTGGGCACCATGCATCGGCAGATGGAGGCGCTCGATGCGGCGCTCCTCGTGCTGGTGGCGATCCTGGATGACGACATCGTAGGTGGCGCCGGCCGGCCCGACCTCGACATTGACCGCGCGCACCAGCGCCTGCGGGCTCATGCCGTAGGTCACGATGCGCCGGTCGGACACGCGCGGGATCATGGCCTGCACCACCGGATGGTCGATGCAGAGCGTGGCGAAGCCGTAGAAGGGGATGTTCTTGACGAACTCCTCGTAGGCCCGGTTCATCGCCTCGACCGTGCCGTAGAAATCGAGATGCTCGGGGTCCATGTTGGTGACGATGACGATCGTCGCCGGCAGCTTGACGAAGGTGCCGTCGGATTCGTCGGCCTCGACCACCATCCAGTCGCCCGAGCCCAGCCGCGCGTTGGTGCCGTAGCTGTTGATGATGCCGCCGTTGATGATGGTGGGATCGAGCCCCGCGGCGTCGATGAGCTGGGCGACCAGCGAGGTCGTGGTGGTCTTGCCATGCGTGCCGCCAATCGCGACCGACCATTTGAGCCGCATCAGCTCGGCCAGCATCTCGGCGCGGCGCACCACCGGCAGGAACCGGGCGCGCGCCTGGACGACCTCGGGATTCTCCGGCTTGATCGCCGAGGAGACGACCACCACCTCGGCCTGGCCCAGATTCTCGGCCTTGTGGCCGATCTCGACGGGGATACCCAGCGTCCGGAGGCGTTTCACGTTGCCGCTGTCGGCCGCATCCGAGCCCTGCACCCGGTAGCCCAGATTGTGCAGGATCTCGGCGATGCCGCTCATGCCGATGCCGCCGATGCCGACGAAATGGATGATGCCGATGTCGAGCGGAAGGGCCCTCATGCGGCCTCCTTCCCGGCGCTCTGCGGCGCCAACGATTCGGCGAGATCGGCGAGCCGTTCGGCCGCGTCGACATGGGCGAGCCGGCGCGAGGCCGCCGCAGCGGCGGCGAGCTGCTCGGGATGAACGAGCAGCGCCGTCAGCCGCTGGGCCAGCGCCTCGGGGGTAAACTCGGATTCGGTCATGACCCAGGCCGCACCCGCCTCCGCCATGGCGCGGGCATTGGCGGTCTGGTGGTCGTCGGCGGCGAAACGATAGGGCACCAGGATCGCCGGACGTCCGGCCGCCTGGAGCTCGGCCACGGTCGAGGCGCCCGAGCGGGCGATCATGAGATGCACGCGCGCGAGCCGGGCCGGCATGTCGGCGAAGAAGGGCTTGAGCTCGGCGGCGAAGCCCAGCTTGCGGTAGGTGGCGGCCACGGCGTCGAGATCCTCGGCGCGGCATTGCTGGGCCAGACGCAGGCGGGCGCGCTCCGGCGCTCCCAGCTTCTCGAGGGCGGCCGGGATCACTTGCGACAGGATGCGGGCTCCCTGGCTGCCGCCGATGACGAGGAGCTCCAGCACGCCGCCGGGCGCGGGCGCCACATATGTACTGTGGCTCAGGGCCGCGATCGCCGGGCGGACCGGGTTGCCGGTCAGCACCGCATGTTTCCGGCCGGCGGCGGAGAGGGCGCCGACCTGCTCGAAGCAGGTGGCGATGCGCTGGGCGCGGCCGGCCAGCAGGCGGTTGGCGCGGCCCATCACGGCGTTCTGCTCGTGGAGCAGCAGCGGCACGCGGGCATGGGAGGCCGCGAGCATGGCCGGGACCGAGGCGTAGCCGCCGAAGCCCACCGCCAGCGCGGGCCGGGCCGCGCGGACGATCTTGCGGGCCTCGAAATAGCCTTGGGCCAGGCGCATCAGGCCGCTGAGCCGGTCGGCGAGGCGCTTGCCGGCGAGAGCGCCGGCCGCGATGCGCCGGGTCTCGACCTCGGGGAGCCGGTCGCCGAAGCCCTGGCCGCGCTTGTCGGTCACCAGCATGACGCGCCGGCCGCGCTTGAGCAGGGCGGCCGCGAGCGCCTCGGCCGGGAACATATGCCCGCCCGTGCCGCCGGCCGTCAGAAGGATGGGAGCGATGGCGCTCATCATTCCTCCCCCAGCCCGACGCGCCGGCGCGTCAGCGCCAGCAGCATGCCGATCGAGAGCGCGCAGGCGAGAAGCGACGAGCCGCCATAGCTGATGAAGGGCAGCGTCATGCCCTTGGTCGGCATCAGATGCAGGCTGGAGGCCATGTTGACCACGGCCTGGAGCCCGAAGGTCACCAGCAGGCCCGCCGCCGCCAGCAGCACGAAGAGGTTGCGCTCCTGCAGCAGGCGGGCGATGCCGCGGGCCATGACGAAGGCGAAGAGGGCCACGATGAAGAGGCAGACGATGGCGCCGAGCTCCTCGCCCGCGACCGCGAACACGAAATCGGCATGGGCGTCGGGGAGCACCATCTTGACCGTGCCTTCGCCCGGGCCCTGGCCGAACAGGCCGCCATTGCGGAAGGCGTCGAGCGCGCGGTCGACCTGGTAGCTGTCGCCCGCGGCCGGATTGAGGAACCCGTTCACGCGCTCGGTCACATGCGGGAACAGGAAATAGGCGCCGACCAGCCCCATCACGCCCACGCCGGCCAGCGCGCCGACCCAGAGCAGGGGCAGGCCCGCGAGGAAGAACTGGGCGAACCAGGTGCAGCTCACCACCACGGTCATGCCGAGGTCGGGCTGGGCCATCAGCACGACCACCACCAGGAGATAGAGCGCGATCGAGATCAGGTTGCCCGGGATCCGGTCCGGCCCGTGCTGGGCCGAGAACATCCAGGCGGCCACGACCGCGAAGCAGGGCTTCACGAACTCGGAGGGCTGCAGCGAGAAGCCGGCGAGGTCGAGCCAGCGGGTGGCGCCCTTGATCTCCTGGCCCATGAAGAGGGTCATGACCGTCAGGCCCAGGAACAGGAGGAAGCCGAGCGTCGCGGCGCGCCGGATCGTGCGCACGCTCATCAGCGAGGTCGCGACCAGGATCGCGATTGCGATCGGCAGGAGCGCGAAGTGGTGGCGCACCAGGCTGAAGCTGTCGAGGCGGATGCGGGTGGCGACGGCCGGGCTCGCCGCCAGGCTCATCATCATGCCGATGCCGATCAGCAGGCCGACGGCCGCCAGCGTCCAGCGGTCGACGGTCCACCACCAGCGGCCCAGGATGCTGCGGTCGTTGCGGGCGAAGGTGCTCACGAAGCCCTCCGCGGGCCGCCGGCCCCGAGCTTGAGCACGAGCTGGCGGAAGACGTCGCCGCGCTGCTCGAAATTGGCGAACTGGTCGAAGGAGGCGCAGGCCGGCGAGAGCAGCACCACGGCGCCCGGCCGGCGGTCCTTCTGGGCCTGGGCGTGGGCGGCCGCGACCGCGCGGTCGAGCGTGCCGCATTCGGTGGCGGCGACCTGGCCCTTCAGGGTCTTGGCGAAGGCGGCCGAGGCCTCGCCGATCAGATAGGCATGGGCGATGCGCGGGAAGAGCGGCTTCAGGCTCTCGATGCCGCCTTCCTTGGGCTTGCCGCCGAGGATCCAGTAGATCGGCTGGTAGCAGACCAGCGCCTTCTGGGTGGCGTCGGCGTTGGTGGCCTTGCTGTCGTTGACATAGCGGACATCGCCGATGGTCGCGATCAGCTCCTGGCGATGGGCGAGGCCGGGATAGCTTTCGATGCCCTCGAGGATCGGCGCCCGCGCGAGGCCCAGCGCCCGCATGGCGGCGTAAGCGGCGGCCGCGTTCTGCCAGTTATGCTCGCCGGGCAGCGTGGCGACGCCCGCGAGGTCGAGCACGGCCTCGGCCTTGCCGTCGAGATCGTCCACCAGCTTGCCGCTGGCGCCGGAGACTCCGCCGGGAGCGGGTCGAATCGAAGAGATCGGCACGACTCGCGGGCCCTTGCGCGCGGCGATTCGGGCCTGGAGCTGGCGGCTGGGCTCGTCATCGATGCCGATGATGGCCGTGTCCTCGGCGGTCTGGCGCCGGAAGATGCGCTCCTTGGCGGCGATATAGCCGCCCATATCGCCATGGCGGTCGATATGGTCGGGCGTGATGTTGAGCAGGACCGCCGCCGTAGGCTTCAGCGAGGGCGTGATCTCGAGCTGATAGGAGGAGAGCTCCAGCACATAGATGCCGGCGGCCCCCATCGCGGGCAGGGCCAGCGCCGGCGTACCTATATTGCCGCCGACCGCGACCTGCCGGCCGGCCGAGGCCAGGATATGGCCGGTCAGCGCCGTGGTGGTCGATTTGCCGTTGGTGCCGGTGATGGCGAGGAGCCGCGCATGGGGCTGGGCCCTGAGCAGCAGCTCGACATCGCCGATGATCGGCCGGTTCGCGGCCTTGGCCTGAGCCGCCACCGGGTGGGGCTTGGGGAAGCTGTGCGGAATGCCGGGGCTCAGGACCAGCGCCTCGATCCGCCGCCAGTCGGCGCTGGCGAGATCGACCGGCTCGATCCCTTCGGCCGCGAGCTTCGCGCGCGCCTCGGCCGAATCGTCCCAGGCCCAGACCGTGGCGCCGCCGGCCTTGAGCGCCTTCGCCGCCACGAGCCCGGACTTGCCCAGGCCGAGAACGGCGAAGGTATGGCCGGCGAGACCGGGAATGCGGATGAGGTCGGTCAAGCGCGCTTCCTCAACGCAGCTTCAAGGTGGAGAGCCCGGCCAAGGCCAGGATCGAGGCGATGATCCAGAAGCGGATCACGATGGTGGGCTCGGCCCAGCCCTTCTTCTCGAAGTGGTGGTGCAGCGGCGCCATGCGGAAGACGCGCTTGCCGGTGAGCTTGAAGGAGACGACCTGGACGATGACCGAGGCGGTCTCGAGGACGAAAAGCCCGCCCACGATCGCCAGCACCAGCTCGTGCTTGACGACGACGCTGATGGCGCCGAGCGCGCCGCCCATCGAGAGCGACCCGGTGTCGCCCATGAAGACCATGGCGGGCGGCGCGTTGAACCAGAGGAAGCCGAGGCTGGCACCCACGAGGGCGGCGCAGAAGACGGCGAGTTCGCCAGAGCCGGCCACGAAATGGAGCTGCAGATAGTTGGCGAACACCGCGTTGCCCACGAGATAAGCGATGAGGGCAAAGCAGCCCGCAACGATCATTACCGGGACGATCGCGAGTCCGTCGAGACCATCCGTGAGATTTACTGCATTTGATGCGCCGACCATCACGAAGACGGCGAACGGAACGAAGAGCCAGCCGAGCTGGATCAGGATGTCCTTGAAGAAGGGAACCGTGAGTCCGGTCGAGAGCGGCTCGTTGGTGAGTCGCATCGCGGCGTAAGCGGCGACCGCGCCGATCGCGATCTGCGCCACCAGCTTGAAGCGGCCGGGCAGCCCCTTGCTGCCGCGCTTGGTGAGCTTCAGATAGTCGTCGCCGAAGCCGACCGCGCCGAAGCCGATCGTCACGAACAGCACGATCCAGACATAGCCGTTGGCGAGATCGGCCCAGAGCAGGGTCGAGATCGTGACCGCCAGCAGGATCAGCACGCCGCCCATGGTGGGCGTGCCCTTCTTGGTCAGGAGATGGGACTCGGGTCCGTCGCTGCGAATCGGCTGGCCATGCGGCTGCTTGCTCTTCAGCCAGGCGATGACGCGGGGCCCGAGCAGGAAGCTCAAGAGCAGCGCCGTCATCACCGCGCCGCCGCTGCGGAAGGTGAGGTAGCGGAAGATGTTGAAGAGCGAGCTCTCTTCGGCAAATGGGGCAAGAAGGTTGTAGAGCACGTTGGTTTCGCCCCCTTAATTGCCGTTGGCCGCGCGCGGCATCGGTGCCGAGGCGCCCATCGCCTTGATGGCTTCGACGATCGGCGCCATGCGGGTGCCGAGCGATCCCTTGACCAGGACCACGTCGCCCGGCTTCAGCATCGCCAGCACCGGGGCGATGATCTCGGCACTCGTCTCGGCATGGGCGGCGCGCATCGCCGCCGGCAGGGCGGCGTCGAGATTCGTCATGAGCGGACCGACGGTGAAGGCCAGCTCGACTCCGGCCGCGATCAGGTCGGGCGCGAGTCCGGCATGGAGCGCCGGGCTCTCGGGCCCCAGCTCGCGCATGTCGCCCAGGACGGCGATGCGCCGCCCGCCATTGCGGGGCTTGGCCTGGGCCAGCACGCGGAGGGCCGCGCGCACGGCCGCCGGGCTCGCATTGTAGCTCTCGTCGATCAGCTCGATGCTGCCGCCGCCGCGCTGGGCGGGAAGCATCACCTGGCTGCGCTGGCCGCGGCCCTTGGGGGGCAGGACCTTGGCGAAGGCGGATGCGGCTTGGTGCAGATCGGCGCCGGCCGCTTTCACCGCCGCCAGGACCGCCAGGCTGTTCATGACCCAGTGCTGGCCCGGCGCCCCGATGCAATAGTCGAGCCGCTCGCCCTCGATGACCGCGTTGACGGCGCTGCAGGTGGCCTGCAGCGAGCAGTCGAGCAGGCGGGAGGTCGCCTCGGGGTGGCTGCCGAAACCGATGATCTGCCGCAGGCCGTGGCGGCGGGCATGGCCGGCCAGGCGCTCGAACTGGGCATTGTCGCGGTTGAGGATCGCGATGCCGTCGGCATCCATGCCCTCGAAGATCTCGGCCTTGGCGTCGGCCACCGCCTCGATCGAGGCGAAGAACTCCATATGGGCGGCCTCGATCGTGGTGATGATCGTGATCTCGGGGCGGACCTGGCGGGACAGGGGCCCGAGCTCGCCGGCATGGTTCATGCCGAGCTCGAACACGCCATAGACCGTGTCCCGCGGCATGCGGGCGAGGGTGAGGGGCACGCCCCACTGGTTGTTGAAGCTGCCGGCGGCGGCGAAGGTCGGGGCCTGGCCGGACAGCACCGTCTTCAGCGCTTCCTTGGTGCCGGTCTTGCCGACGCTGCCGGTGATGCCGATGCGCCTGGCCTTGCAGCGCGCACGCGAGGCCTGGCCCATCCGCTCGAGCCCGGCCAGCGTCTCCTCGACCATCAGCAGCGGCGCATCCGCGCCGAGACCCTCGGGGCGGCGGTGCGCCAGCGCGGCGACCGCGCCGGCGGCGAGCGACTTGCCGATATAGTCATGCCCGTCGAAGCTCGGCCCCTTGAGGGCGACGAAGAGGTCGCCCGGCTCGACCGTGCGGCTGTCGATGGAGATGCCGGTCGCGGCCCAGCCCGGCGCGCCCTGGAGCTGTCCCCGGGCGGCGCTCGCGGCGTCGGCGGCGGTCCAGAGCACGGGCCTGGCGGCGGTCATGCGCCACCCCCGATGCTGCGGCCGCCCAGCGCCAGCGCCGCGGTGCGGGCGACCTCGGCGTCGTCGAACGGAAGGGTGACCGAGCCGATCTTCTGGCCCGTCTCGTGGCCTTTGCCGGCGATCACCAGGAGGTCGCCGGCCTCGAGCTCGCTCACCGCCGTCCGGATGGCGAGCGCCCGGTCGCCGATCTCGCGGGCACCGGGGGCGGCGGCCAGGATGGCGGCGCGGATGGCAGCCGGGTCCTCGCTGCGCGGATTGTCGTCGGTCACGATGACCGTATCGGCGAGCTCGGCGGCGATGGCGCCCATCACCGGCCGCTTGGCGCGGTCGCGGTCGCCGCCGCAGCCGAACACCAGCACCAGCCGGTTGCGGGCCAGCGGCCGGAGCTCGGCCAGGATCGTGCGCAGCGCCTCGGGCTTGTGCGAATAATCCACCAGGATCGTGGCGCCGCTCGGATGGCGGGCCACCAGCTCGATGCGGCCATGGACGCCGCTGAGCTGGGCGAGCTTGCCGGCCGCCTCGGCCGGTTCGCTGCCGGTGCCGATGACGAGGCCCAGCGCCGTCAGCGCGTTATAGGCCTGGAAGCCGCCGGCCACCGGGAAGATCAGCTCCATGCGCTGGCCGAACACCTCGAGGGTCAGTCGCTGGCCCTCGGGCAGCAGGACCTGATCGACCAGGGTCAGGTCCTTGCCGGCCTTGCCGAAGGCGATGGTGGCGAGCCCCCGCTGCTTGCAGATCGCCAGCAGCAGCTCGAAATGGTCGCTGTCGGCATTGAGCACCGCCGTGCCGTTGGCCGGCAGCAGCTGCTCGAACAGCCGCGCCTTGGCCCGGAAATAGCGCGCCAGGGTGCCGTGATAGTCGAGATGGTCATGGGAGAGGTTGGTGAAGGCCGCGGCCTTGAGCTTCACCCCCTCGAGCCGGAACTGGTCGAGCCCGTGGCTCGAGGCCTCCATCGCCAGATGGTCGATGCCGCCCTGGGCCAGCTCCGCCAGCAGGCGATGCAGCTCGATCGGATCGGGCGTGGTGAGCTCGCCCGGATTGTCGTGGCCCGGCGCCACCACGCCCAGCGTGCCGAGGCTGCCGGCGCGGAAGCCCAGGAGCGTCCAGAGCTGGCGCGCGAAATGCGCGGTCGAGGTCTTGCCGCTGGTGCCGGTGACGGCGGCGATGATCTTGGGCTGCTTGCGATAGAAGCGGGCGGCCAGGAGAGCCAGGCGCCGGCGCGGGTTCTGGTCGAGGATGACGGGGGTGCGGCCGATCTCGGCCGGCAGCTCGGTGTCGAGCGGCGCCAGCACGGCGGCGGCCCCGCGCTTCAGCGCGTCGAGGATATAGGCGCGGCCGTCGGCGCGCGCGCCGGGCAGGGCGGCGAACAGGTAGCCGGGCTCGATGCGCCGCGAATCCGCGCTCAAGCCCGTGATCTCGATTTCCGCCGCCGCCGTCGCCACGTCCGTCTTCCGTTCCTCCAGGAGATCCTTGAGCCGCACCGGCCCCACTCCGTCCTATTCCGTGCCGCGCGCCGACACGAGCAGCGCCGCGGTGCCGGAGGGTGTTTCGTTCAGGTCCTGCGGCGGGATGCCGAGCAGCGGCGCCATGCGCTGGACGATGCGTCCGACCGCCGGTGCCGCGACCCAGCCGCCGGTCGCATAGCCGTAGGAGCTCGCATTGGGCTTGGGGTCGTCGACCATCGCCAGCACGACGTAGCGCGGCGCGTTGATCGGGAAGACTCCCACGAAGGAGGCCATGCGTGCGTTGGCGACATAGCCATGGCTGCCCAGCTTGTCGGCCGTGCCGGTCTTGCCGCCGACGAAATAGCCCGGCACGTCGGCCTTCTTGCCGGTGCCCTTCTCGACCACGAGGCGCAGGAGCGAGCGGATCTCGGCCGAGGTCTCGGCCTTGATCACGCGCTGGCCGTCGGTGATCTCGTCGGCGCTGCGGTGGATCAGCGTCGCCGGCCGCATGATGCCGCCATTGACCATGGCCGCGACGCCGGTCACCAGATGCAGCGCGCTGACCGCGATGCCATGGCCGTAGGCGATCGTCATGGTGTTGATCGGGCGCCAGTCGGCCGGATACATCGGCGCGCCGGCCTCGGGGATCTCGATCGAGGCCCGGCGCAGCATGCCGATGCTGTCCATGAACTTGCGCTGGCGCTCGGTGCCGATGCGCTGGGCGATCAGGGCCGAGCCGATGTTGGAGGAATACATGATGACTTCCGAGACCGTCAGCGGACGGTTCTCGGGGTGGAAGTCGGAGATGGTGAAGCCCGCCACGCGCAAGGGGTGGCTGGCATCGACGCTGTCATTGATGCCGATCACGCCGGAATCGAGCGCGCAGGCCGTGTTGAACACCTTGAAGGTGGAGCCCATCTCGTAGACGCCCAGGGTCGCGCGGTTGAAGCGCTGGTCGGGCGAGGCGTTGCCGGCATTGACGGGATCGAAGTCCGGCAGCGACACCATGGCGAGGATCTCGCCGGTATTGGCGTCGAGCACCATGCCGGCGCCGCCGATCGCGGAGAAGTCGCTGATCGCGCGCTCGAGCTCGTCATGGAGGATATGCTGGACCCGGAGGTCGAGCGAGAGCTGGACCGGCTGGCCGCTCTTCAGCACGTCGTCGAAGGACTGCTCGATGCCGGCGAGGCCCTTGTTGTCCACGTCGGTGAAGCCCACGACATGGGCGGTCAGCGAGCCTTGCGGATAGACCCGGCGCTCCTCGCTCTGGAAGGCGAGGCCGGGAATGCCGAGGCGGTTGACCGCATATTGCTGGCGCGGCGTCAGATCGCGCTTGATCCAGACGAAGCGGGCGTGGGCGGAGAGCTTTGCGGTCAGCTCGGCGGTGCTGAGCTCCGGCAGGATCTCGGCCAGCTTCGCCGCGGTGCCGGCGGGATCGCCGATCTGCTGCGGGTCGGCATAGAGGGAGGCGGTGGCGAGGCTGGTCGCCAGCAGCACGCCGTTGCGGTCGAGGATGTCGGCGCGCGCGACGCTGAGATCGCGGCTCGGCGTCTGCGCGCTCTCGCGCTCGCCGCCGTCCCACACGCCGACCTCGAGCAGCCGCAGGCTGATGGCGAGGAACGCCACGAGGAACAGGCCGCCGCCGAGGAGCAGGCGCACATAGCCGGTCTCGAGTGCGCGCTTGCGCTCGCCGTCGAGCGCATGCAGGTCGGCGAAGCGCGGGGGCTTGGGATCGGCGAGCTGGGGACCGTGAGGATGGCGCGACGGGCGCGGCTTCATCATTGCGGATTCTCCGCTGTCGTCGCGGCGATGAGCGCGCCCAGGGGATCGTCGGCCTCGTTCACCATCGGGCCGGTCGCGGCCCGCGTCGCGGCCGCGGTTTCGGCGGAGATGTCTTCGGTCCCCGCAGTCGGATCGACCGGGGCGGCCGGCTTGGCCGCCGCCGAGACGGGCACGCGCTCGACCGTGTCGTCATGCGCCGAGAGATCCGGCTCCGGCTGGAAGCTCACCGGCTCGAAGCCGCTGGGCGCCAGCGAGGCGAAGGCCGGCATGGCGGGGGCGGAGACGTCGATGTCCTCCATGCCCGCCGACCATTCGAGCCTGCCGGCGAGGCTGGCGCTTTCGCCGGCGCCGGGCTTCGGCTGGAACTGCGGGGCCGGCAGCGCCACGTCGAGGCGCTGCGGCAGGGCGGCCAGGGTCTCCATCTGCTTGGCGGCGACGGGCGCCAGCCCCAGATGGCGGCGGTTGAGATCGGAAAGGCGGCCGGGCTCGTTCAGATAGCTCCATTCCGCCTTGAGCACGCGGACCTGCTCCTGCGCCTTGGCGATGTCCCGGTTGGTCTGGCCGAGCTGATGCTCCAGCTCCTGCACCGCGAACTTGATCTGGAACATGCAGAAGCCGGTGGCGACCACGAGAACGAGCCAGACGGGCAGCGACAGACGGTTCATGGATCAGTCCTCCCCGGCCGCGTCGCCGGTATCGCCCCAGGCGGGGGCGTCGGTGCGTTCGGCCGCGCGCAGGCGCGCCGAGCGGGCGCGCGGGTTGCGATCGGTCTCGGCCTTGCCGGGCTTCACCAGTTCGGGCGAGAGCGTGCGGAAGCTGGGGGCATGGAGCGGGGCGGGGCCTTGCGGCAGGTGGCGCGAGCCCCGGGGCGTACGGCCGGCCCGCTCGCGCAGGAACCGCTTCACTTCGCGATCCTCGAGCGAATGGAAGGAGACGACGGCGAGCCGGCCGGCCGCCTGGAGGAGCGCTTCGGCGCCGACGAGGCCGCGGCGGATCTCGCCCAGCTCGTCGTTCACCGCGATGCGCAAGGCCTGGAAGGTGCGGGTGGCGGGATCGATGCCGTCATGGGCGCGGGGGCCGGCGGCGCGGCGCACGATCTCGGCCAGCGCCAGCGTGCGGGTGATCGGCGCCTCGCGGCGCGCCGCGGCGATGGCGCGCGCGATCGGGCGGGCGCGGCGCTCCTCGCCATAGCGGAAGATCAGGTCGGCGAGGTCCGCCTCTTCCATTCCGTTGACGAGATCGGCCGCGGTCGGGCCCTCGCGGCCCATGCGCATGTCGAGCGGCCCGTCGAAGCGGAAGGAGAAGCCGCGCTCGGGCTGGTCGAGCTGCATCGAGGAGACGCCGAAATCGAAGGCGATGCCGTCGGCCTGGGCGAGCCCGCGCTCGTTCAGCAGCGCCTGCATCTCGCCGAAACGGCCCTGCACCGCATGGAGGCGGCCCGGAAAATCCTGCGCCAGCTTCGCGGCGCCGGCGATCGCGTCGGGATCGCGGTCGATCGCCCAGACCGTGCAATCCGCGGCCGAGAGAATGGCGCGGCTGTAGCCGCCGGCGCCGAAGGTGCCGTCGATATAGATGCCGCCGTCCTTGGGCGCCAGGGCCGCGAGCACCTCGTCGAGCATGACCGGCACATGGGGTTGCGCGGCGCTCTGCATAGCGGGCGATGCAGCCTCCGAGGGCGCGCGGCGCTTCCTGCTCATGGCTGGCCCTCGTTGCGCGCGCTGCGCAACGTGCGGCCCTTCTCGAGCGCGCGCTTGCGGGCCTCGGCCTTGTAGCGCTCGAGCGCCTGGGGCTCCCAGATCTCGAAATGCTCGCCGCGGCCGACGAAGGCGGCGAGCTCGGTGATGTTGGCTTCCTTCGCCAGATCCTCGGGCAGCTGGATGCGGCCTTCGCCGTCGAAGGCGAGCTGCTTGGCGCTGGAGAAGAGCGCCATCGTCAGATCGTCATGCTCGTCCGAGAAGAGGTCGGCGTTGCTGGTGAGGCGCGCCTTGATGCCTTCCATCCAGTCCATGCCGGCGCACTGCACCGCTTTGAAGCGGAAGGAGGGCAGCGCGACGATTCCCTGGAAGGGCTGGGCGGCGAGCGCAGCACGGAAGGGCGCCGGGACCGAGACCCGGCCCTTGCGGTCGATCTTGTTCACGAAGGTGTCGATGAACAGCGCCATCGGCCTTGCGTTCCCTAGCCCCTTTGCCCGGTCCGCCCGTTCGCTCCTGCCGACCCTGAACGGGCTCCCTGGGCACCGCATGGGCACCCGACCGGCGTTTATGGGATATCATGGGATAGTATGGGCGTCAATGGGATTAACTAGTAAAAATCTGGATTTTCGAGGCATTTACGGGGCGTTAACCACGCTTCTACGGGCTCTCCGAAACAGAAAGACTTCGCCTTCCGACGAATCCTTCATCGTCATTGCGGCAACTTCGTGTTCTTTATTTGTTCTCGTCGCGAATACTTGGCGACGAACCCGGCGAAGGGATGGCGGCGCGCGCCCTGGGACGCCCGCGAGCAGGGCTTTCGGTGAAAATGCCAGACGGCCGATAAGCCGGGTTCTGTGCCCGGAGCGGCTGGCGAACCAGCGCCCCGGCGATGGCCATTCATCTGGGACGTTCGTTGCCGAACGCCTCGCGCGACCGACCCGGACAGCGGCTCGAAAACCGCCCGGTCCCGAATTTCCCGAAGGAAATCAGGGGCCTGCTGTCCCTACTTGGTCTTGCTCCCGGTGGGGTTTGCCCGGCCATGGCCGTTGCCGGCCATGCGGTGCGCTCTTACCGCACCATTTCACCCTTACCGTTCCGTCGCCGGTCCGGCGGTATGTTTCTGTGGCACTGTCCCTGGGGTCGCCCCCGCCGGGTGTTACCCGGCACCGTGTTTCCGTGGAGCCCGGACTTTCCTCCCCCGGCCGCCCGTTGCCGGGCGGCCGAAGGCGGCCATCTGGCCGTCTGGCGGGGCAGAGTTAGGCGCTGTCGCGCGCGAGGTCAACCGATCTGGTCGAGCAGGTCTGCGAGGATGCCGGCGCTTTCCTCATCGGGCGTGCCGTCGATCCGCGCCGGGCGGAAATGGCGCTGGAAGGCGATCAGCACGGTCCGGGTCGCCGCGTCGAGCTCGCCATGATCCGGCACCTCGTAGCCGAAACGGCCGAGACCGGCCTGGAGCTCGGCTAGCGACCATGATCGCGCGGCCGCGCCGGCGCGCGGCCAGAGGCCGATGCCGCGCCGGGCGAGACCGGCCCAGTCGAACAGCTCGCCCGGATCCTCCTTGCGCTGCGGCGCCACGTCGGAATGGCCGAGCACGCGCCGGGGCGGGATCGGATGGCGCGCGAGGATGTCCTTCGCCAGCGCCTCGAGGCTCGCCATCTGGGCCGGCGGGAAGGGCCGATAGCCGAACTCGTGGCCGGGATTGACCAGCTCGATGCCGATCGAGCGCGCATTGATGTCGCGGGCTCCGGCCCAGAAGCTGATACCCGCATGCCAGGCGCGCCTTTCTTCCGGCACCAGCCGCCAGGCGGTGCCGTTCTCCTCGATCAGATAATGCGCGCTGACCTTCGCCGTCGGATCGACCAGCCGGTCGATCGCGGCCTGGGCGCTTTTCATGCCCGTGTAATGCAGCAGAAGGATGTCGACGGCCTGCCCGGGCGGACGGGCATCGTGGTTCGGCGACAGGATTTCGCGCAGCTCGAGCTGGGTCATGGCCGCCAAGGGGGTCCTACTGTCCGCTCTGGGTCGCGGCCTGGGTCAAGGCCGGCCGTCGGATGACGCAGATTGCCACCCCGGCCAGGGTCGCGATACCGCCGATCACCATGAACCAGGTCAAGGGTTCGCCGAGGAGCAGGATTCCGGCCAGCACGCCGAAGAGCGGCACCGAGAGCGTGAAGGGCATCACCTGGTTGACCGGGAAGATCCGCATCATCCGATACCAGATGCTGTAGCCCAGCACCGTGACGAGCAGGCTCTGATAGGCGAGCACGCCCCAGACACCCCAGTGATCCCAGGGAACGATCTCGATCGGATTCCCTTCGATCAGCAGGGCCACAAGCAAAAGTTGAGGAAACGCCAGGGCCGCGATCCAGCCATTGAGGGTCATCACGTCCATGGCATTGCCGATCCGCTTGATCTGGACATTGGCGAAGGCCCAGACGCAAGCGGCGCCGATCACGAGGATGAGCGGCAGATAGCCGCCCTGGAATCGCGGCTCGCCGGCGATGAGCGCCACCCCGCCGAAGGCGACCGCCATGCCGAAGCTGCGTCGCCAGCCGATCCGGTCCTTGAAGAAGTAGGCGGCCAGCAGGGCCGCGAACGGTACCTGGAGCTGGATGGCGATCGCCGCGGTCGACGCATCGATGTGGCGGAGCCCTGTGAACATCAGGCTGAAATGAAGGATCCCCAGCGTCACCGACAGCGCCGCCAGCTCGCGCCAGCGCGGCGGCAACTTGATGAAGGGAAGCAGCATCAGCGACACGATGAAGAAGCGCAGCGCCATGAAGGTGAAGGGCGGCATGAGCATGAGGCCGAACTTCACCACCACGAAGTTGAATCCCCAGATCATCATGACGAGGAGAATCAACGCGACATGAAGAGGTTTCAAGCAAGGCTCCGAACTCGTTCTGTCCCTTCCCCCGCGCTGCGGGGGAAGGTTAGGAAGGGGGCTGCGCGGTCTTCAATACTGAGCAGCCCCCTCCTTAATCCTCCCCCGCAAGGCGGGGGAGGAGACAAGAAGGGGTCACTCAATCCCGCGCTCCTTCGCGATCCGGTCGTAGGCGGCGTTGATGCGCGCCATCTTGTCGGTCGCGAGATCGACGAACTCCTGGGGTAGGCCCTTGGCGATCAGCTTGTCAGGGTGGGTCTCGCGGATGAGCTTGCGCCAGGCGAGCTTGATCTCGGCGTCGCTCGAATCGCGGGTGACGCCGAGCAGCGTATAAGGATCGGATTCGTCCGGTCCCAGATGCGAATGGCGGATCCGCTCGAAATCCGCGTCAGCGAAGCCGAAGATCTGCGCCACGCGGCGCAGATAGTCGAGCTCGTCGGCGCTGACCGCGCCATCCGCCTTGGCGATGTGGAAGAGGCCGTCGATTAGCTCCTCCAGTACCCGCGACTTTCGCGGGAACATCTTGGCGATCTGCCGGGCATAGGGCTCGAACCCTTGGGCGTCCTGGCGCGCCTGGTCGAAGAAACGGCCCACGTTCCGCAGCTCCTGCGGGGGAACCCGGAACACCTCCTTGAAGGCGACGATCTCCTCGCGCGTGACGCGGCCGTCGGCCTTGGCCATCTTGGCGCCCAGCACGATGACGCCGATGGTGAAGGCGATCTGGCGCGTGGCCGCCCGCTCGTCGGCGGGCGCGGCCGTGCCCGTCGCGTCCCCCTGCTGCAGGTTCGCTTCCGTCAGCATGTCGACGGCATGGCCGGCGACCGCGCCCGCGAGCGCGCCCACCGGACCGCCCAGCGCGAAACCGGCGGCTCCGCCGAGGATCTTGCCCCAGATACTCATGGTCTAATCTGTCGGATGGGAAACGAGGGTGGCGGGATGCCTGGAACCCTGAGGGTTCCTTAACGCGGACGCTCCATGCTGGGAGCTTAGCGAAAGCCTCGCGCGGGAACCAGCCTCGCTCAAGAGAGAATAACAGGATCAAGGGCTTGCCGGCTAAGCTGCGGCTTGGAGCGAGTCGAGGCCCGATGCCAGAATGGAGCGGCCGGCGCCGGGCGGAAAACCGTTCCGGGGCGACCCTGGCCAACGCCGTCGGCGAAACGAGGATGCGTCACCGCCCATGACAGCGACCCAGCGACCCCTGACAGCGAGCGAGCGAGCGCTCGCCTGCCATCGCGCGGGCGATCTGGCGGGGGCCGAGCGCGCCTATCGCGAAGCGCTGGTCGCCGACGCGGAGGATGTGGCGTCGCTGGGCGGGATCGGGGTGCTGCTGATGCAGACCGGGCGGCCGCAGGAGGCGCTGGCGCCGCTGGAGCGCGCGGCGGCGATGGCGCCGGACGATGCCCAGGGACAGGTCAATCTCGGCAGCGCCTATGCCAGCAACGGCCGCCTGCCCGAGGCGATCCAGGCGTTTCGGCGCGCGCTGGCCCGGGCACCCGATCATCTCCATGGCTGGCGCAATCTCGCCGCGGCCCTGCTCAGGGCCGACCGGCTCGACGAAGCCGGTGCCGCGATCGAGCAGCTGATCAAGCGGGCGCCCGGTCAGAAGGAGCCGCAGCGTCTCGCGGCCGACCTCGCCATGCGCCGCCGGCAGCCGGCCGAGGCGGCCCGGATTTATCAGGCGCTGGTCGGGCAGGAACCCGGCAATGCGCGCTATCGGGCGGGTCTCGCCGGCGCGCTCGCCGCGCAGGGCGGGTTCAAGGCGGCGCTGCCGCATTGGCGCGAGGCGGTGCGGCTGTCGCCCGACCGGGCCGAATACTGGAACCAGCTCGGCAATTGCTGGCGCGCGCTGGGCGATGCCGAGAACGCGCTCGCGGCCCAGCAGAAGGCCGTGACGCTCGGGCCCGGCAAGGCGGGGTTCCAGATCAATCTGGGCGCCGCGCTCTACGATCTCGGCCGGATCAAGGAGGCGATGGCGGCTTTCCGCCAGGCGGTCGAGCTCGACCGTTCGAGCGCGCTCGCCTGGCGCAATTTCGGCAGCGCGCTCGAGATGCTGGGCCGCAACGCGGAAGCCGCCAAGGCCTATCGCGAAGCCTTCGCGCTCGAGCCGGCCGATGCGAGCGGCCAGGCGTTGCTGCTGCGCCAGCTCCTCCAGCAATGCGACTGGCCGGCGGCGGCACCGCTGCTGAAGCGGGTCGCGGCCAACACCAAGGCGGCCCTGGCCGAGGGCCGCAAGCCCGAGGAGACGCCGCTGGCCCATCTGTCGCGCTCGAGCGACGAGGCCGAGACGCTTGCCGTCGCCAAGGCCTGGATCGGACAGATGCGCGCGCGCATTCCAGGCCCCGCGGTGACGCAGGCCCCGCGCGAGCCCGATCCCGAGCGGCGGCTCAAGATCGGCTACTACACCAGCGACATGCATGACCATCCGGTGGCGCACCTGACGGTCGGGCTGTTCGAGCGCCACGATCGCCGCGCGGTCGAGGTCGCGATCTACTCGCATGGCCGCGCGGACGAGAGCCTCTGGCGCCAGCGCGCCGTCGCGGCGGCGGACCGCTTCGTCGATCTGCAGGGCCAGGGCCAGCGCGCCGTCGCCGAGCGCATCGCCGCCGACGGCGTCGATATCCTGGTCGATCTCAACGGCCATTCGAGCGGCGCCAAGATGGAGGCGCTGGCGCTGCGGCCGGCACCGATCCAGGCACTGTGGCTGGGCTATCCCGGCAGCTCGGGCGCCGATTTCATCGACTACATGATCACCGACATCACCGCCACGCCGCCCGAGGCCGCGGCCGACTACAGCGAGGCCCTGCTCTGGCTGCCGCATGTGTTCCAGCCCAATGACGACCGGCAGGAAATCTCGCCCGAGGCGACAAAGCGCGCCCGCTGGGGCCTGCCGGAGGACGGCGTGGTGTTCGCCTCGCTCAACCAGGGCTTCAAGATCGAGCCGGCGAGCTTCGCGCTCTGGATGGAGCTGCTGCGCGAGCTGCCGAAATCGGTCCTGTGGCTGCGCAGCCCGAGCGCCGAGATGCTGGCCAACCTCCGCCGCGAGGCGGCTGCTCACGGTGTCGCGCAGGAGCGGCTCGTCTTCGCCGACCGGCCGGACAAGCCGGTCCATCTCCAGCGCCTGTCGCATATCGATATCGCCCTCGACACCTGGACGTACAACGGCCACACCACGACCAGCGACGCGCTCTGGGCGGGCGTGCCGGTGATCGCGCTCGAAGGCGGCCATTATGCGAGCCGGGTCTCGGCCAGCGTGCTGAAGGCGATCGGCCTGCCGGAGCTGATCGCCCGGACGCCGGCGGAATACCGGGCGCTGGCGCTGCGCTATGCGCGCGACGCCGCGGCCCGCGCGGCGCTCCGGGCCAGGCTCGCCGCCAACCGGGGCCGCTTTCCGCTCTTCGATACCGCGCGTTTCGCCCGCAATCTCGAAGCCGGCTACCGCGCGATCTGGCGCCGGCATCTGCGCGGCGCGGCGCCGGCCTCGATCCGCGTGATCGAGCCATCGGGCGCCAGTCCTTCGGCGATCGCCGCCGCGATGGGCGAAGCCGAGGCGCTGCGGCAGGCGGGCCATCGCAGCAAGGCCATCGCCGCCTATCGCCGCGCGCTCGATCTCGATCCGGGCTATGTCGAGGGCCAGCTTCATCTCGCCCATCTGCTGCGCGCCGAGGGCGCGCTCGCGGACGCCGCGGATCGCTATCGCGAGGTGGTGGCGCTCGATCCCTCGCTCGCCGAAGGCTGGGGGGCGCTGGCCGCCATCCATGCCGAAGGCGGGCCGCTCGCCAAGCATGTCGATCGCTGTCGCCGTCGCGCCGAGATGCCCGTGAGCCGGAACCCGTCATGAGCGCGCCCGGGAGCGATGCGGCCGACCGGGTGCGGGCGTTGCTGAGCCGCGGACGCGACCTCTACCGCAACGGCGATCATGACGGATCGGCGCAGGCCTATCGCGAGGCGCTGGCGCTGCAGCCCGACCAGGCGGAAGCCTGGCTCAATCTCGGCGCCGCCTTGATGGGCATAAACCAACGTCGCGAGGCGATCGACTGCTATCGGCGAGCGCTGGCGTTGAAGCCGGCGATGGTGGCGGCCCTGCTGAACCTCTCGACGGCGCTGCTCGACGAGGACGCCGGCGAAGCGCTTCGGCTCGCCGATCTCGCGCTGCAGCGGGTGCCGGAGGATCGATCGGCCTGGTTGTTGCGCGGCTCGGCCCGGTTGCGGCTGGGCGATCATGCCGGAGCGGAGGCCGATGCCCGCCGGGTCCTGGCGGTCGATCCGCAGAACGCCGCCGCGGCGTTTCATCTGGGCCTGGCGCTCGCGGGCCAGGACCGCGCGAGCGAGGCGGTCGAGGCCTATCGGGCGTCGCTTCGCATCGCGCCACGGCAGACGGAGGTCTGGAATCGGCTGATCGGCGCGCTGCGCGAGCTCAATCGGCACCGCGAGGCGGAAGAGGCCTACGAAACGGTTCATCGGCTGATCATCGAGGAGAACCCTGCTTCGGCGGAGGCGCATCGTTTCCGGGGAATGGCGCTGCTCGCGCTCGGACGCCTGAAGGAAGGCTACGCGGAATATGAATGGCGCTGGCAGACGAAAGAATTCGCGGCGCGCCAGCGCCGGATCGTGGCCCCGTTCTGGCGCGGCGAGCCCATCGCCGGGCGCCGGCTTCTGCTGCAATGGGAGCAGGGGCTGGGCGACAGCATCCAATATCTGCGCTTCGCCCCCGCCCTGGCGGCCCAAGGCGCCGCGCTCGTCGCCGAGCTGCAGGCGCCGCTGGTCAGGCTCGCGCAATCGATGCCGGTCTTCGAACGGGTCGTCGCCGCCGGCGTGGATTTGCCGCCGGTCGAGTTTCAGCTGTCGCTGATCAGCCTGCCGCATCGTCTCGGCACGACGCTCGAGACCATCCCCGCGCGCACGCCTTATCTCTTCGCCCACGAGACCGACAGAGCGCGCTGGCACGCGCGCCTTGCCGGCCTGCCGCGTCCGCTGATCGGCCTGGTCTGGCGGGGCAGCCCGACCTTCGTGAACGATGCGCGCCGATCGATGCGGCTGGCGGCGCTGCAGCCGATCCTGATGCGGAGCGCCGGCGCCAGCTGGATCGCCTTGCAGAAGGATGCGGCGCCGACGGAGTTCCTCGACGCGCCACCGGGCATTCGCCTGCTCGATCCCGCCGGCGATCTGGGAGCGCCGCCCGAGCGGTTCGCAGACTTCGCCGATACGGCCGGGCTGATCGCGGCGCTCGATCTCGTGATCTCGGTCGACACGGCGGTCGCTCATCTGGCCGGCGCTCTCGGCAAGCCGGTCTGGCTGATGCTGCCGCGCGGCAGCGATGCGCGCTGGCTGGTCGAGCGGAGCGACAGTCCCTGGTATCCGACCGCGCGCCTGTTCCGGCAAACCCGTTCCGATGATTGGCGCGATCTGGTCGAGGAGGTCGCGGGCGCGGTCGAGTCATTCGGCGCCGGGCCTGCCGCCGCGATCGAACGCCAGCGTGATCCGGCGATGTTCGTCGGGGCGAGGCCGGCATGAGCGCCACGCCGGCCGGCCAGGGGACGATCGAGGCGGCGCTGGCGCTCCATCGCGCGGGCGATCTCGCGGGCGCCGAAGCCGCCTATCGCGCCTTGCTCGAGCGCGAGCCGGGTCATGCGGGAGCGCTGGGCGGGCTCGGCGTGCTGCTGTTCCAGGCGGGCCGGCTCGAGGCGGCGCTGGCGCCCCTGGAGCGGGCGGTCGCGAAGGCGCCCCAGGATGCGCAGCTGCGGATCAACCTGGGTGCCGTCTTCGCCAGCCTGCAGCGCCACGAGGAGGCGATCGCGAGCTTCCGTCAGGGTCTCACGAACGATCCGCGTCATGCCGACGGCTGGCGCAATCTCGCCAAGGCGCTGCTCGCGCGGCGCCGGCTCGAGGAGGTGGGCGAGGCGCTCGACCGGCTCGAGGCGCTGGCGCCGCAGGACCGGGAGCTGCAGCGCCTGCGCGCCAATCTCCTGCTCTATCGCGAGCAGCCGGGGGCTGCGGCCGATCAGCTGCGCCGCCTGCTCAAGGAAACGCCGGACGATGTCCGCGCCTGGGTCGGTCTCGGGCGCGCGCTCTTCCGCGAAGGCGACTATCAGGGGTCCGCGGAGGCCTATCGCGAGGCGCTGCGGCTCGATCCCAAGGAGCCGACGGCGCTGCTCAATTTCGGCGTGGACCTGAAGATCCTCGGCCACACCGAGCGCGCGATCGCGGTCTTGCGCCAGTCGATCGAGCTGGCGCCGGACAACGCCTTCGCCTGGCGCTATCTGGGCGCCGCCCAGGAAGCCCTCAAGCGCACCGACGAGGCGCTCGCGGCCTACCGCCGGGCGGTGGCGATCGATCCGGACGATCCCGCGGCGGCGTCGCTGCTGCGGCTGCTGCAGCAGCAATGCGCCTGGGCGGAAGCGGCGCCCCTGCAGGCGCGGATCGCGGCCGCGACGGCAGCGGCCCTCGCCAAGGGCGAGAAGCCCGAGGAATCGCCGCTCGCCCATCTCTCGCGCTCGACCGACGAGGCGGAGAACCTGCGCGTGGCGCGGGCCTGGTCGCGGGCGGCGCAGAACCGCATCGGCGGGCAGCGCCTGAGCCTGCCGGCCGCCGACATCGATCCGGAACAGCGCCTGCGCATCGGCTATCTGTCGAGCGATTTCGGCGAGCATCCGGTGTCGCAGCTCACGGTCGGGCTGTTCGAGCGCCATGACCGCCGGCAGGTCGAGGTCACCGCCTATGCGATCGGACCCGACGACAACAGCGAATGGCGCCGGCGCATCGTCAAGGCGGCCGATCGGTTCGTGGACCTGACGCCGCTCGGGTTCCGCGCCGCGGCCGAGCGCATCGCCGCCGATCGGATCGACATCCTGGTCGATCTCAACGGCCATACCGGGTCGGCGCGGCCCGAGATCCTCGCCTTCAAGCCGGCACCGCTGCAGGCGCTGTGGCTGGGCTATCCCGGCAGCTCGGGCGCGGATTTCGTCGACTACCTCCTGACCGACATCGCGGTGACGCCGCCGGAATCGGCGCCGGACTATAGCGAGCATCTCTGCTGGCTGCCGCAGATCTTCCAGCCCAACGACGACAGGCAGGCGATCGCCGAGACCCCGGTCACGCGCGCGCGATGGGGCCTGCCCGAGGGGGTGCCGGTCTTCTGCTCCTTCAACCAGGGATTCAAGATCGAGCCGGCCCTGTTCGACTGCTGGATGGCGATCCTGCGCGAGACGCCGGGCTCGGTGCTGTGGCTGCCCACGGGCAATCCGCAGATGCCGGTGCATCTGCGCGCGGAAGCGGCAGCCCGCGGCGTGGCGCCGGAGCGCCTGATCTTCGCCGACCGACCGGACAAGGCGCTGCATCTGAAACGGCTGTCGCTTGTCGATATCGCCCTGGATACTTGGACGTACAACGGCCATACCACCACCAGCGACGCGCTCTGGGCCGGGCTGCCGGTGGTGGCGCTCGAGGGCAGCCATTATGCGAGCCGCGTGTCGGCGAGCGTGCTGCGCGCGGTCGGCCTGCCGGAACTCGTGGCCCGCTCGCGCGAGGAATACGGGGCGCTGGCCTTGCGCTATGCCCGCGACCCGGCGGGGCTGGCGGCACTCAAGGCCAAGCTCGCCGCCAACCGGCGTTCCTCGCCGCTGTTCGATACCGACCGCTTCCTGCGCAATCTCGAGCGCGCCTATCGCGCGATGTGGCGTCGCCACGCGGCGGGCAAGCCGCCGGCCGCCCTGCGCGTGATCGAGCCCGCGCGGGCCGATCGCGCCGCGGTCGATCGCCTCTTCGCCGAAGCCGAGACATGCCGGATGGCTGGTGACGGCGAAGCGGCCAGGGCGCTCTATCGCGCCGTGACGGTGCAGGATGGCGGGCGCCTCAACGCCCATCTGCAACTGGCGACGATCGAGCAGGCGGCCGGCCACGCCGCGGCGGCGGCCGAAAGCTTTCGCGAGGTGGTGGCGCTGCGGCCCGATCTGGCGGAGGCCTGGATCAATCTGGGCGTCGCCGACCAGGCCTCGGGCGCCATCGAGCCGGCCTTGCGCTGTTACCGGCGCGCGCTGGAGCTCGATCCCACGCTGACCGTCGCCGCGATCAATCTCGCGGGCACGCTGGTCGAGCGCGAACGGTTCGCCGAAGCGGCCGAGGTCTGCGCGGCGGCCCTTTCGCGCAAGCCGGGCGATCGCGGGCTCCTGCTGGCCTGGGCGCGCGCCCTGATCGGACGGGAAGACGGGGCCGCCGCGGAGACCAAGCTGCACGCCATCCTGGCGCAGAATCCGAAGGACATCGACGCCCTGTTCCAGCTCGGGCGGGCCCACGCCATCCGGTCGCAGTTCGAGGCGGCGGCCCGCGTCTATCGCGCGGCGCTGGCGCTGGACCCGAAGCAGGTCTTCATCTGGAACAACCTGGCCACGGCCTTGCGCGAATGCGAGCGGCTGGAGGAAGCAGAGGGCGCGCTCAGGACGGCGCTGGCGATCGACCCGGCGCAGGCCGGTCTCCATGCCAATCTGGCGTCGGTCCTGCGCGGCCTCGATCGTGCCGAGGAGGCGCTCGAGGTCACGCGCCATGTCCTGGCGCTCGACCCCGGCAATGCCGACAGCCATCGCCGCCTCGCCTTCGCGCTCCTGACCTTGGGCCGGCTCGAGGAAGGCCATCGGGAATATGAATGGCGCTGGCAGACGCCCTATTTCCTGAGCCGTCCCCGCCGGATCGTGGCGCCGGACTGGCAGGGCGAGCCGATCGCGGGCAAGAGACTGCTCCTGCAATGGGAGCAGGGGCTGGGCGACACCATCCAGCATGTCCGCTATGCCCGCGAGGCCGCGGCGGCGGGGGCCGAGGTCGTTGCCGAGGTCCAGGCGCCGCTGGTGCGCCTGGTGCAATCCATGCCCGAGATCAGGCAGGTGGTCGCCGCCGGCGCCGCCCTGCCGCCGGTCGATCTCCAGGTGGCGATGATGAGCCTGCCTTACCGCTTCAGGACGCGGCTCGACAGCATCCCGAACCGGGTTCCCTATCTCCAGGCGGTGCCGGCCGATCGCGAGCGCTGGGCGGCGAGGATCGCGAACCTGCCGCGCCCGAGGATCGGCTTCGCCTGGCGGGGCAATCCCAAATTCCCGAACGACCGGCGCCGGACCCTGCCGCTGACGCAGCTGGCCGCGCTGATCCGCGGGCTTTCGGGGAGCGCCATCGCCTTGCAGCTCGACATGAGCGAGGAGGAGCTGCGGGTTTCGGGGCTCGGCGGGCGGCTGCTGGATCCGGCCAAGGATCTGGGAGCGCCGCCGCAGCGCTTCGCCGATTTCGCCGATACGGCCGGCCTCGTCGCCGAGCTCGATCTGGTGGTCACGGTCGATACCGGCGTGGCGCATCTGGCGGGCGCGCTCGCGCGGCCGGTCTGGATCATGCTGCCGGTGGAGAGCGATCCCCGCTGGTATGTCGGCCGCGAGGACAGCCCCTGGTATCCGACGGCGCGGCTGTTGCGGCAGTCGCGGGCCGGCGACTGGGAGACCGTCACCGCGGCCGTCGCCAAGGCGCTGGCCGCTCCGGGCGACGGCACAAGGCTGAGAGCCCCCGCATGAACATGGAGGAGAGCGAGCTCGAGATCGCCGAGACGGCCGACGCCGCCGAACGTGAGCGGCGCGAGCGCAGCTTGCGTGCGATCGTCGCGGCCGATCCGCGCGATGTCGATGCGGTCACCGAGCTCGCCATGATCTGCCACGAGACGCAACGGCGCCATGAGGCGGCAACGCTGTTCGAGCGGGCGGTGGCGCTGGCGCCGCGCGACGCCATCCTGCGCTGCAACACGGGCAACGCGCTGGCCGCGACCGGCCGGCCGGAGGCGGCGCTCGCGCATTTCCGCGAAGCCACCCTGATCGACCCGCGGCTCGCCCACGCGCATTTCCTGACCGGCAACGCGTTGCGCGACCTGGGGCGCGACCGCGAGGCCGCGGCGGCCTATGGTCTTGCCGTCGGGCTCGATCCTCGGCTGGCGGCGGCCGAGCGGGAGCTGGCGCTGCTGCTGCGCCAGCAGGGCGATCTCGACGGTGCCGCCGCCGCCTATCGTCGCGCGCTCTCGATCGAGCCCGATCGCGCGGCGGTGCATTTCGATCTCGCCAATCTGCTGAGCGAGCAGGGTCATCTGGAGGACGCGGCCGCCAGCTATCGCGCGGCGCTGCGCCTCAAGCCCGACTTCGCCGGGGCCGCCTGCCATCTCGGCCATGTGTTCCTGGCGCAGCGCCGCTTCGCCGAAGCCGAATCCTGTTACCGGCGCGCGCTCGCCGTCGACGCGAAGATGGTCGAAGCCGTGCGCAACCTGGCCCTGGTTCTGGAGAAGCAGGGAAAGATCGCCGCCGCCATCAGCGCCGGCGAGACGCTGGTGGGGCTGGCCGAGACCGAGCTGCCGGCCTGGATCGCGCTGGGACGCCTCTATCAGCGCCAGGGCCGGCCGATCCAGGCCCTGGGTGCCTTGCGCCGGGCCCTGACCCTGGCGCCGACCGACGGCGAAGCGCTGCTGGCCCTGATGCCGGTCCTCGATGCGCTCGAGCGGCCCGAGGAAGCGATCGCCGCGGGCCGCCGCATCCTGGGCCTCGATCCCGACAACGCCGCCGCGGCGCTGCTGCTGCTGGCCTATTTGCGCCGCGCCTGCCGCTGGCGCGAGGCCGAGGCGCTGGCCTCCCGGGTCGAACGGATGACCGAGACGGCACTGGCCGCCGGCCAACGGCCGGGCCAGGCGCCGGCGCAATATCTGCTGGGCTCGATGGACGCGACCAAGCTTCGGCGCATCGCCCAGGCCTGGAGCGAGGCGGAAAGCGGCCTCATGACGCGGCCGGCGGGGGCAGCGCTGCGTCGCCGTCCGGTCGACCGCAAGCCGGATCACATCCCGCGGGTCGGCTATCTGGTCGATGCCGCCAGCCCCGCCGCTGCGATGATCGCCGCCTTGGCCGAGGCTCATGATGCCGAGGCGGTCGAGACCTTCCTGTTCACCCACCGCACCGCCGAACGCGACGAGCCCGCGGGCGGCTTGGGCGCGGCCGGTGAGCGCCTCGTCGATCTCGCGCGCATGCGCCCCGATCCGGCGGCGCAGCGCATCGCCGACGAGGCGATCGACATCCTGGTGCTGGAGGATGCGATGCCCGGCAGTGCCGCCATGGCCATCGCCGCCCGGCGCCCGGCGCCGTTGCAGATCGCCTGGCCGGGATTTCCCGGCAGCTGCGGCGCCGGCTGGATCGACTATGTGCTGGCCGACCGGATCGCGGCGCCGCCCCAGGATGCGCCGCACTGGTCGGAGGCGATCTGCCGCCTGCCGCACAGCTATCGACCGCTCTTCGCCGAGACCGCCGCGCCGGCGCCGTCCGCCGACCGTGAAGCCGAAGGCCTGCCCGCCGATCGCGTCGTGCTCGCGGCCTTTCACCGTCCCGACCGCATCGAACCGGCGCTGTTCCGGCTCTGGATGGAGCTGCTGGGCGCTGTGCCCGATGCCGTTCTGTGGCTCTGGGCTGCCGAGCGCCCGATGGTGGGCGAGCTCAAGCGCCAGGCGGTGGAACGCGGCATCGATCCGCGGCGCCTGCATTTCGCTCAGACGCAACCGCGCCCTTACCATCGCCAGCGCCTGGCGCTGGCCGATATCGGACTCGACACCCATCCCTACAGCGATGCCGCCGCGACCGCCGATGCGTTGGCCGCGAACGTGCCTGTGGTGACGCTGCGCGGCCGCCATTTCGCCGGCCGCCGCTCGGCAAGCCTGCTGTCGGGTCTGGGTTTGCCGGAGCTGGTCGTCGAGGACCTCGAGGCCTATCGACGCCTGGTTCTGGCACTGGCACAGGATCCGGCGATGCGCACGGCGATGCGGCAGCGGATCGCGCAGGCGCGCGCAACCTCGCCGCTGGCCGATCCGACCCGCTTCGCGCGCGATCTCGAAGCCGCCTATCGCCGCATCTGGCGCCGCTACCTGACGGGGCAGGCGCCGGAAGCGATCGATATCGCCGCGGCCGGGAATATGCCGGCATCGCCGGCCGAGGTTCCGGCATGAGCCAGCAGAAACCGGCCGCCTCCCGCAGCGCCGCCGCCCTGAGCGCCTATCTCAAAGGCGATCACGCATCGGCCGAGCGGTTGTACAGGGAAGCCCTGGCGCTCGACGCGAAGGACGCGGCTGCGCTGCACGGGCTCGGCGTGCTGCGTTTCCAGCAGGGACGCAAGCCCGAGGCGATCGAGCTCCTGGGAGCGGCGGCCCGGCTGACGCCCGGCCTCGCCGAGGTCAGGCGCAATCACGCGGCGGCGCTCGCGAGCGCCGGCCGCTTCGCCGAGGCCGCGGGCGAATATCGGGCGGCCCTGGCGATCGAGCCTTCGGTCGGCGGCGATTGGAGCCGGCTCGGCAGCGTGCTCGGCGAGCTGGGCCAGGATGCGGAGGCCATCGCCGCCTATGAAACGGCGCTGTCGCATCTGGCGGCGGCCCCGGCGAGCGAACGGGCGGGGCTGCTGCGCCGCCTCGGCACCCTCCAGCGCCGCGCGGGCCAGGTCGACGCCGCGATCCGGTCCTGGCGGGAATCGCTGGCGCTCCTGCCCGATCAATCCGCCATCGCCTTCAATCTCGGCAACGCGCTCAAGGATGAGGGGCGCAGCGAGGACGCCGAAGCGGCTTACCGCCGGGCGCTGGCGATCGAGCCGGGCTTCACCCGCGCGCGGATCAATCTGGGCGCGGTGCTGCATGCCGCGCGGCGGCTCGAGGACGCGGAGGCGGTGTTCCGCGAGGCGCTGGCCCATGATCCAGGCTCGGCGGACGCACGCCGCAATCTCGCGGTGGTGCTGCATGACCGCGGCCGGGACGAGGAGGGATGGCAGGCGCTGCAGCCCTTGCTCGAGGGCCGCCCCGATACGGCCGAGACGTTGGATGTCGCGGTGGTGCTGCTGCAGGCGCTGCATCGCCCGGCCGAGGCGCTCGCGATCGCCGACCGCCTGCTGGCGCTCGATCCGCGCAGCGGCCGGGCGCTCGGCAATCGCGCTTCCGCTCTCTTGGCGCTCGACCGGATCGAGGAAGCCCGCGACGCGGCCCGCATAGCGGCGGCGCTCCCCGATGCCGATGGCGATGTGCTGACGGGGGCGGGCGTGGTGTTCCGCAGTCTCGGCCTGATGGATCAGTCGATCGCCTGCTTCCGGCGCGCGCTGGCCGCCGAGCCCGGCCATATCGGCGCGCATTCGAGCCTCGCCATGGCGCTGCTGATGACCGGCCAGTACGAGGAAGGCTGGGCGCAGTACGAGTGGCGCTGGAAGACGCCCGACTTCGTCGCGGGCATCGGCCGCTACGAGCATAAGCGCTGGAACGGCGAGCCCCGCCCCGATGCGACGCTGCTGGTCTATGCCGAGCAGGGTTTCGGCGACAGCCTGCAATTCGCGCGTCTCATCGCCGGTGCCGCGGGTCGCGTCGGACGGATCGCCTTCGAGATCCAGCCGGAGCTGGCGCGGTTGATGCAGGGTCTTGCCGGCACCGACGAGATCGTGCCGCGCACCGGCAAGACCGCGCCCTTCGACCTCCAGGTCCCGCTGCTCAGCCTGCCGACGCTGCTCGGGGTGACGCTCGACCGGATTCCCGGCACGGTTCCTTATCTCCATGCCGAGCCCGAGCGGGTGCGGCACTGGGCGGACCGGCTCCGCGATCTGAAACGGCCGCGCATCGGGCTGGTGTGGCAGGGCAACCCGCGTCATCCCAATGACCGGCTGCGCTCGATCGCGCTGGCAAGGCTGGCGCCCCTGATCGAACGCCGCGAGGCCGGCTGGGTCAGCCTGCAGAAGGGGCCGGCCGCGGTCCAGATCGAAGCGGCCGGGCTCGCGCAGCGGATTTTCGATCCGACCGAGGAACTCGCGGACTATGCCGACACAGCGGCGGTTTGCGCGAATCTCGATCTGGTGATCTCGGTCGATACCTCGGTCGCGCATCTGGCGGGCGCGCTCGGCCGGCCGCTCTTCGTGCTGCTGCCGCTGGTGCCGGATTTCCGCTGGCTGCTGGGACGCCGCGACAGCCCCTGGTACCCGACGGCGCGCCTCTTCCGGCAGATCCGCTACAACGACTGGTCCGATCCCCTGGCCGAGCTCGATCGCGCCATCGCCGAGCGGGTTCGGGATTCGCGATGACAGGCGGGCCAGCCTCGCGCGCCCAGACGCAGGCCGCGCTCAAGGCCCATGCGGCGGGCAACCGCGTGGAGGCGCAGCGTCTCTACCGGGCCGCGCTGGCCCTGGATCCGGACGACGCAGCGGCACTTCACGGCCTTGGCCTGCTGGTCTTCGAGGGCGGCGAGCGCGAGCAAGGGTTGGCGCTGCTCGAGAAGGCGGTTCGGAATGCGCCGCAATCGGCCGAGTTCCGCCGTCATCATGCTCATTGCCTGGCGCTGGCCGGCAGCCTCGACCCCGCGATCGCGGCCTTCGGCGCGCTGCTGAAGCTCCCTGACACGGAGGCGGACGACTGGACCCGCCTCGGTATCCTTCAGGCGCAGCGTGGGCTGTACGGGGACGCTGCAGCTTCGTTCGAAGGCGCGCTGTCGCGGCTGGCCCCAAGCTCGCCGGAGCGGATCGCCAGCTTGCGCCGGCTGGGGCAGGCGCAGCGTCGCGCCGGTCTCGGGTCCGCCGCGGTCCGATCCTGGATGACGGCCTTGACGCTCGATCGCGGACAGACCGAGATCGCGCTCCATCTGGGCGACCTGCTGCTGGAGCTCGGCCGGCCGGCCGAAGCGGAAACGGTCTATCGGCAGGCGCTGGCCGCCAAGCCGGACGCGCTCGATCTGCAGATCAATCTGGGCGTGATGCTGCGCGAAGCCGGCCGCAGCGAGGAGGCCGAGGCGGCCTTTCGCGCCGCCCTCGGCCTCGATCCGGCATCGGCGCTGGCCCGCCGCAACCTGGCGCTGGCGCTTCATGACCGCGGCCGGGACGAAGAGGCGCTCGCGGAAATTCAGGCCGTGCTGAAGACAGCGCCCCAGGACCCGCCGGCCTTGACGGTCGCCGCCAGCCTGCTCCTGGCCCTCGATCGTCCCGCCGAGGCGCTGGAGCTTGCGGACCGGGTCTCACGGCTCGAGCCGGGGAGCACGCGCGTCCAGGCCATCCGCGCCCGCAGCCTGCTGAAGCTCGATCGGAGCGAGGCGGCGCTCGAGGCGGCGCACGCGGTGCAGCGGGCATCGCGCGATGCGGATGCGCTGCATGATGCGGCCTCCGTGTTCCGCGATCTGGGCCTGATGGAGCCCGCCATCGGCTGCTATCGCCAAGCGATCGCCGCCCGGCCGGGCTATGTCGATGCGCATGTGAATCTGGGCGGCGCGTTGCTCTCCTGCGGGCAGTTCGCGGAGGGCTGGCAGGAATATGAATGGCGCTGGCAGCGCTCGCCTGGAAGGGAGAGGCGCAACCGGCCGCTGCCCCAGCCGTTCTGGGACGGCGCGCGGCCGCTTTCCGGCCGGCTGCTGGTCTGGAACGAGCAGGGCATCGGCGACGAGATCTTGTTCTCGAGCCTGTTGCCCGAGATCGCCCGCGATCTCGGCTGCATCCTCGAATGCGATCCGCGGCTGGTCGGGTTGCTGGGCCGGTCCCTGCCGGGAGTCGAGCTGGTGGCACGGCGCCAGCCGCCGCAGCTCGATCCGCGCCTGCTCGCGAGCGACATCGTCGCGCAGATTCCGGCCGGCGGGCTGGCCGCGCTGCTGCGCCCGACGCTCGAGAGCTTCGCCGGCAAGGGCGATGCTTATCTCCGGCCCGATCCCGAACGTCGCCAGGCCCTGCGCACCCGCTACGACGACGGCCGCCTGCTGGTGGGCATCGCCTGGCACACCATCGCCGACAGCGCCCAGGGCCGTTCCTTGACGCTCGAGCGGCTGGAGCCGGTGCTGCGGACGCCCGGCGTCCGTTTCGTCTCGGTCCAGTACGGCGATCATGCGGAAGAGATCGCGGCGCTGGCCCGGCGCAGCGGGGTTGAGCTGCTCCAGGACGCCTCGGTCGACCCGATGACGGATCTCGACGGTTTCGCGGCGCAGCTCGCGGCGGTCGATCTGGTCGTCACCATCGACAACAGCACGGCGCATTTCGCCGGCGCGCTGGGCGTGCCCTGCTGGGTTCTCCTGCCGCATTGGGCGGAGTGGCGCTGGCAGCGGGAGGGATCCGCCTCGATCTGGTGGCGTTCCTTGCGGCTCTTCCGCCAGACGAAGCGCAACGACTGGCGCGGGCCCCTGGCCGATCTGGCGGCGGCTCTCGCGCAGCGGCTTTCGGGCAAGGATGCCGCCACCGTCGGATCGCCGGAACCGCGGTTCGAGACGGCGCTGTCGCTCTATCAATCGAAGGAATTTCCCGCCGCGGCGGCGATGCTCGAGCGGCTGGTCGGCCGCGAGCCTCGGCGCGGCGAGGCCTGGCATCTGCTGGGCGTGATCCGCTCCCAGGCCGGCGACGCGGAGGGTGCGCTGGCGGCGCTGGAGCGGGCCGTCGCTCTCAACCCGCGCGATGCGGAGGCGCTGGGCAATCTCGCGCGGCTTCAGGTCGCGCGCAAGCGCCAGGACCTGGCCGCGCCCCTGTTGCAGCAGGCGGTGGTATCGGCGCCCCATGATGCCGGGCTGTGGCGCGACCTGGCGCGTGCGAAGCGCAGCCTTGGCGACACCGATGGCGCGATCGAGGCGCTGGAAAGGGTGCTGGCGCTGCGGCCGGCAGATGCGGCGGCGATGATCGACCTGGCCGGTCTGTTCGCCCGCCGCGGCGATCCGCGCCGGGCCCACGAGCTTTATGCGAAGGCGGCGGCGCTCGATCCGAAGGACGCCCCGGTCCAGCGGCAGCTCGCCGAAGGCTTCCGCAATCTGGGCCTTCTCGCGGAGGCCCGGACCGCGGCGCTTCGCGCCGTCGCCCTCGATCCCGGCCATGCTTTCGGCCATGCCCTGCTGGGCGACATTCTCCGCATGATGGAGGATTTCGCGGGTGCCGAGGCGGCGCTCGACCGGGCGCTGGCGCTCGCCCCCGATCTCATGCTCGCCAACTTCTACAAGGGCCTGCTCGAGAACGACCTGACCCGCGTCGATTCCGCGATCGCCTGGCTCGACAAGGCCCTGGCGCTCGACCCCGAACATGCCGATCTGCACTGGAACCGGGCGGTGATGAACATCCGCCGCGGGCGCTGGCGCGAAGGCTTCGCCGAATATGAGTGGCGGTTCCGTTCCTCGCTCTTCGTCGGCGGTCCGCACCCGCCGCTGCCGGTCCGTCCGAAACCCGAAGAGCTGGCGGGCCGGCGCGTCTGGCTCACGGCCGAGCAGGGGATCGGCGATGCGATCCAGTTCCTGCGCTACGCGGCGCGGGTGGCACGGGCCGGTGCGACGCCGATCCTGGAGGCTCCGGCTGAGCTTCTCGATCTCGCACGCTCGACCGCCGGCGTTGCCGAGGTGATCGCGCGCGGCAGCACGCCGCCCGCGCACGATATCGCCTTGCCGCTCATGAGCCTGCCTCACGTCTTCGGCACCGAGATCGACACCGTGCCCGCCGATGTCCCTTACCTCCATCCCGATCCGGCGGCCGCGGCGGCCTGGGCGAAGCGCCTCGAGGCCTTGCCGCGCCCGCGCATCGGTCTCGCCTGGCAGGGCAATCCCGCTCATCGCAACGACCGCAACCGCTCGATCGCCTTGGCGCGGCTGAAGCCGCTGATCGAGGCAACCCCTGCGGGCTGGGTCAGCCTGCAGAAAGGCACGGGCAGCGAGCAGGTGGCGGCGGCCGACCTGTCGGGCCGCCTCTACGAGGCCGGGCCGGGCTTGCGCGATTTCGCCGACACCGCGGCGCTGGTCGCCAATCTCGATCTCGTCGTCACGATCGACAGCGCGGTCGCGCATCTTTGCGGCGCCTTGGGTCGCGCCGTCCTGCTGCTGCTGCCCTGGTCGCCCGATTTCCGCTGGATGCTCGATCGTCCCGACACGCCCTGGTATCCGACGATGCGTCTCCTGCGCCAGGCGCAGCGGCGCGACTGGTCGGTGCCGCTGGCGGAGCTTCGGTCGATTCTCGCGGGCGCAGGTCCAGGCGGCTTTCAGCTTTTCCCGGAGCGTGCGCGGCAGACAGCCCGGCAGAAGCTCGAGGCGCAGGTCGCCGAGCTTTCCGCACGGCTGGCGCGAGCGCCGCAGGACGTCGCGCTCCTGACGCGACTGTCCTCACTCGAAAGAGCCCTGGGACGGAGCGGGGCCGCGGTCGCGCTGGCACGGCGTGCGCTGTTGCAGGAAGCAGATTCGCCGCCGGCCTTGGCGGCCTTGGGCCACGCTCTGTCGGACCAGGGCGATGTGGAGGGCGCGATCGCGGCCTACGAGGCCCTTCTCCGGCGACAGCCGGAGAATGTCTCCGCGCTCGCCAATCTTTCGACCCTGCGGCTGCGCCGGATCGGCGGCGTGGCCGGGACCATCGGACCGATCGCGACGGACCGGCCGCTCGCGGAAGCGATCGGCGATGCGCTCTCGCTGGCGCGACGCGCGCTGGCCATCGATCCCGGCTCCGCCCCGGCGATCCTGGCCGTGGGCGCGGCGCTGATGAGGGCCGGCGATGTCGACGGCGCGGCCGACGCCTATGAGCGCGCCCTCGCGATCGAGCCCGCCCATGCCATCGCGCTGGTCAACCTGACCCTGCTGTGCCTGCGCCAGGGACGCGCGGCGGAAGCGGAGGCGCTCGGACGTCGCGCCGTTGCCGTCGCGCCCGACCATCCGCAGGCTCACTGGCACCTGGCGCTGGCGCTGCTGACCAACAGCAAGCTGCGCGAAGGATGGGAGGAATTCGCCTGGCGCTGGCTCACGCCCTTCGAGCAGGCGCAACGGCGCCGATGGCCCTGGCCGCAATGGCGGGGCGAGAGGCTCGACGGAAAGCTCCTGGTCTGGAACGAGCAGGGGATCGGCGACGAGCTGATGTTCTCGAGCCTGCTGCCCGAGCTGGCCCGGCGGGCCGATCTCACGGTCGAATGCGATCCGCGCCTGATGACGCTGCTCGGCCGGTCGCTGCCGGATGTCGCCCTGCGGGCCCGTCCGCCATCGCCCGTGGATGGCGGCCCGCAGCCGCAGGGGATCGTGGCGCAGGTCAGTGCCGCCGATCTGCCGCGGCTCCTGCGCCCCGATCTCGGCAGCTTCGCCGGCCATGGCGGCGCGTATCTCGAAGCCGATCCGGCGCGGCGCGACAGCCTGCGCCGGCGCTACGGGCTCGAGCGGTCGCGCCTCGGCCTCGCCTGGCATACGGCTTCCCGCACCGACGCCGAAGCCCGCCGCGTCCCGCTGGCGATGTTCCTGCCCTTGCTGCGCGACCGCCGGCTGCATGTCATCAGCCTTCAATATGGCGATCACCAGGCCGAGATCCGCGCGCTGGCGGCACAAGGTGGCGCGATCACCCTCGATCCGGCCATCGATCCCCTGACCGATCTCGATGGTTTCGCGGCCCAGATCGCCGCGCTCGACCTCGTCATCACGATCGACAACAGCACGGCCCATATGGCGGGTGCCCTGGGCGTGCCCTGCTGGGTGCTGCTGCCCTATGCCGCGGAGTGGCGCTGGCTCAGGGATCGGGAGGATTGCGTCTGGTGGCCCTCCCTGCGTTTGTTCCGGCAGGAGAGGCGCGGCGATTGGTCGGCGCCGCTGGCCCGTCTCCAGGCCGAGCTGGCGGGCTGGCTCGAGACGCGTGGCGCCCCGGTGCCCGGCGTCCCATCGACCTCGGAGATAGAAGCCGCGCATCGCCGATTCCAGCAGTTGCGCGATGCCGGAAAGCTCGATGAGGCGGCGGCGCTGCTCGAGGATTGGCTGCGCCGGCATCCCGACAATGCCGGCCTGCTGGCCGAGCTCTCCGTCATCGAGCGCAAGCGCCGTCATGTCGAGGCGTCGCTTGCCCATGCGCGCCACGCCGCCGCCATCGCGCCCGATTTCGCGCCCGCGCAACTGGCTTTGGGCGCGGCCCTGTCCGATATCGACGAGGTCGACGCGGCGGCCGATGCCTATGAGAAGGTTCTGGTCAAGGCGCCGGACAACAACGTGGCCCTCACCAACCTCTCGGCCCTGCGGCTGCGCCAGGGCCGGGCCGCCGAAGCGGAAGCGCTCGGCCGGCGGGCCGTCGCGGTCGCGCCCGAGCATGGCTCCGCCCACTGGAACCTGTCCCACGCGCTGCTCAGCAACGGCAATTTCCGCGAGGGCTGGGCCGCTTATGAATGGCGCTGGAAGGCGGGAACGCTCGACGCAGAGAAGCGCGACTGGCCCTGGCCGCCCTGGCAGGGCGAGCCGTTGCAGGGCCGGCGGATCCTGGTCTTCGCCGAGCAGGGATTCGGCGACACCCTTCAGTTCGTTCGCCTGCTGCCGGCCTTGAAGGCGCTCGGGGCGACGGTCCTGCTCGAGGTCCAGCCGGCCTTGAAGCGCCTGCTGGCGAACGCACCCGGCGTCGACCGGATCTTCGCCCGCGGCGACCGGCTGCCTCCGGTCGATTTCCAAGTGCCGCTGATGAGCCTGCCGCATCGCCTCGGCCTGACGCTCGAGACGATACCGGCGCCGGTTCCCTATCTCGCCGCGGAGCCCGAGGCGCGCGCCGCCTGGCGGCAACGGCTGTCCAATCTGAAGCGGCCGCATGTCGGTCTCTGCTGGCAGGGCGGGCGCGAGCACAAGGTCGATCGCTGGCGATCGCTGCCGCTGGCGCGTCTGACGCCGCTGATCGCGGCCAGCGATGCCTCGTTCATTTCCCTGCAGAAGGAGGACGACCGGGCGGAGATCGCGGCGGCGGGTCTCGAGGGCCGGCTGCGTTCGGTCGCTGCCGAGCTCGGCGATTTCGCCGACACGGCGGCCTTGATCGAGGATCTCGATCTCGTGATCTGCGTCGATACGGCCGTGGGCCATCTGGCCGGTGCGCTCGGCAAGCCGGTCTGGCTACTGCTGGGCTTCGCGCCCGATTTCCGCTGGATGCGCGACCGTGCGGACAACCCCTGGTATCCGTTCCACCGTCTCTACCGCCAGGAGCGGTGGGGAGATTGGTCGGTGCCGCTCGCGGGGATCGGCCGCGCGCTGCCGGGAATCCTGGCGGAGTTCCCCGGCCCGACGGTCCCGCCGGCCGCATCCACAAATCTGAAAAAATAGGCTCAATTCTTTATTAACCGGCCCTGGCGTGAAGTCTCCACCGGAGGGCCTCGCGGCCGTCGCGGGGACTGCTTGGGAAAAGGTTTCTGGGATGAGCGACATCGAGCAACTGCGCCGGCGCGTCGAAGCGGCCGAGCGTCACTTCGGCAGCATCGGCGAGCAGCAGGGCAAATACAGCGCGCGCCTGATTCACCTGATGGACCAGATCGAGCAGCGCGCTGCCGATCGCGAGAGCGAGCTCGGCCGTTATGTCGGCGAGCTGCAGGCACTGCGCCGCGATCACGAGCAGGTGAAGGCGATGCTGCAGGCCTTGCTGGGTGCGATCGAGACCGGCGGCGGCGAAGCGATCATGGCGACGCTGCACGAGATGGACCGCAAGGCGAGCGCCTTGGTCGGGGAGGGGCCGGCCGGCGAGGAGAGCTTCACCGCGATGGACTCGCCTGCAGCGGAGGAGGCCGATCTCGAGGCGGCAGGCCGCGATGATTTTCAGAACGGTTTCGAGGACGTGACCGCCGAGACCTTGGCGGCCGAAGAAGCGGCGCTCGAGCCCGAAGCGGAGACCGACACGGAAATCGAGCCGGAGGCGGAGATCGAGGCCGAGGCGGAAGCGGAGATCGAGCCCGACACGACGGCGGACCGGTTCGAGGATGTGACGCCGGAGACGCTGGCGGCCGAAGAGGCGGAAGAGCAGGCCCTCGCCGCTAGCACGGATGTCATTGCCCCGGAGGCGCGGGTGGAGCTCGAGATGGAAACCCGGATCGTCGCTCCCGCCCCCACGACGGCCCAGTCGCCGGTGGCCGGCATCATTCAGCGCATCGGCCAGCTGACCCGCGAGCTGGCGGAACAGCCCACGCCGATCAAGGCGCCGGCGCCGCCGGCTGAACCCGCCGTCGCCAAGCAGCGCCGGGCCGCCTCCTGAGAATCGGACGGGCCTCGGCCCCGGGATCGGGCGGCCGGCCGAGCCGGCTGCCCTCTCGGGCTGCGGCGGCCTGTCGCAATGAAAACACGGATTTACGGGGAACAAATAGGGTGAGGGGCGCTTACCCTTCAGGGCTCGGCGGGTTCTGACCCGGCAAGGCCATAAGGTCGCGCATTGTCGGCCGTCTTTCATCAACGGTTGACAGCCTCGACTATGTCGCTGGTAGAACACCGGGGGCAATTCTGCGGGCCTTTGGGGGACAATGCCGTTCTCGACATGGCATTGGCGGGGCCGGCAGCTTCCACCGATAGTTTTGAATTCGCGTAAGGGCTTGTTGGCATGACCGATGACAGCACGTCGCCTGCGGCGGCCGGTCATATGACCGTCAATCGCGCCGGTGGCCGGATCACCTTGGGGACGGAGCAGCACAAGCAGCTTTTCTGCCGCATGCTGCTCGATTCCCACGATCCCTATAAGCCCGCCGTCATCGCCTGGCCCAAGCTCGACGACGAGGCCTTCGCGCGCCTGACCGGCCTGCCGGTCTGGGACATGGCGGTGCGCGTCGAGGGCGAGGCCTCGATGGCGGTCGGAACCTATGCCGCCACCATCCAGGACCCGCTGCTGCGCGAAGCTGTGACCATGGATGCCGGCGAGGAGGCGCGCCACCGGCTCGTGCTCGGCAAGATGGTCGAGTTCTACGGCATCAAGCTGGCGGCCGAACCCGATTATCCGCCGCCGCCCGATCCCGAGCTCGCTTTCCTGCAGACCGGCTATGGCGAATGCTTCGACAGCTTCTTCGCCTTCGGCCTGTTCGAGCTGGCGCGCCGTTCCGGCTTCTTCCCGCCCGAGCTGGTCGAGACCTTCGAGCCGGTGATCCAGGAGGAATGCCGCCACATCCTGTTCTTCGTGAATTGGCGGCTATGGCATCGCCGTCAGCTGCCCTGGTATCGGCGTACCCTGTTCGACCTGCGCTGCCTGGCGATCTTCGCGGGCCGCATCAAGGCGCGCGCCGCCTCCGCGAAGGATGTCGGCGATCAGCGCAACTTCACGGCCGTCAGCAGCAAGGCGATCAAGACCGATCTCAAGGCCCGCGATCTCCTGGCCCTGTGCCTCGCCGAGAACGACCGTCGCATGGCCCGCTATGACAGCCGGCTGCCGCGTCCGCAGCTGGTGCCGACGCTGGTCAGGCTCGCGCTGAAGTTCATCCGGTAGCGAGAGCCATGGCGCCGGACGGCGCCCACCAATGCTCTTGTGGTCACCCCCGCGAAAGCGGGGGCCCATGTTGATGTCGTGCTCTGGCCTATCCCATGGGCCCCCGCTTTCGCGGGGGTGACGTAAACAAGCGCTACACCGCGCGGCTGAAGCCGCCGGGCCTCGCGCCGAGATGGGCGTCGAAGGCCGAGGCCACCGTCCGCGCCAGGAAATGTGAATCGTCGGCGAGCCGCACGACAGAGCCTTCGACCTGGACGATGCCGTCGGCCGCCAGCGCCTCCAGCCGGTTGGCCGAGCGCATCAGCTCGGCCGGCGCCGCGCCATGCCGGGCGCAGATCGCGGCCACATCCACCTCGAAATCGCACATGAGCCGCTCGATGAGCTCGCCTCGCAGCCGGTCCTCCGCCGTCAGCCGGTAGCCGCGGGCCGTCGCCAGCTCGCCCCGCTGCACCCGCTCGGCATAGGCGCCGAGCACGGTCTCGTTCTGCACATAGCCTTGCGGCAGCCGGCCGATGGCCGAGGCGCCGAAGCCGATCAGGGTTTCGGCGGAATCGGTAGTGTAGCCCTGGAAGTTGCGATGGAGCGCTCCCTTCGCCGAGGCCTCGGCGAGGCGGTCGCCGGGCAGCGCGAAATGATCGATGCCGATGCGCCGGTAGCCGGCTGCCATGAGGGCCTCGGCGATGGCCTCGGCCTGGTCGTGCCGGGCGCTGCCGCCAGGCAGGGCCGCCTCGTCGATCTTGCGCTGATGCTTCTTGAAGCCCGGCAGATGCGCATAGCCGAAGACCGCGATGCGGCCCGGGCGCAGCGCCACGCAGGCCTCGACGGTCTCGAGGCAGGAGCGCACCGTCTGATGCGGCAGGCCGTAGATCAGGTCGAAACCGATGCTGTCGATGCCGGCGGCGCGCAAAGCCGTAACCGCCGCCGCGGTCTGCTCGAAGCCCTGGCGGCGGTTGATGGCTTCCTGCACCCGGACATCGAAGCTCTGCACCCCGAGATTCGCGCGCGTCACGCCGGCCTCGCCGAAGGCTCCGATCATGGCGGGGGCGAGCGTCCGCGGATCGATCTCGACGGCGGTCTCGGCATCGCGCTCCAGCGGGAAGCGTTGGCGCAGAAGACGGACCAGGCCCGCGAAATCGACGGGCGCGAGGATGGTCGGGGTCCCGCCGCCGAAGTGAATCTGCCGGACCGGCAGCGGTTGCGTGAGCCGGTCGGCGACGAGCTCGATCTCGCGGCGGAGGGCGGCGAGATAGTCGAGGATCGGCCGGTCGCGGCGGGCCACGGTGGTGTGGCAGCCGCAGTACCAGCACATGGACCGGCAGAACGGAATATGCAGATAGAGCGAGGCCGGGGCCGCCGGGAGGCTCGCCAGCCATTTGTCATAGCGGCGGGCGGACACGGCGCCGGTGAAATGTGGTGCGGTCGGGTAGCTCGTATAGCGGGGCAGGCGCTCCTCGGCATAGCGCGCCCGGATGGAGTCCTTCATGAAGGACCTTCCTCGTCGTCAAAGACCATGGCCAGACGAGGGGAAAGCCCTGCCGGCCGATGCTGCAACATCGGTTGCGGCGGCGTTCCCGTCATTGATCCATCTCAAAGGAGTGCCTCCCGGGGGCGGGCGGCCCGGCCGAGGCGCTGACGGGCCCGGCGCCATCCGTTACACTCCCGGGCTCTTTTTTCGACCCGGCCGCTGTCGTCCAGGGCAGCGGCCGATCGCGTCACCAGGCAGGAGCGGGTCATGGCGGAGAAGGCGGCCGGAATCATGGGCAAGCTCGCGGGCGGCAAGGACGCCGCCGTGGAGGGGGGCCGCTGGCAGTTCTGGATCGACCGGGGCGGCACCTTCACCGACATCGTCGCGCGGCGCCCGGATGGCGGCCTCGTGACGCACAAGCTGCTGTCCGAGAATCCCGAGCGTTATCGCGACGCGGCGATCCAGGGCATCCGCGAGCTGCTCAAGCTCGGGGCGGGGCGGCCGATCCCGGCCGACGCGATCGCCGCGGTCAAGATGGGGACCACCGTCGGCACCAACGCGCTGCTCGAGCGCAAGGGCGACCGCACGCTGCTGGCCGTGACCAGGGGCTTCGCCGACGCGCTCAGGATCGGCTACCAGAACCGCCCCGATATCTTCGCGCGGCGGATCGTGCTGCCCGAGCTGCTCTATGAGCGCGTGCTCGAGGTCGATGAGCGCGTCACGGCCGAGGGCGAGGTGCTGCGGCCGCTCGATCTCGCGGGCGCGCGGACCGGGCTGCAGGCGGCGCTCGCGGACGGCATCCATGCGGTCGCGATCCTGCTGATGCACGGCTATCGCCATACCGAGCATGAGCGAAGGCTGGCCGAGCTCGCCCGCGAGATGGGCTTCAGCCAGGTCTCGGTCAGCCACCGCGTCAGCCCGCTGATGAAGCTGGTCGGGCGCGGCGACACCACGGTGGTCGATGCCTATCTCTCGCCGCTGCTGCGCCGCTATGTCGACCAGGTGGCCTCGGAGCTGGGCGGCGCGCGGCTCATGTTCATGCAGTCCAATGGCGGCCTCACCGACGCGCGCCTCTTCCAGGGCAAGGACTGCATCCTGTCGGGCCCCGCGGGCGGCATCGTCGGCGCGGTCGAGACCTCGCGCCAGGCGGGGTTCGAGCGCATCATCGGCTTCGACATGGGCGGCACCTCGACCGACGTGTCGCATTACGCCGGCGAGTATGAGCGCGCCTTCGAGACCCATGTGGCGGGCGTGCGCATGCGCGCGCCCATGATGCAGATCCACACGGTCGCGGCTGGCGGCGGCTCGATCCTGTTCTTCGACGGCGCGCGCTTCCGCGTCGGCCCGGAATCGGCCGGCGCCGATCCCGGCCCCGCCTGCTATCGCCGCGGCGGCCCGCTCACCGTCACCGACTGCAACGTGATGCTGGGCAAGCTGCAGCCCGATTTCTTCCCGAAGATCTTCGGGCCCGGCGGCGACCAGCCGCTCGATACCGCGATCGTCAAGTCCAAGTTCGAGGCGATGGCGGCCCGGATCGAGGCCGCGACCGGACAGAAGCGGACGCCCGAACAGGTGGCCGAGGGTTTCCTCACCATCGCGGTCGAGAACATGGCGAACGCGATCAAGGAGATCTCGATCCAGCGCGGTTATGACGTGACGCGCTACACGCTCTGCTGCTTCGGCGGCGCCGGTGGCCAGCATGCCTGCCTGGTGGCCGACGCGCTGGGCATGACCAAGATCTTCCTCCACCCCATGGCGGGCGTGCTCTCGGCCTATGGCATGGGCCTGGCCGATGTCCGCGCCATGCGCGAATCCGCGATCGAGGCGAAGCTCGGCGAGCCGGCGCTGGCGGATGCCAAGGCGAGGCTCGACCAGCTCGAGGCGCTGGCGCGCGAGGAGATGAAGGGGCAGGAGCTGCCGGAGGCGGCGCTTTCGGCTGTCCGGCGCGTGCATCTGCGCTATGAGGGCACGGACGCCGCCCTGGTGGTGGAGTTCGGCGGCCTCAAGGAGGTCGTCGCGCGCTTCGAGGCGGCGCACCGCCAGCGCTACGGCTTCATCGTGCCCGACAAGGGTCATGTCCTCGAGGCGGTCTCGGTCGAGGTGATCGGCAAGACCGAGAGCGTATCGGACCCGGTGATCGAGCCGCGCGCGCTCAAGCCGCAGCCGCGCTCCAAGGCCCGCGTCGCGATGCGCGCCGCCGGCACCGCCCACGACACGCGGCTCTATGACCGCGCCGACCTGCAGCCGGGCGACAAGATCGCCGGCCCCGCCATCATCGTGGAGCCGATCGGCACCAACGTGATCGAGCCCGGCTGGCAGGCCGAGATGACGCCGCACGGCCATCTGGTTCTCACGCGCATCGTGGCGCTGCAGCGCGCCTCGGCCGTCGGCACCAAGGTCGATCCGGTCATGCTCGAGATCTTCAACAATCTCTTCATGTCGATCGCCGAGCAGATGGGCTCGACGCTGGAGAAGACCAGCTACTCGGTCAATATCAAGGAGCGGCTCGATTTCTCCTGCGCGATCTTCGACCGCGAGGGCCAGCTCATCGCCAATGCGCCGCACATGCCGGTGCATCTGGGCTCGATGGGCGAGAGCATCCGCACCGTCATCCGCAGCCGCAGCGCCACCATGGCTCCCGGCGACGTGTTCGTGCTGAACGCGCCCTATAACGGCGGCACCCATCTGCCGGACGTGACGGTGGTGACGCCGGTGTTCGAGCGGGATGCGCGCCCCTCCCTGACCCTCCCCCACAAGGGGGGAGGGGATAAGGAAGAGGGAGCCGGCGCCGCAAAACTGATCCCCTCCCCCTTGATGGGGGAGGGTCAGGGAGGGGGTGGAGCAACCAACTCTCCGTCCGCCAACCGCGTCCTCTTCTATGTCGCCAGCCGCGGGCATCATGCCGATATCGGCGGGATCACCCCGGGCTCGATGCCGCCCGACAGCCGCACGGTCGAGGAGGAGGGCGTCCTCATCGACGATTTCCAGCTGGTCGATCGCGGCCGCTTCCTCGAGGCGGAGATGCGGGCCTTACTCTCCTCGGGCAAATATCCCGCGCGCAACCCCGACCAGAACATCGCCGACTTGCGCGCCCAGATCGCCGCCAACGAGAAGGGCGTGCAGGAGCTCCGGCGCATGGTGGCGATGTATGGGCTGGACGTGGTCTGGGCCTATATGGGCCATGTCCAGGACAATGCCGAGGAGCAGGTGCGCCGCGTGATCTCCGTGCTCAAGGACGGGCGCTTCACCTATCCGCTCGACGATGGCAGCCAGATCACGGTCGCGATCGCCATCGACCATCCTTCGCGCTCGGCCCGGATCGATTTCACCGGCACCAGCCCGCAGGCCGCGAGCAACTTCAACGCGCCCTCGGCCGTCTGCCGTGCGGCCGTGCTCTATGTCTTCCGGACACTGGTGGACGACACCATCCCGATGAACGAGGGCTGCCTCAAGCCGCTCGAGGTCGTCATCCCGCCCGGCTCGATGCTCAATCCGCGCTATCCCGCGGCGGTGGTGGCGGGCAATGTCGAGACCTCGCAATGCATCACCGACACGCTCTATGGGGCGCTGGGCGTGATGGCGGCCTCGCAGGGCACGATGAACAACCTCACCTTCGGCAACGCGCGCTATCAGTATTACGAGACCATCTGCGGCGGCTCGGGCGCGGGGCCGGACTTCGACGGCACCGACGCGGTCCATACCCACATGACCAACTCGCGCCTGACCGATCCCGAGATTCTGGAATGGCGCTTCCCGGTGCTGGTGGAAAGCTTCGCCATCCGGCGCGGCTCGGGCGGCAAGGGCAAGCATCGCGGCGGCGACGGGGTCACCCGCAAGCTGCGTTTCCGCGAGGCGATGACGGCCGCGATCCTCTCCGGCCACCGCAAGGTGCCGCCCTACGGCATGGCCGGCGGCGAGCCGGGTGCGGTCGGGAAGAACTATGTCATCCGCGCCGATGGCAGCCGCACCGATCTGGGCTCGACCGACAAGACGGAGATGAATCCGGGCGACATGTTCGTGATCGAGACGCCCGGCGGCGGCGGGTTCGGGAAGGTGGAGGAGGCGAGGAAAGCGGCGGAGTGAAACCTTTCAGCCCTCGCCGGGCATGTGGAGGCAATTGATCCCAAAATCGACGATGGGGCTGCCGTCCTCGAATTGCGACACCCTCTCCCAGGCTGCACAATCGATCAGCAAACCGTTTCGTTTCACGGTGATGACGTCACGCTGCGATCGTTCTCCGTTGATCTCAGGTCCCGGGCCGGCTCGAATCGTGCTTGTGATGACCTGATCGGACGAGGAGGTTGCACCCTCCATGAGCGTCTTGTCGTTCTGAATGGCGAGCGGTGTCTCGCCGACGCCCGGGATATAGCGTCGGACACGAATCTCGCCACGGCGCCCTGCGCTGTCGGCATAGAGGCAGGTGCCAAGACTGCCGGGCGCTTCCGGCATCTTCAGCCCTTGCAGCGCGAAGCCTTCGACTTCGATCGGGCAAAGCGCGCCACTGGCCTTGTGCGTGTAGCTGCCATCGCTGGCTTTGATCCAGTCCGACGCGGCGGCGTTCGCTCCTTCCTTCCCATCAGGTGACGCGCACGCTTGGAGTGCCAATAGCAGCAACGCCCCGACCGCAATGGTTCGTTTCATCGGTGCCCCCGCAGGAATTGGCCTCAATCCTGAGGGATTGTAGATCGCTGGACAATTACAATCTTGGCGGCAGAGGCTCAAAAACCCCTCCCCCGGAACGAGGGAGGGGACCATCGTCGCCCTACTTGTCGAACACCGTCAGCTCGGCGCCCTCCGGGGCCACGAAGATCGCGAGCAGGCTGGCGGGTTCCGTGTCGCTGGCGTTCTCGCTCACCAGATGCTCGCTGCCGGGCGGCTCGAAGAAGGTCTCGCCCGCGTGATAGACCTTGACCTCGCCGCCCTTGAGCTGCGAGCGGATGGCGCCGGTCAGGATATAGGCCATCACCACGCCGGCATGATGGTGCGAGACGGACTTGCCGCCGGGGTCGTACTCGACCCGGACCGTGGTCAGGCGCTGGCCGGGCAGGTTGGGCAAGGGCTCGCTCGAGACCAGCGTGACCTTGTCGCCGGGAGGGCTGTCGGCGAAGACATCGGCCGCGCCCGCGAGCGCCAGGCCGGCGCAGAGGGCGAGGGCGGTGGCCAGCTTGCGGCCGGCCTGTTTTGCGACCTTGTTCATGATCTCTGTCCTTCGGATCGATAGAGACCGCGTCAGGCGTTGTGCGGCGCGACGTTCGGCACCATCCGCGAGGAGATCGCGATCCGGTTCCAGCCATTGATGGCCACGACCGCCATGGTGAGGTTGGCGATCTCCTCGTCGGAGAACTGCCGGCGCACCTCCTCGTAGACGACATCCGGCGCATGGCCTTCGGTGATGAGCGTCAGCGCCTCGGTCCAGGCCAAGGCCGCGCGCTCGCGCTCGCTATAGACGGGGGATTCGCGCCAGCCATTCAGGAGGTAAAGGCGCACTTCGGACTCGCCGGCCTTGCGCGCATCGGCGCTGTGCATCGCGAGGCAGAAGGCGCAGCCATTGATCTGCGAAGCCCGCATCTTCACCAGCTCCATCAGCGAATGTTCCAGCCCGCTGTTCTCGATGGTCTGCTGCAGCCCGATCATCGCCTTGTAGGCGGCGGGAGCGGCCTTCGCGACATTCATCCTGGCGTTCATGACATCCATCCTTGCTTCGAGAGGTTGTGGGCGACCAGCCCTCGGGATCACCCGTGTCGGTCGGTGCCAGGAGATGTAGAAGCCTGGTGGCCTAGGCGACAGGGCCAGATTCTGATAGAAATGATAGGCCATGAAAGCCGCCCTTAATTCTCGGATTCGACTGGATATTCGCCTCAAGCGGCGAAGCGGCGGTGCCCTCCACCGCCAGATCTATGAGCGGCTGCGGGCCGATATCCTGGAGGGCCGGCTCGAGCCGGGGCGGCGGCTGGCCTCGAGCCGGGCGCTCGCCAGCCAGCTCGGCGTCGCGCGCGGCACGGTCGAGCTCGCCTATGCCACGCTGGCGAGCGAGGGCTATGTCGAGACCCAGGCCGCGGGCGGCACCCTCGTGGCTTCGAACCTGTCGCGACAGCGCCCGATCCCGCGCGGCCGGCGCATCCAGCCCGTCCGGGCGTTCCTCGATCCGGCGTTCGACACCGCGCAGCCGAAGCCCTTCCAGATGGGGCTGCCGGCGCTCGATCTCTTTCCCCGCAAGCTCTGGTCGCGGCTGGCCGCGCGCAATGCGCGGCGCCTGTCGCTGGGCGCGCTCAGCTATCAGGATGCGGCCGGCGACCGCCGCCTGCGCGAGGCGATCGCGCATTATCTCGCCATCGCGCGCGGCCTTTCCTGCTCCAGCGACCAGATCTTCGTCACGCCCGGCTATCAGGGCGCGCTCGGTCTCATCACGCGCGTGCTCCTGCGGCCGGGCGATCCGGTCTGGTTCGAGGATCCGGGCTATTTCCTCGCGCGCGAGGCCTTAAAGCAGGCGGGCGCGGCGCTGGTGCCGCTGCCGGTCGACCCGGAGGGGATCGATGTCGAGGCGGGCCGCGCGCGGGCGCCCTGGGCGCGTTTCGCGGTGGTGACACCCTCTCACCAGGCGCCGCTCGGCGTGACGCTCTCCCTCAACCGCCGGCTGGCGCTGCTCGCCTGGGCGGCGGAGGCGGGGGCCTGGGTGATCGAGGACGATTACGACAGCGAGTATCGCTATCGCGGCCGTCCTCTGCCGGCCTTGAAGAGCCTCGATGAGGCCAACCGCGTGCTCTATACCGGGACCTTCAGCAAGGTGCTGCATCCGGGCCTGCGGCTGGGCTATCTCGTGGTGCCGCCGCCGGAGCTGGAGCGGTTCGATCGCGCGGCGTCGCTGCTGATGCCGAGCCAGGGCTACCTCGACCAGATGACGGTCGCCGATTTCATGACCGAGGGACATTTCGCGCGCCACATCCGACGCATGCGCCAGCTCTATGCCGAGCGCCGCGAGGCGCTGGCGACAGCCCTCGAGCGTCGGCTCGGCGATCGCCTGCGCGTCGATCTGCAGGCGGGCGGGCTGCATCTGCTGGGCTGGCTGCGCGAAGGATCCGACGACGAGGCGCTGTCCCAGCGCGCCTGGGCGCAAGGCTTGGCGCCATTGCCGCTGAGCCGCGCCGTGATGCAGGCGCGCCTGCCGCCGGCGCTGGCGATGAGCTTCACCAATGTGCCCGTCGAGGAATCCGCGGCCGTGGTGGAGCGGATGGCGGCGGTAATCGAGGGGGCGGGGTGACATCGATTTCTGTCTCCTCCCCCGTCTTCGGGGGAGGATTAAGGAGGGGGCTGCTCGCTGTCAGAAACCGAGCAGCCCTCTCCCTGGCCCTCTCCCGCGAAGCGGGAGAGGGGATAGAGATTCTCGCCTGCTGCCTCGCTGACCTTTAAACCGGTCCCCAGCCCCATTAGCTCTTTGTTCAGGCTTCACCCGCTAGGGTTGAAAGCTGCAGCCAAAGCTGCCGGTGCGGCCCTGCTTTCATTTGATATTCCGACCGACTTCCGTCGCATTCCTCGAAAGTTTTAGGCGATGTCCACCCTTCATGCGATCGACGAAAAGCCGCTGGCGATGCGCCGGCCGGGTCCGGGCAAGACCGGCCATGTCATCGCGGTCTCCGGTTCCTCGGTCACGGCCATCCTGAAGCCGGGTGCCGAGGGCGTGCGCATCGGCTCGATCGTGCGCATGCCGACCTCGGCCTCGGACGTGTTCGGGATGGTGACCAGCCTGCGCGCCGAGAACGCGCAGGCCGAGATCGCTCCCACCGAGAAGCATCTCGCCGAGATCCAGCTCCTGGGCGAAACCCTGCGCGCCGCGAACGGCCAGATGGGCAGCTTCCAGCGCGGCGTCTCGATCCATCCGGTGCTGGGCACCGACCTCTTCGCCGCGACCCATGACGAGCTGGGCATCGTCTATGCGCGGCCCAAGGCCGCGAACCTGCGCGTCGGCACGATCCACCAGGACGCGACGCTGCCGGCCTTCGTCAGCACCGACGATCTCCTCGGCAAGCATTTCGCCGTGCTGGGCGTGACGGGCTCGGGCAAGTCTTGCTCGGTCGCCCTTATTCTGCGCGCGGTGCTCGACCAGAATCCGGGCGGCCATGTGGTGCTGCTCGATTCCCACAACGAATATGCCCAGGCCTTCGGCGATCGCGCCGAGCTGATCAGCCCGACCAACCTCCAGCTTCCCTATTGGCTGCTCAATTTCGAGGAGATTGTCACCGTCTTCGCCAGCCGCACCGGCGAGACGATGGAGGCGGAGCATGCGGTCCTCAAGGCCGCCATCGTCGAGGCCAAGCGCAAGTTCGCCGGCCCCGGCAAGGAGCTCGACTATGTCACGGTCGACACGCCGGTGCCGTATCGTCTCGGTGATGTGCTGCGCCAGATCGACGCCGCGATGGGCAAACTCGAGAAGCCCGAGAACAACGCCGCCTATCTGCGCCTCAAGGCGCGCATCGAGGCGCTCAGCAACGACCGCCGTTTCGCCTTCATGTTCTCCGGCCTCACGGTGCGCGACAACCTGATCGACATCCTCTCGCGCATCCTGCGCATGCCGGTCGAGCGCAAGCCCATCACCATCTTCGACATCTCCGGCGTGCCCTCCGAAATCACCGACGTGGTGGTCTCGGTGCTCTGCCGCACGCTGTTCGATTTCGCGCTCTGGAGCGACCGCAGCCGCGCCATGCCGATCCTCCTCGTTTGCGAGGAGGCGCACCGCTATGTGCCGCGCGACGAGACCCAGACGCCGGGCCCGACCGGCAAGGTCGTCGCCACGATCGCGCGCGAGGGGCGCAAATACGGCGTCGGGCTCTGCCTGGTGAGCCAGCGGCCCTCGGAGCTGTCGGCCACGATCCTCTCCCAGTGCAACACGCTCTTCGCGCTGCGCATGAGCAACGAGCGCGACTGCAATTTCGTGCGCAACGCCCTGCCGGATTCGGCGATCGGCCTGCTCGAGGCGCTGCCGGCGCTGCGCACCCGCGAGGCGATCGTGGTGGGCGAGGGCGTCACCGTGCCGATGCGGCTTTCCTTCGACGAACTCGATCCGCAGTTCCGCCCCAAGAACGGCACGCCACCCTTCTCCCACGCCTGGGCCGCGGACAGCGCCAGCCGGGAGTTCATCGCCGACACGATCGAGCGCTGGCGCAAGCAGCTCAGGGACTAGGTTGCCGGCAGCGAGTCTGCCCCCTCCCTGGCCCTCCCCCTGAACGGGGGAGGGGACAAGAGCTTCGTTTTCGCCGTCTTCCAATCGGGTAAGTTGGCCTCGCGCGATGCCTTCGTACCAGATCCCCTCCCCCGTTCAGGGGGAGGGCCAGGGAGGGGGCTGCGCGATCTCCATGCGCGAGTCACCCCTTGCTCCAATCCTTCCTCGACCTGATCCACAGCCTCGGCCCCGGGGGCACCGCCTTCCTGCTGCTGGTCGCCTTCGGCGCCGGCATCCTGCGCGGCTATACCGGCTTCGGCTTCGCGCTGGCGGCGGTACCGGCGCTGACGGTGATCCTCGATCCTGCCGACATGGTGCCGGCCGTGACGCTCATCACGCTCCTGGGCGGGCTGCAGCTTGTGGTGAAAGTCTGGCGCCAGGCGGACTGGCCCTCGGTCTGGTTGCTGCTGGCGGGCGCCGTTCTCGGCCTGCCCTTCGGCGTGATCATGCTGCGCGACCTGCCGGCGGACCTGATGCGTGCCTTCATCGGCCTCGTCGTATTGGCCGCGGTGCTGCTGCTCTGGCGCGGCTTCAGCTTCAGCGCCGCACCCACCAAGGCGACCCGCCTGGCGCTCGGCGTTCTTTCGGGCCTGCTCAACAGCTCGACCTCGATGGGCGGCCCGCCCGTGATCATCTTCTTCCTGGCCTCGCCGGCGGGGGCCGCCGTGGGCCGCGCCTCGCTCCTGGTCTATTTCTTCCTGCTCTCCTGGGTGACGCTGGGCAGCGCTGCCCTGGGCGGCCTTCTCACCCTGCAGGTTCTGCTCCTCACCATCCTGATGCTGCCCGCCATGTCGCTCGGCAACTGGGTCGGCGCGCATCTCTTCACCAGAAGCACCGCCCACACCTACCGCCGGGTCGCGCTGATCGTGCTGGCGAGCGTGGCCGCGGTCGCGATCGCGCGAGCGCTCGCAGGTCTGGTCGGCTAGCTCTCGGGATGGATGATCACGCCGTCAAGGGGGTCGGCGTTGTGCTGACGGTCCGCCGCTACCAGAGCCACTTCTTCAGGGTCGCCAAGCCGCGGGGGAAGAACAGCATGACTGAAATCAGCAGCGCTCCGAACAGGATGAGGCGCCAAGCGCCGATCCCGCGCAGGGCTTCCTGGAACCCAACGATAAGGAAACCCGAGAATATCGGGCCGAACAGCGTGCCTCGACCACCGAGATAGGTGACGGTGAGCACTTCGATCGTGCGCGAGACGCCGAACTCTGTGGGAGAGGGCGACAGGATCCCGATATAGTGGGCGTAGAAGGCGCCGACAATGCCGGTGAAGAACGACGCGATCGAGAAATTGATCAGCTTGTACTTCGTCGCGCTCAGCCCCAGGCTCTCGGCGGCCAGCTCGTCGTCGCGGATGGCCTTGAAGGCGCGCCCCGCATTCGAGTTCACCAACCACCAGCAGGCGAGAACGATGGCGGTGCCGATGACCAGCAGCGCGTAGTAGTAGGCATGGAGATTGGCCCGTGAAAAGTCGATCCCAAGCAGATCGGGAAAGGGCATGACGGTCAGCCCGAGCATACCGCGCGTTATCTCTGTGCTGTTGGCGATTGTCAGCCGGATCGTCTCCCCGACGAACCAGGTGAGCAGGCCGAGATAGAGGCCCTTCACCCTGAGGGCGATCAGGCCGGTGAAGAAGCCGAGCGCCATGCACAGGATGCCCCCGACCAACAGGCCCACCCACGGGTTGACCCCCATGAAGGAGGCGCCCAGAGCTGACGCATAAGACCCTGCGGCAATGAAGCCGGCATAGCCGAAGTTCGTGAGGCCGCAATAGCCGACCATGAGGTCGTAGATCGCGCCGAAGACGCCGAACATTAGCGCCGCGATCAGGATCGAGAGGATGAAATGGTCGCTCACGAACAGCGGGGCGAGTACCAGCGCGCCCAGGAGAACGGCCAGCTTGGCCGCCCGCATGGCTGGTGAACGCCATGCGCGCCCGAACGGCTGGAGGACGGCAGCGGCCTCGTTCACGGGCGAGCCCCTTGAACCGCGAAGAGCCCTTGCGGCCGGATGACCAGCACCAGAACCACGAGCGCGGCGGTCAGTACGTGCTGCCAGCCCGCCGCCAGGAAGAAGACGGCAAAGGCCTCGATGATGCCGAGCAAAAAGCCGCCGACGATCGCACCGGGCAGGTTCCCCAATCCACCGAGCACAACCACCGCGAAGCTCTTCATGGCAGGCAACATGCCGACGGTGGGATAAGCCGGAAAGATGGTGATAAGGAGAGCGCCGGAAATGCCTGCGAGCGACGCACCGATGCCGAAGGTGATCATGTAAATCTGACGGACGCTGATTCCGAGCGCCCGGGCCGCTTCCGCGTCCTGGCCCGTCGCGCGAATCGCCTTGCCGAGGGGGGTGTAGCGCACGAACAGCCATACGCCCGCGCCGACCACGAGGGTGGCGGCGAGAATCACAAGCCTGTCATAGCTCAGCGAGATGCCCATGATGTCGAGGGAGCCCGGAATCATCTCCACCAAGCCCTGGCGGCGGCTGCCGACCAGCTCGGTCGCGAGGTTCTGAAACACCACCGTGAGCCCGATCGTGAGCACGAAGGCGTCGAGAAGCCAGCCGCGCCCCGATCGTCGCCTCAGCGGATCGATGAGGACCCGCTCGATGAGCATCCCGACCACGAAAAGCACGACAGCCGCCGCGGCAATTCCGGCAAGGATCGGAAACCCGAGGGAGGCCACGACGAAATACATGACGTAGGCGCCGATCATGAACAACTCGCCATGCGCGAAGTTCACGACGTTCAGGATTCCGAATATCAGCGACAACCCCACCGCCATCAGGGCATACATCGAGCCTCGCACCAGTCCTTGCGCCAGGAGTTCGAGGAGGATGGACGGGTCCAGAAGAAGGCTGAAGTCCATCAGATCCACTCCTTGATGATGTCGGCAAGGCGGTGCTTGAACTCCGCCGCCGGGCCGTGATGGCTGTTGGCTCCCATCTTCAGCACGTACACATAGTCGGCAATCTGGAGAGTCTTCCGGATGTTCTGGTCCACAAGCAGGATCAGGTAGCCGGCCTTCTTCAGCGCCCCGATCTGCTGATACACTTCCTCGACCAGTGACGGCATCAGGCCGACCGAGGGCTCGTCCAGCAGAAGCGTCCTGGGGTTTGTCATGGTGATGCGGGCGATCTCGAGCATGCGCTGCTCGCCGCCCGAGAGCGATCCAGCCCGCGCATTCCGCTTCTCCGCCATCCTCGGATACTGCTCGTAGGCGCGCGCCAGCGCGTCCAGCACGCGCCGCCGGTCGCGGCGGATCGTCCAGCAGCCGAGCTCGAGATTCTCGGCGACCGTCATGGAGGGAAAGACGCTCCGGCCCTGGATCAGATAAGCGACGCCCTCGGTCAGCATCTGTTCCGGCTCCAGACCGGTCACCGTCCGGCCGAAATGCTCGACTGTCCCGGATGCGGGCTTGAGATAGCCGAAGACCGCTCGCAGCAGGGTCGATTTGCCGGCGCCGTTGGGCCCGATGATCGTGGTCACCATGCCTTCTTCGGCGCGCAGGTTCACGCCGCTCAGGATCGGGACCTCGCGTGTGTAGCCCGCCGTCAGGCCGCTGATCGTGAGGCTCATCAGACGGCCGCCTCCGCCTGGCCCAGATAGGCCTCGATGACCCGCGGATCATGCCGAACGCTCTCCGGTGTGCCGTCCGCGATTTCCTGGCCGGCGGCGAGAACCGTGAGGCGGGAACAGAGTTGCGACAGATGCGGCACTTCGTGGCTGATGAGCAGGAAAGTGAGGCCCTTCTCCTGACGCAGGGCGAGGATGACCTGGATCAGCTTCTCGCACAGGATTGGACTGATCCCGTTGAATGGCTCGTCGAGCAGGACCAGCGACGGCTCGATCATGAGAACCCGGGCGAATTCCAGCAGTTTCTGCTGCCCGCCCGATATCTCGATTGCCGGGCTCCGCGCGAGGTGGGAAAGCCGCACGAGATCGAGGAGTTGTTCCGCCTTGGCCCGTGCCGCGCGGCCAGACAATCCGAGCTCGATCGCCGGCACCAGCATGTTCTCGAGGACCGACATCTCCCGAAACACGCGCGCGATCTGGAAGGTACGGCCGATCCCGGCCCTTGCGATGCGGGACATGGAGAGGCCGGTGATGTCGCGCCTCCGGAACGTGACCGTGCCGGCCGAAGGCGGATAGATGCCGTTGATCACATTGAAGAAAGTCGTCTTGCCGGCGCCGTTGGGACCGATGAGGCCGTGAACGCTCGCCTCTTCCACGGCGAGGTTGACACCGTTGAGCACGATACTGCCGCCGAACTGCTTCCTGAGGCCCCTGACCTCGAGTATGGGCGCCATGCTCATCCGCCCAGCAGTTCGTCTTCGAAAGGAAAGTGCGAGAGGCATCGCACGCCCGTTCGCGTGACCAGAACCTGCTCCTCCAGCTTCACGCCTTCGTGGCCGCCCTCCGCGCCGATGAAGCTTTCAATGCACAGCGTCATGTTCTCTTCGACGGTGCCGTCATAGCCGGCACTGTCCCAGTCGTAACGGTGATAGATCGCCGGATATTCGTCGCACATACCGATGCCGTGCATCAGCACCATGTAGCGGTTCCTGATATAGGGCTCCGGAATCCGCCAGGCCTTCTGCGACAGCTCGCGAAAGCTCACGCCGGGCCGCAGGAGCTCCATGTTGTGCTGGATCTCCTCGAACGCGAGCTTGTAGAGGTCGCGCTGAGCCGGGGTCGGTTTTCCGGGGCCACAATGGAAGGTCCGGGACATGTCGGCGCAGTAGCCCAGCGGACCGACCATGTCGGTATCGAATCCCACGAGCTCGCCGGGGCGCACCATCCGGTCGCTGGCTTCCTGCAGCCAGGGATTGAGGCGGTCGCCGGACGAGAGCAGCCGGCCCTCGATCCAGTCGCCGCCCATGGCGATGTTGGTCTGGTGCAGCAGGGACCAGAGCTCGTTCTCGGTGATGCCGGGGACGAGCGCCGCCCGCATCTTGGCCGCACCGGCCTCCGCGACGGCGAGAGCCAGGTTCATGCAGAGAACTTCGTCGGGAGACTTTATCGAGCGGGCGCGTTCGACGAAGCCCTGCGCCGGCACCAGGTCCAGATTCTGTTCGCGAAGCGCGGTCACCGCGCTCGACTGCCCGAAGTCCGTGGCAATTCTCGGCCCCGCGCCGCAGTGAGTGCGGACCAGCGCGCCCATTTCGTCAGCCCAACGCCGGATGGTTTCTTCCTCACGAGGTCCGGCGAAGAAGTGGCTGAGCGGCAGCGCGACACGAAACTCGGCGACCGTTTCCAGGCCTTCGGCGGTGGCGCGGTAGCTTTCCCCGTCGAACAGAACGACCGGGCCTTCCACGGGAACGAAGAGGTACCGCATCGGCACATGCATCTGGAAGACGGAGGCGTTCCGGCTTCCGGTCGCATAGCGGATGCTGATCGGGTCGACCAGGATGGCGGCAGCACAATCGCCGGCAGCTAGCTCCGCGCGTAGACGGCCGAGCCGATAGGAGCGGAGGCGCTTCAGGTCGAGCTGCGGCTCCGTATCTGTGAGGCGGTTGACAGGCAGGCGAAGCGCCGCCTCGGAGCCGTTCGGGGCCATGACTGCGTGAAACATGTGCTTGCTGCCTGCCACGGAGCGTCAGAAGGAAGGAGGCGTGATGACCCAGATCCACCGGACGGGGCGATCCCCGATGACTTTGGCGGAATGGGCCAACCGGCTCGAGAAGTAGATCGAATCGCCTTCCTCAAGGATGTAGGAGCGTCCGCCGACCGTGAGCTCGTAGGTACCCTCCAGGATGAAGCCGAACTCCTCGCCGTCGTGGGTCCAGGCTTCGCTTTCGCTGGTTTCGCCGGGCTGCATGACGCCCAGAATCACCTCGAGGCGGCCCTGGAGATCGGGCACCAACAGATAGTTCATCGACTTTGCGCCGGGGTACTTGAACGCCTTGCGACGATTCTTGCGGACGACGCGGGCCGGCTCGGCCGGTTCCGCCGGCCGGTCCCCATGCGGTTGGGGATCCGCACTGTCGGTGTCGGTTTCGTCATCGAAGAGCTGTGCCAGGGACGCGCCGAGTACGTCGCAAATGCGCTTGATCGACGCGATCGAGGGAGTCGTCTGATCGGACTCCACTTGGCTGATGAAGCTTCTCGACAGTGCCGCCCCCTGCGCGACCTGTGCCAACGACATGCCACGCTTCTTCCGCAGTTCGCGCAGCCGCGCCCCAAACTTCATGCTCATGGCCACCTCGATTTGCCTGTTCAGCCGAGGTGAACAATGTAAGCGCTGGCGCGTGGCCTCACTACCCTGGCGCGTAGCAGATTTTCCGATTCTACTGTTCTTCATAACTGAACTTTGTTCGATATAACTTGACAAATGTTCAGTCTGGTTGCAACATGCAATTCGTTTCTGGTTGCATGGGAGGCAAAACAATGAATGACCAGAGGGGCGGAAAAACGAATCCGCCGCGAATGAACCGCAGGGAGCTGCTGGCCGCTTCGGCCGCCGGCTTGGTTGCTCTGACCTTTTCAGCAGGCGTGAATTCGGCGCGGGCCGACGGGAAGCCGATCAAGATCGGCTGTCTTGCGCCCTTCACCGGACCCTCGAGCCGCACGGGCGAGAACATCCGCCAGGGCACCATGATGGCGATCGAGGATGCGCGCGCGGACGGGGAGATTCCCCTGACCGTGGACGGGGAGAAGCGCGATATCGAGATCGTTCTGGTCGACGACCAATCTGATCCGGAGAAGGGTGTTCTCGCTCTTCGCGATGCAGTCAGCCGCGAAGGGGTGGAATTCATGATCAATGGATGGCATTCGTCCGTTGCGCTCGCGACCATGGACGTCGAGGCGGATCTGGGCATCGTCCATCTGGGCAATCTCGGCGAATCGCAGTCCATCGCCGACAAGATCAATTCGGACGTGAACCGTTATGCCGGCTACTTCAAGAGCTATTCCTCGCCGGCCTCGTTCTCGGTCCTCTATGGAGCTCCGCTGAACTATTTCCGCGAGAAGGGGCTCTGGAAGCCGGCGAACCTGAAGGCCGCGGTCCTGGTTGAGGACACGGATTATGGCCGGAGCTGGGGCGAGGCACTGGTCACGAGCCTCAAATCGGCGGGCTATGAGGTGAGCGGCTTCGATGTGGTGCCCTTCGAGGAGACCGAGTTCTCACCCATCATCACCAAGTATCGCGCGCAGCAGATTTCCCTGGTGATGACCACGATCACCGCGCCGGTAGGTGCCTCGAATTTCGTGAAGCAGGTCCGGACGCAGAAGCTGAAGGCGCTGCTCGTCAGCCACGGCCTGACCTGGTTCAGCGAGTGGCACGAGCTGACCGGAGAAGCCTCCGACTACAACGTCACCATGGACTCGCCGGCACCCCTGGCGCCCTGGCAGACCGAGTGGAACCAGCGTTTCAAGGCGAAGTATGGCGAGGATCCGAGCATCACCGCGTCGGGCCTGCCTTACGACTATACGCGGATGGCCATCAAGGCGATCAATCAGGCCGGCACGCTCAAGCGGGAAGCGCTGATCGAGACGATCCGCTCGATGGAATACAAGGGCATCTGGAACTTGTACAAGTTCGCGAAAGAACCCGGCCCGAACGCGACCTCGCCCAACGAGGTCCTGACTGGTCCCTTCATGAAGGGGTTCTTCTTCCCGATGGTGCAGCTCATGGGGGGCGAGCGCAAGGTGATCTGGCCGCTCGAGTTTGCTTCCGCCGAGTTCGTCGCACCTCCCTGGCTCTGAACGACAAGGGCGCCGCTGGTTCTCGGCGGCGCCCTTTCCAAGATCGAGATTTCCACGCTCGCCTCTTCCCCTGAGATGAGGCGAAGCGCGAATGCAGGGTTGAAATGGCACGAGAATATCTCGCTTTCGGCCAAGCCGAATACCGCGACAGGATGGCGCGCGCGCGGGCGACGATGCGGGAAAACGGGCTCGACGCGGTCATCATCGTCTCGCCCGAATCGCTCTACTATCTCTCCGGTTACGATTCATGGACCTCGGCGGTTAATCCGCAGGGGCTGGTGGTGAGTTCGGGCGAAGACAACCCGACCCTCCTCATCCGGAACTACGACTACGCGCTCGCGCGGGAGTCGACCTTCGTCGAGGATATCCGGACCTTCAGGCTTGGGATCGACAACCCGGCGGGGATGCTCGCGGATATCGTCGGGAAGAAGAGACCGGGCTATGCCCGCGTCGGCGTCGATCTGCAATCTCCCGCCGTGACCGGCCGGTTCGCGCTGGATCTGGCCGATGCGCTCGGCGGCGGCGCGCTGGTCGACGCGACCGATCTTCTGGGCGAGTTGCGATTGATCAAATCGTCGCCCGAGATCGCCTATATCCGGCAGGCCGCCGGCTATGCCGCGGCGGGGCTGGCCGAGACGAAGCGGGCCTTGCGGGCGGGACGAACCGAGATCGCCGTGGCCGCAGACGTCGAGGCCGCTGTCCGGAAGGCGGGGAGCGACTACTGGGCCATTCCGATGGAATTCACCACCGGCCCTCGAACGGCGGCGGGCCATGGGGCGCCTCGCCCGCGGGTCATCGGAGCGGGAGACCTGGCGCATTTCGAGTTTGCGGGCGTTGCGGCCCGCTATCACGTCACGGCCATGACGACCATGGCCGTGACGAGCGCCAGCAAGCGCATTCGCGACCTTCATCGGATCTGTGCGGAGTCCGTCACGGCGGGCGTGGCCGCCGTCAAGGTGGGGGCTCCCGCCGCGGCGGCCGAGATCGCGTCGTTGAGGCCGCTGGAGCGCGAAGGGATCGACGGTTTCGCGATCGCGCGGTTCGGATACGGCATCGGCGTCGCCTATCCGCCGATCTGGCTCGAGACGCTGCAGATATCCCGCACTTCGGCGCATGTCCTGCAGGCGGGGATGGTTTTCGTGCTCCATACGACGCTCACGCTTCCCGACGAGAACCTCGGTTTCATGCAAGGCGGCACCTATCTGCTGACCGAGACCGGCGTTCAGATGCTTGTCGGCGATGGCGACAGCCCTTTGGTCACCGTGTGACGGGCTTGCTCCGTTCGGGTGGCATTCCTCTTGGATGGGAGAAGGATCGTGGCTGAGGTACCGTTCGCTGCATTTTCCGAAACGGAGCATCGCGCGCGCCTGGCACGCGCCCGGACGGCGCTCGGCGAGGCAGAATTCGACGGCTGCATCGTTATCGCACCGGAGAACCTTTTCTATCTCGCCGGCTACGATTCCATCTCTTCATATGTCGGTCCGCAGGCGCTGGTTTTCAGCGCCAAGGGCGGTGGTGATCCGACGCTCCTGGTACGTGACTTGGACTTGCCCTTGGTGCGAGAGACGAGCTGGATCAAGGACGTCCGCACCTACCATCTCAACCAGGACGATGTGGGTGCGCTTCTCGCGGCCATCGTGCAGGAAAAGGGGCCCGGCAAGGGAAACTGGGGGCTCGAAGTCAATTCCTATGCGGTGACGGCGGGCTACGCGAAGCTGCTGGGCGACGCCCTTCCCGCGCTGCGCTTCAAGGATGTGGGGCCCCTCCTGAGCCGGCTTCAATACATCAAGTCGGCGGCAGAAATTGCCTATGTCCGGGAGGCGGCCGGTTACGCCAATGTCGGCGTCGCGGCGGCCCGCGAGGCGCTTCGGGCGGGAATGAAGGAAACCGCCCTTTGTGCCGCAGTGGAGGGCGCCGTGCGCAGGGCAGGGAGCGACTACCCGGCGATTCCGACCGAATGTGCCAGCGGCAGCCGCTCGGCCGGCGGGCATGCGACGGCGATGCCGAAGATCATCGGCCCCAACGAGCTCGTGCATCTCGAGTTCGCCGGTGTAGCGCGCCGCTATCACAGCGTTTCCATGCTGACGATGGCTACGGGCGATCCGGGGCCGCGCGCGCGATGGCTTTACGGCGTGGCGTTGGAATCGCTGCAGAAGGGTCTGGAGGCCTGCCGGCCGGGCGCCAGCGTCGTCGATATCGACAACGCATCCCTCGCGCCCATCATCAAGGCGGGCATAGGTCATGCCGCGCAGATGCGATTCGGGGTTGGGATCGGGATCGGCTATCCGCCGGTATGGGTGGGCACGTTCCAGATCGATCGGTTCTCCGACGGCGTGCTACACCCCGGTATGGTCTTCTATGTGCATGCTTGGCTGTCTTTGGCGGATGAAAGGCTGGGCGTCATGCTGGGCGGCAGCTATCTCGTCGGCGAGACCGCCGTGGAGCAATTGTCGGGAGCGGGTCCGGTCGAGTTGTTCACCGCCTAAGTTCCCCAGCCCGTGAGCCCACCCTCTGGATCGTAGGGCCTGGTTCCTGGGTACTGATTCCAGTCGTCAAAGCTCCAGGAGTCGCGCCGTGTGGCGGGCGATGACCAGTTCCTCGTCGGTCGGGACGGTATAGGCGGCGGTCCTGGCCTTGGTGCGGGTCAGCAGGGGGCCGCCGCGCGCGTTGGCCGCTTCGTCGAGTTCGATCCCGAGCCAGGCGAGGTCGCGGCAGACGCGGGCGCGGATCGGCGCCGCGTTCTCGCCGACGCCGCCGGTGAAGACCAGCGCGTCGAGCCCGCCCAACGCCGCGGCGAGCGAGCCGGTGTGGCGGACGATGGCATAGCAATATTGCTCGATGGCGGCGGCGGCGCGCGGCTCGGGGCTCTCCAGCAGCGTCTTCATGTCGGCGCTGAAGCCGGAGAGGCCCAGGAGGCCGCTCTTGTTGTAGAGCAGGTCCTCGAGCGCCTTGAGGTCCATCTTCTCCTCGCGGATGAGATGGAGGAGGGCGCCGGGATCGAGACTGCCGATGCGCGTGCCCATCACGATGCCGTCGAGCGTGGAGAAACCCATGGTGGTGGCGTGGCCCTTGCCGTCGAGCACGGCCGCCATGCTCGCGCCATTGCCGAGATGGGCGATGACGAGGCGCTTCGGCAGCGTTCCGCCGAGAAGCTGGCGCAGACGGCCGGTCACGTATTCGTAGGAAAGGCCGTGGAAACCGTAGCGGCGCATGCCCTTGGCTTCATAGGCGGCGGGCAGGCCGAGGCTGCGGGCCGTCGCCGGCATGAAGGCGTGGAAGGCGGTGTCGAAGCAGGCGACCTGCGGCAGTGCCGGATGCTGCGCCATCAGCGCGCGGATCGCGGCGACATTGTGCGGCTGGTGATGCGGTGCCAGCGGCTCCAGCGCCGAGAGCGCGTCGAGGATTTCGGGCGTGATGCGCTCGGGGGCCGCGAAGCGCGTGCCGCCATGGACGACGCGGTGGCCGGCGCCGGCGAGGTCCTGGCCCAGACCGTTGGTCGCCAGCCAATCGGGCAGGAGCAGCAGCGCGTCGGCGTGGTTGCGGATGGCGGCGAGCGTTGCCGCGTCCGGCGATGGGAGCGGATGGCCGTCGGCGGATTTCGCCGAAAAGGCGAGGGCGCGGCCGATGCCGGCGAACTGGCCGCGGGCGAGTGGTGCGGGATCGGCGCCGGCGCTGGGCCGGTAGAGCGCGAATTTGAGGCTCGAGGAGCCGGCGTTGAGGATGAGGAGCGGGGCGGTCATGGAGACATGTTCCCCGCGAAACCACGCTTGCGGCAACCCCTCCCCCTACCCCCTCCCGCAAGGGGAGGGGGCTGGAATTTTGCCAGCTCGCCTTTTCTCTTTCGGCTTACGAAGGGACGCGGGAACCCCCAACCGTCTCGCCCCCTCCCCTTGCGGGAGGGGGTAGGGGGAGGGGAGTTGCCGCTCGGTGCGAGAGGCAATCAGCTCACCGAGTACGCCTTGTATTTCTCCAGCAGACGCTGCGGCTTCTTCAGGGCGTCGCGGCGGAAGGGATCGCCGAGTTCCTGGGTCGCCATGATCTCGAGCACGCAAGGGCGGTTGGAGGCGATCGCGGTCTTGAGCGCATCGCCGACCTGGTCCGGATGATCGACCTTGATGCCCTTCGCCCCCATCGATTCCGCGATCGCGGCGAAGCTCGGATTCTTCAGGTTGGTGCCGACATAGCGGTCGGCGAAGAAATCGACCTGGTTCTTCTTCTCCGCCCCCCACTGGCCGTTGTTGAACACCACGGCGATGGCCGGGATGTTCTCGCGCACGCAAGTGAGGGTCTCCTGGAGGCTCATGCCCCAGGCGCCGTCGCCGACATAGGCGACCGCAGGGCGGTCGGGCGCGCCCACCTTGGCGCCGATCGCGGTCGGATAGGCATAGCCGCAATTGCCGAAGCTCATGGCGGCGAAGAAGCTGCGCGGCTTGTCGAAGCGCAGGTAGCTGTTCGAGACCGAGCAGATATTGCCGATGTCGGTCGTGACCATCGCGTTCTTCGGCATCGCCTTCTCAAGCTCGCGCAGTGCGCGGCGGGGCGCGATCGGCGAGCCGTCGGCCTGGCCCCAGCCGTTGAGCTCGGTCTCCCAGGCCTCCTTCTGCTTCTTCACCTCGGCCAGCCGCTGCTCCTTGTTGCCGTGGGCCGCGACCTTGAGGTTGCCGGTCTGGAGCCGCTGCAGCATCGCCGCCGCCGACGGCTTGGCGTCGCCATTGACGCCGACCGAGATCGGCTTCACCAGCCCCAGCATGCGGGCGTTGCTGTCGACCTGAATGATCTTCGCCTGCTTCGGCCAGTAATCGAGGCCGTGCTGCGGCAGGGTCCCGAACGGCCCGAGCCGGGTGCCCAGCGCCAGCACCACGTCGGCCTGGGCGATGAGCTTCATCGCCGCCTTCGAACCCTGATAGCCGAGCGGCCCGCACATCAGCGGATGGCCGGCGGGGAAGGCGTCGTTATGGAGATAGGAGGTCACGACCGGGGCCGAGAGATATTCGGCGAGCGCCACGGCCTCGGCCTGGCCGTCCGACATGATCACGCCGCCGCCCGCGACGATGACCGGGAACTTCGCCTCGGCCAGGAGCTTCGCCGCCTCGTTGAGGCTCTGCTCGCCGCCGGCCGAGCGCTCGACATGGATCGGCTTGGGCAGCGTGATGTCCACCTCGCCATAGAAGATGTCGCGCGGGATGTTGAGCTGGGTGGGGCCGCGCTCGAGCAGCGCATAGTCGAAGCAGCGGCTGGTCAGCTCGGCGAGGCGATCCTGCCGGGTCACATGGGCCTGGTATTTGGTGATCTTGGAGAAGATCGGGAGCTGCTCGGTCTCCTGGAAGCCGCCGAGCCCCATGGTGTTGGAGCCGGTCTCGGGCGTGATCACCACGACGGGCGAATGGGCCCAGTAGGCCGCGGCCACCGCGGTGACGAAGTTGGTGATGCCCGGGCCGTTCTGCGCGATGCAGACGCCCTGCTTGTTGAGCACGCGCGAATAGCCGTCGGCCATGTGGGCGGCGCCCTGCTCGTGGCAGACCGAGATGAAGCGGATGCCGGCGGCGGGGAACAGGTCGAGCGCGTCCATATAGGCGGAGCCGACGATGCCGAACACGTCCTTCACGCCGTGGGCGGCGAGCGTCTCGACGAAAGCCTCGCTGGCGGTCATGCGGGTCATGGCGATTGCCTCATCTCCAGATCGGGTTTGCGGCTGCGGCGGGCGAGGTTGCGTCGATCGCGCCCAAGCCCCGGCGAAGCCAGGGATTTCCTGAGCCTGTGGTAGCGCCGGTGCCGGCCGGGAAGCTAGGGCCAGCGGGGTGCTTTCCCGGGGGCCAGGATTTGAACGCGCTGTTGCAACGAACTCGCGAGACCCCTCCCCCTACCCTTGTATCTAGACAAGGGTATCCGGTCATGAATGATCGACACGGTTGCAAGCGGAAGCCCGTCAACCCTCTGGTTTTGAAGACCGTGGGAGAGCTGGGGGCTCCGCTTGCAGGTTCTCCGAGCCCGAACAGTCGCCGGGGCCGCGCTGCGAGCCCGTATCTGCAAGGTCGGGCGAAGAGCCGCAGAAAGGGACCGGGAATGTTCGTTGGGATCGATGTTTCGAAGGCTCGGCTGGATGTGCACGTCCGGCCGACGGGTGCGGCCTTTAGCGTCGCGCGCGACGAGGAAGGTCTGGCGGCTTTGGTTGCCCGGCTGAAGGCACTGGCGCCAAAGTTGGTCGTGCTGGAGGCGACGGGAGGCCTGCAGTTGCGGGCCGCGGCGGTGCTGGCGGCGGCCGGGCTGCCGGTGGCGGTGGTCAACCCGCGTCAAGTCCGTGACTTTGCCCGCGCCACGGGCCGCCTGGCCAAGACTGACGCGCTCGACGCCGAGGCGATCGCCCGGTTTGCCGAGGCGGTCCAGCCGGAACCCCGGCCTCTGCCCGATGCCGAGACCGACCGGCTCAACGGCTTGATCGTCCGCCGGCGCCAGATCGTCGAGATGATGACCGCGGAGAAGAACCGGCGCCATCAGGTGACCCGGCCCGATCTCAAGGCCGATCTCGATGCTCATCTCGAATGGCTGGGCAAGGCCTTGAACCGGATCGACGAGGATCTCGACAATGCCGTGCGCTCCAGCCCGATCTTCCGAGCCAAGGAAGAATTGCTGAAAAGCGTCCCAGGGATCGGTGATGTCGCGTCTCGCACCCTGCTGGCCGAGCTGCCCGAACTGGGCCGCCTCACCCGGCGTCAGATCGCTGCCTTGGTCGGCTTGGCACCCTTCAATCGCGACAGCGGCACCCTGCGCGGCCAGCGCACCATCTGGGGCGGGCGCGCCGCCTTGCGGGCAACGCTCTACATGGCCGCCCTGGCCGCCATTCGCCACAATCCCGCGATCAAGGCCTTCCATGCTCGCCTGCGGGCGGCCGGCAAGCCGGCCAAGGTCGCCATCACCGCCTGCATGCGAAAGCTGCTCGTCACCCTCAATGCCATGGTTCGCGACAACAAACCCTGGCAAACCGCTTGACTGGCAACACAGTCGCTCTCCCGCAAGGGGAGGGGGCGAGATGTTTGATGTGTTCGCCCCCTCCTTGGTGGGAGAGACGTGATGTTTGTTGTTCTAGCCCCCTCCCCTTGCGGGAGGGGGTAGGGGGAGGGAAAGCGCGGTGCACGAAGTCGCGCCGCGCCAACACTATCCCATCTGCTTGCGCAGGATCTCGCCCAGGAGCTTGATCCCCGGCTCGATCTTCTCGAGCGCGATCGAGGAGAAGCCCAAGCGGAAGAAGCGGCGCGGCGCGTCCTGGGCCTGGAAATGCCAGTCGCCGCGCTCGATCAGGATGCCCTGCTTGGCAGCGGCGGCCTCGAGCAGCCGCGCGTCGAGCCCGGGCGGCCCCTCCACCCAATAGGCCGTGCCGCCCTGGCTCTGCTGCCAGCGGCATTCGGGCAGGTGGCGCGTCAGCGCCTCGCCCATCGCCTTCCAGCGATCCTTGTAGATCTGGCTGAGGCGGCGCAGCAGCGCGTCGTGATGGCCGTCGGCGAGGAAGAGCGCGATGGTGCGCTGGTTGTTGGCCGGCGGATGGCGCAGCATCAGGCGCCGCAGCGCACGCGCCTCGCGGATGAAGGGCTCGGGGCCCACCATGTAGCCGAGCCGCAGGCCCGGGGCGAGGGTCTTGGAGAGGCTCGCCACGAAGATCACGCGGCCGCTGCGATCGAGCGACTTCAGGGCCGGCGAGGGCGTGCCCTGATGGTTGATCTCGCTCTCGTAATCGTCCTCGACCACGACGATGTCGTTGGCCGCGGCCGACTGCAGCAGGGCGCGCCTGCGGGCCAGCGACATGGTGGCGGTGGTGGGGAACTGGTGGCTCGGCGTCGCATAGACATAATCGCAAGCGGCGAGGCGCTCATCGACCACCAGCCCCTCGCGGTCGATCGCGAGCGGGACCAGCTCGGCGCCGCGCAGGCTGAAGATGTTGCGCGCATCGACATAGCCCGGATCCTCGATGCCGACGCGCGTCCCGGCATCGATCAGCAGGCTCGCGATCAGGTAGAGCGCCTGCTGCGCGCCCACGGTGACGAGGATCTCGTCATTGCCGACCCGCACGCCGCGCCGCGGCAGGAGGCGGGTGCGGATCTGCTCGACCAGGAGCGGATCGTCTTCGGTGAAGAGGTCGCGCGACCATTCCTTGACCGACCCGCGGCCGAGCGCCTGGCGGGAGCAGTCGCGCCAGGCCGCGATCGGGAACAGTGCCGGGTCGACCTGGCCATAGATGAAAGGGAAGGGGTAGTCCTGCCAGTTGCGTGGCTTCTCGATATTGTGCTGTGCCGTCGGGCGGACGCGAAACCTGTCCGCCCAGTCCACCCCGGCTGGCCGTTCCTTGGCATTTGCACCGGTTGCGGTTTCCCGCGCCGCCGATACCACCGGTGGCTGGGCGCGTCCCGAGAGCACATCGGGCGCCACGAAATAGCCGCTGCGCTGGCGGGCGACGAGAAAACCTTCCTCGACCAGATCCTGATAGGCGAGCGCCACCGTGTTGCGGGCGACATTGAGCGTCTGCGCCATCTTCCGGCAGGAGGGGAGCGCCGTACCGGCCGGAATCTGGCCTTCCAGGATCGCGTCGACCAGCATGCGCCGGAGCTGCGCCTGGAGCGTGGTCTTGCCGTCCGGCTCGAAATGGAAAAGCTGTTCCCGCATTCACGCTCATTCCGGGCCGTCGGAAGCCGTGGCCGGCGAAATCTCCTTGACTGGCTCTGTTTCACTAGTCGATTGTAACAATACGATCAATTGGCGAAGAATCCCCAGCTTTTCTGCCGATTTCAACCCGGAAGCCGGTCACGTGGATGTCATAAATCCGTCGTGTGCCGGCGCTACAACGAGCGGTCCCCCCCGGGAGAATCGAATCAGAACCAAAAGCCAAGGGGGCGCGCGGTACAGGCTTCATACACATCCAAGACAGGGAGTTCTCTGATGACTGCCAAGAAACCGGCCTCGTCGGCTGAGTTGACGCTGAGCGCTGCACGCCGCTTCAGCCGCCGCACGATGCTGAAGACCGCCACCGCGGCGGGTGCCGCGCTGGCCGTTGGCCCGTGGCTGGTGAAGGATGCATTCTCATCCTCGGGCGAGCTCAATCTTCTCAACTGGTCGGACGAATTGCCCGACCCGGTCGTTCCGGACTTCACGAAGAAGACCGGCATCAAGGTAAACACGACGCCCTTCTCGCAGAACGAGGAGCAGATCAACAAGCTCCAGGCGACCGGCGGCGAAGGCTTCGACCTCTATCAGCCGACACGCGATCGCCAGCCGCAGTTCAAGGATCTGGGGCTGACCGCGGCGCTCGATCCGAAGAAGCTCGATAACAGCCACGTCCTGCCCTCCTTCATCGAAGCGACGAAGATCTGGGAGTGGGATGGCGGTCTGCATTGGCTGCCGCATTGCTGGGGCAGCGAGGCGATCTCCTGGCGCACCGACCTGACCAAGCTCGAATACAAGACGCTGAGCTACGGCACGCTCTGGAACGACGAATACAAGGGCAAGGTGCAGGGCCGTCCGCATTCGCTGCTGCTCGGCATCGGCCTCTGGATGGACGCGACGGGCAAGCTGCCCTCCAACCGCATGGCCGACGCCTTCAAGGATCCGGACACCTTCAAGAAGATCTACGACGTGATCCTGCCCTTCGCGATCGAACACAAGCCCTGGATCAAGCAGTTCTGGGACAGCGCCGACAACACCAAGTCCGGCCTCCTGGAGAACGGCGTGGTGATCGGCCAGACCTGGGACGGCCCCGCGCTCAGCCTCAAGAAGGACGGCAAGCCCGTCAGCTACATGGCGCCGCAGGAAGGCGCCATCGCCTGGATCGACGGCTGGTCGCTCTCCTCGGGCGCCAAGAACGTCGACCAGGCCTATGAGTGGCTGAACTACGTCCACACGCCGGAAGCTTCGGCCAAGGTGGCGGACGGTTCGGGCTACAACCCGATCGCCAAGGGCTCCGACGTCCTCCTGTCGGACGCCGCGAAGAAGAACTTCCAGGAAGCCTATCCGGAAGACGCGCTCGACAAGCTCTGGAACCGCATCCCCGAGCCGTCCTGGTTCGGCGATCTGCGCGGCGAGTATGCGGAGAAATACAAGGCGTCTTGATCGGCTGAGCCTCCAGTGACCATGCTGCATCCCGGCCCCGCTTGGGCCGGGATGCTTGCATTGGACCAGGGCTGCCTTGCGTCCGCGCGAGAGCCTCGCGCCGCCCCATGCAGCCCTGCAGGTTGCAGCGGACCGGTCCACGTCGGTGGAGCGGCCGTCGGGCATGCCTGAGGCCGGTTCCGAGAGTCAGGGAAGGGGAAGTCTCGATCCATGAGTGCGGATGTCGAGCTCGACCGGGTGACGATACGCTTCGGCAACTTTACCGCGGTCAAGAGTGCCTCTCTCAAGATCAATAACGGGGAATTCTTCAGCTTCCTCGGCCCCTCGGGCTGCGGCAAGACGACGATCCTGCGCACCATCTCGGGCTTCCTCGATCCCTCCGAGGGGACGGTGCGGATCGGCGGCAAGGATATGAGGGGCATCGGGCCCAACAAGCGCCCGACCGCGCTCATCTTCCAGAACCTGGCCCTGTTCCCGCTGATGACGGTGGCGGAGAACATCTCCTACGGCCTCCGGGTGCAGGGCGCCTCGCGCGCCGACCAGCGCCAGCGCGCCGACGAGCTGCTCTCGCTGATCGCGCTGCCCGGCCAGGGCGACAAGAAGATCGGCGAGCTCTCGGGCGGCCAGAAGCAGCGCGTGGCGATCGCGCGCGCGCTCGCGGTGCAGCCGAGCGTGCTGCTGCTGGACGAGCCGCTCTCGGCCCTCGATCTCAAGCTCCGGCAGCATATGCGCAACGAGCTGCGCGCGATCCAGCGCCGGGTCGGCATCACCTTCATCTACATCACGCACGACCAGGGCGAAGCCCTCACCATGTCGGACCGCATCGCGGTCATGAACGAAGGGGTGATCGAGCAGGTCGCCGACGGCAAGACGATCTATGACAATCCGGCGACCGGCTTCGTCGCTTCCTTCGTCGGCGAGAACAATCCCTTCGCCGGCAAGGTGATGGCGCTCGAGAACGGCGACGCCATCCTCGACACGCCCGTCGGGCGCCTGCGCGGTCGCAACGCCAGGAGCGTCAGGGTGGGCGACGATGCCGTGCTGTTCGTCCGGCCCGAGGCCTTCAGGCTGGGTGCCGGCACGAACGGTTCGACGCTGCAGGCGCCGGTCCTGAACGTCGCCTTCGAAGGCAATATGAGCCACATCTTCCTCAAGGGGCCGACCCGCAAGGAGATCGTGGTGACGGTCGGGCGCGGCGGTTCGGAGCGCATGCCGGCCCAGGGCGAGACGGCGGCGATCCAGTACGACCGCCAGGCCGGCCTGGTGCTGCCGGTGGGGAAGCTCGCCAGTGATTGAGCTCGGCAAGTATGTGATCTTCGGCGGGCCCGTCATCGTCATCGCCGTCTTCTGGGCGATGGCGGTGATGGAGCGGCGCCATCAGGGCGAGCCGGGCGCCAAGAATTTCTTCGGGCGCAACGGCATCGCGATCGCGGTCTTCCTGCTGGCCGCGGTCGGGCTCTGGGCGGTCATCATGATCGTCCTGCCGCAGCTCTACATGATCGATTTCTCCTTCCATCCGAAGCTGCCGCCCAAGGATTACGGCGGGCCCAACGACCATTACACGCTCGACAGCTACCGCTATTTCATCTTCGGCAGCACGACCTCGACGGATCAGCTCAACACGCTGCATCTGAAGGCGTTCTTCATGACGATCCTGGCCAGCATCCTGGTCACGGCGATCAATTTCTGCCTCTGCTACCCGCTGGCCTACTACATGGCGCAGGTGGCGAAGCCCGAGCGCCTCAGGCTCTTCATGCTGATGCTGATCGCGCCCTTCTGGGTCAACGAGATCCTGCGCGCCTTCGCCTTCCGCGTGCTGTTCAGCACCGGCGGGCTCATCAACACCGCCCTGCTCGGCCTGGGCCTCATCGGCGAGCCGATCGATTTCCTCGGGCTCGATATCGGCATGTATACGGGCCTGTCCTACGCCTACCTGTTGATGATGATGTTCCCGCTCTATAACGCGATCGAGAGCCTCGACAAGAACCAGATCGAGGCGGCGCGCGACCTGGGCGCTCCCTGGTGGCATATCCATCTCTTCGTGGTGATGCCCTTCGCCAAGCCCGGCATCGCGTCCGGCTGCACCATGGTCTTCATGCTGACGGCGGGCGCGCTCGCTGCACCCTTGATCCTGGGCGGGCCCAAGAGCCTCTGGTTCACGCCGATCGTCTATGACCGCTTCTACCAGGCCTTCAACTGGCCGCAGGGCTCGGCCTACGCCTTCATCCTGCTGCTCACCTGCATCGTCTTCGTGCTGGCGGTCTTGCGGGTGTTCCGGGTCAGTCTCGGGGAGATCACCCGATGAGCTCCCAGACCGTGATGCGGGCGATGATCGGGTTCTACATCGTCCTGTTCTTCGCCTACCTGTTCGGCCCGCTGATCGTGATGGGCATCACCGCCTTCAACACGCCGAACTACCCGCAGGCCTATCCGTTCGAGGGCTTCACGCTCAAATGGTTCGAGGCGCTCGCCAATGACGATGAGCTGCTGACGGGTCTCAAGACCTCCGTCTTCATCGGCATCGGCGTGGTCTGCGTCTCGGTGCCGGTGGGGCTCGCCGGCGCCATCATCATGACCCAGATCTATTGGCGCGCCCGCTCGCTCTATTACCTGGTCGTGGTCTCGCCGGTGCTGACGCCAGGCGTGATCCTCGGCATCTCGACCGTCATCTTCTGGAAGGACGTGACCGCCTGGACCGGGATGAAGTTCCTCTTCAACGGCTATTTTCTGACCGTCCTGGGGCAGTCCACCTTCATCTCCGCCTATTCGATGCTGGTGTTCCTTTCGCGCCTGCAGCGCTTCGACCGCGCGCAGGAGGAGGCGGCGCTCGATCTGGGCGCCAGCTATCCGCAGGTCTTCTTCCACATCCTGCTGCCCTTCCTGAAGCCCGCGATTCTTTCGGCCTCGGTGCTGGCCTTCCTCGCCTCCTTCGAGAACTACAACACCACCACCTTCTCGATCCTGGCGGAGAAGACCCTGGTGACGGTGCTGGCGGGCCGCGTGCGGCAAGGCACGACGCCGAGCCTCTCGGCACTCGCCGTCCTCATCGTGGCGATCACCATCGTCGGCGCCGTGATCTACGAGATCCTGCGCCGGCGCGAGCTGAAGAAGGCCGCGGAGGCCAAGGCCACGGCGCTCGCCGCGGAAGCGGCAACGCCGGTCGCGGTGGCGGCGTAGGGCGGCGCGGAGGGGCGGCGAAAGACCTCCTTGGCTTCATCCCGGCACTCTTCATCCGTAATCCCCGCGAAAGCGGGGATCCATCCCGGCCCAGCGCGCCGAGCTTAGTGATGGACCCCCCGCTTTCGCGGGGGTGACGGCTGGCGCGGGACTGACGCTCGGCGGGGCCTGCCCCCTCCAATTGCGCCGCCCTGTCCCTATAGGGGCTTGATCCTGGCCGATAGGATGGCCGTCAGTGCCGAAAGGCCTCTCCCATCCTTCCAGACCCAGGGTCCCGTCATGCAGTACGAAGCCAACACGCTCGAGAATCACTGGCTGCCCTTCACCTCGAATCGCGATTTCAAGCAGGAGCCGCGGCTCCTGGTGAAGGGCGAGGGGGTCTATTACTGGAACCACAAGGGCGAGAAGCTGCTCGACGGCAGCTCGGGCCTGTTCTGCGTGGCGGCCGGCCATGCCCGCAAGGAGATCGCCGAGGCGGTCGGCCGGCAGCTCCTGGAGATGGATTACGGCCCCCATTTCCAGGTGGCGCATCCGTCCTCTTTCGAGCTCGCGCGCAAGGTGGCGGCCCTGACGCCCGACGGGCTCGACTATGTCTTCTTCTGCAATTCGGGTTCGGAATCGGTCGACACCGCGATCAAGATCGCGCTCGCCTATCACCGCGCGCGCAACGACGGGCAGCGCACCCGCTTCGTCAGCCGCGAGCGCGCCTATCACGGCGTCAATATCGGCGGCGTGTCGCTCGCCGGCATGGTGCGCAACCGCGAGACCTTCGGCGCGGTGATGCCGGGCGTGGTCCATATGCGCCACACCTGGTCGCCCGACGCCCGCTTCACCCGCGGCCAGCCGGAGAAGGGCGCCGAGCTCGCCGACGACCTGCAGCGCTTCGTCGATCTCTATGGCGGCTCGACCATCGCCGCCTGCTTTGTCGAGCCGATCGCCGGCTCGACCGGCGTGCTGGTGCCGCCCAAGGGCTATCTCGAGCGGCTGCGCAAGATCTGCGACGCGCATGGCATCCTGCTGGTGTTCGACGAGGTCATCTGCGGCTTCGGGCGCACGGGCAAGGCCTTCGCCGCGCAGAGCTTCGGCGTGACGCCCGACATGATCACCATGGCCAAGGCGCTCACCAATGGCGCCCAGCCGATGGGGGCGGTCGCCGTCAGCGACAAGATCTACGGCACCATCGTCGACAGCGCCCCCGACCATGCGGTCGAGCTCTTCCACGGCTATACCTACTCGGCCCATCCCGCCGCCTGTGCCGCGGGTATTGCCGCGCTCACGATCTACGAGAAGGAAGGCCTGTTCCAGCGCGCGGCCGAGATGTCGCCCTATTTTCTCGACGCGGTCTATTCGCTCAAAGGCATCCCCGCCGTCACGGACATCCGCGGCTACGGCATGCTCGCCGGCATCGATCTCGCCACGGACGGCAGGCCGGGCGTGCGCGGCTACGACGCCACCAAGCGCCTCTTCGCCGCGGGGCTGCATGTCAAGTTCACCGGCGACGCCGGGATCATCGCGCCGCCCTTCGTTGCGGAGAAGTCGCATATCGACCAGATGATCGATATCCTGCGCAAGGTGTTCAGCCAGTACTGATCCTCGGGCGCAGCAGTTCCTCACCCCCAACCCTCTTCGCGTTCCCAGCCACCACCGCCCGGCTTGTCATCCCCGCGAAAGCGGGGATCCATTTCGAGGCTTGGTGACCTGGATCAGGATGGATCCCCGCTTTCGCGGGGATGACGTAGAGGAAGGCGCGGGGTGAGGGCTCAAACATAGGTCGCTTCCCATTCCATGACGGCCCTGCTCGCAGACACCAACGGCTGGCTGCTCGCCTTCAGCCTCGTCTGCGTGCTGGGTGCCGCGGTCGTGCGCGGCTTCGCCGGATTCGGCTTCTCGCTGCTCTCCATCACGGCACTCTCGCTGGTGCTGAAGCCGGCCGAGATCGTGCCTTCGATCTTCATGCTGGAGGTGGCGGCGAGCCTGCCGCTCCTGCCCGGCATCTGGCGCGACGTGCATTGGCGGTCGATCGGCTGGCTGCTGCTGGGCTATGTGGTGCTGGTGCCGGCGGGGGTCTGGCTCCTGGCCAACGCGCCGGTGGCGCCGATGAAGCTGGCGCTGGGCCTGTTCGTGATCGCGACCGCGGCCCTGCTGCTCAAGGGTTTCGCGCTCCAGCAGATGCCGAACCGGGCGGCGACGCTCGCCGTGGGCGGCGCCAGCGGGATCCTCAACGGCGCCTTCGGCATCGGCGGTCCGCCGGTGGTGCTGTTCTATTTCAGCTCGCCCGCCGGGGCGACCGCGGGCCGGGCCTCGGTTATCGCCTTCTTCATCGCGACCGACCTGCTGGGGCTCGCCTTCCAGGCGCGCGAGGGGCTGATCACCGAGACCAGCTTCTGGCGCTTCCTCCTGTTCCTGCCGCCGCTCCTGATCGGCGTGTGGATCGGCAATCGCGGCTTCAAATCAGCCGACCCGGCACTCTTCCGCCGGATCGTGCTATGGCTCCTGGTGCTGCTGGCAGCGCTGACGGCAGGGCAGGGGCTGCTGCAGCTCTGGGGTGAGCCTTCGATCTGACGGAGTGGCATGATGCGGTGGCGGCGGATGGGTGGGGTTTCCGGACCCCCGGCGGCTACCCGAGGCCGGTTTCAGGCCGATCTGCTTGCGGGCCTCGCACCCCTGATCTTCCTGCTGCTCTGGTCCTCCGGATTCGGCGTCGCCAAGGCCGGCCTCAGGCATGCCGAGCCGCTGACCTTCCTGTCGCTGCGCTACGGCATCATCGTTCTGCTGTTCCTGCCGATTTTCCTGATCCTGCGGCCGCGGCTGCCGGCGACCCGCAAGGCGTGGCTGCATATCGCCGTGGTCGGGTTCCTGATCCAGTCGGTCTATTTCGGCCTGGCCTGGATCGGGTTGGGGCTGGGCGTGTCGGCCGGGGTCGCGGCGGTCATTTCCTCGACGCAGCCGCTGCTGGTCGCCCTGATGGCGCCGCGGATCGCGAAGGAGCGCGTCGGCGCGTTGCGCTGGGTCGGGCTCCTGCTGGGGGCGGCGGGCGCCGTTATCGTGATTGCCGCCAGCGCCTCCTTCAGCACCGATCTCGATATCGGGATCCTCTGCTGCGCCGTGGCGACGCTCGGCATGGCGGGCGGCACCCTCTATCAGAAGCGCTTCGTGACCGAGGCCCATCCGGTCGTGGTCAATCTGGTGCATTACGCCGTCGGCTTCGTCACCATCGCGCCGCTGGCGCTCGGCTTCGACAGCATGAAGATCGACTGGACGCCGGACTTCATCCTCTCGCTGGGCTGGATCGTCGCCGCCAATTCGGTCCTCGCCATCTCCCTGCTGCTTTTCATGATCAACCGCAGCGAGGCCTCGCGCATTTCCGCACTGTTCTTCCTGGTGCCGCCGATGGCCGCGCTGTTCGGCTGGCTGCTGCTGGGCGAAACCCTGACGCTCACGGCCTGTGCCGGCATGGCCATCGCCGTGGCGGGCGTCTGGCTGGTTTCCCGGTCGGCGTAAGCGGCTCGGAATGGCCCGTTGCCTCGGCCTTGCCCGGGGCATTAGGCTCGGGCCCATGAACGCTCCCGACGCCGTCCCGCCCTCCGCCTCGCGCCTGCCGGCCGAGCTTCGCGCCGAGCTGTCGGCGCTTCTGGGCGACCGCTTCACCCTGTCGGCCTCCGTGCGCACGCAGCACGGCAAGGACGAGTCCTATCACCCCTCGGTGCCGCCCGACGGCGTCGCCTTCGCCCGCTCGACCGAGGAGGTGGCGGCGATCGTCAAGGCCTGCGCGCGCCATCATGTGCCGGTGATCCCCTTCGGCACCGGCACCTCGCTCGAAGGCCATGTGGCGGCGCTGCGCGGCGGGGTCACCATCGACCTCTCGCAGATGAACCGCATCCTCGCCGTGCACGAGGGCGATCTCGACGTCCAGATCGAGGCGGGCGTCACGCGCAAGCAGCTCAATGCGCATCTGCGCGACCTGGGCCTGTTCTTCCCGATCGACCCCGGTGCCGATGCCAGCCTCGGCGGCATGGCGGCGACCCGGGCCTCGGGCACCAACGCCGTGCGCTACGGCACCATGCGCGAGAACGTGCTGGGCCTCACGGTCGTGCTCTCCGACGGCAGCGTCATCAGGACCGGCGGCCGCGCCCGCAAATCGGCGGCGGGCTACGACCTCACGCGCGTCTTCGTGGGCTCCGAAGGCACGCTCGGCGTCATCACCGAGGTGACGCTCCGGCTCTACGGCATCCCGCAGGCGATCTCGGCGGCGGTGACGCCGTTCCCGACCATCGAGGCTGCGGTCAACACGGTGATCGAGACGATCCAGTCGGGCATCCCGGTCGCGCGGATCGAGCTCCTCGACGAGGTCCAGCTCGATGCCGTCAACCGTTATGCCAAGCTCGACTATGCCGTCCAGCCGACCCTGTTCTTCGAGTTCCACGGCACCGAGGCCGGCGTGGCCGAGCAGGTCGAGATGGTGAAGGCCATCGCCTCCGGCCATGGCGGCGGCGAATTCCGCTGGGCGACCCAGGCGGAGGACCGCAACAAGCTCTGGCAGGCGCGCCACAACGCCTATTACGCGGCGCTCGCCCTGCGCCCCGGCGCCAAGGGCATGGCGACCGACGTCTGCGTCCCGATCTCGCGGCTCGCGGATTGCGTCAGCGAGACCAAGCGCGACATCGAGGAGAACGGCGTGCTGGCGCCGATCGTGGGCCATGTCGGCGACGGCAATTTCCACCTGACCTGCATCTTCGATCCCGCGGACCGGGCCGAGACGGCGAAGATCGAGGCGCTCAACGGGCGCCTGGTGCGTCGCGCGCTCGCCATGGGCGGCACCTGCACCGGCGAGCATGGGGTGGGCTATGGCAAGATCGATTTCGTCGAGGCCGAGCATGGCCCGGCGGTCGAGGCGATGCGCCGCCTCAAGCGCGCCTTCGATCCGGACAACATCATGAATCCGGGCAAAATCCTCCGAATCTAGGATGACAGGCCCGGCGCCTCCTCTTCGGCGGAGAAGGCGATCGGCGCAGAACCAGGCTAGCTTGGCTCCCGCCTCCGCGCAGCGGAGGAAGAGACAAGGAAGAACCGACAAAAGTCGGAACCACAGGGAAGGGCGACCGATGATCGAGAATGACGGCTATGGCGGTGGCTGGCTCGAGGCGCGGCCGGGTCTCAAGGCCTTTCGCGACGAGGTCCGCGGCTTCATCCGCTCGCACCTGCCGGAGGAGATCCGCCGCCTGGTCGCCGCCGAGACCATGGAGCTGCCGCGCGACTATATCCTGCGCTGGCACCGGATGCTGTACGAGAAGGGCGGCTGGAGCTGCCCCAACTGGCCGGCGGCGCATGGCGGGCCAGGCTGGAGCTTCGCGCAGCAATTCATCTTCGAGCGCGAGCTGGCGCTGGCCGACGCGCCGCGATCAGCCTCCTTCGGCGTCAACCTGCTGGGGCCGACGCTGATCGAATATGCCAGCCCGGAGCAGAAGGCGCGCTTCCTGCCGATGATCCTCAAGGGCGAGGCGCTCTGGTGCCAGGGTTTCTCCGAGCCCAATGCCGGTTCCGACCTGGCCTCGCTCAAGACCCGCGCCGAGCTGGCCGGCGGTCCTGGGGGCGATCATTACGTCATCAACGGCACCAAGATCTGGACGACCGAGGCGCACATCGCCGACTGGATGTTCGGCCTGTTCCGCACCGACGGCAGCGGCAAGAAGCAGCAGGGCATCACCTTCCTGCTGCTCGACATGAAATCGCCCGGCATCAGCATCCGTCCGATCCGCACCTTCGACGGCGGCCATGAGGTGAACCAGGTCTTCTTCGACAACGTGAAGGTACCGGTCGGCCAGCGCATCGGCGAGGAGCATAAGGGCTGGGGCATCGCCAAATATCTGCTGAGCCTGGAGCGTTTCGGCATCGCCGAGGTGTCCCGGTCGCTGCAGACGCTGAGCCGCCTCAAGGAGATTCTGCGGCGTCCGCGCGCCGACGGATCGAGCCTGCTGGCCGACAGCGGCTTCGGCACGCGGCTTGCCGCGACCGAGATCAAGCTCAAGGCGCTCGAGGCCATGGAACGCCGGGTGCTGTTCGGGCCTGGCGGACCGGAGTCCCTGGGGCCGGAGGCCTCGATCCTCAAGGTCATGGGCACCGAAGTTCAGCAGGGCCTGCTCGAGTTGCAGGTCGATGCGGTGGCGCTGGGAGCGGCGCCCGACATCCCGGCCGAAAGCCAGGACGCGCCCAACCTGCCGCCCGAAGCCCGCTACGCCGCGCGCGCCTTCTTCAACATGCGCAAGACCTCGATCTATGGCGGGTCGAACGAAATCCAGAGGAACATCCTGACCAAAGCCGTGCTGGGGCTGGAGTGACCATGCGCATCGATCTGACCGAGGAACAGGGCCTGCTCAGGGACAGCGTCCAGCGCTTCGTGGCCGAACGCTATCCGTTCGATCGCCGCCAGAAGCTGGTGGCTTCGACCGAAGGTTACAGCGAGGAGGATTGGCGGAACTTCGCCGATCTCGGCTGGCTGGGCCTGCCCTTGCCCGAGAGCGCCGGCGGGCTCGGCATGGGACCGGCCGAGGTCGGGCTGGTGATGGAGGCCTTCGGGCGCGGGCTCGTGACCTCGCCCTATCTGGCGACCGTGCTGCTCGGCGCCGGCGTGATCGCCGCAGCCGGCTCGGCCGCGCAGAAGGCGGAGATCCTGCCCCTGGTGGCGGAGGGCCGGCTGAAGCTCACGCTCGCCTATGCCGAGGACGATCGCCAGGACCCTGCCGCGATCGCAGCCAAGGCGGAGCCGGAGGGGGGCGGCTTTGTCCTCAGCGGCGTCAAGACCGCCGTGCCCTATGCCGCCGCGGCCGATCGGATCCTGGTGGCGGCGCGGACCGGCGGACGGGCGGGCGACGCCTCCGGCCTTTCCTTCTTCCTGCTCGACCGCAACCAGCGTGGGCTGGCGCTGCGCGATTATGCCGCCCATGACGGCAGCCGCATCGCCACCCTGCATCTGGACCGGGTCTCGCTTGGGCCGGACCGGCTGGTCGGGGCCAAGGATGGCGCCCTGCCGGTGCTGGAGGCGGTGCTCGACCAGGCGCGTGCCGCGCTCTGCGCCGAGGCCTCTGGCGTCGCCACGGCGGTCTATGAGAAGACGCTCGCCTATTTCAAGACGCGCGAGCAGTTCGGGAAGCTCATCGGCAGCTTCCAGGCGCTGCAGCATCGCCTCGCCGATGTCTATATGAAGAGCGAGCTGCTGCAGTCGGCAGCCCTCGATGCCGCCGAGGCCGCGGCGCTCGGCGATTCCCGGGCCCGTGCGGCCGGCGTCTCCGCCGCCAAGTCGCTGGTGGGAACGCTCGGGCGCGAGATCGGCAAGGAGGGCGTCCAGCTTCATGGCGGCATCGGCATGACCTGGGACTACGAGGCCGGCCATTACCTGAAGCGTCTCACCTTCATCGATCTCGCCTACGGCGATTCGCACTGGCATCTGGAGCGCTACCGGCGCCTCACGATGTAACGGGTCGCCTTTCCGCCACCGCCCTGGGGATGACAGCAGCATGACGGACGATATCGTTCTGACACGGCGCAACGGCGCGGTGCTGGAGATCACGCTGAACCGGCCGAAGGCCAACGCCATCAACCGCGCCATGAGCCGCGCGATCTACCGGGCGGCGAAGCAGCTCCAGGACGACCCCGCCTTGAGCGTGGGCATCATCACGGCGGCCGGGGATCGCGTCTTCTGCGCCGGCTGGGACCTGAAGGAGGAGGCGGTCAGCTACGATCCGGCCGCCGATTCCGACCCCGAGCAGGGCAGCGGGCCCGGGGGCTTCGCCGGCATCACGGAATATTGGCGCCTGACCAAGCCGATGGTGGCGGCCGTCAATGGCGCGGCCGTGGGCGGCGGCTTCGAGATCGCCATCGCCTGCGACGTCATCATCATGGCGGAGACGGCGTTCTTCTCGTTGCCCGAGATGCAGCGCGGCATCATTCCCGACGGCGGCGCCATCCAGCGCCTGCCGCGGCTCATCCCCTACAATGTCGCGAAGGAGCTGCTGCTGACCGGGCGGCGCATGGAGCCGGACGAGGCCCTGCGCTGGGGGCTGGTGCACAAGGTCGTGCCCCAGGCGGCCCTGATGGAGGAGGCGCGCGCCAAGGCCGCCGAGATCGCGAAGGGCGCGCCGCTCGCGCTGCAATCGATCAAGGAGGTGCTGCTGGCGATCGACGGGATGGGGCTGCCGGCGGCGATGAAGAAGACCAAAGCCGGCCATAGCGGGCTCGACTATTACGAGCGGCTCTGGCGTTCGGAGGACATGAAGGAAGGCATGCGGGCCTTCGCCGAGAAACGCGATCCGGTCTGGAAGGGGCGGTGAGCCTGCGCCGCGATGGCCGGCACCGCCGGCCCATCGCCCCGGCCTCCTGATCCTCAATCTGGCGTCTTGTCCCCGTCCTCGGCGCCGCTCGTCGCCGCCGGGCTGCCGCCTTCGAGGCGCTTGCCCTCGAGGTCGCGGCCGGTCCGGTCGCGCTCGGCCTTCATCTCCAAGAGTTCCGCCTTGGATCGGCCGTATTTGCCTCGATTTGCCGCGGCGGCGCGCTTCTCTTCGCGGCTCTGTCGCGCCTTGCGAAATTTGTTTAGATTGACGACGTCGCCCATGGCCGCCTTTGCCCTGGTGTCACGGCTACCGGAAGCTGTCCCCCCGGCAGCCCGGACCATCGGAATCATGAGGCAAGCCTAGCGCAAAGCCACCTCGCCCGGAAGGGGAGCGCCCGCCCCCGACACTCCCACCCCGCACGAGAGTCGAAATGACGAAGAAAATCCTGATCGCAGTCGGTGCCCTCCTGGTGCTGGCGGTCGCCGCCGTCCTGGTGGTGCCGAGCTTCATCGACTGGAACGGGTACAAGGCGCAGATTGAATCCGAGGCGCGCAAGGCGACGGGGCGCGATCTCAGCATCGACGGCGACATCTCGCTGGCGCTGCTGCCGGCGCCGAAGCTGTCGGTCGAGGGGGTGCGCTTCGCCAATGCCGAAGGCGGCAGCGCCCCCGACATGGCGACGCTCGAATCCCTCGATGTCCGCGTCGCGCTGATGCCGCTCCTGAGCGGCAAGATCCAGGTCACCAGCCTGACGCTGGTGAAGCCGACGGTTCTCCTCGAGAAGCTGCCCGACGGGCATGGGAACTGGGAGATCGCGCCCGCCGGCCAGGCGGCCCCGGCGCCGAGCGAGGCCGCGCACGAGGGCAGCTCCGGCACGGGCGGGCTCGCGCTCTCCTTCGACAGCGTGCGGATCGAGAACGGCACCTTCATCTATCGCGATGCCGCGGCGGGCTCCGAGCAGAAGCTCGAGGCGCTCGATTCCGAGATCCATGTGGGCTCCCTCTCAGGTCCCTTCGATGCGACCGGCACCGCCACCTATCAGGGGATCAAGGCGCGCTTCGAGGCGAATGCCGGCGCCCTCAATGCCGGGCAGCCCGCCACGGTGCGGCTGAAGCTGGGGCTGGGCGATCCGGAATCCACGCTCGAGTTCGCCGGCATGGTGACGACCGCCTCGGAGACGGGACCCCACCTGACCGGCAAGCTCTCGGCCGGCGGCAACGATCTGAGCGCGCTCCTGAAGACGGTCTCGCCCGACAGCGGATCGAACGCGCTGATGAAGCAGAAATTCGCCCTGTCGGCCGATATCGACGCCGGCGCGCAAGGCGGCAGCGCCAAGAACCTGACTCTGGCGCTGGGCGATCAGCAGGCGACGGGCGAAGCGACGGCCGAGCTGGGCGAACTGATCAAGGCCAAGCTCACCTTGTCGCTGCCGGGGCTCGATCTGGACAAGCTGATGGCCTCGGCGGCGCCTGCCGCGCCGGCCGATCAGGGCCAGGCCCAGCAGGCGGCGGCACCCGTGCCGCAGACGCGGGGCCCCAGCTTCGCCATCCCGCAGAACATCCAGGCCGATATCGATCTCGGCATCGAGGCGATCAGCTACAACAGCGGCGTCGTCAACAAGGTGCGGATGGTGGCCCAGGTCGCCAATGGCGAGATGTCCTTGACGCGCTTCAATGCCAGCCTGCCGGGCGGCTCGGATGTGGCGCTCGCCGGCAAGCTCGCCGCGGTCGAGGGGGTGCCCAGCTTCGCCGGCACGCTCGAGCTCCATTCCGACAATCTGCGCAGCCTGCTCGAATGGCTGAAGGTGGCGATGCCCGCCATGCCGCCCGACCGTTTGCGCAAGCTCTCGCTCTCCTCGCGGGTCACGGCGACGCCGAGCCAGCTCCAGATCGCGGAGATGGATCTGCGCTTCGATTCCTCGCGGGTCGCGGGCGGCGTCGTGGTGGCGCTGCCGAACGGCGAGCGCAAGGTGCCGGGGCTCGGCATCGGTCTTGCCATCGACAAGATCAATCTCGACGCCTATCTGCCGCCCGAGGCGGCCGGCAGCGGGACGGGCACGCAACCGGCGCCGACGCAGCCGGCCACGACGGACAACAACAACCAGGCGGCGACCCAGCCGGCCGATGCCGCCAAGGCGCCGCCCTCGGGCGGCCTGCCGCTGGATGCGCTGAAGCCGCTGGCGGGGCTCAACGCCAATGTCGAGCTCAAGGTCGGCAGCCTGACCATGAACGACCAGACCGCCAAGGGCGTGCATCTCGATGCCACGCTGCAGGGCGGGACGCTTACGCTGCGCGATGTGAGCGTGAAGGATTTCGCCGGCGGGTCCGGCAATCTCTCCGGCACGGTCGCCAATCTGGCGACGCAGCCGACGCTCGACAGCCAGTTCAACCTCAAGGTGGCCGACGCCACCCGCGTGCTGCAGTTCGCGGGCATGGAGAATCCGCCGCAGAAGCTGGGCAAGCTCGCCTTCACCGGCAAGCTCTCGGGCGGCGGGCAGCAGGTGGCTTATGACATCGCCTTCGACATCGCCGGCATCGGCGCCAACGGCAAGGCCACGGGCACGGCGAGCGGGCTCGGCGCCGGCATCCCCAAGGTCGACACCGATTTCGCGCTGACGGCCAAGAATGCCGGGCCGCTCCTGGAGATGGCGGGGCTCGCGGGCGCCTCGGGCGCCAAGCTGGGCCAGCTCGATTTTTCCGGCACGGCCAAGAGCGGCGACGACCAGATCACCTACAACGCGGCCCTGGCGCTGGCCGGTATCTCGGGCAAGGGCAGCTTCAACGGCGCGGTCTCGGGCCTGACCGGCACGCCGCATGTCGACACCCAGATCGACGTCTCGGCGGATAAGCCGGCGGCGCTCCTGGCCCTCTTCGGTATCGACGGGCCGACGGCGGCGAAGCTCGGCGCCCTGTCGATCAAGGGGACGCTCAAGGGCGGCGCCGACGACATGGCGCTCAACCTGGCGCTGGGCGGGCTCGGCGGCAGCGCCACGCTCCAAGGCGGCATCAAGGCGATGGCCGCACCGCCCAGCTTCAACCTGGTCATGACCGCCAACCATCCCGAGATGCGCCAGCTCGCGGCCGCCTTCGCCCCCGACGCGGCCCCCGGCAATGCCAGCCTCGGGCCCCTGAGCCTGTCGGCCACGGCGACCGGTACCACGCAGGATGCCAAGGTCACCGATCTCTCGCTCAAGATGGGCCCGAGCGATCTCGCCGGCACATTGGATTATGTGGCGCCCCCGGACGGGCGCCCGACGCTGACGGCCAACCTCACCAGCACGATGTTCGACATCTCGCCCTTCGTGCCCGCCTCGAAAGGCGGCGGTGGCGATGCCAACAAGAAGAACGCCCCGGCCGGGGACCGCTGGTCGAAGGCGCCGCTCGATCTCTCGGCGCTCGACACCCTGGATGCCGACGTGACGGCCAAGGCGCAGCATTTCGTGATGAACGACACGAAGATCGACAATCTCGATGCGCATGTGACGCTCAAGAACGGCACGCTCGTCATCGACAAGTTCACCGGCAATACCTACGGCGGCGCGGTCGATCTGGCGGGCACGTTGGTGGGCCACGGCACGCCCACCTTCCAGGGCCGGCTCTCGGGCACCAATCTCAGCAGCAGCGAGCTGATGGGATCGGGGCTGCTCGCCGACCGCATCACCGGCCCGGTCTCCGTCACCACCGACCTCAATGCCGCGGGCGCCTCGATGTCGGAGATGGTCTCCAACCTCAACGGCAACGGCAACGTCAATGGCGACATCACGGTCTTGAGCAAGATCGAGCAGCAGGTGGGCTCGGTCGGCCTCAATCTCCTGGGCGCGCTCGCCCAGCAGAAGCTGGGCGGGGTCGGCACGCAGATCCAGGGGCTGACCCAGATCGCGGATACCGCCTACCGTTCCTTCACCGGCGTGCCCAACAGCCTTACCGGCGATTTCCTGATCCGGAACGGCAAGGTCACCACGGACAACCTGGCACTCGCCAATTCGAACGCGCGCGCGCTGGCGCAAGGGGCCGCCGACCTGCCGGCCTGGACGCTCGATTTCCTGGCGACGATCTTCCGCGCGCCCGATCTCAACCAGCCCTTCCTGCAGCTCAACCTGAACGGCCTGCTCGACCAGCCCAACACCAAGTTCAAGGCGTTCCAGGGCACCAATGCGAGCGCGCCCGCCGCCAGCGACCTGCTGCAGCAGGTGCTGCCCAGCGGCACGAGCAACAGCGGCACGCAGAAACCGGCCAACATCTGGCAGCAGATCCTCCCGGGCGTGCTCGGCACCGGGCAATCGGGCGGCGGTTCCGGCACCGGCACGCCGGCGGCGATCCCGGACCAGACGGCACCTGAGCCGGGGTCGGGCGGGCTCACCACCGCACCGGCGACGGCCGTGCCCGACAGCGGCAGCGCGACACCGCCGGCCGCGAACGACAATTCGACGGCCGCGCCCGGCGCCTCCGGGCTCACCAACCCGCCCGCGACGACCGACACGGCGCCGGCGCAACCCGACAATTCGGCCCCCGACAGCTCGACGGAGGAACCGACGGGCGAACCCGGGGCGGGCGGGCTGGGGGGCAGCAGCCAGAACAATCGGCAGCCGGCCCAGCCGAACAGCGCGCTCAACAAGGTCCTTCAGGGAATCCTGCAGCCGCCCACGCAGCAACAGCAGCAATGAGAAGCATTCGCCCGTGCGGCATTTTTGCCGGCCGGGCCGCTTGACCTTGCCACGGGGGCAAGCCCCATCTCTGTTCCATCGAACAGCGTGGGAGCGACGGTCATGTTGAGATTCAAGGTCGAATCGATGAGCTGCAGCCACTGCGTCCGCACCATCGAGACGGCGCTGCGCAAGCTGGCACCCCAGGGTGCCGTCACGGTGGATCTGGACCGCCAGGAGGTCTCTCTGGCGGCCGACATCGACGCCGCCGCGGCGATCGCCGCGATGAAGGCGGTGGGCTATGACGCGGCGGTTCTCTGACCGGACGGGCCGCGGCGGAGCGCGCAACCTGGCCTCCCTGTCGCGGCGCCATTTCCTGCAAGGCACGGCCCTGCTGGCCGCCGGTGCCGCGTTCGCCCCGCCGCTGGCCCGCGCCGCGGCCGGCGACCCCGTCGCGCTGCGGGTGACGACGCGCCAGCTCGACATCGCCGGGCGGTCCGCGACCGTGTTCGGGCTGCAGCAGCCCGACGGCCGGCCGGGCCTGATCGCCAGGGTCGGCGAGGATTTCGCGGTCCGGCTGGAGAACGGCCTGACCGATCCGACCCTGGTCCATTGGCATGGGCTGACGCCGCCCTGGCGCGAGGACGGCGTGCCGGGCATCTCGCAGGATCCCCTGGCGCCCGGCGCCGCCCAGGACTACCGCTTCCCCCTGACGCGGTCCGGCACCTTCTGGATGCATTCGCATCTGGGTCTCCAGGAGCAGCAGCTTCTGGCGGCACCCCTGATCGTGCAGGAAGCCTCGCCGCAGGACGAGCAGGAGGTCGTGCTGCTGCTGCACGACTTCTCCTTCCGCGCGCCCGAGGAGATCCTGGCCGGGCTCCAGGCGGGTACGAGGGGCGGTCCTGGCATGAGCATGTCGGGAGACGGTGCCTGGACCATGGATCACTCGTCCATGGACCATGGCTCGATGCCCGGCATGAGCATGGATGGCGGCGCCATGGGATCGATGACGATGTCCGGCGGCATGACGATGGACATCAACGACATCGAGCACGACGCCTATCTGGCCAACGACCGCACTCTCGACGATCCCGAGCTGGTCGCGGTCGAACGCGGCGGGCGCGTTCGCCTGCGCATCATCAATGGCGCGGCCTCGACCGGCTTCACGATCGATCTGGGCGCCGTCGAAGGCGAGCTGATCGCGGTCGACGGCCATGCGATCCTTCCGGTCAAGGGACGGCGTTTCCCGATCGCGATCGCGCAGCGGCTCGACATCCGGTTGTCGCTGCCGGCAGACGGGAGCGCGGTGCCGGTGCTGGCCTTGCGCGAAGGCGCCCTGCAGCGCGCGGGCGTGATCCTTCAGCCGCCGGGGGCGGCGGTCGCCAGGATCGCGCCGGTCGGCGATGTGGCAGCGCCCGTGCTCGATCTGGCGTTCGAACGGACCCTGCGCAGCGCCGCGCCCCTCACGCCGCGCCCCGCCGACCGGGCGCTGACGCTGGCCCTGACCGGCAGCATGGCGGGCTATCGCTGGGGGCTCGCCGCTTCGAGCGGCGCCGGACCCTTAACGGCACGGGACGGCGAACGGATCGAGGTCGCCCTGGTCAACCAGACCATGATGGCGCATCCGATGCATCTGCACGGCCATATGTTCCAGGTCGTCGCCATCGACGGCGAGCGGCTGGCGGGCGCGGTGCGCGACACCGTGCTGGTGCCGCCGGGCCGGAGCGTCGGCATCGCCTTCGATGCGGACAATCCGGGACGCTGGGCGTTCCATTGCCATCACATGTATCACATGGCGGCGGGCATGATGACGACCCTCGCCTATGAGGGCATCACCTAGGTTCGACCGCTTCGAGCACGAAGACGCGCACGGCGCTCGAGAGATTGCCGGCGGGCTCGTCCCGCTCGGCGCGGTCGCGGTCGATCTGCTCGATCAGCGCGCCGACCGCGAGGCCGCGGGCCGCGGCGATCTTCTGCAGCCGGTGCCAGAAGGCGTCCTCGAGCGTGAGGCTGGTGCGATGCCCGGCGATGGTGACCGAATGCTTGCGCAGCCTGCCGCTGCCGGTCCCGCCGCCGGGCGCCATGGGACGGCTGGCTCTCAGCGCGGTCCCAGCATGTCCTGCGGCCGCACCAGCTTGTCGAACTGCTCGCCCGTCAGCAGCTTCAGCGCCACGGCCGCTTCGCGCAGGCTGGTGCCCTCGGCATGCGCCTTCTTCGCCACCTTGGCCGCATTGTCGTAGCCGATATGCGGGTTGAGCGCCGTCACCAGCATCAGCGACTGCTCGAGCTGCTGCTGGATGCGGGCCTTGTTGGCGGTGATGCCGATCACGCAATTGTCGGCGAAGCTGCGGCAGGCGTCGGCGATGAGCTGGCCCGACTGCAAGACGTTGTGGATGATCACCGGCTTGAAGACGTTGAGCTCGAGATGGCCGTTGCTGCCGGCGACCGTGACGGCGACGTTGTTGCCCATCACCTGGCAGGCGACCATGGTCAGGGCCTCGGCCTGGGTCGGGTTGACCTTGCCCGGCATGATCGAGGAGCCGGGCTCGTTCTCGGGCAGATGGATCTCGCCGATGCCGGAGCGGGGCCCCGAGCCCAGGAGCCGGATGTCGTTGGCGATCTTCATCAGGGAGGTGGCCAGCACGTTGTAGGCGCCCGAGAGCTCGACCAGCGCGTCATGCGCGGCGAGCCCCTCGAACTTGTTCTTGGCCGAGGCGAAGGGGAGGCCGGTCAGCTTCTTCAGCTCCTCGACGAACGCCTTGTCGAAGCCCTTGGCCGCGTTGAGGCCGGTGCCGACGGCGGTGCCGCCCTGCGCCACCTGGTGGAGCCGCGGGAAGGTCGCCTTCACCCGGTCGATGCCGTTGCGGATCTGCTGGGCATAGCCGCCGAACTCCTGGCCCAGCGTGACGGGCGTCGCGTCCTGGAGATGGGTGCGGCCGATCTTGATGATCTTGGCGAACTCCTTCGCCTTGGCCTCGAGCGCCTTGGCCAGATGGTCGAGCGCCGGCAGCACGGCGTCGTGGGCCTGGCGGGCGGCCGCGACATGCATCGCGGTCGGGAAGCTGTCGTTCGAGGACTGGCCGTAATTGACCTGGTCGTTCGGATGGATCGGCTTCTTGTCGCCGCGCTTGCCGCCCAGCATCTCGTTGGCGCGGTTGGCGATGACCTCGTTGGCGTTCATGTTGGTCTGGGTACCGGAACCGGTCTGCCAGACCACGAGCGGGAAATGATCGTCGAGCTTGCCCGCCGCGACCTCGCCCGCGGCCTCGACGATCGCCTTGCCCAGCTTCTTGTCGAGCTTGCCGAGCTTCATGTTGGCGAGCGCCGCCGCCTGCTTCAGCAGCCCGTAGGCATGGACCAGGGGGATCGGCATGCGCTGCCCGCCGATGCGGAAATTCTCGAGCGAACGCTGGGTCTGGGCGCCCCACAGCCTGTCGTCGGGCACCGCCACATTGCCCATCGAATCGCTTTCCAGGCGGGTCTTGGTCGTCATGCGTCGCTCCTTGAAAAGGCCCCTTCCGCGGGAACGGGCTCGGCCGTCCCTCTCGCGCCGGCTTCTTCTAGCGGCAATCGGGGCCAGGGGAAAGAAGGGGCGGGGCCCGTTCTGTCCCTTCCCCCGGAACGGGGGAAGGTTAGGAAGGGGGCTGCGCGGTATCCGATACCGAGTAGCCCCCTCCTTGGTCCTCCCCCGCAGGGCGGGGGAGGAGACAAGAGTTTCAGCGTCGCTTCCGGGCCGTCTTCCTCTTCACAGCCTTCTTCTTCGCCGCCGCCTTCCGTCTCGGTGCCTTCGGCTGGCCGGCCGCGACGGCGGCGGCCTTGGCGCGCTGGGCCCAGGCGCGCAGCGCGTCGCCATCCTCGATGATCTCGTCGGGCAGGCGCCAGAAGGAGAGCGCCACCTCGAGGCCCATCCGCTCATAGGTGAAGGGCTCCGACCCCGCCGCCTCGAAATCGGGGCGGTTGCGGGCATCGACCTTCAGATAGAGCACGTCCTCGGCCAGGATCCCGATCATCCGGCCGTCGAGGAAGAGGCCTTCGCCGCCGAACATGCGGCGCAGGCTCACCTGGCCCAGCAGCGCGAGCTCGTCCTCCAGATAGGTCCCGTAGCCGCTGCTCATGACCCGGTCTCCTCCGGCCGCTGGCGACCGACGCGCCGCAGGAACGGCGCCCGCAGTCCGAACCGCAGGGCGATGAGCGCCATCACCATCAGCGCATCGGGCCTCCCCCCATAATAGCGGCGGAAATAGTGGCGGAAGGCGGCGAGCTTATACCGCTCCACGGCGAGCGGCGGCGCGTCGGAGGAGCCGCCCTCATGCTCGACCGAGATATCCGGCAGGAACCAGACCGTGCCGCCGCGGCCACGCAGGCGCCGGCAGAGATCGATATCCTCGACATGCAGGAAATAGCCCTCGTCGAAACCGCCCAGCGCGCGGAAATCCGCGGCCGGAATGAGGAGGCAGGCGCCGCTGACCGTCGGCATCGGCACCGGGCCCGTGGGCAGCGGCTCGCGATGGCGGTTGAAGCTGCCGAAGCCCAGCGCATCGCCGAGCGCCGTGGCCGGCGTCAGCTCGCCGCGCCGGCCGCCGCGCCGCTCGATCCCGTCGGCGCCGACGAGCCGGGCGCCGGCGAGCCAGGGGCGGGGCTTGCTGGCCATGGCGGCGAACATCCTCGGCAGGCCCTCGGGCGGGAGGATCGCATCGGGGTTGAGGAACAGCAGCCGCTCGCCTTGCGCCTGGGCGGCGGCGCGGTTGCAGGCGGCGGCGAAGCCCAGATTGCGGTCGTTGCGGAGGAGCCGGATCTGGCCGGCTGCTGCGCGCCGCTCCAGCTCGCCGCGGACCGCGGCCGGATTGCCGTTGTCGGCGACCAGGATCTCGCCGAGGCCGGTTTGCGCGCGAAGCGCATCCAGCGCGCGCCAGAGGACCGGTCCCGAATGGTAGGTGACGAGAATGGCGCTGACCGGCACCGCGCTCATGCCTGGCCGTCCTGCCCCGAACCGGACGGCCGCAGCGGCCGCAGCATCGCCCGCCGGGTGAGGAGCGCCAGCGGCGACCAGCTCATGGCGCCGGCGATGCGGGCGACCGGGCTTCGCCGTCGGCGCTGGATCTCGCGCCGGCTGCGCCAGATCGGGCCGAGCCCGGCGACGGCGGCTCTCAATCCGCGCCAGCAGGATGATGCGCGGTTGCGGCTTCCCGGAAGCAAGGCGAGCAGGAGCATGCCGGCGAGGGTGGCGACGTGCAGCGGCAGCAGGGGCCAGAACAGCGGCCCCGGCATGTTCTTCACGAACGCCCAGCTCCGGTTGCGCCAGCCATGGAACAGCGTGAAGTCGCTGCTGCGCCCCGTGGTCGCGGAGCCCGCATGGCGCACCACGGCCGATCCCACCTGCAGCGCGCGATGGCCCTGGAGCCTCAGGCGGAAGGCGAGATCGACATCCTCGACATAGCAGAAGAAGCGCTCGTCGAAGCCGCCGGCGGCCTCGAAAGCGTCGCGGCGATAGAGGGCCGCGGCGGCGCAGGGCCCGAACACCTCGCCCTCGGGTGCCGCACCGGTCACGCGCTGGCCGAAGCCGCCGCGCCAGGGGATCCCGCTCGCGTGATAGACATCGCCCAGCCCGTCCCAGCGCGTCTCGTCGGCGAGCTGGATCTGGGTCGAGCCGAACATGACGAACTCGGGATGGCGGCGGGCGGCCGCCATGAGCCGCTCGAGCCAGTCGGGGGCCGCGACCGCATCGGGATTGAGCAGCGCGATCCAGGGAGAGCGGCTGGCGGCGGCGCCGCGGTTGTTGGCGGCGGCGAATCCCAGATTGGCGCCCAGGGGGAGAAGCCGGAAGGGGACCGGCAGCGGGCCCAGCGCCTCGATCGATCCGTCGGCCGAGCCGTTATCGACGATGATCGCCTCGAAATCGGTCCAGCGCTGCCGCTGCAGGGACGCGATGCAGGCCGCGAGATGGCGCCCGGCATTGTAGGCGACGACGATGACGCAGATGGCGGGGGTGTGGGGCGAGGATGCGGTGGACGCGTCGGCGGCGGACAAGCGGGGCGCTGCCGCCGCTTATTTCTTGCGGAAGGCGTCGAGCGTGACCACTTCGGCGCCCTTGGCGTCGGCGGGTGCTGCCGGAGCCGGGGCGGCGGCCGGAACCCCGGCGCGGGCCGGTGCCGGCAGGTTGCGCTCGGCCGGAAGCTCGCTCGCGGCGCCGGAGCGCGCTTCGAACTGCAGGCCGAACTTGCAGGAAGGATCGGCAAAGGCCGTCAGCGCGGTGAAGGGGATCACCAGCCGCTCCTGCTGGTTGTTGAAGGAGAGCGTGATGCGCAGCGTGTCGCGATCGACCTCCAGCCCCCAGAACTGGTGCTGGACCACGATTGTCATCTCTTTCGGGTATTGCTGGCGCAGCCGCGTGGGGATCAGGACGTCGGGCCGGTCGGTGCGGAAGGTGATGTAGAAATGGTGGGCCCCAGGCAGCCCGCGTTCGGCCACCAGCGCCAGCGAGCGGCGCACGACATCGCGCAGCGCCATCTCGACCATTTCCTCATACCGCAAGAAATCATCGGCCATGGTCGCCGTCGTCCCCCTCATCCGCAATCCATCCATTCGCTGCTTCTTTTGGCACCATGCCGGCAGCGCTTCTCGAAACTCAAGTGGGGGGCTTCTGTTGCCCGGTGCCCCCCGGACCGCGCTTACCTATTAGGCAGCGAGAGCCAGACGATTGTTGTCGTTGGCACTTCTGTGTTGGCCCGATAACGGCGGAACCATGCCGGGCAAAAACGTTACCTTTACCACGCGCGTCGATCCTATTTCGCCCCCGTGGGGCCATCTCGGAACCGGGCGAAGCGCCTGAAGGTTCCGGGAGTGGCAAGCTGGTGGAGGCGCCGGGTACCGCCCCCGGGTCCGCAACGCTTATTCCATAACGCGTTTATCGCCATAGTCGGTTTCCCGACATCCCCAATATAGGGGCCCGCACCGCGAATCGGAAGGGTTGGTTGCGGGCCTGCAAACCTCTCGATTTGCAGCGCTTTTCGTGCTTCTGGTCGGGGCTGCGGCGAGCCGTTAGATTGCGGGCCGAAGAGCTTTGAATGTGAAGGACCCCGCCGATCCCATGGCGCTTACCCCCCAGCAGCAAGCCGAGATCGACGCCCAGCGCGGCGTCAGCGCCGCCACGCGGCGCCCGACCGTGCCCGCCCTCGAGGAGATCCTCTATCAGGCGTTGCCGGTGCTCGACCGTGGCTTCGTGCGCGTCATCGACTATATGGGCGACGACAATGCCGTGGTGCAGGCGGCACGCGTCTCCTACGGGCGGGGCACCAAGAAGGTCAGCGAGGATCGCGGCCTGATCCATTATCTGCTGCGCCACCGCCACTCGACGCCGTTCGAGATGTGCGAGATCAAATTCCACGTCAAATTGCCGATCTTCGTCGCGCGACAGTGGATCCGGCACCGCACCGCCAACGTGAACGAGTATTCGGCGCGCTACTCGGTGCTCGACAACGAGTTCTATATCCCCGCGCCCGCGCAGCTCGCCGCGCAGTCGCTCGCCAACCGGCAGGGGCGGGGCGACGTGCTGGAGGGGGCGGAGGCGCAGCGCGTGCTGACCCTGCTGCGCGAGGACGCGGCCCAGGCCTATGCGCATTACGAGGAGATGCTGAACGAGCGCGAGGATGGCAGCCGCCCCGACGAGAGCCGCCAGGGCCTGGCGCGCGAGCTCGCGCGCATGAACCTCTCGCTCAACTTCTATACCCAGTGGTACTGGAAGACGGATCTGCACAACCTGCTGCATTTCCTCTCGCTGCGGGCCGACCCCCATGCGCAGTACGAGATCCGCGTCTATGCGGAACGCATGCTCGACGTGGTGGCGAAATGGGTCCCGATCACGCACGAGGCCTTCCTGCAGCACCGGCTCCATGCCGTGACCCTGTCGGCGGCCGCCATGGCGGCGGTCAAACGGATGCTGGCGGGCGAGGCCGTGACGGCGGAGAATAGCGGGCTCGGCAAGCGCGAATGGGCCGAGCTTCAGGCCGTGCTGGCCCGCAAGGACGGCTGACGGCCGGCCAACCCCGCGAGACGCGGTTTATCGTTCCGACGTCGCGACAGAGAAGACAGAGAAAAGGAGACCTGCTCATGTCGGACGATTCCCGCGGGATTCGGGACGAGGGCGACTGGATCATCCGCGACGAGGCGGCCTTGCGCGCGCTCTTCGGCGAGGTCGATGGCGGGGCCGCGCGCAAATCGATTCCGTTCCTGGACAAGCACTGCCGGACCTTCATCGGGCTGGCACCCTTCCTCTGCCTCGGCACCTTCGGCGCCGACGGCAGGGCCGATGTCTCGCCGCGCGGCGACCAGCCGGGCTTCGTGCAGATCCTCGACGACCGCACGCTCGCCATCCCCGACCGCCCCGGCAACAACCGGCTCGACAGCCTGACCAACATCGTCGGCAACCCGCAGGTGGGGATGATCTTCCTGATCCCCGGTTTCGAGGACACGCTCCGGGTCAATGGCAAGGCGGTGCTGACGCGCGATCCGGCGCTGCTGCGGACCATGGCCGTCAATAACCGCGAGCCTAGGGTGGCGATCAAGGTCGCGGTGGAGGAGGCCTTCCTCCACTGCGCCAAGGCCTTCAAGCGCTCGCGCCTGTGGGACCCGGCGGCGCAGGTCGATCGCAAGACCATGCCCAGCCTCGTGCGCATGATCATGGAGCAGATCGCCGAAGCCGAGAACCGCGCTCAGCCGCCCCAGCTCGACGACGCGCTCGTGACGAGCTACGAGTGCGAGGTCGAGGAGGATTATCGGAAGAATTTGTATTGAGCGACGTACGGGGCTTTGCGCCTTCCCTGTTCGGCGATGACGGCGGTCATCCGTTCCCGACTTCAGAAACCAACTGACATTCACGGCCTGCTCCCCGCCGCTTGCGCGAGCGGCGGGCGCGCGCCGCCTGCGCCAGACGATCGAGAACGGCAACCGATTCGGTCCAGGCCAGGCAGCCGTCGGTGATGCTGACGCCATAAGCATGGGTGCCGCCCGGCACAAACTCCTGCCGGCCACCCTGCAGATGGCTCTCGATCATGACGCCAAGGATATGCCCGTTGCCGGTCGCGACCTGGTCGGCAATCGCGGCCACGACCAGCGGCTGATTTTCGGGCCGCTTGCCGCTGTTGCCGTGACTGGCGTCGATCAGAAGGCGGGGCGCGATCCCCGCCCGCAGGCAGGCCTGCGCCGCGTCCGCGACGCTCGCCGCGTCGTAATTCGGAACGGAGCCGCCGCGCAGGATGATATGCCCGTCCTGGTTCCCCGTGGTGGCCGCGATCGCCGCCCGCCCTTCCTTGTCGAGCGCCAGAAAATGATGGGGATGGGAGGCCGCCTGGACGGCGTCGATCGCGATCCGGATATCGCCGTTCGTGCCGTTCTTGAAGCCGATCGGGCAGGACAGACCCGAGGCCATCTGCCGATGGATCTGGCTTTCCGTGGTGCGGGCGCCGATGGCGCCCCAGCTGACGAGGTCGACGATATATTGCGGCGTCATGACGTCCAGGAATTCGCATCCCGCCGGAACGCCTTGCTCGTTGATCCGCAGCAGCAGCTCGCGCGCGGTGCGCAAGCCCCGATCGATCTGGAAGCTGCCGTCCAAGGCGGGATCGTTGATCAGGCCCTTCCAGCCCACGGTCGTTCGAGGCTTCTCGAAATAGACGCGCATGACGATCTCGAGATCGTCCTGGAGGCGCTCGCGCTCGGCGCCAAGACGCCGGGCATAATCAAGCGCTGCGGCGGGATCATGGATGGAGCAGGGACCGATGACGACGATAAGGCGGTCGTCTTCGCCACCGAGGATTCGATGGAGTCGATCCCGTGTTCCGGCAACGGTGCTTTCCGCCGGTTCCGTCCGGCCCACCTCGTCGATGAGCTGTCGCGGCGGCGGCAGAGGTTCGATCGTTCGGATTCGGAGGTCGTCGATTTTGGCTTGCACGGGCATGGCTCCTGTTTCTGCCATGCTGGCGCATGAAAAAAGCCGCCAGCATGACTGGCGGCTTTCGGAAATGCGAGGCTGTAACGTTGCTAATGCGCGCGCATTCCTATTCCCGCCTTCATCTGCGGCCAATAGGAAAATCGGGCAAAGCTGTAAGTTACGTGCGTCATCGCGTGGATTGTTTACCCCGGCACCGCGCGTTTGTCACGCGCTTTGCGCCGAGGCGGTCCCGGCGGCGATTGCCGCTCCGTTCCCCTACTGCAGCACAATCCGCGGCGCCGTGCGTTGTGCGCCCGCGAGCTTCGCCCAGACCCGTTCCGCGATCGCGCGAAAAGTCTTCGCATGGGGGCTTTCGGGCTGGGAGACGACGATCGGATGACCGCCGTCCGAGGTCTCGCGGATCGCCATGTCGAGCGGCAGCTCGCCCAGGAACTCCACCCCCAGCTTCTCGGCCTCGCGCCGGGCGCCGCCATGGCTGAAGACGTCGCTGCGCTCGCCGCAGTGCGGGCAGAGGAAATAGCTCATGTTCTCGATGATGCCGAGCACCGGCACCTCGACCTTGCGGAACATGTTGAGGCCCTTGCGCGCGTCGAGGAGCGCGATGTCCTGCGGCGTCGAGACGATGACGGCGCCCGAGAGCGGCACCTGCTGCGCCATGGTGAGCTGCGCGTCGCCGGTGCCGGGCGGGAGGTCCGCCACCAGCACGTCGAGCTCGCCCCATTCGACATCGCGCAGCATCTGGTTGATGGCGCTCATCACCATCGGCCCGCGCCAGATCATCGGCGTCTCTTCGGGCACCATGAAGCCGATCGACATCACCTTGACGCCGTAGTTCTCGAGCGGGTTGAGCCGCTTGCCGTCGGGCGAGGTGGGCTTGCCGGAAATCCCCATCATGCGCGGCTGCGAAGGCCCGTAGATGTCGGCATCGAGCAGCCCGACCCGGAGGCCGATCGCCTTCAGCGCCAGCGCCAGGTTGACTGCCGTGGTGGATTTGCCGACGCCGCCCTTGCCGCTGGCGACCGCCACGATATGGCGCACGCCGGCGACTGCGGCCTTTTGCCCCGCCGGGCCCGCCTGCGCGTGGCCCCCATGGGCGTGGGCCGCCTGTGCGTGACCCCCCTGCGCCTGCCCCGAGGAGGCTGCGACCGTGGTGGCGCCCGCCGGCCCGCCGCGATGGGCGGTCAGGACTGCAGTCACAGAGAGCACGCCCGGCAGCCGATGCACCGCCTGTTCCGCCGCCTTGCGCAGCGGCTCGAGCTGGGCCGCGCGCCTGGGGTCGATCTCGATGGCGAAGCCGACATTCCCCTCCTTGATCACCACGCCCGAAATCATGCCGAGCGCCACGATGTCGCCGCGCCCGTCAGGCCCCGGAATCTGCCGCAAAGCATCGAGAATGGTGGCTTGGTTAAGGGCGGACATGCTTGAAGAGCTCCACGAGGATCACAATATGGCCGGAGGCGGGGGTGGGCCGGTTGCCCGAGGCAACCGGCTGTCATATAAGGCGTCGGACCGTCCCGGGAAAGCCGGCGCAAAATAATCGATCCACTACACAGGGAAAGCTTCGAATGCCGTGGCAGAATCAAGGAGGCGGCGGTCCTTGGGGCGGCGGCCAGGGCCCATGGGGGCGTGGCCCCTCGGGCGGCGGCCAGCGTCCGAACGATATCGAAGACATGCTGCGTCGCGGGCAGGATCGGCTCAAGGGCTGGCTGCCGGGCGGGCTGGGCGGGCGGCGCGGGCTGATCTTCATCGCGCTCGCGGCCTTGGCGCTGTGGCTCGCCAGCGGCTTCTACCGGGTCGACGCCAACGAGCAGGGCGTCGCCATGATCTTCGGCAAGTGGGTCGCCACCACCGGCCCCGGCCTCAACTACAACCTGCCGGCGCCGATCGGCTCGGTCGAGACCCCGATGGTGGATTTCGAGAACCGGGTCGAGATCGGCTTCCGCTCCGCGGCCGACGGCACCAGCACCCGCGACATCTCGGCCGAGAGCCTGATGCTCACCGGCGACGAGAACATCATCGACATCCAGTTCGTCGTGCTGTGGAAGATCGGCGACGCGGGCAAGTATCTCTTCAGCGTGCGCGATCCCGACGAGACGGTGAAGGCCGTGTCGGAAGCCGCGATGCGCGAGATCATCGGCCAGTCGGACTTCGAATCGACGCGCACCAAGGGCCGCGCCGAGGTCGAATCGCGCACCCAGGAGCTGATCCAGCATGTGCTGGACGGCTACAATGCCGGCATCGTCATCACCAGCCTCCAGCTCCTGAAGGTCGATCCGCCCGATGCGGTGATCGAGGCCTTCCGCGACGTGCAGGCGGCCCGCGCCGACAAGGAGCGGTCGGTCAACGAGGCCCAGGCCTATTACAACGAGATCACCCAGCGCGCCGAAGGCCAGGCGCAGCAGGTGATCAAGGCGGGCGAGGCCTACAAGGCCGAGAAGATCGCGATCGCCACCGGCGACGCGCAGCGCTTCCTCTCGGTCTATAGCGAATTCGCCAAGAACAAGGAGCTGACCGAGCGGCGCATCTATCTTGAGACGATGGAGAGCGTCATGCACAACATGAACAAGGTGCTGGTCGACGGCGCGCCCGGCACCGGTGGCGCGCTTCCCTATCTCTCGCTGAACGAGTTGCTGAAGCTGCAGTCCCGGTCGGCGGCCACGAACCCGCCGCCGTCCGATAGCAACGCCACGGCGGCACCGGCGACCACGGGAGCCTCGCAATGAATCGCACGTCCTTCGTCGCGGTGATCATCCTGGTGGTGGTCGCCATTGTGGTGCTGCTCTCCTCCACCTTCACCGTCAACCAGTGGCAGCAGGCGCTGGTGCTGCAGTTCGGCCAGCCGCGCCAGGCGATCAACGAGCCGGGGCTGCATTTCAAGCTGCCCTTCATCCAGAACGTGATCTATTTCGAGAAGCGCGTCCTGAACCTGGACCTGGCGCCGGCCGAGATGCCGACCAACGACCAGAAGCAGGTGGTGGTCGAGGCTTATGCCAAATACATCATCGTCGACCCGCTGAAGTTCTATCAGGTGGTGCGCGACGAAGGCGGCCTGCGCGGCCGCGTCGGGCCGATCATCAACTCGAACCTGCGCGGCGAGATCGGCAAGGTGCCGATGTCGGAGATGCTGACGGCGCGCCGCGCCCAGTTCATGCAGTCGATCACCGAGGCGGTGAACCAGGCGGCGCAGATCTACGGCGTCAATGTCGTCGATGTGCGCATGAAGCGCGTCGATCTGCCCGACGAGAACAGCCAGGCGATCTTCCGGCGCATGCAGACGCAGCGCGAGCAGGAGGCCCGGCGCCTGCGCGCCGAAGGCCAGCGCGACGGCCAGAAGATCAAGGCCGAGGCCGACAAGCAGCAGGTGGTGATCCTGGCCGATGCGCGCCGCCAGGCCGAGGTGCTGCGCGGCGAAGGCGACGGCGAGGCGACCGGGATCTACAACGAGGCCTACGGCAAGGATCCCGCCTTCTTCGACTTCTACCGCTCGATGCAGGCGCTGACCCAGGGGCTCGACGGCTCGAACACCACCTATGTCGGCCCGGCGACCGGCGACTTCTTCCGCTATTTCGGCGCCGAGCCAGGGAGCCCCGGGGCGCCGGCCAAGCCGTGACCGGCGGGGCGATCGGGCGACGGCGCGGCCTCGCGGTCGCGGCGCCCGGGTTCCTGCGGGCGGGGCGATGAGCGACCTCGCCACGGCCCTCGGGCTCGTGCTGGTGATCGAGGGCGTCACGTTGGCGCTCTTTCCCGGCATGCTGCGGCGCCTGGCCGAGACCCTGGCGGCTCTTCCAGACACGGCACAGCGCGCCGGCGGGCTGGCGGCGGCCGGGATCGGTCTGCTGCTGGTCTGGCTGGTCCGCGGCTGAGCCGCCTCGCTTCCGCCACCATTCTCGACCAGAAAGGCGGATGGCGGCCTCGCGGGAAATTTCACCCAGCCGCCATCGAATTCGCCTAATCTTGTTCCCTATTCGTCCACGGAGCCGATCGGCGGCCCCTGGGACGGCCCAAGAGTCCGGAGGTCCAAGTCCCGTGTCGTCCCGTCCTGCCTTCGCTTTCCTGACGTCCGTTCGATGGGTGAGCGCCGCCGCTGCCGCCCTGGTCGCGACCCTGGCTCTGACCGGCGCCCCGGCCGCGGCGCGCTCGGCGCCGGAGAGCTTCGCCGATCTGGCCGAAACGCTTCTCCCCGCCGTGGTCAATGTCTCGACCACCCAGGTGCTGCGCGACGAGGACAACTCGCAGCAGGACCTCGAGGAGATGTTCAAGGATTTCTTCGACCGGCAGCAGCGGGGCGACGGCGATAATGGCGGCAACGGCGGCGGCGACAACGGGCGCCAGCCCGAGCCGCGCCGGGCCACTTCGCTCGGCTCCGGCTTCATCATCGATCCCTCGGGCTACATCGTCACCAACAACCATGTGATCGAGGGGGCGGACCAGATCACGGTGCGGCTGCATGACGATAGCGAGCTCGAGGCCAAGATCATCGGCATCGACACCAAGACCGACCTGGCGCTCCTGAAGGTCGAGCCGAAATCGCCGCTGCCGGCGGTGCAGTGGGGCGATTCCGACAAGGCGCGCATCGGTGACTGGGTGCTCGCCATCGGCAACCCGTTCGGCCTCGGCGGCTCGGTCACGGCCGGCATCGTCTCGGCGCGCCAGCGCGACATCAATGCCGGCCCCTATGACGAGTTCATCCAGACCGACGCCTCGATCAACCGCGGCAATTCCGGCGGCCCGATGTTCGACATGGATGGCGGGGTCATCGGCATCAACACGGCGATCTTCTCGCCCTCGGGCGGCAGCGTGGGCATCGGCTTCGCGATCCCCTCGAACCTGGCCCGCACCGTCATCGATCAGCTGCGCGAATATGGCCATGCGCGGCGCGGCTGGCTCGGCGTGCGGATCCAGAGCGTGAGCCCGGAGCTGGCGGAAGGCCTGCGCCTGCCGGCGGCCAAGGGTGCCCTCGTCGCCAACGTCACGGCGGGCGGCCCGGCCGACGCCGCCGGCATCAAGCAGGGCGACGTGATCCTCGAGTTCAACGGCCATGCGATCGACGAGATGCGCCGGCTGCCGCGCGTCGTGGCCGAGACCCCGATCAACCAGGACGTGCCGGTCGTCATCTGGCGCCAGGGCGACAAGAAGACCCTGTCGGTCAAGGTCGGCGAGCTCGCGGAGGAGACCGAGCAGGCCTCGGCCCAGCCCTCCAGCACCAAGCCTTCGACCGCGCCCAACAACAGCGGCAAGGTCGATCTGCTGGGGCTGGTCGTGACCGAGCTGACGCAAGGCCTGCGCGACCAGTACAAGCTCGAGGCGGACGTGGCCGGCGTCCTCGTCTCGTCGGTCGATCCCAACGGCGCCGCCGCCGAGAAGGGCCTGCAGGAAGGCGACGTCATCATCGAGGTCGACCAGAAGGCGGTCAAAACGCCTGCGGACGTGAAGAAACGCGTCGATGATGCCAAGAGCAACGGCTATCGCGTGGTGACGCTCCTGGTCTATCGCGGCGGCGACTTCCAGTGGGTCGCCGTGCGCATCGACAACAAGGGGTGACGACCTCTGTCCCTTCCCCCGGAACGGGGGAAGGTTGGGAAGGGGGCTGCGCGATGTCGGATAGCGAGCACCCCCCCTCCCTGGCCCTCCCCCTGAACGGGGGAGGAGATTCCAAGACGGACGTCCTCGTCATCGCCGGTCCCACGGCGAGCGGGAAGTCGGCGCTGGCGCTGGCGTTGGCGCAGCGGCTCCGCGGCACGCTCATCAATGCGGACAGCATGCAGCTCTATCGCGAGCTGGCGGTCCTCTCGGCACGGCCCACGCCCGGCGAGATGGCGCTGGTGCCCCATCGCCTCTTCGGCAGGTTGCCGGCGGCCGAGCCCTGCTCGGCGGGGCGCTGGCGCGAGCTGGCGCTCGATGCGATCGCGGCGACCCGCGCCGAAGGCCGCCTGCCGATCCTGGTGGGCGGCACCGGCCTCTATCTCGAGGCGCTGATGCGGGGCATCGCCGACCTGCCGGCTGTCCCCGAGGAGATCCGCCGGCGGCTCCAGGCGCAGATGAAGGGCGAGGGGGGGCTGGCCGCTCTCTATGAGGAGCTTGGGGCACGCGATCCCGTGGCGGCGGCGCGGATCGAGCCCACCGACCGCCAGCGCATCCTGCGCGCGCTCGAGCTTTACGAGGCCACCGGCAAGCCGCTTTCGGCCTGGCAGGCGGAGGCGGAGCAGGGACCGCCGCCCGATCTGGCCTTCCAGGCCTGTCTCCTGATGCCGCCGCGCGCGGCCCTCTATGCCGCCTGCGACCGGCGCTTCGCCCACATGGTCGAAACCGGCGCGCTCGAGGAGGTGCGCGGCCTGCTCGCGCTCGGGCTCGACCCGGCCCTGCCGGCGATGAAGGCGATCGGCGTGGCCGAGCTGGGCGGTTACCTCGCAGGGAAAACCACGCTGGATGAAGCCGTTGCGGCCGGTCAGCAGGCCACCCGGCGCTACGCCAAGCGGCAGTTCACCTGGTTCCGCCACCGCCTCCCCGAAGCGCTGCGGATCGAGACCGATCCGCTGGCACCGGGTTTTGCCGATGAGCAATTTTTGGAAAGATTCTTTCGTAAATTCTTTTCGAAGATTTGCCGTTAGCTGTTGACCGCAGTGCAGCGACTGACTAGGGTCGGGACCCTCGCGCCGGCCGGCAAGGACCGGGCGGGAGGGGTTTTTGCGCCCGCGAATTGGCCAGGCCGAAATCCCAGCGGAGCCCTAGGAATCGGCTCCGAAGTTTTCGAGCGAAAGGATCGGCAAAATGTCTGCGCAGGAGATGATCGGTGCGTCTGTCCTCATCCGGGCCTTGTTGGACCAGGGTGTGGACGTCGTATTCGGCTATCCGGGCGGCGCCGTCCTTCCGATCTACGACGAGCTTTTCAAGCAGAACGCGCTGCGCCATGTGCTGGTCCGCCACGAGCAGGCGGCGGTGCATGCGGCGGAAGGTTACGCGCGCTCGACCGGCAAGGTCGGCGTGGTGCTGGTGACCTCGGGCCCGGGCGCCACCAACGCCGTCACCGGCCTGACCGACGCCCTGATGGATTCGATCCCGATCGTCTGCCTGACTGGTCAGGTGCCGACCCATCTGATCGGCAACGACGCGTTCCAGGAAGCGGACACGACCGGCATCACCCGGCCCTGCACCAAGCACAACTACCTGGTGAAGAATGTCGGCGATCTGGGGCGCATCGTGCACGAGGCCTTCCATGTCGCGCGCAGCGGCCGGCCCGGCCCGGTCGTGATCGACCTGCCCAAGGACGTGCTGCAGGCCAAGACCTCCTATGCCGGCGCGCCCTCGGCCAGCGCCCGCAAGCATCGCAGCTACAACCCGCCGGTGAAGGGCGACCCAAGGGCGATCGAGGCCGCGGTCGAGCTCCTGGCCAAGGCCAAGAAGCCGCTCTTCTATTGCGGCGGCGGTGTGATCAATTCGGGTCCCGTGGCCTCGCAGCTGCTGAAGCAGTTCGTGAAGATGACGGGCTTCCCCTGCACGCTGACGCTGATGGGGCTCGGCGCCTATCCGGCCTCCGATCCGCAATTCGTCGGCATGCTCGGCATGCACGGCCTCTACGAGGCCAACTGGGCGATGCATGATTGCGACGTGATGGTCGCCGTCGGCGCCCGCTTCGACGACCGCGTGACCGGCAAGATCGCCGCCTTCTCGCCGCACTCGAAGAAGATCCATATCGACATCGATCCGTCCTCGATCAACAAGAACGTGCGCGTGGACGTGCCGATCGTGGGCGACGTCGCCCATGTGCTCGAGGACATGATCAAGCTCTGGAAGGCGAAGCAGGTCCAGCCGGACCAGAAGGCGCTCGCCGCCTGGTGGAAGCAGATCGACGAGTGGCGCGGCCGCAACTGCCTGCGCTTCAAGAACTCCGAGAGCATCATCAAGCCGCAATATGCGCTGCAGCGCCTCTATGCGGCGATCAAGGGCAAGGACGCCTATGTTACGACCGAGGTGGGCCAGCACCAGATGTGGGCGGCCCAGTTCCTCAAGTTCGAGGAGCCCAACCGCTGGCTGACCTCGGGTGGGCTCGGCACCATGGGCTACGGTCTGCCGGCCGCGATCGGCGTGCAGATCGCGCATCCGGATGCGCTCGTGGTCGACGTCGCGGGCGAGGCCTCGATCCTGATGAACATCCAGGAGCTCTCGACCGCCTGCCAGTACAAGCTGCCGGTCAAGATCTTCATCCTGAACAACCAGTATATGGGCATGGTGCGGCAGTGGCAGGAGCTGCTGCATGGCGGCCGCTATTCCGAGAGCTACACGGATTCGCTGCCCGATTTCGTCAAGCTCGCCGACGCCTTCGGCGGCGTGGGCTTGCGGATCGAGAAGCCCTCCGAGCTCGACGGCGCCATCGACGAGATGATCAAGACCCGCCGGACCGTCGTGGTCGATTGCCGCGTCGACCAGGCGGAGAACTGCTTCCCGATGATCCCGTCCGGCGCGGCGCATAACGAGATGCTGCTCGGGCCCGAGGACCATGCGAAGCCGGTCTCCGAAGAGGGCATGGTGCTGGTGTAAGTGCCATGGCTGAACAGCAGAAGATCGAGCGCCACACCATCTCGGTGCTGGTGGACAACGAGCCCGGCATCCTCGCCCGCGTGGTCGGCCTGTTCTCGGGCCGCGGCTACAACATCGAGAGCCTGACCGTGGCCGAGGTGGACGCCCAGCGCCACCTCTCGCGCATCACCATCGTGACCTCGGGCACGGTGATGATCATCGAGCAGATCAAGGCCCAGCTCCGCCGCCTGGTGCCGGTGCACCGGGTCAGCGACCTGACGGCCGAGGGCCCCAGCCTCGAGCGCGAGCTGGCGCTCATCAAGGTCCGCGGGACCGGCGAGAAGCGGGTCGAGAGCCTGCGCATCGCCGACATCTTCCGCGCCCGCGTGGTGGATTCGACCATCGAATCCTTCGTCTTCGAGATGACGGGTTCGACCGACAAGCTCAACGCCTTCATCAACCTGATGCAGCCGCTGGGACTGGTCGACGTATCGCGCACCGGCGTTGCAGCAATCGCACGCGGCCCCGAGGCGCTTTGACGCTAAGAAAGAGGCACGCCGCACGGCGGTACCGGCGGGGTTGAGCCTGCCATTCAATCGGAACGGCAGTGCCGCGGCCCCCGGAACGGGCGCCGGCCCCTGCTGGCAGAGACAGAGGAGAAGACGAGAATGCGCGTCTATTACGATCGTGATGCCGACGTCAACCTGATCAAGGGCAAGAAGGTCGCCGTCGTCGGCTATGGCAGCCAGGGCCATGCCCACGCCCTCAACCTCAAGGACAGCGGCGTCAAGGACGTGCGGGTCGCGCTGAAGCCGGGCTCGGCCTCGATCAAGAAGGCGGAGGCCGCGGGCTTCCAGGTGATGACGCCCGCCGACGCCGCCAAATGGGCCGACATCGTCATGATGCTGACGCCTGACGAGCTGCAGGCGAAGATCTATACCGACGATCTCCACGCCAATATGCGCCCCGGCGCCGCCATCGCCTTCGGCCACGGCCTCAACATCCATTTCCGCCTGATCGAGCCGCGCTCCGACATCGACGTGTTCATGGTGGCCCCCAAGGGTCCGGGCCACACGGTGCGCTCGGAATACCAGAAGGGCGGCGGCGTGCCCTGCCTCGTGGCGGTGGCGCAGAACCCCTCGGGCAACGCGCTCGAGATCGCGCTCTCCTACGCCTCGGCCATCGGCGGCGGGCGCTCGGGCATCATCGAGACCGACTTCCGCGAGGAATGCGAGACCGACCTCTTCGGCGAGCAGGTGGTGCTCTGCGGCGGCCTGACCGCGCTGATCCAGGCCGGCTACGAGACGCTGGTCGATGCCGGCTACGCGCCGGAGATGGCCTATTTCGAATGCCTGCACGAGGTGAAGCTGATCGTCGACCTCATCTACGAGGGCGGCATCGCCAACATGCGCTACTCGATCTCCAACACCGCCGAGTACGGTGATTACACGCGCGGTCCCCGCATCGTGACCGAGGAGACCAAGAAGGAGATGAAGCGCATCCTCGACGACATCCAGTCCGGCCGCTTCGCCCGCGACTGGGTGCAGGAATGCCAGGCGGGCCAGCCCAGCTTCAAGGCGATGCGCCGTCGCGCCGCCCAGCATCCGATCGAGGAGGTCGGCGCCAAGCTGCGCGGCATGATGCCCTGGATCGCGAAGAACAAGCTGGTCGACAAGACGAAGAACTGAGTTCGGCAACTCGCTCTGTCCCTTCCCCCGCACTGCGGGGGAAGGCTAGAGCGTTTTGAGATTGGTGTGAATCGGGAGGGCTTCCCGAATCGGGAGATTTCTGATTCAAGATGCTGGCTGGAGCTGGAGGCCAGTATGCATGAGCCGACCGTATTCGAAGGATCTGCGGGAGCGGGTTGTTTCGGCCGTAGAGAGCGGCGGGATGTCACGTAACCAGGCGGCGCAACACTATGGGGTTGCGATCAGCACAGCGGTTCACTGGGTACGCCGGTTCCGGGAGACCGGCAGCGTGGCGCCGGGGAAGATCGGCGGCCATAAGCCGAAGTCGATCCGCGGCGCGCATCATGATTGGCTGGTGGAACGGGTGCGGACGCGGGACTTCACCTTGAAAGGTCTGGTCGGCGAGCTTGCGGAGCGCGGGCTGAAGGTGGACATCCGGTCGGTCTGGGAGTTCGTGCATGCGCAGAACCTGACCTTCAAAAAAAACGCTGGTGGCTGGCGAGCAGGATCGCCCGGACGTGGCGCGAAGGCGTCGGCAATGGGCTGAGTACCAGGGGCGGATCGACGCCCGCGCGTTGGTCTTCCTGGATGAGACCTGGACCAAGACCAACATGGTGCCGCTCAGGGGCTGGTCGCTCTCAGGCACCAGGCTCAAGGGCAAGGCCCCGCACGGCCACTGGAAGACCATGACCTTCCTCGCCGCCCTGCGCCACGATCGCATCGAGGCACCCTGGCTCATCAATGGACCGATCAACGGCGAGCGCTTCCGGCTCTATGTCGAGCGGGTGCTGGTTCCGACCCTCAAGCCAGGAGATATCGTCGTCATGGACAATCTCGGCAGCCACAAAAGCAAAGCCGTTCGCGCCGCCATCCGAGCGGCAGGGGCCAAGCTCTTCTTCCTCCCGAAATATTCCCCGGACCTCAATCCGATCGAGCAGGTCTTCGCCAAACTCAAGCACCTGCTGCGCAAGGCCGCCGCACGATCCACAGACACCGTCTGCGATGCGATCGGCGACATCCTCCCAGCATTCTCGCCAAACGAATGCGCAAACTACTTCAGGAACTCTGGATATCGAGCCTAATCTCAATCCGCTCTAGGAAGGGGGTTGCTCGGTCTCCAACAGCACGCAGCCCCCTCCCTAACCCTCCCCCGCGAAGCGGGGGAGGGGATAATAAAATCGGGGCCTCGTCTTCCGTCAGGAAGACGAGGCCTTTCTCTTTACCGCGCAATCACAGCCCCGCCTTCACCTTCTCGAACATCGCGATCAGCCGTTCGCGCTGGTCGTTGGCCTGGGGCTCGAAGAAATGGGTCTTGGGGTCGGAGATGCGCTCCTCCGCCTGGTCGAGGGCGAGGCCCTTCACCAGCTCCGGGTCGGCCTGGTCCAGCGTCTTCCGGTTGGAGTGGCCGTAATAGAAGTTCTCCATCAGGGCCACGCCGCTTTCGGGCGAGAGCATCGCGTCCATGAACTCGTAGGCCTGGTTCTCGTCGCCGGGCCCGTCCTTCATCAGCACCATGCCGCAGACCCAGGTCAGGATGCCTTCCTTGGGCGTCATGTATTTGACCGGGACGCCGGCGTCGGCCATGGACTTGACGACGTCGTTCCAGGCCGTGGTCGCGACGATCTCGCCCGAGGCCAGCGATTGCTGCATCTCGGTCGCGTCGGTCCAGTAGTAGCGCATGTTCGCATTGAGCTGCGTCATGACCGCCTCGACCTTCGGGTATTCGTCCTCGGTGAGCGTGAAGGGATCCTTGGCGCCGGCGAGGATGGCCGACATGATCGGCACCTCCTCGGAATTGTCGAAGGCCGACATCTTCCCCTTGTAGCGCTCGTCGAGCAGCAGGCCGTAGCTCTCCTCCTTGACCTCGATCTTGTCGGGTCGATAGGCGACCGAGCTGTTGCCCCATTCCCAGGGCACATGGAAGAACTGGCCGTCGATCTCCACGCCGCGGACCTTCTTGAAGCCGTCATAGACGTCGGGCCAGTATTGCAGCCGGCTGACGTCGACCGGCTTGATGATGCCGGCGTCGTGCCAGCGCAGCACGTTGCTGGTGCAGGGATGGGCGACATCGGCGCGATAGCCGTTGCGCACGCGCTGCAGCGCCTCCTCTTCGTCGGCGAAGATCGCGTAGTTCGGCGTGCCGCCGTTCTTCTTCACATAGGCGTTGTGGAAGCTCGGATTGTCGTAGGAGGCCCAGGTGTAATAGGTGAGGTTCGGTTTGGCGGCGCCGAAGCGCGCGCCCATCGTCATCGTGCCGAGCCCGACGCCGGCGGCCGCCAGCGTCTTGAGGAAGCGCCGGCGATCGACCCGGCCCGCGGCATAATCACGAACGAAGCCCTCCGCGCGTCGGCGGCTGAGGCTCTTTGGCATGGTCATTTCCTCCCTAGGTTGTTCTTACCGGTTTGTTAACTTTGACGGGGCTTCTGCGGAACAGGGGCGGGCATCGGCCCGAACCGGCCTGGCGGCCGCCCGGGATGCCCGCGATCTTATGGAAATGGCTGGAATTTCCTTCTGCTCCGGAACCCGGATCATTGTCGGCCGGGGGCCGCTTTCCTGGCAAGTCCCGGTGGAACGGACGGGGCAGCACGCTGATTCATTGAGAAAACGGCGCGGTCCGAAAGGACTTGTTAACCAACCTCAAGCAAGGTTACAAAGCTGCGGACCGGACATGAATCGGGCTTTGAGCTGGCCATATGCGTTTGATTTGCCGCGATAATTTGACTTACGGCAAAACCCGGCCAACTCATCGTCAACCTGTGGACGGCCCGCCCTGTCTCTGGAGCTTCGGACGCTTTGACTGATCCGTCCCTGACCGGCGGAGGCGTGGGCTCAAGCCGCCTTTCTGCGCCGTGCAGGGCACACCGGTCGAAGCCGCTCTCGAAACCAGAGATGCCGAAGGGTTAGAGCTATGGACACGGGTCGCGATCCCAACCGCGTCGTCATTTTCGACACCACCATGCGCGATGGCGAGCAGTCGCCCGGCGCATCGATGAATCTCGAAGAGAAGAAGCGCATCGCCGCCGTTCTCGAGGAGATGGGCGTCGACGTGATCGAGGCGGGCTTCCCGATCGCCTCCAACGGCGATTTCGAGGCGGTCCGCGAGATCGCGAAGCTGGTCAAGACCAGCTCGGTCGCCGGCCTCTCCCGCGCCGCGAAGAAGGACATCGACCGCGCCTGGGAAGCGCTCCAGGGCGCGGCAGCTCCTCGCATCCACACCTTCATCTCGACCAGCCCGCTCCATATGAAGTTCAAGCTGCAGATGGAGCCCGAGGCGGTGCACCAGGCGATCATCGACAGCGTCTCCTACGCGCGCAAGCTCTGCGGCGATGTCGAATGGTCGGCCGAGGACGCCTCGCGCACGGAGCACGATTTCCTCTGCCGCTGCGTCGAGACCGCGATCAAGTGCGGCGCCGGCACCATCAACATCCCCGACACCGTGGGCTATGCGGTGCCCGACGAGTTCGCGTCCCTGATCCGCATGCTGTTCGACCGCGTGCCCAACATCGACAAGGCGATCATCTCGGTCCACTGCCACAACGATCTGGGCCTCGCCGTCGCCAACTCGCTGGCCGCCGTCGGCGCTGGCGCGCGCCAGGTCGAATGCACCGTCAACGGCCTGGGCGAGCGGGCAGGCAACGCCGCGCTCGAGGAGATCGTGATGGCGCTGCGCACGCGCCAGAACGCCATGCCCTACAAGACCGGCATCCATACCGAGGTCATCACCCGCGCCTCGCGCCTGGTCTCGACCGTGACCGGCTTCCCGGTCCAGCCGAACAAGGCCATCGTCGGCGCCAACGCCTTCGCGCATGAATCCGGCATCCATCAGGACGGCATGCTGAAGCATGCCGGCACCTACGAGATCATGACCCCGGAATCGGTGGGCCTCAGCCGCTCGACCCTGGTCATGGGCAAGCATTCCGGCCGCCACGCCTTCAAGTCCAAGCTCAAGGAGCTGGGCTTCGAGCTCGGCGACAACGCCGTCGAGGAGGCGTTCCGCCGCTTCAAGGATCTCGCCGACAAGAAGAAGGACGTGTTCGACGAGGATATCGTGGCCCTGGTCGACGACCAGGTCGTGCGCTCGAACGAGCATATCCGCTTCGTCTCGCTCCAGGTCATCGCCGGCTCCAAGGGGCCGCAGCAGGCCGACCTCGAGCTCGAGATCGACGGCGTGGTGAAACAGACGCGCGCCACGGGCGACGGCCCGGTCGACGCGACCTTCAAGGCGATCCGGCAGCTCTATCCGCACGAGGCGCGGCTGCAGCTGTTCCAAGTGAATGCCGTCACGGCCGGTACCGATGCGCAGGCCGAGGTGACGGTGCGGCTGGAGGAAAACGGCAAGACAGTGAACGGCCAGGGGGCCGACACCGACACGCTGGTGGCCTCCTGCAAGGCTTATCTGCATGCGCTCAACAAGCTGTTGACCAAGAGGCAGAAGACCGCGCCAGCCGCGCTTTCCGCGTGAACCCCGCGGGGCTGAGGGGGCTCCGCTTTCCAGACAATGCAGACGACAAGGCGACAGGCCTTTTGTCGGCTCACAGGCGATGAGGTAGGTACCAATGCTGGGTAGATTGCTGGGGATGCTGTCCGCCGATATGGCGATCGACCTCGGCACGGCGAACACGCTGGTCTATGTCAAGGGCCGCGGGATCGTGCTGAACGAGCCGTCGGTGGTGGCGATCCACGAGGTCAAGGGGCGCAAGCACGTCCTGGCCGTGGGCGACGAGGCGAAGATGATGCTGGGCCGCACGCCGGGCAACATCACCGCGATCCGCCCCTTGCGCGACGGCGTCATCGCCGACTTCGAGGTCGCGGAAGAGATGATCAAGCATTTCATCCGCAAGGTTCACAACCGGCGCAGCTTCGCGAGCCCGCAGATCATCGTCTGCGTGCCCTCGGGCTCGACCGCGGTCGAGCGCCGCGCCATCCAGGAATCGGCCGAGAGCGCCGGGGCCCGCCGCGTGTTCCTGATCGAGGAGCCGATGGCGGCCGCGATCGGCGCCGGCCTGCCCGTGACCGAGCCCACCGGCTCGATGGTGGTCGATATCGGCGGCGGCACCACCGAGGTGGCCGTGCTCTCGCTCGGCGGCATCGTCTATTCGCGCTCGGTGCGCGTCGGCGGCGACAAGATGGACGAGGCGATCATCGCCTATATCCGCCGCAACCATAACCTTCTCGTCGGTGAAGGTTCGGCCGAGCGCATCAAGAAGGAGATCGGCTCGGCCTGCCCGCCCGAGGATGGCGACGGCCGCGTCATGGAGATCAAGGGCCGCGATCTGATGAACGGCGTGCCGAAGGAGCTCGTCATCACCGAGCGCCAGATCGCCGAAAGCCTGGCCGAGCCCGTGGGCGCCATCATCGAGGCGGTCAAGGTGGCGCTCGAGCACACGGCGCCCGAGCTCGCCGCCGACATCGTCGACAAGGGCATCGTGCTCACCGGCGGCGGCGCCCTGCTCTCGAACCTCGACCTGGTGCTGCGTCACTCGACCGGCCTGCCGGTCTCGATCGCGGACGATCCGCTGACCTGCGTGGCGCTCGGCACCGGGCGCTGCCTGGAGGAGATGAAGACGCTCAAGAACGTCCTCATCAATATGTATTGATCGATCAGGCTGAAATCCGCTTTGCCCGATTCCACGATCGCGTTATCGTGATACGCGGAGTCGCAACGAGTCGTTGCGACCTCCGGATGGGCATTCGCTGCGGAGACAGGAAATGAAGCAGCGGACCGGCTCCGCGCTGCGCCTGGCCTCGCCGCTGCGGGCGTTGGTTCACCGGCTTGCTCTGGTCTTGGTCATGGCCGCGGCCATCGGCGTGATGGTGCTCGGCCGTGCCAACGGTCCCATGGTCTCGCAGGCCCGCACCGCCGTCTCCGACGCCGTGGCGCCGATCCTGGGGGCCTTGTCCGAGCCCGTCAGCTTTGCCGAGGGCCTCTTCGCCAATCTCGAGGAACTGGTCGATCTCCGGGCCGAGAACGCCCGGCTGCGGATCGAGCGCCAGCGCCTGGTCGAGTGGCAGAACATCGCCCAGCGCCTCGATGCCGAGAACCGCGAGCTCCGCAACCTGCTGCATTTCGTGCCCGACCCCCGCTCCAGCTTCATCAGCGCCCGGGTGATCGGCGACCATACCGGCGCCTTCGTGCGCGAGGTGCTGATCTCCGCGGGCGAGAAATCGGGCCTGCGCAAGGGCCAGGCCGCCATGACCGGGGACGGGCTTGCCGGCCGGGTCAGCGAGGTCGGCACCCGCTCGGCGCGGGTGCTGCTCCTGACCGACATCAATTCGCGGGTGCCGGTCATGGTCGAGCGGACCCGGGACCGGGCCATCCTGGCCGGCGACAACTCCAACCGCCCGCAGCTGCTCTATCTCAAGCCCGGCCTCTCGATCCAGGTGGGTGACCGCGTCGTCACCTCGGGCGACGGCGGGGCCTTCCCGCCCGGCCTGCCGGTGGGCGTGATCGACCGGATCTCGGACGGGGTGGTGTCGGTGGCACCCTTCGTGGACTGGGACCATATGGAATTCCTGCAGATCGTGGATTACGGCCTCGATGGCGTGCTGAGCGACGATCCTGTCGCCGCGGCGGCCGAGGCCGCTTCCGCGGCGCCGGCGCCGAGCGCGCCGCCGCGCGCACCCTGACGAGGCGGGCGCCTCCGGGCGCCCTTAGGCGGCGCATCGGCGCCTGGATGTGAAGGATCGTGTCCGGACCATGAGCTCCAGCTTCTGGCAGCGCCTCGATCTCTGGTCGCAGCGGCTCTGGCCCGCCACGCTGACGCTGCTGCTCATGCTGCTGGGCTCGATCCCGGTGCCGCTGCCCTTCTGGCAGCCGGTCAGCCCCTCGTTCGCGCTGATGTCGGTCTATTACTGGGCGATCCACCGCCCGACCGCCATGCCCCTGCCGCTGGTCTTCGTGATCGGCGTGCTCGCGGACTTCTTCGGCATGGCGCCGCTCGGCGTCGGCACGCTGGTGCTGGTGTCGGTCTATGCGCTGACCCTGTCGCAGCGCCGCCTCTTCATCGGCCAGCCCTTCCTGGTGGTCTGGTGGGGCTACATGATGGTCTCGGCCGGCGCCATGATCATGGCCTGGGTCGCGACCAGCCTGATCGCCGTCCAGCTGGTCGATCCGCGGCCGGCGGTCTTCAACTACCTGGTCGATCTCGGGCTCTATCCGGCGGTCGCCTATCTCTTCGCCCGCGCCCAGCGCTGGCTCCTGTCGCAGCAGGCCTGAGCGGACAGCCCCTCCCATGACCATGCAAAGCGGCCAGCAGCTCTACCGCACCTTCACCCGCCGCGCGGCCATGCTGGGCGGCGTGCAGCTCGTGGCGCTCGGCAGCCTCGCCGCGCGCATGTACTACCTCCAGGTCGTCGAATCCGACAAATACAAGCTCCTGGCCGAGGAGAACCGCATCAGCCTGCGCCTCCTGGCGCCGCGCCGGGGCCGGATCCTCGACCGCTTCGGCAATCCGCTCGCGACCAACGACCAGAACTACCGCATCGTGCTGACGCCCGAGCAGACCGAGGATCTCCAGGGCACGCTCCAGGCGCTGCAGTCGATCGTCACGATCAGCGAGTCCGAGCGGGCGCGGATCATGAAGGAGGTCGGCCGCAGCCGCGCCTTCGTGCCGGTGACGGTGAAGGAGAATCTCGACTGGCCGGTGGTGGCGCGCGTCGAGGTCAACACGCCCGACCTGCCCGGCGTCTCGATCGAGGTCGAGCAGAGCCGCCTCTATCCCTATGCCGGCATGGCCTCCCACGTCCTGGGCTATGTCGGCTCGGTCGCCGAGGCGGAGCTCACCGGCGACCCGCTGCTGGAGCTGCCCGGATTCCGCATCGGCAAGAGCGGTGTCGAGAAGCAGTACGACACCGACCTGCGCGGCTCGGCCGGCAACAGCCAGGTCGAGGTCAATGCCGTCGGCCGCGTGATCCGCGAGCTCTCCCGCGACGAGGGCGTGCCGGGCAAGGACCTGGTCACCACGCTCGATATGGGCCTGCAGACCTTCGCCCAGCAATGCCTGTCCTCCCAGCTCAGCGGGGCCGCCGTCTGCCTCGACATCATGACGGGCGAGGTGCTGGCGATGGCTTCGACGCCCAGCTACGACCCCATCGCCTTCGACCGCGGCCTCACCAGCGCCGAATGGCAGGCGCTGACGACCGACCCGCTGCGTCCGCTTTCCAACAAAGCCCTCAACGGCACCTATGCGCCGGGCTCGACCTTCAAGACGGTCGTGGCCATGGCGGCGATGGAGCAGGGGATCGGCCCCGATCACACCGTCTTCTGCAACGGCGTGACCGTGCTGGGCTCGGCCCGCTTCCATTGCTGGAAGAAGCAGGGCCACGGCAATCTCGACATGATCGGCGGCATCCGCCATTCCTGCGACTGCTATTTCTACGACCTGGCGCGGCGCATCGGCATCGACCCGATCGCGAAGATGGCGCATCGCTTCGGCCTCGGCCAGCTCACGGGCATCGACCTGCCGGCCGAGAAACCCGGCCTCATCCCCGACAGCGCCTGGAAGAAGGCGACGATGGGCGATATCTGGCATCCCGGCGAATCGCTGGTGGCCGGCATCGGCCAGGGCTTCATCCTGACCACGCCGCTCCAGCTCGCGGTGCTGACGGCGCGCCTCGCCTCGGGCGGCTATGCGATCCAGCCCAGGCTCCATCGCGAGGCGGTCTTCGCGCCCGATACCGGCACCGCCTTGCGCGAAGGCGGCGGTGGCACGATCCAGCGTCCGCCCTTCCCCTCGCTCGGCGTTTCGCCCGAGCATCTGGCGGTCGTGCTCGAGGGCATGAACCAGGTCAGCAACGCCCCCAACGGCACCGCCTACCGCTCGCGCATCACCATCCCCGGCATGGAGCTGGCCGGCAAGACCGGCACCGCCCAGGTGCGCCGCATCACCATGAGCGAGCGCAACAGCGGCGTGCGCAAGAACGAGGACCTGCCCTGGCCGCAGCGCGACCATGCGCTCTTCATAGGCTTCGCCCCGGTCCATGCGCCGCGCTACGCCATCGCCGTGGTGAGCGAGCATGGCGGCGGCGGCTCCGTGGTCTCGGGTCCGATCGCGCGCGACATCCTGATCGAGGCCCAGACGCGCGATCCCGCGCGCAAGCGCCCGGACGACCAGGTGGCCCAGAACAACGAGAAACCGGCATGATCGGCCCGACCCATTTCGGCGGCACCCCCTTCGGCCGCTCGCAGGCCGAGCTCTCGACCGGCCAGAAGCTGAAGCAGGTGAGCTGGGGCCTGGTGCTGCTGCTGGTCATGATCGCCAGCATCGGGCTCGCCATGCTCTATTCCGCCGCCAATGGCAGCGTCGATCCCTGGATGTCGCGCCAGGGGGCCCGCCTGATCGTGGGCCTCGGGCTGATGATGGTCGTGGCGATGACCGACCTGCGCTTCTGGCTGCGCTGGGCCTATGCCTTCTACGGCTTCGCCTTCCTGCTGCTGGTCTATGTCGAGATCGCGGGCGAGATCGGCATGGGCGCCCAGCGCTGGATCGACTTCAAGTTCTTCCAGCTCCAGCCCTCCGAGATCATGAAGATCGCGCTGGTGGTGGCGCTGGCGCGCTATTTCCACCGGCTCGATCTCGAGGATATCCGCCGACACCTGCCGCTGCCGCTCGTGCCGCCGCTCCTGCTGGTGCTGCTGCCGGCGGGCCTGGTGCTGGTGCAGCCCGACCTCGGCACCGCCGGCATGCTGATCCTGATCGGCGGCCTCATGTTCTTCGCCGCCGGTGTCAGGATGTGGAAGTTCATCCTGATCGGGGCCGCCGGCGTCGCGGCACTGCCGATCGGCTGGGGCTTCATGCATGACTATCAGCGCAACCGCGTGCTGACCTTCCTCAATCCCGAGAGCGACCCGCTCGGCTCGGGCTACCACATCATGCAGTCGAAGATCGCCTTCGGCTCGGGCGGCGTGCTGGGCAAGGGGTTCCTGATGGGGACCCAGAGCCACCTCAACTTCCTCCCTGAACGCCAGACCGACTTCATCTTCACCATGCTGGCCGAGGAGCTGGGCATGGTGGGCGGCCTCACGCTGCTCTGCCTCTACGCGCTGGTGCTGCTCTACGGCATCCTGATCGCGCTGCGCAGCCGCAACCAGTTCGGCCGGCTGCTCGCCTTCGGCATCACCTCGAGCCTGTTCCTGTATGTCTTCATCAACATGGCGATGGTGATGGGCCTCATCCCCGTGGTGGGCGTGCCGCTGCCGCTCATCTCCTATGGCGGCACCTCGATGCTCTCGCTCCTGATGGGCTTCGGCCTGGTCCAGGCGGTCAGCGTCAACCGGGATCTGAAGCTGGGGCAGGGGCACGGCGACGAGGGCTGATGCGGCAAGCTGGGTTGGGGCTGCCCGGCTTCCGGTCTGCTAGCATCCCGCCATGCCCGCCCTTGAAACCCTCGACGGCGCTCTTCCGGCCGACCTCCTCGGCGCGCGGATCTTTGCCGGCGACATCCTGATCTTCCGGCAGTTGCCGGCCCTGCGATCGCTCTGCCGGACGATCGACGAGATGGTCCGCGCCGGCCTGGGCGACGAGGATCCGGAGCGCGCCGAGACGCGGCTGGCGCCCGATCTCTTCCTGGCCCGCGTGCGGGCGCTCCGCAGCCAGGTCCGCGCCGACAAGGCGCTGCTGCGGCAGATCGGGGAGGCGGTGGCCCAGACCGGACTGCCGCCCGAGGACACCTATTTCGACGGGCTGCAGCTCCGCCTCGTGCCCTCGAACGCCAGCCACCAGGCGCGCCGGATCATGCCCCTGGCACCCCATCGCGACAGCTGGGGCTCGAACATCCCGCAGCAGATCAACTGGTGGACGCCGCTCTACCCCCTCGCACGCACGCGCTCGATCGTGATGTTTCCCGACTATTGGAGCCGGCCGATCGAGAACAGCTCGGCCGCCTGGGACTATCACGAATTGAAGCGCCGCATGGCCGAGGGGAGGGCGGAAGGCTACCCGGTCCTTCCCGTGGCGACGGTTCCGCTCGAGCCCGAGGACGGTTTGGCGATCGTGATCGAGCCCGGCGACCTGCTGTGCTTCTCCGCCGCCCATCTCCATGGCAGCGTCGCCGACGCCAGCTTCATCACGCGCTTCAGCCTGGAGACGCGCAGCGTCTCGGCGTCGCATGTCCGGGCCGGGCTGGGCGCGCCCAATCTCGACGGCCAAGCGCCGCGCGTGACGCCGGAATGGTTCGAGCGGATCGAGGATGGCGCGTCGCTCTCTTCTATCTTCTAGGCGCAGACTCATCCACTCATTCGTCATCCCCGCGAAAGCGGGGATCCATTTTTAAGCTTGGTAGTCTGGATTAGGATGGATCCCCGCTTTCGAGCGCGTGAAGAAATCGAGAGCACCACGCAAGGGCGTGGCAAACACTCAAGCCCCCTCCCCTTGCGGGAGGGGGTAGGGGGAGGGGTGCCACGGACGCAGCCGGGGGCATCCCTGCGATCAATCACCGCTCTGGAGGCAGAAGGCCTAGACAGGGCGCCAAGCGAGCGAGCCCGAGCAGATCAGGCTCCGCTTATTTGCCAGGACCTCGCACGGCATCGCCCCTCCCCCTACCCCCTCCCGCAACGGGAGGGGGCGAGAGAGTTCTTTGGCATCGCCGATTTCTTCACACGCTCGAAAGCGGGGATGACGGTGTGGTGTCGCTTCGCGCCCCCGTTTGGGACGCCGGCTAAAGCCGCCCCGCCTCGATGATGCGCTTGAGGAACGCCCTGGTGCGTTCCTGCTGCGGGTTGCCGAAGATCTGCTCGGGCGGGCCTTCCTCGTGGACCTTGCCGCCGTGAAGGAAGCAGACCTTGCTCGCCACGTCGCGGGCGAAGCCCATCTCGTGGGTGGCGAGCAGCATGGTCATGCCTTCCTTCGCCAGGTCGCGCACGATGTTGAGGACCTCGGAGACGAGCTCGGGATCGAGCGCCGAGGTGATCTCGTCGAGCAGCATCACCATCGGCTCCATGGCGAGCGCGCGCACGATCGCGACGCGCTGCTGCTGGCCGCCGGAGAGCCGGTCGGGGAACTCCTTGGCTTTCGCTTCGAGCCCGATACGCTTCAGGAGGGCCATGGCGCGGGCCTCGGCCTCGGCGCGGTCCATCTTCAGCACCTTGAGCGGCGCCAGCAGCACGTTCTCCAGCACGCTCATGTGCGGGAAGAGGTTGTAGCTCTGGAACACGATGCCGACATCGCGCCTGAGCGCGTTGACATCGACGCCCGGTCCCGTGACGCGGTCGCCATGGAGCCGGATCTCGCCGCCCTGGATCTGCTCCAGCCCGTTGATGCAGCGCAGCAGCGTGGATTTCCCGCAGCCCGAGGGGCCGATCAGGCAGACCACCTGATGCTCCTCGACCGTGAGCGTCAGCCCGTTGAAGATCGGGTGCGGGCCGAAATGCTTCTCGATATTGAGGATCTCGAGGAAGGCCATGGCGCTGTTCCCGATCTCCTCAGCCCGCCGCCCGCATGCGCCGCTGATCGCGCTCGATCAGCCGGTCGACGAAGCGGGCCTGGGGGATGGTGATCACGACGAAGAGGAAGGCGACCGTCGTGACCGAGGACAGGTTGAAATGGTTGCTGGCCACGATCTTCGCCTGGTTGAAGGCGTCGATGGCGCCGATCACGTTCACCAGCGCCGTGTCCTTCTGCAGGCTGATGAAGTCGTTGAGGAGCGGCGGGATGATGCGGCGCACGGCCTGCGGGATCACCACATAGCGCAGCGTCTGGGCGTAGGAGAGGCCGAGCGAGCGGGCGGCCGCGGTCTGGCTCTGATGGATGCTCTCGATGCCGGCGCGATAGACCTCGGCGACATAGGCGCCGTAGGTGAGGGTGAGCGCCAGGATCGCGTACCATTCGAGCGGGAAATCGCGGATGATCGGCAGGCCCGTGAGCGGCAGGCCGAAGCCCACCAGATAGATCGAGATGATCGCCGGCAGGCCGCGAAACACGTCGATATAGGCGGTGGCGATCATGCGGATCGGGCGGCCCGGCTCGCCGGGGATGAGGCGGGCGATCGCGACCACGAGGCCCCAGATCAGGACGAACACCTCGGCCACGCAGAAGATGAAGACGTTGACCCAGAAGGCGTCGAAGACGAGGTAGAAGGAATCGAAGATCAGCGGCAGGAAGAAGAAGGTGCGGCCGACCGCGACGTCGTTGAGCACGATGAAAAGGGCGATGGCGAGCACCAGCAGCACCGCCACCGCATAGCCGAAGGTGTACCAGCACCAGGTCCGGGCCGCGGCGCCCTGGACCCGCGCCGTGATGACGTCGGCGGCCAGCCGCGCCGTCCGGCCGCGCTGGGCGGCCTGCCAGGCGCGGTAGGCCGGCAGCAGCAGCAGGAGCGAGGCGACCGAGGCGATCAGCAGCAGGGTCTCGCCCAGCGCGCCGTCGACCTGGAGATCCACGAGCACGCCGCTCAGGACGCTGCGCAGCCACCAGGTCGCGGCGATCACGGCGAGCGCGCCCGCGAGCGCCAGGCTCGCCGCCGTGACCGCATCCTTCGGCGGCGTAACGACCCGCCGCCGGGGCGGCCGGGCCGGCTCCGGCGCGGTGCTGCTGCTCATCGCGGGATTCCCAGGTGCGAACAGCGCGATTGCAGCTTCACCTTCTTCCCCTTCCCCTCGAGGCAGGACAATCGCATTTGCCGAAAGCGGCAAATCCCCTCCCCCAACTTTTGGGGGAGGGTTGGGGAGGGGGCTGCTCGGTATCAGCCCCTTCGCACCGTAACAAGATCGCAGACCGAGTCATCCCCCTCCCTGCCCTCCCCCGAAGACGGGGGAGGGGATTGGAGCGAGTGTCTTCAAGGGGGCGGGTTCCGGCACCTTCGAGCGAATCGCGGAAGGCCGGCGATTACGGCTTGAAGTAGGGGATCGTGGCCGGGTCGGCGCCCCAGGCGCCGGCGAGATATTTCGCCGACAGCGCCTTCAGCGTGCCGTCATCGATCAGGGCCTGGATGATCTGGTCGAGGATCTTGCCGTTGGGCGAGGCCTTGGGATAGAGCGCGCCATAGGTCTCGCCGGTCGAATACTGGCCGACCACCACGAACATGCCGTTGGAGACGGCGGCCTGGCCCAGCACGATCGCCGTGTCGGTCATCGCCACGTCGATCTGGCCCGCCTGGAGCGCGGTGAACATCGAGGGCGTGTCGGGGAAGACCTTCTCGGGATTGGTCGGCTTCAGCTTGTCATGGACGAAGTCGGCGCCGGTCGTGCCCTGCTGCACGCCGATGCGCAGGGTCTTCATCGTCATGCCCTCGACCTTGGTACCCTTCTTCGCCAGCACGCCGATGTCCGAGGAGAAGTAGGGGACGGAGAAATCGACCACCTTCTTGCGCTCCTCGGTGATCGAGATCTCGGAGAGCGCCAGGTCGAAATTCTTGGTCTGGCCGGCGACCAGCGCGTCCCAGGCGACGTTCACGACCTTGACCTTATCGAGGCCGGCGCGGTGCGCGATGTTGGCAGCGAAGCAGTATTCGTAGCCGTCCTTGATGGTCTCGGGCGTGTCGCCGTTCCACCAGCCCGGGGCCGGCAGATTGACCTCGACGGTGAGCTGGCCGGGGATGGCCGGTTTCAGGGGGATCGAGCCCTTGGCGCCGGTCAGCTCGCAATTGCCGATCATGTCGGCGGCAGCGGCGGGCTGGACCGCAAGGGCCAGCGCAAGGGCGAAGGCGCCGCCGAAGGCAGCGCAAAGGGCAGAACGGCGATTCATGAAAGTCTCCCGTGGCAAAATAGGACGATGTCCCGGCACTCTTGTGTCTCGTTGGCTCGGGGGGCCCGGCGGCGGGAGGATGCCTCGGCGTCGCCGGCAACCCCGGCAGGCGGCATCTTAGCGCAGCCGCCCGCGGTCCAGCCAGAGCAAGGGAATCCGCCGCTCCGCCAGGGGCTTGGCGGGCCGCTTCTATCCCCAGGCCGGTCCCGCAAAGCTATCGACAAGCGGGGGTGGCTTTGCTATATCGCCGCGTTCCTCGGGCGGGCCCTGGCGGCCGGCCCCGATGGCAGGCTGGGCGCATAGCTCAGTTGGTAGAGCAGCTGACTCTTAATCAGCGGGTCGCAGGTTCGAGTCCTGCTGCGCCCACCAACTTCCTCAGTTGGTTACCACCCAGCCTCTTCCCGGTCTTCCGGCAAACCGCCGGCCGTTTCCGACGGCAACCGTGCCGGCCAGCCGGCGGCGTCGGTGATGCACGCCTCGGGCTCCGTCCCGCCCGGTCCAGGCTGGAATCCTGACGGGCTTTTCATCTGCCGTGCGGATCGCAGAAACAACAGACGCATTTTTTGCCGGCCGCGCGATGCGGTTCCGACATCCGCGCCGCCTAGCTTCCTCCTCGAGCTGAACCGAAATCGTTCGAGCCCCCGGCGCCACGCCGTTGCGCGCTCGAGCGTCACGCACAGGAGCGAGCCAGATGAGCCACCACGGACTCTCCCATATCGGCCTTTCGACCCAGGATCTCGACAAGACCCGTGCCTTCTACGAGGGCGTCCTGGGCTTCAAGGTGGTCGTCGCCGACACCATCAAGATCGAGGAAGGCGGGCGCATCCGCCATCTCTTCTTCGATGTCGGGCATGACCAGCTCATCGCCTTCATGGAGTCCCGCGGCATCGCCGGCGTGCCCGCGACATACGACGCAGGCATCAATCGCGGGCTCGGCGTGCCGGCCGCCTTCTATCATTTCGCCTTCGAGGCCGGCTCGGCCGCGGCGCTGGCCGAGAAGCGCGAGGAGCTGCGCGCCAAGGGCGTCGAGGTGTCGGAGGTCATGGATCACGGCTGGGCTCGCTCGATCTATTTCAAGGACCCCAACGGGCTGCAGCTCGAATATTGCTGCCTGATGCGCGAGCTGACCGAGAACGACGCGCGGATGCAGGAGCGCTTCTCGCTGCCCCGCGCGGCCCTCGAGCTCGACAACGTCGTCTCCCCGGTCAAGGCCGAGCCGCCGGTGGCCATCTGGCGCCTCGCCTGAACGAACGGGACGGCGGCGCGAGGCCGGGAGGCCGCCGCTCCCGCCTCGCGCTCGCCGGCAGGGCACTCCATTGGCCGGCAGCCCGCCCCCCATGCTAGGAATGACGGCTCGACCGGCCGGTCGGATCAGGCGGGGCGCGGGGTTCATTGATCAGGCTCAAGGGCAGGCGGCGTTTCCTCTGGCGCAATATCCATGCGCCGATCCCCGTCATGGCGGGGAACCTGGAGCTGGGCGACGCCTTCGGCTGGACGACGGCGGGTCTTTCGGCGCCGGTCCGGGCCCTGCTGCGGGAGCGGCTTGCCGGTGCGGCCGATGAGCGGGATGCATCGGACGCGGCCGAGTTCGTGGCGAGGATCGCCCAGCAGCTCCAGCGGATCGGGGATATCTCGCCGCCGCTCTGGGGCGTCGGTTCGCGCAATCCGGTGAAGAAGACGGCGATCGTCTTCTTCGCCTGCCGCGATCCCTTCCTGGCGGAAGCCTGCTTCCCCATGGCCGTGCAGCTCGCCGACCGGATCATCCAATCGCCGGCCGACGGCGATGCGGTCGAGGCCGAGCTGATGGGCCATATCCAGCGCATCAGGCAGCGGCGCCTGAGCGTGGCCACGCACCAGATGGTCGAGGCGGTCGAGCGGCATGGGATTCCCTGGTCCCGGACGGCGGCGGGGTCCAACTTTGTCCAGCTCGGCCAGGGCGTGCGCCAGAACCGGATGACGAGCAGCGCCCTGACGCCGGAATCCGGGCTCGGCCGGGAGCTCGCCCAGCACAAGCTGCTGACGCTCGGGATCCTGGCGCAGCTGCAGCTGCCGGTCGGGCAATTCGCGCCCGTCCGGGATGCGGCCTCGGCGCTGAAGGTCGCCGAGAGGCTGGGCTATCCGGTCGTGCTGAAGCCGGTATTGGGCGACAAGGGGCGGGCCGTGTTTTCCGGCCTGCGGAATGCCGAGGATTTGCAGGCGGTGCTGAAGCGGGTGTCGCTGGGCCGCGAGCCCTTCATGCTGCAGACCTTCCTGCCGGGCGAAGATCATCGCCTGCTCATCATCAAGGGCAGGCTGGTCGCGGCCGCCCAGCGGATTCCGGCCTCGGTCGTGGGCGACGGCCGGCACAGCGTCGCCGAGCTGGCGGCGATCGAGAACCGGAATCCCCGGCGCATCTTCGGACCGTTGGAGCTGCTCCCGCTCGACGCGGAGGCCGACCGCATCCTGGTCCAGCAAGGCCAGACCCGCGACAGCGTTCCCGAGCCCGGCCGCCGCGTGCAGCTCAGGGCCAATGCCAACATCTCCACCGGCGGCACGAGCCTCGATGTCACCGAACGCGTTCACCCCGACAATCTGCGCGCCGCGATCCGGGCCGCGAAAGCCCTGGGGCTGATGGTCGCCGGCGTGGACTTCATCTGTCCCGATATCGGCCGGTCCTGGCGCGAGGTCGGCGGCGGCATCTGCGAGATCAACACCTCGATCGGGATGCATCCTCACACCGAGGCCAACCCCAATCTGGATGTGCCGGGGCTCGTCCTGGAGACGGTCTATCCTCCCGGCGACGAGGGTCGCATCCCGACCGCGATGATCACCGGCACCAAGGGCAAGACGACGACGACCCTGATGCTGAGCCGCATCCTCGAGGCCGCCGGCCACGCGGTCGGCAACGCGACGACGGAAGGGGTCACCATCGACGGCGAGCTGGTCCTGGCGGGCGACCATGCGGAGGCCCACGGCGCCTCGATCGTGATGCAGGATCCGACCGTGACCGCCGCCGTGCTGGAGACGGCGCGCGGCGGCCTGCTGCAGGACGGCATGTATCTCGACCGCTGCGACGTGGCGGCCCTCCTCAATGTTGGGCGCGAGCAGATCGGAATGCATGGCGTCGAGACGCTGGACGAGATGGCGGCGCTCAAGAGCAAGGTCCTCGACGCGGCGCGCAAGGCCGTGGTGCTCGGCGCCGACGATCCGCGAACGGCGGCGATGGCGCGGGATTGCCGCGTCCGGCTCAGGACCATCCTGTTCTCCCTCGAACCGGATTCGCCGGAGGTCCGGGCGCATCTCGGAAGCGGCGGCGAAGCCATCGTGATCCGCGCCGTCGAAGGCCGGGAAACCATCGTCCATGTCGATGCGCAAGGCGCGGCGGTGCCGCTGATCGGAGCCGAAGATTTCCCGGCGAGCCGGGGCGGGCTCATCCGGCCGAACGTCGCCAACGCGATGGCGGCGGCCGGCCTCGCCCTCGGCCTGGGCGTGGCGCCGCACCATATCCGCGAGGGGCTGGCGCGATACGAGATCACGGTCGCCTCTTCCAGGGGGCGGACCAATTTCGTCGAGGGGCTGCCTGTCCGCATCCTGTTCGACCGGGCCACGGATCCGGCCTCCTTGACCGCGATGATGCCCGTGATCGAGGCGGCGGCTCCGCAGGGCCGGCGTATCTGCGTCCTGACCGCGCCCGGCAACCGGCCGGATTCGCATTTCGGGGAATGCGCCGCGGTCGTGGCCGGCCGTTTCGATCGCTATGTCTGCTGCGAGCACGACAATTTTCGCCGGGGCAAGCCGCCGGGCGAGATCGCCGACCGCCTGGCACGCGGGCTTGCCGCCGCGGGCGTCCCGGAAGGTCTCGTCTCGACCGCGCGATCGCCGGCCGAGGCCGCACGTATCGTCGCCAAGATTGCCGCCGCGGACGATTTCGTGGCCGTGTTCGGGTGGAACGTGGTCGAGACCGTCGAGGCCTATCGAGCGGCATTCCGCGAGGCCGCCGCGACAGCGACGGGCTGATCGGGCCTCGTCCTAGGCGGACCGGTCGAGATGGAGCAGGGCGCTGGGCGCGAGGGCGCGATGATGCTCGTCGACCGTCACGGGCAGAGTCTCGTGATGCGCGGCTTTGGCCGCGCGCCAGGCCGCGACCTTGGCCAGCTCGGCCAGGGGGCGCTCCTCGCTCACGGCGACCTCGGCCCGGTAGACGCCGCCGCCTTCGCCGTCGAGCGTGACGATATCGCCTTCCTGCAGCCGCTCGCCGCCGATCCGGCAGCTCCGCCCGTCGGCCGCGACTGCGAGGGCCTCGCAGCCGACCAGGCAGACCTTGTTCAGCTGGCGCGCCACGACCGAGGCATGGGAGGTGCGGCCGCCGCGGGCGGTCAGGATGCCGGCCGCGACCGCCATGCCGGCGATGTCGGCGGTGACGGTATCCTCGCGGACCAGGATCGGCGGCTTGCCTTCCTTGGCAAACAGCTCCGCCGCCTCGTTCGACAAGGCGATCGGGCCGGAGGCGGCCCCCAGGCTGGCGGGCACGCCGCGGGCGAGCGGCGGCTGCCCGGCATGCACATGCCGGCGCGCGAGCTTGTCGAGATCGACCGAGGCGAGCTGGGCCAGCGCCGCCTCGCGCGTGACCAGCCCTTCCTCGGCCAGGTCGACGGCGATGCGCAGCGCCGCCCAGGGCGTGCGCTTCGCCCGGCGCGTCTGCAGCAGGAACAGCTTGCCTTCCTCGATCGTGAACTCGAAATCCTGCACATCGAGGAAGGCGGATTCGAGCTTCTGCGTGACCTCGCGGAGCTCGCCATAGAGATCGGGCATCAGCCGCTCGAGCCCGTCGGCCCGGGTCAGGCCGCAGCGCCCCGAGACGACATCCTCGCCCTGCGCGTTGGCGGCGAAATCCAGATAGAGCTTCTTCTCGCCCGACGCGGGATCGCGGGTGAAGCCGACCCCGGCGCCGGACTGGCCGCCGGCATTGCCGAAGACCATGCGCTGGATCGTGACCGCGGTGCCGGCCAGCCCGTCGAGCCCGTTGAGGCGGCGATACTCGATAGCGCGCGGGCTCTCCCAGGAGCGGAACACCGCCTCGGTCGCGGCCTCGAGCTGCTCGGCGGGATCTTGCGGGAAGGGCTCGCCGACCTCGTCGGCATAGACCTCGAGCAGGGCGCGCACCAGCTCGCGCAGCGACAGCGTGTCGAGCTCGGGCAGGGCCGCGGCATCGGCACGGCCGAGCGCCTCGGCGACGGCGGCATCGAAGGGCGCCGCCGCCACGCCATGCACGGTCTCGGCGAAGGACTGGATCAGGCGGCGATAGCAGTCCCAGGCGAGGCGCGGATTGCCGGTGAGCGCGACGAAGCCGGGCAGGGTCCGGTCGGAGAGGCCGATATTGAGCAGCGTGTCCATCATGCCCGGCATCGAGGCGGCGGCACCCGAGCGCACCGACACCAGCAGCGGGCGGTATTTGTCGCCGAACAGCAGGCCCGAGGCGCGCTCGACGCGCCGGATCTCCTTCGCCAGCAGCTCCGGCAGCCTGGCGGCCAAGCGATGGCCGGCGGCCGCGAACTCGCGGCAGAAATCGGTCGAGAGCACGAAGCCGGGCGGGACCGGCAGGCCCAAAGCCGCGAGGCGCATGAGGTTGAAGGCCTTGTTGCCCACGGCCGGCAGCAGCGTGTCCGCCGGGGCCGCGGTGTCGCGGTCGATCGAGAACAGGCGGGCTTCGTTCTTGTCGGACATCGTCAGCGGATCCTCTGTCGTCGCGTCTTGCCGGGCGTTCCTGCCGCCTAGGGCGTTTCCCGATCACGTTGAATCGGGAGACGTCCTGGATTCCTTTGTTTGGTCGCATTTCCTACGGCGAACCGGTCTCCCCTTCGCCGGAAAATGCTCTAGCTGTGAGCTTTCAACAGGTTGTCCATCCGGCCCCTGCCGGGAGAAGCTGACGGTTGTCGAAGCCTCAGTTTTTCCAAGGAGAGGGACCGGATGAACGTCCATAAGAATGCCCGTCTGACGGCGCGCGGTCGAGAGTGGATGGTTGGCCTGGTTGCGAGCGGGCAGACGCCGAAGGCCGTGAGCGAAGCCGTAGGCGTCTGCCCGCGCACGGTGCGCAAGTGGGTGAAGCGCTTTCGGACGGAAGGAGTTGCGGGTTTGCAGGATCGCAGCTCACGTCCTCACCGGCTCTACCGGCCTACGCCGCAGGCGATCGTTGAGCGTATCGCGGCGCTGCGGCGGGACCGGCTGACGGGCAAAGCGATCGCCGCCGAGCTTGGGGTCTCACCGGCCACGGTGAGCCGTGTTCTGAAGCGGCTCGGGTTGAACAAATTCCGTGCCCTTGAGCCGGTCGAGGTCCGCCGCTACGAGCGCGACAACCCCGGCGAACTGATCCACATCGACATCAAGAAGCTGGGCAAGTTCAATCGCGTAGGTCATCGCATCACAGGCGACCGCCGAGGCCAGAGCAACGCCCGCGGCATCGGCTGGGAGTTCGTCCATGTCGCCATCGACGACGCCTCGCGCATCGCCTTCTCCAAGGTGATGAAGAACGAGCGCCAAGGCTGTGCGATCGCCTTCCTCAAAGCCGCTGTCGCCTACTACGCAAGCCTCGGCGTCAAGGTCGAGCGCGTCATGACCGACAACGGCTCCTGCTACAAAGCCTTCGCCTTCCGCAGAACCTGCAAACGGCTAGGTCTCAAGCACATCCGCACCAAGCCCTATACACCCAAGACCAACGGAAAGGCCGAGCGCTTCATCCAGACCGCCTTGCGCGAATGGGCCTACGCCCGCGCCTACAACACCTCACGCCAGCGCGCCGCCGAACTGCCCAACTGGATACACCGCTACAATTGGCATCGACCTCATGGCAGTATCGGTTCAAAGTCGCCCATCAGCAGACTCCCCTTGGCCCGGAACAACCTGTTGAGGCTCCACATCTAGCCGCTCAACCGTTCGCCCAGCACATGGTCGCCGGCCATGAGGCTCGCATGGAGCAGGCCGTCGGCCGCCTGCTCGAGCTGTTCGGCGACCGCCGCCAGCAGGAACAGGCGCTTGGCGTCGCTCTGTCCGCGCATCAGGCCGGCCACGACCTCGCGCTCGACCTCGTCGGTCGCATGCTCCATCTCCCGCACGCTCTCGAGTGCCGCCAGGAAATCGCGCACTTCCTCGTGGCTGGAGCCGCGATGGACCCGGCGGGCCGCGGCGAGGACGCGCACATAGCTCTGCACGCCGCCCGCGACCAGGGCGGCCAGCCGCTCGAGCGGATCGAGCTCGCCCGGGGCGTCGAATTCCGTGGTGCCGCGTGCATCGGGCAGCAGGGCCAGGTGGAACAGGGCCTCCTCGAGCGCGTCGGCCGCGTCGTCCGCCGATTCCAGGACGCCGCGCCAGGCCGGGGGGACCCCACGCGGATCGATCAGCCCGCGCACCCGCACCAGGATCCGGTCGGCGTCGCTTTCCCAGCGCTTGGCGCGTTTGGCCCGCTGCTCGCGCAGGCTCTGGCCTTCGCCGGCGCTGGCCCGCATCAGCGTCTCGCGCACGAGCTCGCCGATATCGAGGGTGAGGGCCGCATGATCGAGCACGAGGTCGAGCAGCCGGTCGCTGGTGCCTTCGAGCCGCACCAGAAGGTCGGCACGGATCTCCTCGAAGATGGCGGCCTCGCTGCGCTTCGCGCGCAGGCCCTCGCTGGTCGCGCGCAGCACGACGCGCATGAACTCGATCGCCTGCTCCTGGCCGATCAGCTCGACCAGCGGCATGCCGAAGGGCGCGACACCCTTGCGCACGGTGTCGAGCGCCTGGAACACCAGCTTCTCGCCGCCCGCGACCAGGAACCCGCGGTGGCCGACCTCTTCCTCGGCGGCCCAGCGCAGCAGGTCGGTGGCGACCGCCTTGGGCAGGATCGCGCGCAGCCGCTTGCGCGCCCGGTTCCAGTCGATGAGGAACACCAGGCTGGCGCCGATCTGCGCCAGGCAGGCCGCGAGCGAGGTCTGGTTGGGCGCGTCGAAGCTGCCGGTCGCGTGGTAGAACTCGTCCTCCTCGAGGCCGGCGACATGGCGGGCCCGCGTCTCGGTCCAGTTCATCGCGAAATCGTGCAGCCGCTCCTGGAAGAAGCGCAGGCGGCGGGAATGGACGTCGGTATAGGTGACCGACAACCGGAGCCCTTCGACATGGACGATGAGAACGTGGGAATCGGTCGTCCCGATGTCGTTCTGGATCACGAGCCGCGACCCCGTCCGCGTCGCGGTGGTACCGAGCCCGGGATGGTCGAACTTGAGCGGCGCCGTGCGGTTGAGGCCGCGCATGAAGGCCTGGATCAGCGGCCGGTCCTCGGCCGCGAGGCGATAGACCCGGGCGCCGTCGAGCGTCTCCTCCGCAAGGCCGGCCTGCAGCCCGTTGATGGCCTTGTGCAGGTCCATCACCAGCAGATGCAGGGAATCGCCGGCATCGCGCCGGGCCCGCGTCGCGGCCGAAATGAAATCCAGCGGCACGCGGTCGCCGGCCAGATCGGGCAGGTGGCCCAGCCGGGTGCGCCGGGGCTCGAAGATCGCGGCCTGGCCGGCGGCGGCGACGGGCGCCAGCATCGCATCCAGATCCTCGACGACAGCGCCCAGAAGCTTCTTCGCGCCGGGGATCACATAGCTCTCCCCGTTGCGATGCGAGGCGCCCAGCGCGCTGTCGAGGCTGGCATCGCCCACGCCGGCGGCGCGGCGCTCGGCGCCAAGATCGGGAGGCGTCGTCCCCGGCGCCTCGGCCTGGGCGCGCGCCGCCTGCAGCCAGGTGAAGGCGAACTTGACCCGCGCGTTGGCGGCGAGCGCGCGATCGATCAGCTCCGGCAGGAGCAGGCTGCGCTCGTCCAGGACCTCGGCGATCTTCGATTTCTCTGTCATGTTCCGACGCTAGTGAGGGGGAGTGACGAAGATGTGACAGACTTGTGAAGCGCTCGCGCGTATCATCATCATCGGCGCAGGCTCAATTTAGCGGGCGCTCGCCGGCGGTCATTGAGGTGAGTCAATGCCCATCGGTTTGAGGAACGAGCCCGAGGGACAGCGGCTGCAGCGCCGGCATGGGATCGAGATCATGGATGTGAGACCTCTGACGGGCGCGCTGGGCGCCGAAATCGCCGGCATCGATCTGGCAGCACCCCTCGATGACCGGACGATCGCGGAGATCCGCTCGGCATTGCTCGAGCATCTGCTCGTCGTCTTCCGCGACCAGCGCCTGACGCCCGGGCAGCAGGCGGATTTCGCGCGGCGCTTCGGACCGCTCCATACCTTCGCCTACACGGCGGCCCGCGCCTTGCCCGGCCATCCGGAGGTCCTGCGCGTCGTGAAGGAGAAGGAGGACCGCAAGGTCTTCGGCGAGCTCTGGCATGCGGACGTCACCTTCCTGGAGAAGCCGGTGCTCGGCTCGATGCTCCACGCCATCGAGACGCCGCCCGAGGGCGGCGACACGCTCTTCGCCAACATGTATCTCGCTTACGAGGCTCTCTCCGACGGCATGAAGACGCTGCTGGAGCGCCTGACGGCCGTGCATGAGAGCGAGGTGCGCGCGGAGAATGCCGGGCCGGACGCGAACGGCGAGCCGGGCGGCTTCATCACCATGGGCACCGAGCATCCCGTCATCCGCGTCCATCCGGAGACGGGACGGAAATCGCTCTTCGTCAACCGGACCTACACGACGCGCTTCAGCGGCATGACGGTGGAGGAGAGCCGGCCGCTCCTCGAGTTCCTCTTTCGGCACGCGATCGAGCCCGAATTCATCACGCGGCTGCGCTGGGCGCCCGGCACCGTGACCTTCTGGGACAATCGCTGCACCCAGCACCGGCCGCTCAACGACTATCACGGCCACCGGCGCGAGATGCATCGCATCACCATCGCCGACCCGACGATCTGAGCGCGGCGAACGCCAAGAATTGATACGTTATAACATTCTTGTTGCCGGGATTCCGCCGACTTGGCGGCCTTCCCATCTGGCTATAACGCCCGGGCTCAAAACCCGCTTCTCTCTGTGCAATACTCCGCCCCGGCCAGAACGAGATCCTGACGCTGGATTGCCGATTGGGAAGCCGAGCCAGATCCCTCGGCCGAGGGCGCCAGCGCAAGAAAAACGAGGCCAGCCCAAGCGCACAGACAGTGGAAAGGACCCTGATATGGCGAAAGTCTCGATCCACCCCGCGGTGGATAACGGCTTCAAGCCGGCCAAGAAGGATTTTGCCGGCGGCACGCTGACCTGCAAATGCACGACCAATCCGGTCGAGGTGAAGATCTCCGCGCAGACCGCGCACAACCATGCCTGCGGCTGCACCAAATGCTGGAAGCCGGCGGGTGCCACCTTCGCCGTGATCGCCGTGGTCGGGCGCGACAAGGTCAAGGTGACCAAGAACGAGAACAAGCTGAAGATCGTCGATCCCAGCGCCACGATCCAGCGCCATGCCTGCAAGGAATGCGGCGTCCATATGTTCGGCCGCATCGAGAAGAAGGAGCATCCCTTCTACGGGCTCGATTTCGTCCATACCGAGCTGTCGAAGGACGAGGGCTGGTCGCCGCCCGAGTTCGCCGCCTTCGTTTCCTCCATCATCGAATCCGGCTACAAGCCGGAAGGCATGGGCGCGGTGCGCGCGCGGCTGCGGGAGCTCAAGCTCGAGCCCTATGACTGCCTGTCGCCGCCCCTGATGGATTTCATCGCGACCCATATCGCCAAGGCGTCGGGCGCGCTGAAATAGGCTGATCGACGGGGCTGCCTTTCCCGCCGGGCCCACGTCATCGGGGACGTGCGCCCGGCGGCGCTCCTTCGCATTCGTGACATCGCAAGAAGAGGTTGGATCCCATGAAAGTTCGTGCCGCCGTCGCTCACAAGGCCGGAGCGCCGCTCTCGATCGAGACCGTCGAGCTCGACGGGCCCAAGGCCGGCGAGGTGCTGATCGAGATCAAGGCCACGGGCATCTGCCATACCGACGAGTTCACGCTGTCCGGTGCCGATCCCGAGGGCCTGTTCCCGGCGATCCTGGGCCATGAAGGGGCGGGCATCGTGGTCGATGTCGGTCCCGGCGTGACCAGCCTCAAGAAGGGCGATCACGTCATCCCGCTCTACACGCCGGAATGCCGCAATTGCGAATACTGCCTCAGCGGCAAGACCAATCTCTGCCAGGCAATCCGCGCCACCCAGGGCAAGGGCCTGATGCCGGACGGCACCAGCCGCTTCCGCATCGGCAGCAGCATGGTCCATCACTATATGGGCTGCTCGACCTTCGCCAATTTCACCGTGCTGCCCGAGATCGCGGTGGCGAAGATCCGGCCCGACGCGCCCTTCGACAAGGTCTGCTATATCGGCTGCGGCGTGACGACCGGGCTGGGCGCCGTGATCAACACGGCGCGCGTCGAGCCCGGCGCCAACGTCGTGGTGTTCGGGCTGGGCGGCATTGGCCTCAACGTCATCCAGGGCGCCCGGATGGTGGGCGCCAACATGATCGTGGGCGTCGACATCAACCCCGGCCGCAAGGCGCTGGCCGAGAAGTTCGGCATGACCCACTTCGTCAACCCGAAGGAGATCAAGGGCGACGTCGTGCCCCATCTGGTCGAGCTCACCAAGGGCGGCGCCGACTACAGCTTCGAATGCGTCGGCAATGTCCAGCTCATGCGCCAGGCGCTCGAATGCTGCCACAAGGGCTGGGGTGTCAGCATCATCATCGGCGTCGCCGGCGCCGGCCAGGAGATCTCGACCCGGCCGTTCCAGCTCGTCACCGGCCGCGTCTGGAAAGGCACGGCCTTCGGCGGCGCCAAGGGCCGGACCGACGTGCCGAAGATCGTCGACTGGTACATGGACAAGAAGATCAATATCGACGACCTCATCACCCACACGCTGCCGCTCGAGCGCATCAACGAGGGCTTCGACCTCATGCATGCGGGCAAGTCGATCCGGACGGTGGTCGTGTATTGAGGAAAATCCTCTCCCCACCTTGGTGGGGAGAGGGAGGGTCCCGTTGCGAAGCAATGGGAGGGTGAGGGGTGCGGTGCTTGCCGAGTGATCGTCCCCCTGCCCAGCGCTCCCACGTCATCCCCGCGAAAGCGGGGAGGTGGATTCACACTCCAAGTGCAACACCTGCTGCCAGAAGAGTTCGGCGGGGGAGCGCCAGTCAAGGCACTTGCGCGGGGTGTTGTTGTAGGCCCGGAGCAAGCCTGAGATCTGGCGCGAGGTGAGCGCGGCGAGATCGGTTTTCCTGGGGATCCGGCGGCGCATCCTTCCGATGGCGTTCTCGATGCCGCCCTTCTGCCAGGGGGCGTGGGGATCGCAGAAGAAGGTCTGGATGTCGAGGCGGTGGAGCTCGTAGTGGCGGGCGAACTCGGTGCCGTTGTCGAAGGTGATGGTCTGGCGCAGGGTCGCGGGCAGGGGTTCGAGCAGGCCGGCGATGGCGGCGGCGATCGGTGCGGCCTGCTTGCCGTGGGGCCTGACGGCGAGGAGCAGGCGGGAGGATCGCTCATGCAGGGTGAGGAGTGCCTGGCCGTAGCGAGCGAACATCATGAGGTCGGCCTCCCAGTGACCGGGACTTGAGCGGTCCTCGACGTCGGGTGGCCTTTCCTCAATGGAAACACGGGCTTGGATGTGGAGGGCGGAGCTGCCGCCCTTGCGCCCGCGAAAGCCGCGCTTGGATTTGGCGCGCGGCAGGTAGTGGCGCCAGCTGTAGTCCTGGCGGCGGGTGATCTGGGCCTGGATGAAGCGATAGATGCTCTCGGGGCTGATGAGATGACGGCCCGACTGGCGCTCGAGCCGGCCGCAGACCTGCTCGGGCGACCAGCCTTTCCTCAAGCCCTCCAGCACCTGCCGGCGCAGGTGCGCGTCGCGCTCCAGGCGCGAGCCGCGCCAGCGCCGGGCCCGGGTCTGCTGCTGGGCGTAAGCCGCCCGGTAGCCGATCTGCCGGCCACGGTTGCGCTTCAGTTCCCGACTAACCGTCGATGCCGGGCGATCCAGAGCTGCAGCGATTTGGCGGATCGAGCGACCTTTGGAACGAAGGTCGGCAATGATGGCGCGCTCTTCGGACGAGAGCTGCTCGTAGTGCTTCCCCATGGCAACACCCTAATCTGGTGTTGCACTTCGTTTGAAAACTCAGCGGACCCAACTTTAAGCTTGGTGCGCTGGATCAAGATGGATCCCTGCTTTCGCGGGGATGGCGTTAAGAGCACGGTCTCGTCTTGCTGCGAAAAGCGAGGGCCGGAGCCCTCACCCCGTCGCGTCGAGCGCCGCGATCGCATCGCGATCGAGCTTGATCTCGGCCGCCTTCACGATGTCCTTGAGCTGCGCGAGGCTGGTGGCGCTGGCGATGGGGGCGGTCACGCTCGGGCGCGCCATCAGCCAGGCGAGCGCGATCTGCGCGGGCGTCGCGCTGTAGCGCTTGGCGAGCGCATCGAGGGCCGCCAGGATCTTCTTGCCGCGGGCGTCGAGATATTTGCCGATATCCTCGCCGCGCGGGCTCTTGCCCAGATCGGCCTCGGACCGGTATTTGCCGGTGAGGAAGCCGCTCGCGAGCGAAAAATAGGTGATGACGCCCAGCCCTTCCTTCCGGCAGAGCGGCTCGAGATCCTTCTCGTAGCCGGCGCGGTCGTAGAGATTGTATTCCGGCTGCAGCGTCTGGTAGCGGGCGCGGGTCTTGCCGTCGCCGGCCTTGAGCGCCGCGGCAAGCCCGGCCGCGTCGTAGTTGGAGCCGCCGACCGCGCGCACCTTGCCCTGCTTCACCAGTTCCTCATGGGCCTCGAGAGTCTCTTCGATCGGCGTCTCGGGATCGGGCCAGTGCGACTGGTAGAGGTCGATATAGTCGGTCTGGAGCCGCTTGAGCGAGGCCTCCACCGCCTGGCGGATATAGGCCTTGGAAAGCCCCTTCTTGCCGGGCCCCATCTCGGAGCCGACCTTGGTCAGGATCAGGACCTTGTCGCGCCCGCCATGCCGCTTCAGCCATTTGCCGATGATGGTCTCGGACTCGCCGCCGCTATGGCCGGGGACCCAGCGCGAATAGGCGTCCGCCGTGTCGACCGCGTTGAAGCCCGCATCGGTGAAGGCGTCGAGCAGCGCGAAGGAGGTCGCTTCGTCCGCGGTCCAGCCGAACACGTTGCCGCCGAACACCAGGGGCGCGATCTCCAGCCCGGTCCGTCCCAATTTCCGCCGATCCATGATGGTCATTCTCCTGAAGGTCGATAATCCACCGGTCCCGGCGGCACTATAGCCGGGTCGCCGCCGTTCTCCAGCGGGGCGGCCCCAAAATCGTTACAGCGGACGGGCGCCCTTCCGGCCGCGCGCGGGACGGAGGACCTATCCTGCAACCGAAAGGCGGCCTATCATCCATCGAATACGACCTTACGGAACGGCCGCCTTTGTCCCGAGAGTGATCGCATCATGTCCAATCCAGAATGGCTGGCGGACGCCATCTGTTTTGTCGAGCGGCCCGCGATCGCATCCGACATGATCGCCGGCGTGGAGCGGCGCTGGGAGGCGCTGAAGGGCGGCCGCAGCTTTCCTTCCCGCCAGGACATCGATCCCTTCCTGTTCCAGCCCTGGCTGCCCTACATCTCGATCGTCGAGCTCAAGGACGAGCCGTTCCGCGTGTTCTATCGCCTGGTCGGCACCGAGGTGGCGCGTTTCGGCCAGGAGGATTTCTCCTACAAATGGCTGAGCGAAACCGGCTGGGAGCCGGAGCTCAAGGCCGCCAACCTCGAGATCTATCGGCGCCTGCGCGAACGGCGCGTCCCGCAGTTCGGCCTGTCGCGGATCGAATGGGAAGGGCAGAGCGACCGCGTCTTCGAGTGGGGCGTGTTCCCCCTCTCGAACGACGGCGAGGCCGTCAGCCATTGCCTCAGCGTCGACGATTTCCGCTCGATCGCGCCGCGCCAGAGCCCGTTGGGCTAGAACGGCGACGCGCCGCTCAGAACTTCTCCGGCACCCACTTGTAGGGGTAGTTCGGTTCCTTGTAGCCGTGCGGCTTCTGGCGCTTCGGCAGCTTCACCTTCTCGCGCTTGACCTCCTTGTAGGGGATCATGCTCAAGAGATGGCTGATGATGTTGAGCCTCGCGCGCTTCTTATCGTCGGACCTCACCGTGTACCAGGGGGCCCAGGCCGTGTCGGTCGCGGCGAACATCTCGTCGCGCGCGCGCGAATAGTCGTACCAGCGGCTGTAGGATTTGAGATCCATCGGCGAGAGCTTCCAGATCTTGCGACCGTCGTCGATGCGCGCCGTCAACCGCCGCGTCTGCTCCTCGGGCGTCACCTCGAGCCAGTATTTGAAGAGGTGGATGCCGGATTCGATCATCATCTTCTCGAAGGAGGGTGCCAGCTCGAGAAAGCGCTGGACGACATTCTCGGGCGTGAAGCCCATGACGCGTTCCACGCCCGCGCGGTTGTACCAGCTGCGATCGAAGATGACGATCTCGCCGCCGGCCGGCAGGTGGGGCAGATAGCGCTGGATATACATCTGCGACTGCTCGCGCTCGGTCGGCGCCGGCAGCGCGACGACCCGGAAGACGCGCGGGCTGACCCGCTCGGTGAGCGCCTTGATGGTACCGCCCTTGCCGGCGCCGTCGCGGCCTTCGAACACGATGCAGATCTTGGCCCCGGTCGCCTTGGCCCATTCCTGCACCTTCACCAGCTCGGCATGAAGCTTCGCCAGCTCGCGCTCATAGTCCTTCCCCTTGAGCTTGGCCGCGGGCGCAGCACCCTTGGGCGCTGCCTTCGCCGTGGCGGCCTTGCCGTTCTTCTTCTTGCTCTTCTTTGCCATCTTCCCCTCCTCGGGTGCTTCGGCGCGGCACCGGCCGCGAAAGTTCGTTTGCCGACGTCTCGATCGGCGATCAGCTCGCCGGCTGTGCCTTGATCGCGGCCGCGATCTCCTGGCTCAAGCTGGCGAGCGCCTCGCTCATGGCGGCGGCGATGCTGTCATAGCCGCCCGTGCCGCCGGCAGCCACCGGCTTCTCGATGCTGGACCGCCCGTTGCGCAACACCTTGCCGCTTTGCAGATCGGTGATGGACCAGAACGCGATCAGCGTCACGGCGCCCGACTGATCCCGCTCGAACTGGGTGATGTCCACGGTGACCTGGTCGGCGAGCGAGCTCGCGTCGGTCCAGGGGTAGATCGAGATGCGGTCGGTATCGAGCAGCCCCGACAGATTGTCCGCCAGGACCCGCGTGATGTTGTCGCCGATGCGCCCGCCCCATTGATCGAACTCGGCGAGATCGAGGCGGTTGTCGCTGCTGCGGGTGACGATCTCGGGCCGGTCCAGATATTGCGGGATGACCACGGGGCCGACGCCAATGCCGCGGCCCGCGGCATTGCCAGCTCCCGTGATCTCTGCGAGGGGGGTGAGGACATAGAAACGGACGGGCTTGCTCCCCGCGCAGGCCGAGAGCAGGAGCGGGAGGGCGAGGAGGAGAACCGCCGCCATCCTGCCGGGAACACGAGCCATGGGTCCCTCCTGGGTCACTGCTTGCCCGTCAGCAGGGCATTGGGGTTGCGCTGGAGATATTCCGCGAGCGCGCGGATCGAGGCCGCCATCGCCTTGAATTCGCGCAGCGTGTCGGTCGTCTGCGTGAGCAGGGCCGGATTCTTCTGGATGTCCCGCTCGAGCAGCGCCGTGACGTCGTTGACCTGGGACAGCGCCGTGTTGAGCACGGCAAGCGTCTTCTGCAGATCGCCGGTGAGCGTGTTGGCCTTGCCCTGGAGCTGCTGCGCCAGGTCGCCATAGTCCTTGAGCGTGTCGTTCAGGGTCTGCAGCGGCTCGCCGTCGCGCATCGCGATGCGCTCGTTGGCGTTCACCATCAGCTGCCGGGCCTGCTCGCTCGTCTCCTGCAGGTTGGCCATGGTGGGCTCGAGGCCGGCATCGACGTTCTTGAGCAGGGTGCTGGCGTCGTTGAGAGTCTGCTGCAGGCCGCCGAGCGCCGTGGCAACCTGGTTCGCGATCTGGTCGAGCGGGAGCTGGCTCAGCTTCTGCAGCACGGCGGCGACATTGGCCTGCATCGTGTCCATGCTCGAGGGCACCGTCGGCAGCTCCGGCAGGCCGCCGGTGTCGTAGCCCGTCAGGCGAAGCGGCGCGTCGGGATGGAAGTCGAACTCGACGCTGGCCTGCCCGGTCACGAGGGACTGCACCACGAGCTGCGCCCGCAGGCCCCGCTGCACCAGCGCCAGCATGTTCCGCTTCTCGTTTCGCTCGCCGCTGGTGACGTGGATCATGTCCGGCAGGATCTCGATCTCGACGGGGATCTCCAGCAGCTGCTTGTCGATGTCGTAGCTGATCTTGATGCCGGTCACCGAGCCGATCTGGACGCCGCGGAAATTGACCGGCGCGCCCACGGCGAGGCCGCCGACCGAGCCCTCGAAGAACAGAACGGCCTTGCGCCTGGTCTCGAGGAACTTGGTGCCGCCGAAGGCGATGGCGCCGACCACGGCGAGCGCGATGGCGCCGATCACGAAGGCGCCGATGAGCTTCGGATTGGATCTCTTGGCCATTCGACCTGTCCTGCTTTCCCGCCCCTCAGCCCGCCTCGGTTTCGCTCTTGGTCAGCTCGCCGCGCAGGAGGAAGTTGCGGACCTTCGGGTCCGGGCATTCGTCGCGCAGCTTCTTGGGATCGCCCTGCGCGATCATCGTCTTGGTGTCGGCGTCGAGGAAGACCGAGTTGTTGCCGATGGTGAAGATGCTGGCGAGCTCGTGGGTTACGACGGCGATGGTGGCGCCCAGGCTGTCGCGCAGCTCGAGAATCAGGTCGTCCAGCATGCGCGAGCTGATCGGATCGAGGCCGGCCGAGGGCTCGTCGAAGAACAGGATCTCGGGATCGAGCGCCATGGCCCGGGCAAGCCCGGCGCGCTTTCGCATGCCGCCGCTGATTTCCGAAGGATAGAACTCCTCGAAGCCGGCGAGCCCGACCAGCGCCAGCTTCAGCGAGGCGATCCGCTGGATCTCCGCGGGCTTGAGGTCGGTGAACTCGCCCAGCGGCAGGGCCACGTTCTCCGCCAGCGTCATCGAGCTCCAGAGGGCGCCGCTCTGATAGAGGATGCCGAAGCGGCGCATCAGCCGCTGCTGCTCCTCGGGCTCCGCCTTCCACAGATCCTGGTCGCCGAACAGCACCTCGCCGCGCGCCGGCGCCTTGAGGCCGACCAGATGCTTCAGGAGCGTGCTCTTGCCGCAGCCGCTGCCGCCCATGATGATGAAGATGTCGCCGCGGTTGATGGTGAAGTTGAGGTTGCGCTGGATGACGAAATCGTCATAGGCCATGTCCAGGTTGCGCACCGTGATATGCGCATTGGGCGGCGGCGCGTCGGGGAGCGGCGGTGCTTCGGCCATCGCCCGCGCCCTCAGATGCCCAGCGCGTTGGTCAGGACGGCGAAGATGCCGTCCGTGACGATGATGAAGACGATGCCGGTGACGACCGCGGAGGTGGCGGCCAGGCCGACGGCCGAGGCGCTGCGCCCGCACTGGATGCCGCGCAGGCAGCCGGCGACCGCCACCAGCACGCCGAACACCGAGCTCTTGGCGATGCCGATGATGAAGTCGACGAGGCCGACCCCGTGCAGGGTCTCGTTGACATAGGAGGTCACCGAGAGATCGAGCATGGCGACGCCGACAAGCGCGCCGCCCAGGATGCCGAGCAGGTCGGCGAACACGCAGAGCAGCGGCATCATCAAGATGAGCGCGATCATCCGCGGCAGGACCAGGAACTCCATCGAGGAGAGCCCGAAGGTGGAGAGCGCGTCGATCTCCTCGTTCACCTGCATGGTGCCGAGCTGGGCCGCGAAGGCGGCACCGGTGCGCCCCGCCATGATGATGGCGGTCATGAGCGCGCCCATCTCGCGGGCCATGGCGATGCCGACGAGGTCGGCGACATAGATCTGGGCGCCGAACTGCTGCAGCTGGACGGCGCCGACGAAGGCGAGGATGAGGCCGACCAGGAAGGAGATCAGCGCCACGATGGGCAGCGCCGCGGCCCCGCATTCGTAGATGATGTCGACGAGATCGGAGCGCCGGTAGCGCGCCTGGCCGATCAGCAGCCGGCCGAAGGTCTGGATCGAGAGGCCGAGGAATTCGAGCATCTGCCCGCCCGAACGCCAGAAGGCCAGGGACTCCTTGCCGACCAGGGTCAGGAACCCCTCGCGCTTCCCGCCCCGGCGGGCGCCCTGGCGCTCCGGCACGGCGGTGGCGAGCTTCAAGAGGCGGCTGGCGCCTTCCGGCAGGTTGCCGGCGTCGAGCGCCAGGCCGCGGGTCTTGCAGAGATCCTGGATGCCGACCAGGAAGGCGAGCAGGCCGCTGTCCCAATGGCCGAGCTGGCCCGCATCGAAGGCCAGGCGCTGCGCGGTGGGCTTGGCGCCGAGCTGCTGGTCGACCTGGGCGGCGGTGGGCAGCCCGCTGCGGAGCTGCCAGTCGCCCGCCAGGCGCAGCAGGATGGTTTCCGCACCCTGCGGCACGAGGCTGAGCGCAGGCGCCGAATGATCGCTGGAAGCTGTCGCTGCCAAGATGTCCGCCCCCGGGCCTTGTCAGTCGTCACATCAAGGGATGTAAGGCCAGGAATGCTGGCCGACCATCCCTGCGGGCGGCCTCGGTGGTGATGAACCGCCCCGATCCCTGTTCCCGCTCATGCCCGAGCGGGGCTGGTTGGAACGGGCTTAGCAAAATTATGAGTCCATTTAGCCCATTGATAGGGGCGGGGCGTCAATAGCCCGGGCTCCTCGCCCCGATCCCCGGGGTGACATCCGCCATTAAACCGTTGCCATCGGTGCGGCGATTGATCTTTTACGACAAAACGCCGTCACCGACCGCGACGTTGCGGATAGCCCTCGGTGTTTTCCTCTATACCCGCCCGCGGATGAGGTCTGCGGCCTTCTCCGCGATCATCACCACCGCGGCGTTGATGTTGCCGCTCGGCAGGTCGGGCATGACCGAGGCGTCCACCACGCGCAGGCCCTCGATCCCGCGCAGGCGGAGCTTCGTGTCCACCACGGCCATCGGATCGGAATCGACGCCCATCTTGCAGGTGCCGGCCGGGTGGTGGACGGTGATCGAGGTGTTGCGGATATGGGTGTCGATGTCGGCATCGGCACTCTTCTCGAGGCCGGGGGCGATCTCGCGCGCGATGAAGGGCTGCATCGAAGGCTGGGCGGCCACCTCGCGCGCCAGCCGCACGCCGCCCCTCAGCGCCTTCCAGTCGGCATCGACCGAAAGGAAGTTCTGCAGGATGCGCGGATGCGCGTTGGGATCGGTCGATTTCAGCGTGACCGTGCCGCGCGCCTCGGGATGCAGCATGACGATGCGGCAGGCGAAGGCGTCCGGGAACGGTTTCTTGAAGGGCTCGAAATAGGGCCAGGCGCCGAGCGAGGCCGCGGTCAGCAGGAACTGGGTGTCGGGCAATTTCAGATCCGGCCGGCTCTTGAGAAAGGCCGTGATGCCGCCCGGCACGTCGGCGGCGAAGCCTGTGCCGAAGCAATAGGCCGCGATCAGCGACGGCCCGATGCGGTCATAGCGCATGGCGCGCAGGAAGGGGCTGGGCGGGCTTTTGCGCAGATACATCAGGATCACGGATACATGATCCTGCAGGTTCTGGCCGACGCCGGGGAGCGCCACCTTGACCGGGATGCCGTGCTTCTTGAGCGCGGCCGGATCGCCGATGCCCGACAGCATCAGGGTCTGCGGCGTGTTGATGACGCCGCCCGCCAGGATCAGCTCGCGGGCCGCTCGGACCTGGCGGGTCTGTCCGTCCTGCAGATACTCGACGCCGACCGCGCGGTTGCCCTCGATGAGGACGCGCGTGACCATCGCCCGGACCTCGATCGAGAGCGAGCCGCGCTTCAAGGCCGGGCGCAGATAGGCGGTGGCGGCCGAGGAGCGCCGGCCCCGGCCGATCGTCATCTGCAGCCGGCCGAAGCCCTCCTGCGTTTCGCCGTTGTAATCGTCGGTCCAGCCATGGCCCGCCGCCTGGCCGGCCGCGGCGAAGGCGTCGAGCAGCGGGTCCTGGTATTTGCAGGTCTGGGTCGAGATCGGACCGTCGCCGCCGCGCCAGCGGCTGGCGCCGCCCTCCCAGCTTTCCTGCTTGCGGAAATAGGGCAGCGCGTCCTCGAAGCCCCAGCCCTCGAGCCCCTGCGACCGCCAGCGCTCGTAATCGCCGCGATTGCCGCGCACATAGGCCATGGCGTTGGTCGAGGAGCAGCCGCCCACCACCTTGCCGCGCGCGCATTCGACGGCGCGGCCGCCGACGCTGGGCTCGGGCTCGCAGAAATACATCCAGTCGTGAAGCCGCTTGGTGAGGATCTTGCCCCAGCCCAGCGGGATATGGATCCAGGGATCGCGGTCCCAGCCGCCGGCCTCGAGGATCAGGACCGAGACGTCCTTGTCCTCGGAGAGGCGGTTGGCGAGCGTGCAGCCGGCGGAGCCGGCGCCGACGATCACGTAATCGTAGGCAGTGATGGAGGGCATGGGCGGATGTCGGTGAAGCGGGGTGAGGCCGGGCCGATACCATGACACAGGCGCCGGTCCGCTGGGGAGCGGGACCATGGCGTAACCAATGGCCGGCGCCGCGGCGGAGCGGAAGGAACATCGCCCTTGACGCCTCCGACCGCGGGCCGGTCCACTGAGCGACAAGGCGGCAGGGAAACGAGGGGAGCGACGCGCCATGGACGAAGCGGAATTCCAGCGCAAGAAGGCGGAGATGGAGCCCTGGTACTGGTGGGGCATCCAGACCTTCTTCAAATGTCCGTGGGACGAGAACCCGGCGAACTGCGATATCGGCCTCGTGAGCGTGCCGCACAGCTCGGGCAACGGCTCGACCGAGCGCGACCAGCATCTGGCGCCGCGCGCCGTGCGCAACGTCTCGGGCTGGTATCGCCGCGGGCATCAGAAATACGGCATCGTGCCCTGGGAAGTGGCGCGCATCCACGATCTGGGCGACGTGCCGCTGCCCCACGCCATGGTCAACGACATCTGCGTCCAGGATATCGAGGGCTTCTTCAAGCGGCTCGACCGCGCCGGCACGCGGCCCGTCTCGATCGGCGGCGACCACGCCATCACCGGCCCGATCCTCAAGGCGATCGCCGGCAAGGAGGCGAGGCTCACGGGCGGGCGTAAATGCGCGCTGCTCCATTTCGACGCCCATCGCGACGATTACGAGCATATCCCGCACTGGCTGGGCTCGGTGCGCTCGGCGGCGCATTGGGCGGCCTATACGGTGGCCGAGCAGCATGTCGATCCGACCCGCTCGGTGCAGCTCGGCATGCGCGGCAACCCGATCAAGCCGCGCGCCGACATCACCGCCAGCAAGCTCGGCTACAAGCTCATTCCCGCCGACGAGTTCTTCGAGCTGGGGATCGAGGAGACGGTGCGCCTGATCCGCGACCGGGTCGGCGACATGCCGCTCTACATCACCTTCGATCTCGACGTGCTCGATCCGACCGAGGCGCCCGCCGTCTCCAACATGGAGCCGATGCAGCGGGGCCTGCGCGCCTGGCAGGCCGAGAAGATCTTCCACGGCCTGCGCGGCCTCGACATCATCGGCGGCGACATCGTCTGCATGATCCCGACCAAGGACAACCCGTCGAACATCACGGCGATGACCGCCATGGCCCTGATGTTCGAGATGATCGCGTTGATCGCGGACGGGGTGGGGCGGGGGAAGAAGGGGTAGGAAACGCCTTTGAGACCGAGCAGCCCCCTCCCTGGCCCTCCCCCTGAAACGGGGGAGGGGATAACAAGCACTAATCCCCTCCCCCAACTTCTGGGGGAGGGTGAGGGAGGGGGCTGCTCGGTCTCCGATGCAGCGCCTCGAGGATCACTTCGATCACCCCTTCCTGATTTCCCATGACGTCGTTGTTCCAGAATCGCAGGACCCGATAGCCCTTCGCTTCAAGCCAGGCCGTTCGCACCTTGTCATAGCCTTCCGTCTCCACATGCGATCCGCCATCGAGCTCGATGACGAGCCGCTCCTTCAGGCAGACGAAGTCGACGATGTATCGGTCGATCGGCTGCTGACGGCGGAAACGAAAGCCTTCAATCTGCTTGCGGCGCAGGAGATACCAGAGACGACGCTCGGGGCCGGACATCTGTTGGCGCAGCGTGCGCGCGGATTGTGTGCTCATGGGGTGGATCATGGCGGCGCTCCGGGTTGAGAGAGCAAGCAGCCCCCTCCCTTACCCTCCCCCATCAAGGGGGAGGGGATAATTTCATGAGACTATTTATAGTATTTTTATCGTATGAAATTACAACCTAGTTCACAAACCGCCCCTGCACCTCGCGCAGCAGGCGATCGAAGAACGCTGCCCAGGCGGCCTGGCCCTGGGGCGTCGTGATCAGGTCCTGGCGGACCTCGATCTCGAGGCTGACGAGGCCGCGTTTCTCGCCATGGACGGGGACCGTGTAGTCGGTCTCGTCGCTCAAGCGGTAAGGCTCGTTGTCGCCCACCACCAGCAGCCGGCCGGCTTCGGCATGGCCGCTGTCGGCGGGCACCGCGGCCGACTGGAGCAGAGGGCGGATCGCGTCGGCGAGGCGCCGGTCGCGGTTATAGAGCAGCCCCACATGCCAGGGGCGCGCCTTGCCCTTATAGACCGGCGTGAAGCTGTGCATGGCCACCAGCAGGGTCGGCCGTCCCGCCGCCTTGCGGTCGTCGAGCAGGCGCTCGATCGCCTCCTGGTAGGGGCGCCAGATCTCCTCGCGCCTGAGGGCGACCTCGGCCGGGGCCAGGTCGCGATTGCCGGGGATATGGGTGTTCTCGCTGATCCGGGTGGCGAAATCGGGCGCCTCGGGCGGGCGGTTGCAGTCGCAGACCAGGCGCGAATAGACCTGCCGGATCGCGGTGGCATCCAGGCGCTGCGCCAGCTGCCGCGTCAGCCCCGCGGCCCCGATATCCCAGCCGATATGCCGCTCCAGCTCGAAGGCCGGAATGCCGAGGTCGCCCAGGCGGCGCGGCAGCAGCCGTCCGCCATGATCGCAGGTCAGGAAATAAGGCGACCGCCCATCCGGTACGTGGATGGCCACGGGAGCGGGTTCGTCGGGATCGAGCAGGGTTTCCGGCGGCATGGTTGTCATGAGGGGAGGAGATGGCAATGGGGAAGGGCGGCTCGGGCGAATGAGACGCAGTCTAGCCCGGCGCGGAGAAGGGGCAAACCGGCTTGGGGGCGGGCGGGCTGCCAGCGGTCTGATCATGGTTTGCGGACGAAGACAGGGACCCCATCCCCGAGGTCGCGCACGGGCCCTGAGGAGTTCGTCATGGGCCCCATCGATTTCACCGTCGGGCGGCCTCTTTCGTTCATCCCGCGGTGGCTCCCGGCAGGGCCCGCGTGATAAGGTCCGCCCGATTCAAGCTGACCCCTCGAGGCATGAGGGGCCGAGGTGCTGCTCATGTATGGAACGCCCACCACGGCTGTCACGCAGCAGGTCGTCAATTGCCGCCTTTATTGCGAAGGCCGCGCGGTCAAGGACATCGACATCGAGCATCTCGATGAGGTGGCCGACGCGCCGGGCCAGCTCATCTGGATCGGCCTCTACGACCCGGACGAGGAGGTGCTGGCCAAGGTGCAGAAGCGGTTCGGCCTGCACGAGCTGGCGATCGAGGACGCCCATCTCGCCCATCAGCGCCCCAAGCTCGAGGTCTATGGCGACACCCTGTTCCTGGTGCTGCATACGGCGCGCCGGCAGGCGGGCGAGTTCGCCTTCGGCGAGAGCCATTTCTTCATCGGCCGCGGCTATGTCGTCACCATCCGCCATGGCCCCTCGGAGACCTTCGCCGCCGTGCGCCAGCGTTGCGAGGCGGCGCCGCAGATGCTGCGCAAGGGCGAGGATTTCATCCTCTACGCGCTGATGGACTTCGTGGTCGACAACTACTTCCCGATCATCGACGCCATGGAGGCCGAGATCGAGCAGATCGAGGACGACATCTTCTCGAACCGCTTCACCTCGGACGATATCGAGAAGGTGTTCGGCCTGAGGCGCGATCTCGTGGCACTGCGCCATGCGGTGCAGCCCTTGCAGGACATCTGCACCCGCATCATGCGCTTCGACGTGCCGCTGATCGACCGCGACACCTACCCCTATTTCCGCGACGTGCAGGACCACGCGATCAAGGCGAGCCAGGGCATCGAGACTTTGCGCGAGACGGTGGGCTCGGCCCTGGACGCGCATCTCATGCTCTCGTCGGTCAAGGCCAACGAGGTGATGAAGAAGTTGGCCGGCTGGGCCGCCATCCTGGCGGTGCCGACCGCCATCGCCGGCATCTACGGCATGAACTTCAAATACATGCCGGAGCTCGAATGGGCCTGGGGCTATCCGCTGACGCTGGTCGCGATCGGCGGCATCTGCGGCTATCTCTATTACCGCTTCCACAAGGCGGGCTGGATCTAGCATTCCGCAGGCCTTCACCGATCTTCGCGATCGTGGGCCCGCGCGGCCACGGTTCACGGCAGCAGGTCGCCGCTCCCGACATAACGGAACAGTAAGGCATGATCGATTTCCAGGTCTTGGCGCAGGCCGCCCTCCTCGGGCTGGTCGAAGGCGTAACGGAGTTCCTGCCGGTCTCGTCGACCGGCCATCTCATCCTTGCCGGCTATTTCGTGGATTTCCCCGAGCCGCTCGGCAAGATCTTCGACGTCGTGATCCAGCTCGGCGCCATTCTCGCGATCGTCGTCCTCTACTGGGGCAAGCTGTGGCGCGCGCTCGTCGGCCTGGCGAGCAGTAACGCGGAGAGGCGCTTCGCGCTGTCGGTCCTGATCGCTTTCCTGCCGGCGGCGGTGATCGGGGCCATCCTCCACGACTTCATCAAGAGCGTGCTGTTTTCGCCCTGGATCGTCGCGGCGTCGCTGGTTGTCGGCGGCCTCGTCATCCTGCTGATCGAGGCGATGACACTGTCGCCCCGCCATCACGAGGCCGACCGGCTGCCCTTCGGCACCTCGTTCGGCATCGGCCTGTGCCAGTGCATCGCGATGATACCGGGCGTCTCGCGATCGGGCGCCACGATCCTCGGCGCCATGTGCCTGGGTGTCGATCGCCGCGCCGCCGCCGAGTTCTCCTTCTTCCTCGCCATCCCCACCATGCTCGGCGCCACGGTCCTGGA